>NZ_JAJNJE010000007.1:0-117285 GCF_022386035.1 Mammaliicoccus sp. O-M54
TTTATTCAGGACTTAAGCCATGACTCGGCCAATCTCTTGGCTTTATTCAGACGTTAAGCTAAGACTTAGACAATCTCTTGGCTTTATTCAGACGTTAAGCTAAGACTTAGACAATCTCTTGGCTTTATTCAGGACTTAAGCCATGACTTGGGCGATCTCTTGGCTTTATTCAGTACTTAAGCCATGACTTTGAACAGAACTTAAAAATATAAACCTTAATGAGTATATTATATGTTTCATGTAGCCCTTAATGACCTTTATTTTTTCTGATTGTTGCTTCCATATATATCAGTCAAGGCCTGTAACTTTTTTTGATAGGCTATACCTTCCTTTAACGTCTCATTTTCTTTTCTAAGTCTTTCAAGTTCTTCGCGTTCATTTTCATTTAAAGGTAAATTTTTATTATCTGATTTAGATCGTTTTTTAGTCATAGTTTGAGATCCTCCTTTTGTTTATTATCTTGTCTAAATTTTAAAACAGATAATTTAAATTCGCTAGTATAAACAATATTTCTACTTTTTACTTCTAAAATTTTTACGATCTCGTGAGTTTACTGCCTCTTTAACTCACATCTTCAACCATCTCGTGAGTTTATTCCGCCTTTAACTCACATCTGCCCCCAATCTCGTCCGCTTTCCCAACCCAACTCTAAACAATCCTGTCCACCCCAACCCAACTCACCCCTCATCACCTTATATCAACGCTCAACACCCCCCAACCAACTCATCACCTCAACTCACTCCAAACCACACAACCCCTTCCCCCAATATGAAAAAACCAGCAGATACGCTACGTATCTGCTGGTTTCTCTTTATTTTATTAGTCCCATAAGTTTTCTAATAGGTTTGTTTGGTTTCTATCTGGTCCTACTGAGAAGATAGAAATTTTAACGTTACATAATTCAGAGATGCGTTCTAAATAACGGCGTGCGTTATCTGGTAATTCTTCTAATGAACGGCATCCTGTGATGTCTTCTTCCCAACCTGGTAGTTCTTCAAAGATTGGTTTACAACGTTCTAATTCGTTTAAGTTTGCTGGGTATTCAGTGATTTCAACACCGTCAATTTCGTATGCTGTACAGATTTTAACTGTTTTTAATCCTGTTAATACGTCAATTGAGTTGATTGATAAATCTGTAATACCACTTACACGGCGTGAGTGACGTAGAACTACTGAGTCAAACCAACCTACACGACGTGGTCTTCCAGTTGTTGTACCGTATTCACGACCTACTTCACGGATATGGTGACCATCTTCATCAAATAATTCTGTTGGGAATGGACCGTCTCCTACACGAGATGTATAAGCTTTACATACACCAATTACTTTAGATACGTATGTTGGACCAACACCGCCACCTACTGTAACGTTACCTGCAATTGGATTACTTGAAGTAACGAATGGATATGTACCGTGGTCGATATCTAACATCACACCTTGAGCACCTTCGAATAATACTTTTTCATTGTTTACGAAAGCATCATCTAATAATTTAGCTGTGTCTGTTACATATTCTTTCAAACGTTGTCCTGCTGCATAGTAAGTTTCAAAAATTTCTTCAAAAGTGAAACCTTCAGCGTTGAACATTTTTTCGAATAATTCATTTTTATATTCAAGATTTTCTTTTAAGCGTTTTTCAAAAGTTTCTTTATCTAATAAATCAGCCATACGGATACCGATACGTTGTGCTTTATCTACATAAGCTGGACCGATACCTTTTTTAGTTGTACCAATTTTGTTGTCACCGCGTTTTTCTTCTTCTAATTCATCTTGTTTAAGATGATATGGTAAGATGACTTGCGCACGGTTTGAAATTCTTAAATTGTCTGTTGCAACTCCGCGTTCATTTAAAGCATCTAATTCTTTCAATAAAGCTACTGGATCAACAACTACACCGTTACCGATAACACTTGATTTCTCTTGATAAAAAATACCTGATGGTACTAAATGCAATTTGTAAGTTTCTCCATCAAATTTAATTGTGTGACCTGCATTGTTACCACCTGAAAAACGTGCAATAACGTTTGCATCCTCTGCTAAGAAATCTGTAATTTTACCTTTACCTTCGTCTCCCCATTGCGTCCCAACGACTACGATTGATGACATGTGAGCACCTCCGCTTTTTCTCATTAACCATTAAGTATTCTATCAGTACTATCCTTAAATTGCAAACTAAAAACGAACATTAATTACGAGTGTCAAATTACAATCTCCATTCGTCCTAGAATTGCTAAAAAACACCTTAACCACAGTATTTAAAAGGATTACAACCATTTTATTCATTTTCAAAAACACAAACTTAAGTACATAAGTGTTACTTTACACAAAACAAAAGACGTACATTTTTGCATAATATACAATAAATGTACGTCTTTTAGCTTAAAAACTTTTTTATCCAAATTCCATTCCGGCATGTTGATAGTCAATATCGGTGAATTTGTTATATTGTTTCATGAAGTGTAGTTTTACGGTTCCTGTTGGGCCGTTACGTTGTTTAGCGATAATGATTTCAATTTCACCATTCTCGTCTTGTGCACCTGCATCGACCGCTTCTCCGTCTTCATCTTCGCCGCCCCTTGAGTAATAGTCATCTCTATATAAGAAGGCAACGATATCCGCATCTTGCTCAATCGAACCTGATTCACGAATATCACTCATCATTGGTCTCTTATCTTGTCGTTGTTCAACACCACGAGATAACTGACTTAACGCAATAACGGGACATTCTAATTCTCTTGCGATTGCTTTAAGCATACGAGAGATTTCTGATACTTCTTGTTGTCTATTATCTGAACTACGAGATCCACTACCTTGAATTAATTGTAAGTAGTCAATCATGATCATATCTAATCCATGTTCTTGTTTGAGCCTACGACATTTAGCACGAATATCCGTAATTCGGATACCTGGTGTATCATCGATAAAGATTTTCGTTCTTGATAGTTTACCTACTGCAACTGTAAATCTGCTCCAGTCTTCTTCAGTCATTGAACCTGTACGCAATCTATTTGAATCGACATTTCCCGTACTACATATCATACGTGTAGCAAGTTGATCGGCACCCATCTCTAAAGAGAAAATCCCAACTGAATACAAGTCTTGGTGCGTTGCAACTTGTTGTGCGATATTTAATGCGAAGGCAGTCTTACCTACTGATGGACGTGCCGCAATAATGATTAAATCATTTCGGTTAAATCCTGCTGTCATTTGGTCTAAATCTCGATAACCAGTTGGTATACCTGGTGTTTGTCCGTTATTTTGATCGAGCTGTTCAGCATTATCAAACACAATACTTAATACATCTTTAATATCTTTGAAGCCTTCCGTACCTCTTGAAGCAGAAATCTCTAAAATTCTCTTTTCTGCATCTCCTAACAATGATTCTAAATCAAGTTCAGGATTATACCCATCTTCAGCAATACTATCCGCCACACGAATGAGTTGGCGTTTCACTGCATGTTTAAACACAATATCTATGTAGAAATGTATGTTTCTTGTTGTAGGGACATTATTTGCTAATTCTGCTAAATAGGCTGGACCGCCCGCTTCTTCTAATAATGATTCTGCAGCCAACTGGTCCATCAATGTAACAGAGTCAATTTCTTTATTCTGTTCATTTAGCATTAACATCGCTCTAAATATGTGTTGATGATTTGCACGATAGAAAGCTTCAGGTATTAATGTTTCACCTGTTGAGTTAATCAGTTCAGGATCAATCAAGATTGCACCGATAACAGATTGTTCAGCCTCTATACTATGGGGCATTTGTTTTGGGTTCATCATATTATCCATACCATCCATACTGATTACTCCTTTCCATTTTTAATAATTTTTATTATAACGCATTAAAATAGGTCGGTAAATCAAATACCGACCATTTTATTGATGCCTTTATTCTTCAACAACATGTACTTTTAATGTACCAGAAACTTTATTGTGTAGTTTAATTGGTACATTTGTATAACCTAAACTGTGAATACCATTTGGTAAGTCCATTTTACGTTTATCAACTTTGATTTTGTGTTGTTTATCTAATGCTTGCGTAATTTGTTTCGTACTTACTGATCCGAATAATTTACCGCCTTCACCTGTTTTAGCTGGAATTTTAACTTCTAATTCTTTAAGTTTTTCCGCAAGTGCTTTAGCATCTTCTATTTCTTGTTGTTTTAATTCTTCTTGACGTTTGTTTTGTTGTTCTAATTGTTTGAGGTTTCCAGGTGTTGCTTCTACAGCATAATTATTTTTGATTAAATAGTTTTGACCATATCCTACTGGTACATCTTTCACTTCACCTTTTTTACCTTTACCTTTAACATCTTGTGTGAAAATAACTTTCATTATTCTTCCACTCCTTTATCATCTGATTCAACAACCTCAACTAATGCTTCGATTGCTTTTTCTACTGTTGTATTTTTAATTTGTGTTGCAGCATTGGATAAGTGGCCGCCTCCACCGAGTGCTTCCATCGTTAATTGTACGTTTACTTCTCCTAACGAACGGGCAGAAATACCAATTGTGTCTTCTGATCTTCGTGCTACTACATAAGATGCTTCTACACCTTCTAAGCCAAGCAATTCATCTGCTGCTTGTGCAACTGTAACGGGGTGATACGTTTCATGATCTTCACCATGCGCAATTGCGACACCACCGCGGAATAATTTAACTGTCTTAATTAAGTCTGAACGTTTAATATACGTATCGATATCGTCTTTTAAGAAGTGCTGACAAAGAATCGTATCTGCACCATGACTTCTTAAAAAGCTCGCAGCATCAAATGTTCTTGATCCTGTTCTTAATGTAAAGTTACGTGTATCCACAATAATACCGGCTAACATAATCGTTGATTCGATTCTCGTTAAACGATGTTCTGTTGGTTGATATTCTAACAACTCTGTAACAAGCTCAGCTGTCGAACTTGCATAAGGTTCCATATAAACAAGTAATGGACTTGAGATAATACTTTCGCCTCGACGATGGTGGTCAATAACGACTTTTCTATTTGCTTTATTAAGCAAGTTCTCATCAATTACAAGTTCAGGTTTATGTGTATCTACGACAACAAGTGTTGTACGTGGTGTCATTTCATGCCAAGCTTCTTCTGATGTAATAAATCTTTCTTTCAAATCAGGCTTCTCGTCTATTTCAGCCATCACACGTTCTAATGTACTATCAATATCCGAATCGTTTAATACAATATATGATTCAAGATTATTCATCTTCGCAATACGTGATACACCGATTGCTGCACCGATTGCGTCCATATCTGGTGATTTATGACCCATAATGATCACTTTGTCACCTTCAATTAAGATATCTCGCAACGCATGAGATATCACACGCGCACGTACTCTTGTTCTTTTTTCCATCGGGTCAGTCTTACCGCCGTAGAATCTCACGTTACCATTACTATTTTTAATGGCTACTTGGTCACCACCACGGCCGAGTGCTAAGTCTAAACTTGATTGTGATAGTTCACCTAGCTCAATTAAGTTCTCACTACCTTCACCAATACCGATACTCAGTGTTAATTGGTGACCGATTTCTCTTGTCTTATCTCTTAAATCATCTAATAAGTTGAACTTCAACGTTTCGATATCTTCTAATATACTCTTGTTTAATAACGCGATAAATTGATCAGCACTATAACGTTTAATAAACAGTTGATAACGTGATGACCAGTCATCTATAACGCTTGTAATCAAACTATTAATTTCTGAACGTTGAGAGTCATTCATATTCTGTGTAATTTCATCAAAGTTATCTAAGAAAATAGTTGCTATGATTGGTTTTTCATTTTCATATAATTCATATACACGGGAAGATTCAGTAATATCAAACAGATAAATAGACTGTTCATCTTCAGTATAAGTGACTTTATATTTGTATGATCCTTCTTCAATCTCTACTTCTGAAGTATTTTCTAATCTTTTTAAAATATTTGGAAATACTTCGTTAATTGGTTCGTCTAAAACGTCTCGTTCTAATCGTTTATTAGCAAAATTATTAATCCATTCGATATGATCATTTTTGTCTAATAATATGACGCCTATTGGTAAGTCACTGACTGCACTTGTTTTACTTTTCGTAATTCTACCGGCTAAACTCCCAATATATAAATCTAATTTCAAAAAGCTCTGTCTAACAAAAAATATGCTTACTGCAATTAGAATTATCGTAGCAACCGTCGAAATAATCGCCCAAAATATTGAATTAAAAAAACTGAATACGACTAGCACCAAAGCTAATATCATCATAATAATGTACGGAAATATTAGGGCTTTTTTAACAGATTGACGGTTCATAAACTCACCTCAATTTACTTTTTTATACGTTGTTTCAAGTTAAACCAAATGTCCATTAAACCGAATAAGTACGCAAACGGTTTAAATATAAATGCCATTACAAAGATGATGACACCTACTATAATTGGTAATTTTTTAACTTTTACAAATAAATGGAACAACGATAATGCTTGTATAAATATAACCCATTCTAACACAAATTGTAAGTTAGTGACTATGCCATACGCGACGACATTGTCTTGTGTGACAAACAAACTCACGAGCACTGTAATCACAAAAACAAATGCTACACTTCTATTGATTTGCCACATAAATAATGGTCTGAACACAGGTGTTGCGACTTTGAATTTTCTTAAAATCGGAAACGTCACAACTAAATTCACAAGCACTAATAAGAATACCCATAATACTATATACCCAGGAATGCTCGCTTGTAATATTTCTAATGAAACTTGTAATGATTCTTCGATTTCAGTTGTTATATTGCCACCCATTTGGAAATATGACAGTAATACATCATGATACTGACTAAAGAATTTGCTTGTTAAAGGTAAGTTTCCCGTAATTTGTAAAATTAACACACTACATATCGTCAAAATACTCATAAATGTTGTCACTAAATACAACATACGTTCTTTAGATGTACGCTCAATAAGTAACTGCCCAATAAATACACTCATAAAAATAACAAGTGTCATGGCAGTTAATAAGAATACATGATTAAATAAAACAGTTGCACATAACGTTATGACAACCGTCACAAAAAAGGACGGTTTAGAGCGATACCAAAGAATCGTTCCTGGTATCGTAATAAATGGTATGATCAATATTGCTAATAATGGTACAAAGTTTATAATAGCGGCACTTAGAACTAGTACAAGTGTTGCTATGATTGTCGCTTTTATATCGACTTTAAAAGACAAATTTTTCACTTCCCAATCTAAATTAAACATCTTTCTCTATTTTACAGATTTTTATCCTTTAAAACAATGTAGGTGACTTTTAAGTTGATATCAGCGTGCTTTAAATTTATATAATTTTAAGAAATGATAAACGTTCGGCGCCCAATCTCCAAAATTCAATAAAAATCCATCATGGCCAACGTTGTCTTGTACATAGAAATGTCTGTGATATTTAAAGAATCGACCTAAAGCTCTTACTTGGTCATCTGGATATAATAAATCATCCGCAAATCCTAACGTTAATACTTTCGTTTCTAATTGACGTAGACGTTCTTCAACATCATCTCGTCCTCTAAATATGTCATGACTATCTAATACATCTAACAATGTTAAATAGCAGTCTTTATCGAATGTTTCTTTAAATTTATTTCCTTGATATTTTTGGTAGCTTACTACATCATCTGCAGAGAATCTTGATTCGTAATCTTTACTTGAACGATACGTTAAAAAGCCAAGTTGTCTTGCGATGCTTAAACCGTCTTGTCCGTTCATATGAATAACTTGCCTAGCAATTTCATTAAATGCTCTACTATATGATGAAGTCTTCTCTGTCGCAGCTAATATGACTGCTTTTTTCACTTCAAACGAACCGTCATAAAGCATTTCTAACGTTTGCATTCCACCTAAAGAGCCACCAATTAATACGTCAATTTTTTCGTAACCAAATTGTTTCAAACCTAATATATTTGCTCTCGCAACATCTCTCATCGTCAAATGTTCCGGGAAATTAGGTGTATTCAATCTTGAACTTGATCCATAAGGACTGCCAATTACATTAAATGTTATAAATTGATAATCATTAATTGAAAGGTAACCGCCATCTATAATTTCACGCCACCAACCTGCATGCTCATCATCACCATATGTTAAATGGTTGCCAGTTAACGCATGACAAACTACAACGAGTGGCTGGCCTTTATAACCCACATACTCATATTGAAGTTTCAAGTTATCAATCACTTCACCAGATTCTGTTTCAAAATGTCCAAGATCTACTATGCCTGTTTCTCGAGAAATAATCACATTAAAACCCCCCTCTTATTTAAATTGAAAGACTTCTTATTCGTCAAAGAAGTAAGAAGTCCTCATCATCCTTATTATGCGAGTATAATCGTTGGTAGTAGCACCGTATCTGTTATGACCGGTTGCTGAAGTGTCGTCGGGCCAATTCCCTCAACTTCTCTGAATAAGCTTTGCTATGTAATTTATATTAAGAATACTAGAAATGAGCATTTCTTTCAATAAGTTAACGAATGAAATTAAAAGACTAATCTCACAATCGCCATAATAAACATACCGGCTATAACTGTAATCGTTAAACTTCTAAATATGAGCGCTATTAGAATCGTTGGTATCGCTACAATAATGCTCTCAAAATTAAGCGTAAATCCAGCATTGCCTTCTTGATTCAACATGCCTTCTAGTATTAATGCCGTAAAGAGACATACCGGCACATATTGTAACCACTTGATCACACTTTCAGGTAAATCCGCTTTTGATAACAATACAAATGGAGAAACACGGATAATCCAAGTTAAAACGAAACAACTTACCGTAATTAAAATTAAATACATCGATATACTCATTTATCAAACACCACCCCTACGACAGAAGCAATAATTGTCGACACAATAATAGATAAATAAGTTGGCATAAATAATGTCAGAATAAGCATGCATACAATCGTTAATAAAATTAAATAAAGATATACTAAGACTTTGCTTTTATGTATCGTTTCAAACTGAGCAATCAATAAAAATATAAACATCGCTGTTAAAGCATAATCGAGGCCAAACATTTCAGGTTTAGGTATTAAGTTACCAACTAAACCACCAATTATAGATGTGACAATCCATAATAAATAAGCTGAAATATTTAAACCATGCATCCAAGTCGCATTGAGCGATTTCTCTTTCGCATATTTCGTAATCGCAACACCAAATGACTCATCCGTTACAAGCGTACCTATTCCTATATTCGACCAGAAACCATTACCTTTAAATGCTGGGACTAAAGCTAAACTTTGAAGAAACATTCTTGAGTTAACAAAAAATACCGTCAATAGAATTGCTGAAATAGGGGAGTGGATGGCGACCAACGCACATATAATAAATTGAGCAGCACCCGCATAGACAAAAATAGACAACAACGCAATTTCTAAAATAGATAAACCAGATGAAATACCGACAATACCAAACGCTAGCGCAACACTAAAGTACCCAAGCATAGTAGGTATACAGTCTTTCACACCTTGAAGAAACAAACCTTTATTCGTAATACTCGTACTTGTCACAACGATGCCTCCAATCTATAGATAAAGGTAAGTCTAACGTTTGTCTAACCTCAGTCTTACTTACCTCTAAAGAATTTTAATATGTATTAGTTTTATCATACCTATATTACTTTATCAATAACACTTGATTAAATATTCGGAAAATAATTAAATAAAAAACAGCAGAAATTCAATTGAATGAATTTCTACTGTTTGATTATCTATATAAATTATTCACTTAAACCGAATTCTGCACTTGCTTCGAATTTAACATCTCTACCGATCATTACGCCACCAGTTTCTAATGCTTGGTTAAATGATACGCCGTATTTTTCACGGTCGATTTTACCAGTTACTGCGAAACCTGTTACTGTTTCACCGTTTAATGGGTTTTTACTTACGCCGTTGAAATCAACGTCGAATGTTTCTTCGTGTGTTACACCAGCGATTGTTAAATCACCTGTAATTGAATCTTCACTGATTGATTTTGTTTCAAATGTAATATTTGGGTTTTCATCTGCACTAAAGAAGTCAGCTGATTTTAAGTGAGCGTCACGGTCAGCGTTTTTAGTGTTAATTGAATCTGCTTTTATTGTAACTGTTGCTTTTAATGTAGAAAGGTCATTGATATCTCCTGATACTTCTACGTTATAATCTTCGAAAGTACCTTTAACGCGAGATACCATTAAATGTTTTACTGTAAATTCTAAACTACTGTGTGCTTTGTCGAAATTGAAATTTGTCATGTGTCAAAACTCCCTTTATTTATTTTGTATACTTAGTATATCAAATATAAAAAGTATATTCAAGCATTAAATCAAAAAAAAGAGTAACCAATATATGATTACCCTTTTTGAGAGATTTAACTCATTTATAATTTAATTGTTTTTAAGCCGCCCATAAATGGTACTAACACTTCAGGTACAGTGATTGTACCGTCTTCATTTTGGTAGTTTTCAACGATTGCAGCAAATGTACGACCTACTGCTAAACCACTTCCGTTTAGTGTGTGTACGTATTCTGGTTTCGCATCTTTGTTTCGTTTAAATCTTATATTTGCTCTTCGTGCTTGGAAATCTGTCATATTTGAACATGAGCTGATTTCTTTATAATCATTGTAACTTGGTAGCCATACTTCTATATCATATGTTTTAGAGCTTCCAAATCCAATATCTCCTGTACATAAGTTCACAGTTCTGTATGGTAATTCTAAAGCTTGTAAAATATTTTCAGCGTGTTGAGTTAACTCTTCTAGCGCTTTAAATGAATCTTCAGGTCTTTCATATCTCACCATTTCAACTTTGTTAAATTGGTGCAATCTAATCAAACCTCTTGTATCTCTACCTGCTGATCCAGCTTCACTTCTGAAACATGCAGATTGCCCTGTAAATTTAATTGGGAATTGTTCATCTTGTAACACTTCATCACGATAGAAGTTTGTTAAAGGTACTTCAGCTGTTGGAATTGTATATAAGCCTTCTTTTTCTACTTTGAATAAATCTTCTTCAAATTTAGGTAATTGGCTTGTACCAAACATAGAATCTGCGTTTACAAGTTGAGGTACCATCATTTCAGTATAACCATGTTGCGTTGTATGCATTGTTACCATGAAGTTCATAAGTGCTCTTTCAAGTTGTGCACCTTGACCTGTTAAGAATACGAAGCGTGCACCTGATACTTTAGCAGCTCTTTCAAAGTCTGCCATTTTAAGACTTTCAACCAAGTCCCAGTGCGCTTTAGATTCAAAATCAAATTGACGTGGTGTACCCCATTTACGTACTTCTACATTATCATCTTCATCTTTACCAACTGGTGTTTCATCACTAATTAAATTAGGAATTCTTACTAATTTGTAGTTAACATCTTCATTTAATTGATTTAAATTTTGGTCGATTTCTTTAATTTGATCGCCAACTTGACGCATTTCTAAAATAACATCGTCTGCATTTTCTTTATTGCGTTTCTTCTGTGCAATTTCCCCGCTTACTTTATTACGACGTGATTTAAGTTCTTCTGTTTGAGCGATGAGTTCACGGCGCTTTTTGTCTAATTCTAAAATTTCATCGATGACCTTTGGATCGTCACCTCTTTTAGCTACTTTATCTTTAACAAATTCCGGTTCAGACCTAATTAATCTAATGTCTAACATAATATTTCCTCCCTCTTATACTATAATTGTTTAAGAAAAAAGCACCACGTTCCTCGTTGTTACACAAGGGACGTGGTGCTTACGCGTTGCCACCCTATTTAACAGTTATTAAAAACTGCACTCTAAGTCATATAACGGTTTCTACCGATTGTTCTTCTTAAAAGGATAGATTCGTTTAAGTTTCATGACTTGTTTGCACCAACCACAAGCTCTCTATACATGTACGCTTAAATTACTTATTCCTAAACAATATAGTTATTAAATTAACATAAATATATCAAATTGATATCACATTTTCAAGCTATACTTAAGATTCAGTCAAGAGACCTGTATTTTTATAAACTGTTTTACCGTTAATAATCACTGTTTCGGCATGGTTTACACCGTAATGATATGGTAAATATTCATGGTTTGGAATATCCCATACGACTACATCAGCTTGATCGCCAACTTCAAGTGTACCTGCTTCTGCATCTATTGCTTTAGCTGCATTAACTGTAACAGCATTCCAAATTTCATTAGGCGTCAGTTTAAGCTTTAATGCCGCAATGCTCATTACAAGTTGAAGGTTGTCTGTCACACAGCTACCTGGATTGAAGTCAGTCGCAATTGCTACTGCACCGTTATGATCAATCATACCTCTAGCATCTGCATATTGATCTTTACCTAAATAGAACGTTGTGCCTGGCAATAATACAGCTACAGTGTCGCTGTCTTTTAACGCTTTCTTATCTTCCTCACTAGAAGCTACGAGATGGTCTGCAGATATTGCACCTTCATCTATCGCTAACCCTAGTCCACCAAGTGGATCGATTTCATCAGCATGAATTTTAACTTTTAAACCTTTATCTTTTGCTGCTTGCATATAACGTCTTGATTCTTCAATTGTGAATACACCTGTTTCACAGAAGATATCCGCGAAGTCAGCTTTATCTTTCACATCGTCTAATAAATCAATCATTTCTTGTAAGAATGTTGCATTGTCTTTCGCATCTTTAGGCACTGCGTGTGGTCCTAAAAATGTATGTTTCATTCGAATCGGTAAGTCTTGTGCTAATTGATGTGCCACATTTAATTGTTTTAATTCAGTTGCTTTATCTAACCCATAACCACTTTTAGCTTCTACAGTTGTCGTACCGAATTGAATCATTCTAATAATTTCTTTTTTAGATTTTTCGTATAGTGTTTCTTCGCTTGATTCACGAGTCGCTTCAACCGTACTTAAAATTCCGCCACCTTGTTTTAAGATATCAAGATAACTTACCCCTTGTTGTTTAAGTGCCATTTCATGTTCTCTAGACCCGCCAAACACTAAGTGTGTATGTGCGTCTACTAAACCTGGTGATATAACTTTATGAGTGGCATCAATGACTTCTTTAGCTTCAAATTCTTCAGTATGTTCACCTGCATAAACGACTTTACCTTCATTTATAACAACTGTACCATTCTTGATAATATTTAATTCATTTAAAGCTTTCCCTTTAAGAGGTCCGTCAGTCTTCTTTGGCAAAATTAATTCGCCTATATGTTGGATGATGATATCATTCATGGTTATCTTTCTCCTTTAACATTGGAATATCTACGTTTCTTTCTTTTGCAGTATCAATTGCAATGTCATACCCTGCATCGGCATGTCTTGCTACACCCATACCTGGGTCAGTTGTTAATACTCTGCCTAGTCTTCTATCAGCACGTTCACTACCGTCTGCTACAACAACCATACCAGCGTGTAATGAGTAACCCATACCTACACCGCCACCATGGTGAACTGAAATCCAAGAACCACCTGCAGCTGTATTTACAAGTGCATTTAAGATTGCCCAGTCACCTACAGCATCTGATCCGTCTTTCATAGATTCTGTTTCTCTGTTTGGTGATGCTACTGAACCTGAATCTAAGTGGTCACGTCCAATAACGATTGGTGCTGATATTTCACCTTTTCTAACAAGTTCATTTAATGCTAATCCCATTTTTGCACGTTCGCCATATCCAAGCCATGCAATTCTTGAAGGTAATCCTTGGAAAGCAATTTTTTCACTTGCCATATCTAACCAACGCATTAATTTTTCATCTTCAGGGAAGAGTTCACGCATTAATTCGTCTGCTCTTTCAATATCTTTAGGGTCACCACTTAAAGCAGCAAATCTAAATGGTCCTTTACCTTCACAGAATAATGGACGGATATATGCAGGTACGAATCCTGGGAAATCAAATGCATTTTCTAAACCTTCATCGAATGCTACTTGTCTAATATTATTACCATAGTCAAATGCAACAGCACCATTTTTTTGGAATAATAACATTGCTTCTACATGTTTTTTCATAGATGCTGAAGATAATTCTACATATTTTTTAGGGTCACTTTCACGAAGTTTATCTGCTTCTTCAAGTGAATAGCCTTCAGGAACATAACCGTTCAATGGATCATGTGCAGAAGTTTGGTCTGTTACAATATCAATTTTAAATCCTCTATTTAAGATTTCATGATGAATTTCAGCAGCATTACCTACTAAACCTATTGATAAAGGTTTACCCGCTTTTTTAGCTTCTTCTGCTTTTTCTAAAGCCTCATCTAATGAATCTGTCATAACATCACAATATCTTGTTTCGATACGTTTTTCAATTCTAGACGGATCGACGTCTACACAGATAGCAACCCCACCATTCATCGTTACAGCTAATGGTTGAGCACCACCCATACCGCCTAATCCAGCTGTTAACGTAATCGTACCTTCTAATGATCCTCCAAAATGTTGGTTCGCACATTCAGCAAACGTCTCGTAAGTACCTTGAACAATACCTTGAGAACCAATATAGATCCAGCTACCAGCAGTCATTTGACCGTACATCATAAGCCCTTTTTTATCTAATTCATGGAAATGTTCCCAGTTAGCCCATTTAGGTACTAATACAGAGTTTGATAATAATACACGCGGTGCTTCTTCATGCGTTTTGAAAACAGCAACAGGCTTACCAGATTGAACAAGCATCGTTTCATCATTTTCTAATCTTCTTAACGTATCAACAATCGAGTCGAAACTTTCCCAGTTACGCGCTGCTTTACCAATACCACCATATACAACTAACTTCTCAGGATGTTCCGCAACCTCAGGATCAAGGTTGTTGTATAACATTCTTAGAACCGCTTCTTGCTCCCAACCTTTACACTCAATTTCCAAACCTTTTTTCGCTTTAATCGCTCTAGACATATCTCATTTCCCCTTTTCTAAAATATTAAATGCTTAAAATAGAATTGAACTTTATACGTATTTAGTTAACTATCTCAAATATTCACAAACTTTCTCTATATCATGATGGAATACTCTATCTTGTGTGATTGAAGGTACGATTGATCTTAATTCTTCGTATTTTGCTTTTGTCTTCGGTGATAGTTTGTCTACACCTTTTATTTCTACTGCTTGCAACGCGATAATACATTCTATAGAAATAACTCTTCGTACGTTCTGTATAATTTGATATGCATGTCTTGCGCCAATTGTTCCCATTGATACATGGTCTTCTTGGTTTGCAGAAGATGGGATTGAATCCACGCTTGCTGGATGTGCTAATGTCTTATTCTCTGATACGAGTGATGCTGCTGCATATTGCATGATCATTGCACCGCTTTGTAAGCCTGGTTCTGGACTTAAGAATGCTGGTAATCCGCCATTGAGTTGTGGATTAACTAATCTTTCAAGTCTTCTTTCTGATACATTCGCTAATTCAGCGACACCAATTTTTAAGAAATCTACGGCAAATGCTATTGGTTGTCCGTGGAAGTTACCACCTGAGATTACGAGTGTTTCGTCATCGTTATCAAATATTAATGGATTATCATTTGCTGCGTTCATTTCTAATTCTAATTTTTCTTTTACATAATTTAATACTTGGAAGCTTGCGCCGTGTATTTGCGGTATACATCTCAATGTATATGCATCTTGTACGCGTACTTCACCTTGTCTAGTCGTTAATTTAGAACCTTCTAACCAATTTCTCATACGCTCTGCTACTTCAACTTGTTCATTAAAGTTTCTAACGATATGCACATGCTCATCATATGCGTCTACGATACCGTTCAGTGCTTGATGTGTTAATGCAGCAATCCATTCTGCGTGATATGCAATATTTTCAGCTTCAATATATGCAATTACACCTTGAGATGTCATCGCTTGTGTACCGTTTATAAGGGCTAATCCTTCTTTCGCTTGTAACGAATGTGGTTCCAATCCTACTTCGTGTAAGACTTCTTTCGCATTTCTTGTTTCACCTTTATAATGGACGTCTCCTTCACCAATTAACGCTAAAGCTAAGTGAGATAATGGTGCTAAATCTCCTGAAGCACCTAACGATCCTTGCTCAGGTATGACAGGAATGATTCTTCTATTAATAAATTCTACTAATAACGAAACAAGTTTTTCTGTTACACCTGAATGGCCTTTTAACATTGTATTTAACCTTAAGACCATCATGATTAATGACACATTATCTGGAAAAGGTTTACCCGTACCACATGAATGAGAACGGATTAAATTGACTTGTAAATCATTATATTTTTCTTTTTCTATTAATACATCACTAAATAATCCGAAACCTGTCGTAATACCATAAATCGTTTCTTTATTTTTAATGATTTTTTCTACTGTTTCTCGACTTTTTCTGACATTAACTAACGCTTCTTCCGAAATAGATATTTGACCATCTTCTTTCAAGAATTGTTTAATGTCTTGAATTGTTAAATCTTTACCATTCAATACTAAGTTCACTGAAAACACTCCTTTTTAGGACACAAAAAAATACAACAAATCAAAATTTGTTGCACCTTTCTTATATCTAATATCTAGTAGGTGTTTCTATGTCTTATATATGATTGATACCTAACCCAATTGTTTCATGTTCTTTACCTTTTATAGGCGCTCCGATTGTACCGTACAAACTCACAGCTATCCACTCACCTTCTGCTTTATCTTGGTAAGGATAACCTCTAACTATTGAAAACTTTAAGCCAACCGTTCGCATAATTTCACCAATAGATAATTCACCTCTTGTAATACCATTCACCGCTTCTAAAATCGCATGGTATAACGCGTGTGTTTCTCTATACTGACTTTCCGAAATAATCCCTTGTCTTCTAGCCGCTGTTTCAACAGATGCGATGATTTTATTTAATGACATTGTGCCAATTTTACCTACAATAAATTGCATATCATGACATTGAGGCATTAATTGCTTTGCCGTTTGCTCATCTGTGATCGTTAATAACGTAGCGTACTTCCCAATTGATATTTGTTCAGTCATGTGAAAGCTCCTATCTCATCTAATAACTAATGTCTATATTTATATTAAGTATACGCTTTCAGAAATTTTCTGACAATACTTTTTAGCACATCCATAGCTCAGTGATTGATTAATATATTAGCCTGTTAAAGTAATTTATTTGTTACGTTTTGGAAAATTCTCTGTTCAATTTCAACTTTAAGTGGCATAATAAATCGTACAATTATTTGAAGGTGGGTTAATATGAAGACTATTTCATCTGTCACAATTCCAAAAAGAGAACAAGAATCTCATAAAGGGGATTATGGTAGGATATTATTAATCGGAGGTAACGCTAATTTAGGTGGCGCAATTATTTTAGCAGCAAGGGCATGTGTATTTAGTGGTAGTGGACTTATAACTGTTTCTACACATTCATCCAATTTTGCTGCATTACATTCAAGATGTCCTGAAGCAATGGTTTCAGATATCACGGATTTAAAAAAGCTTTCTAAATTAATTGAGCAATCGGATTGTATTTTAATAGGTCCAGGTCTCGGTTTAGATTTTAAAGGGAATAACACATTAACATTTCTATTCCAAAATATTCAGCCACACCAAACATTAATTATTGATGGAGATGCTATTACGATTTTAAGTAAGTTAAAGCATACTTTACCTGAATGTGAGATTATCTTTACACCTCACCAAAAAGAATGGGAAAGACTGAGTAATATCCCGATTGAAGAACAAACTTATGAAAACAATAAAGAAGCGGTTGATGCGTTAAATGCAACTGTCGTATTGAAAAAACATGGTACTGAATTATTCTTTAAAGATCATGAATATAAATTATCTATCGGTACACCCGCTATGGCAACAGGTGGAATGGGAGATACGTTAGCAGGCATGATCACAAGTTTCGTTGGACAATTTGATTTAGAAGAAGCGGTTATTAACGCAACGTATATTCACAGTTATATTGGTGAAAAGCTTTCTAAAGATATGTATATCGTACCACCATCCAAACTTATAGATGAAATTCCATATGCTATGAAATCATTCGAAGCTTAAATATTCAAAATAAAAAAGCATATCACGCTACTGATGTTCATCAATAAGTTCGTGATATGCTTCTTTTTATATATTATTCTTCGTCATTATCTTGTTCTTCGATGTCTTCATTTACACGTTCCATGAAGTCTTCTCTTAAATCTTCTTTACCTTCTTGAGCGTCAGTTTCAACAGCTTCAGTTTCTGTTGTTTCTTCTAACACTCCTTCAACAGGTGATTCTGCAATTTCATCTTCGTCTGGTTCAACTTTAGCTACTGTTGCAACATGTTGATTTTCACCTAAACGGATTAATCTTACACCTTGAGCACTTCTACCATTTTGAGAGATATCTGCTACGTGTAATCTAATGATGACACCTGAATTTGTAACAATCATCAAGTCTTCGTCACCGTTGACCGTTGTGATACAAACAAGGTTACCATTCTTCTCAGTTAGAGTGGCAGTCTTAATACCTTTACCACCTCTATTAGAGATACGATATTGATCAGCTGACGTACGTTTACCATAACCTTTTTCAGTTACGATAAGTATTTCATCTTGTTGATCTTCATCTGTAACATCTAATCCGATAACTTCATCATCTTCTCTTAATGTAATACCTTTCACACCCGCTGCTGTTCTTCCTAATGGGCGTAATTTAGATTCATCAAAGCGTATTAATGATGCATGTTTCGTACCAATAATGATTTCTTTCGTACCATCCGTAAGTCTAACCGCAATAAGCTCGTCGCCTTCTTTAAAGTTGATCGCGATTTTACCATTTTTGTTAATACGTGAGAAATTAGATAATTTAGAACGTTTAACTGTACCATGTTTAGTAGCAAAGACTAAGTAATCTTCTTCACTTGATAAGTCCTTAACAGCTATCATCGTACTAATCATTTCATCTTTTTCAATTTCTAAAGCATTAACGATTGGCAAGCCTTTAGATTGTCTAGACATTTCAGGAATTTCGTAACCTTTAAGTTTGTAGACACGACCTTTATTCGTAAAGAATAAGACATTATCATGTGTACTTAATGTTACGAGTTGGCTAACAAAGTCATCTTCTATCGTATTCATACCTTGTACACCACGTCCACCTCTATTTTGTGAACGATATGTAGATACTGGTAATCGTTTAATATAGTTGTTATGACTTAATGAAATAACGATTTGTTCTTCTGGGATTAAGTCTTCATCTTCAATTTGATCAAGACCTGCTGCCGTAATTTCTGTACGACGCTCATCACCATATTTATCTCTTATTTCAGTAATTTCTTCTCGAATGATTTCTAGTAATTTTTCTTCATCACGTAAAATCTCTTTTAATTCTTCAATAAGTTTAAGTAAATCTTGATATTCTTTTTCGATTTTGTCGCGTTCTAAACCAGTTAAACGACGTAAACGCATATCTAAAATCGCTTGTGCTTGTCTTTCAGAAAGGTTGAAACGATTTTGTAAACCTTCCATCGCTTCTGAGTCACTTTGTGATTCACGAATTAATGTAATGATTTCATCGATATGATCTAATGCGATTCTTAAACCTTCTAGAATATGCGCTCTATCTTGAGCTTTTTTCAAGTTATATTTCGTACGTCTTGTTACGACATCTTTTTGGTGTTCTAAATAATGATATAGAACTGCACGTAAGCCTAATAATTTAGGTTTACCATCAACTAATGCAATCATATTCACACCAAATGATGTTTGTAATGGTGTTTGTTTGTATAGGTTGTTAAGAATAACATTAGCATTCGCATCTTTTCTGACTTCTATAACAATACGTACACCGACTTTTAAGCTTGTTTCATCTCTTAAGTCTGTAATACCTTCAATTTTCTTATCACGTGCTAATTCAGCAATTTTCTCGATTAATCTTGCTTTATTAACTTGGTAAGGTATTTCAGAAATGACGATACGTTCTTTACCATTTTTCATAACTTCGATTTCAGAACGTGCTCTCATTAAGATTGATCCACGACCAGTTTCGTATGCACGTCTAATGCCACTTCTACCCATAATTAAACCAGCTGTTGGGAAGTCAGGACCATGAACGATATCCATTAACTCATTTGTCGTAATTTCTGGGTTATGACTAAGCGCTAATACGCCGTCTATAACTTCATTCAAGTTATGAGGTGGAATATTTGTTGCCATACCAACTGCGATACCTGATGTACCATTCACCAATAAATTAGGGAATCTTGCAGGTAAGACTACCGGCTCTCTTTCGTTACCATCGTAGTTGTCTTGGAAATCAATCGTATCTTTATTGATATCTCTTAATAATTCACTTGTAATTTTAGCCATACGTGCTTCTGTATAACGCATTGCAGCAGCACCATCACCATCCATAGAACCAAAGTTCCCTTGGCCATCTACTAATGGATATCTATAACTAAAGTCTTGTGCCATACGTACCATTGCTTCATAAATAGATGAGTCACCGTGAGGGTGATATTTACCCATTACGTCACCAACAATACGTGCAGACTTCTTGTAAGGTTTGTCTGAAGTCATACCTTGATCATTCATACCATATAAAATACGTCTATGAACTGGTTTTAAACCGTCTCTAACATCGGGTAATGCACGAGATACAATTACACTCATTGCATAGTCTAAGAATGATTCTTTCATTTCTTTACTGATGTTACGTTCACTAACTCTTGATTGTGGTATTTCAGCCATTAATCATATCCTCCTTAAATCGTAAATGATGCTTTATATATCTAACGTTGCGTATTCGGCATTTTCTTCAATAAATTGACGACGAAACTCAACAACATCTCCCATAAGCATTTCAAAAGTTTCGTCAGCTTCTATCGCATCTGTTAGTGTTACTTGAAGCATTGAACGATGTTCAGGATTCATTGTTGTTTCCCACAATTGATCAGCATTCATCTCTCCAAGACCTTTATAACGTGCTATAGACAATTTCGGTGTTGAGCTAAGTTCTTCTTTTAATTTATCTAATTCTCTATCGTTAAATACATAATATTTTTTCTTACCTTGTTCTACTTTGTATAAAGGTGGTTGTGCAATGTATACATAACCCGCTTCAATAAGTGGTCTCATAAATCTATAGAAGAATGTTAATAATAACGTTCTAATATGTGCACCATCGACATCGGCATCTGTCATGATCACTAATTTATGATATCTCGCTTTACTAATATCAAACTCTCCACCAATACCTGTTCCTAGACCTGTAATCATGGCACGAATTTCGTTATTACCTAAAATTCTATCTAAACGTGCTTTTTCTACGTTTAAAATCTTACCACGTAATGGTAGAATCGCTTGTGTCTTAGAGTCACGACCTAATTTAGCAGACCCCCCGGCAGAGTCACCCTCAACGATGTATAATTCACATTCTTCAGGTTTCTTACTTGAACAATCTGCAAGTTTACCAGGTAAGCTTGATACTTCTAATGCTGATTTACGTCTTGTAACTTCTCTCGCTTTTTTAGCGGCAAGACGTGCTCTAGAAGCCATCACACCTTTATCTACAATAATTCTTGCAACGTTTGGATTCTCTAATAAGAATCGTTCAAAGAGTTCAGAGAATAATTTATCAACGATTTGACGTACTTCTGAGTTACCTAATTTAGTCTTTGTTTGACCTTCGAATTGAGGATCACCGTGTTTAACAGATACAACAGCTGTCATACCTTCACGTACGTCTTCACCAGATAGCTTTTCTTCGCCTTCTTTAAGAAGCTTGTTCTTAATACCATAGCTGTTAATAACACGCGTTAATGCACGTTTAAATCCATCCTCATGCGTACCACCTTCATAAGTATGAATGTTGTTCGCATAAGTTAATAAATTCGTCGCAAAACCATTGTTATATTGAATGGCAATCTCAACTTCTACGTCATCTTTAGTATCGTGAATATAAATTGGCTCATCATATAGTACTTCTTTAGATTTATTTAACATTTCAACATAAGATTTAATACCGCCTTCATAGTGGTATGAATCTTCTTGAATGTTTTCGTCATCTCTTTCATCTCTCAATGAAATTTGGATACCTTTATTTAAGAATGCTAATTCACGAATACGTTTTTGTAATGTTTCATAGTCATATTCAGTTGTTTCAGTAAAGATTTTACCGTCAGCTTTAAAGCGTATTGTTGTACCTGTATGATCTGTGTCACCAATGACTTTCAAATCAAATGCTGGTACACCTCTTTCATACGCTTGATGATAAATTTTATTGTTAAGGTGAACGTAAACTTCTAAATTAGAAGATAGCGCATTTACGACAGATGAACCTACACCATGTAAACCACCAGATACTTTGTATCCGCCACCGCCAAATTTACCACCGGCATGAAGTACTGTTAAGATAACTTCTACAGCAGGACGTCCCATTTTCTCTTGAATATCAACAGGTATACCTCTACCGTTATCTGTTACTTTAATCCAATTGTCCTTTTCTATTACAAGTTCAACATGATCTGCATATCCAGCTAATGCTTCATCGATACTGTTATCTACAATTTCCCAAACGAGATGATGTAATCCTCTTACAGATGTAGAACCTATATACATACCAGGGCGTTTACGGACTGCCTCTAAACCTTCTAATACTTGTATCTGATCTGCACCATAACTTGAAGCGTTATTTTGTTCTGACACGTATTTCCACCTTCACTTTCATCTACTCAATAATATTGCCTTTAGATACGTTAAATACCTTGGCATCTTTCATAATCTCATGCTCTATTCCATCAACAGATGTTGTTGTTACAAACGTTTGTACCTTCTCTTGAATTGTACTTAATAAATGGGTTTGGCGATTATCATCAAGTTCACTTAGCACATCGTCTAACAGTAGAATTGGATATTCACCAACAACTTGATTAATCAACTCAATCTCAGCAAGCTTTATAGATAATGCTGTCGTACGTTGCTGTCCTTGAGAACCATAAGTTTGTACATTCATATCATTAACATGAAAACTAATGTCGTCTCTATGCGGTCCAAAGCGTGCACTTCCACGTTCAATCTCTTTATCCATTGAATCATTAAGCAACGAACAAAAAGCCTCTTTCAGTTCAGTTACATCTTGATATGTTTCTGATAGTTTAATATTCGGCTCATATTGAACCTTTAAACTTTCTTTTTCGCTCGTAATGCCTTGATGAATCACTTCGGCAATCTTTTCTAATTCACGAATAAAGTGAGCACGTTTCAAAGTCACATTGGCTGCCGCTTCTGAAAATTGCTCATTGAATACTTCTAACATCGTTCGATCTTTCATTTTCCCAATTTGTAATTGTTTGAGGTAATGATTTTTTTGTTTAAGTAATCTTTGATAATTAGATAAATGATTTAAATAGACCGCAGACATCTGACCGAGTTCCATATCAATAAAACGTCGTCTGATTTGCGGGCTACCTTTTACAATATTTAAATCTTCTGGTGCGAACAACACCACATTTAAGTGACCAATATACTGCGTTAATCGGCTCTGTTCTAGATGATTAACTCTCGCCTTTTTGCCTTTTTTCGTAATGATTAAAGAAATAGGCATTGAGCCATGGCGATAACTTAGTTCACCTTCTATTTTACCATACTCTTCACCAAACTGTATGAGTTCTTTATCATTCGAAGTCCTATGACTTTTAGCCAGTGCTAAAGTATAGATAGATTCTAATAAATTCGTCTTACCTTGCGCGTTCTCACCAATTAATATATTAACATTGGAATTAAAATCAAGTGTACATTTATCATAATTTCTATAATGAGTTAAAGTAAGTTTCTGTAATATCATAATCTATTCACTGAGATGGTTAATACGAAATTGACCTTCAGAAGGAATTTCGACTAAATCACCATCATGTAATTTTTTGCCACGACGAGTTTCACGTTCACCATTTATTAATACTTCTTCATCTTGGAGGAACCATTTAGCCTGACCACCCGTTCCAATGACGCCTTCATTTTTTAGGAATTGACCTAAAGTAATATCGTCTTTTACTGAGATATCTTGTACCACTATCTTCACTCCAATCTTAATTAGTCATCTCTATATTATACCTTTTTTTCACCAAAAAATCATGCTTTTACGCACAATTCATTTTAAGATAAATTAATCTTCAAAATATTTATATTCTAAGTGAAAAATTAAGTCCGGAACTTAAACATTATTTTCATAATAAAATCAAAAAAGTATAGCTAACAAGTATAATGAGATACTATTGTGCTCGTTAGTTACACTTTCCACAACTTTTGTTACTATGGCGTACTATCCTTACACTTTCACACAAAAAAGCTGAGACAATGATCTTTGTCTCAGCTTTTCGAATATTATATTGCTTTATCTTTCTTTGTAAAAATTAAAATCAAACTGATTAACAGGAATGCTGTTCCTGCTAAAAATGGAATTGTGATGAATCCAAATACATTGATATATTCTGATGAACATGGAACACCTTGTGTACATGGTTTGATTTCAGCAAACCCTGGTACTTTTTGCTCTAAGTAATGCCATGTCGATATCAATAGTCCGATGATTGATAACGGTAGTGCTATTTTTTTAACATTAAAATCATTTTGGAATGAGCCTATTCCGAGTATTAACACGAGTGGATACATACAGATTCTTTGATACCAGCACATTGTACATGGGACAAATTGTCGTATCTCACTAAAGTATAAACTACCTAACATAGCTACTAAAGCTATTACCCAGGAAATAAATAGTGCATATTGTTGCTTCAAATATATCACCTATTTTTATTTATTTTTCTTTTCTATCGCTTGATTGATTGCTTTAGAAACTTTGTCGTAATCCATTGGATCTGATAATACTTTACCATCTACCACAATTGTAGGTGTAACATCTACATCATATTTATTTGTTAAATCTGAATCATTTTTCATTTGTTTATAAGACTCTGAATTTCTATCTTTCACTAATTTCATGATTTGATCTTTTTTAGATTTATCAATATCTAATCCATCTACTGCTTTTTGGACTACTTTAAGATCTAACCATTCGTCGTCTGTTTCTGCATTATGGTCATCTGGTTGAGCTTCAAATAATGCTCTGTGGAAATCCCAATATGCATCAGGTGCGATTTTATAAACAGCATGTGCTGATGCACCACCAATTTCAGATCCTTCACCGTGGAATGGTGCGTTCACAAATCTATATTCCACTTTGTCTTTATCGATATAATCTTTTTCAATTTGATCCATGTAATTCGTTTCAAATGCTTTACATGCTGGACATTTAAAATCTCCAAATTCAACTATTTGAACTTTAGCTTTGTCTTTTTTATGTGTTGGATTATCTTTTGTATCTTTTGATAAGTCTGTGGCTTTAACAGTTCTATCAAATAGACTATCTTCTTTGTTGTCACTTCCGCTTCCACCAAACACAACAAGCAATACGATACCTACGACAACAACAAGTATTGCTATCATTAAAAACATAATATTACTGTTACTATTTTTATTCGCCATATTAATCCCTCAATCTCTTTTGTTGATAATATAAATTTTATACTATCACTTAAAGAAATTCTATATCATTCACTAAAAATTCATTAAGGTTTTGTGACAAAATGATGATTAATATTTTCGTAAAAATTATTTAGTAATATTTAATGCATTTTTTAAATTTTTGATAACGCCTTTTTCATAAGTGAGCACGCTACCACGATACGTTTTCGCTGCAAACACCAGTAGAATGATACATGTAACGACTGAAATGACAATTCCTAAAAGTAAATGCCATTCAGGTGTTGATTCTGATGTAGTTCTTAATAACATGACCATTGGCGATAACATCGGAATGAAGCTTGTCACTTTTACAAGCATCGTATCTGGGTTTGAAATACTAAATATCGCAATATAGAATGCTGCTAATGAAATAAATGTAACTGGCATCATAGATTGTGCAAGATCTTCTATACGGCTCGTTAATGCCCCTAGAATAGCCGCTAATGAAATATAGGATACAACACCCAAAATTAAGTAAACTGCGCCATAAATAATGATTCTCGTCGTCTCAGGGCCATACTCAACGCCAGCTGACTCAAATAATCCTTTCAAATCAAATGCGAATATACTAATTACAATTGCCAGTATGATAAAGAATATTTGTGTAAATGCAACTGCGATAATTGCGAGAATTTTCGCTGACACATGAATCGACGGTTTAACACTTGTAACAATCATTTCAATCACACGTGTTGTTTTTTCAGTCGCAATTTCTGAACCAATTTGGTTAGCGTAATTGATTGTGATAAAGAACGATAAGAAAATGATGATGTAAACAACTGCTGAGTTTAATGCTTGAACTTTCGGATTAACATCACTAGATTGTTTTTCATCATTCGATTTAATTTCTTCTGTCTTCACATCACTTGGTGTATTTAATGTTTTTAAATCTTTTTCTGATAAATTTAATTTTTGAGCTGTTAATGATGATTGCATTTGGCTAAGCGTTGATTGTAAGGTCATTTTCTCACTTTCACTGACATTGCCTTTTTCATAAATTGTGCCATTTACTTTTTCACCGTTCACGTTTACTTGAATTAAACGTTTATACTTTTCGTCTTTAACACCTTTTTTACCTTTTTCGAGTGAAACTTTTTCTACTTTTTCAATATCGTCGTTTTGTTTATATTGCTTTTCTAATACTTTATAGATCATATCGTTATCTGTTTGTATCGCGACAACTTTACTATCGTTATCAAAGAAATCAATAATTTTGTCGATATTACTTAATGCAAAGATTAAAATCATAAAAATTGCAGTCATGATGATAAATGATTTACTTTTCACTTTTTGCATATACGTTAAATTAAATGTCGGCCAGAATTTATTCATGCTTATCACCTACCTTAGCTATAAAGATATCGTTTAGAGATGGTTCTGCAACTTGGAATCGTTTGAGGTAACCTAACTTCGTCACATTTTGATAAATATTTTCTGCATATTTTTCATCAGAAATTGTGATTTTAACGCCTTTTTTAGTCGTTTTAAATGCTTCTACACCTTCAAAGTCTTTTAAGAATCCTAAATCGTAGTCGCCTTCGATAAATACATCTTTCTTACCAAAGTCGTCTTTAACTTGATCAAGAGAACCAGCAACGACTGCTTTACCTTTATTCATAATGCAAATATAGTCACAAAGTTCTTCTACGTGTTCCATTCTATGCGAGCTGAATATAATCGTTGTGCCTTGTTCTTTTAAATCTTTAACAGCAGCTTTAAGCAATTCAACATTGACTGGATCAAGTCCACTGAATGGTTCATCAAGAATTAATAATTCGGGTTTATGAATGATTGCTGCAATCAGTTGAACTTTTTGTTGATTACCTTTCGATAATGCTTCGATCTTTTTTTCTTTATTTTCGAATGCATCAAATCGTTTTAACCAATAATCTAATGCTTCTGAAATATCTTTTCTTTTCATGCCTTTTAGCTCAGCTAAATATTGCACTTGCTCCCAAACTTTTAATTTTGGATGTAAGCCTCTTTCTTCAGGTAAATAACCAATCGTATTCGTCATATTATAGTCAATTGGCTTATCGTTAAACGTCACAACACCTGTTGTCTTTGGTAATAAACCTAAAATCATACGAAATGTTGTTGTTTTACCTGCACCATTTCCACCTAAAAATCCATACATCGTACCTTTAGGAACTTCCAAATTAACATCATGTACTGCCGTAAAGTCATTGAATTTCTTGGAAACATCTTTAATTAGTAATGTCATAATGTTTACTCCTTTTCTTTGGATTCTAATTCTGAAATATCTATATTCTCGTCTTCTTCAAAAATAAATAATTCATCAATAGATACTTCGAACACTTGAGAAAGCTTATGTGCTAATACTAACGTGGGATTGAATTTGTAACGCTCAATAGAATTGATAGTTTGTCTAGACACTTTAACCAATCGAGAGAGTTCACTTTGCGTCATGTTTTTCTGTGTACGATATTCATAAACTTTGTTTTTCAATTCATCACTTCCTGTCAAGTTAACTTTACATTATATGAATTTTTACACTATGTCAAGTAAACTTGACACAAAAAAAGCTGAGACCCAAATCGGGTCCCAGCCATTACATGCTGATTAATATGTTCTGATCGGTAAGATAAGTTGTACGACTGTTTCGTCGTCTTTAGGTTTAAGAATAAATGGTCTCATTGTACCAAAGAATTCTACTTGTACTTCATCGTTGTCGATAGCTTTTAATGCATCCATCATGTATTTAGAGTTGAATGAGATTTTTAATGACTCACCTTCAACATTGTCTGTAGATACATCTTCTTTAACTGTACCGATTTCTGGTGAAGTAGATGATAATTCAACTTTATCAACATCCGTAGATAATTTAATGACGTTGTTACCACCTTCACGTGCTAATAATGATGCACGGTCTATTGCATGATAGAACTCACTGTTATCTAAGATGATTTTAGTTTCATAGTTCTCTGGGAATAATCTTGTTGTATCTGGATAGTTCCCTTCAAGTAATCTTGAAATAAAGTTAATGTGACCAACTTTAAATAATACTTGGTTACTTGCAAAGAAGATATTGATGTCTTCTTCAGAATCAGAAACGATTTTGTTTAATTCAGATAAAGCTTTACCTGGAATAATCACATTTTTATCATCGATTTCTTCGTCTTCTAATTTTAATTTTCTTAATGCAAGTCTGTGTGAATCTGTTGCAGTACAGATCAGTTCATTGTTTTGAATAAGCCAGTTAACACCTGTTAATACAGGACGTGTTTCTGACGTGGACACTGCAAAGTTCGTTTGTGCGATAATGTTCTTTAATACTTTGATTGGTAATTTAATGGCATCGTCTTCAGATACTTGTGGTAATAATGGATATTGATCTGGATCTAAACCACTTACGTTAAATTCAGAATGTCCTGATGTGATAAGTGTTTTAAATTGATCATTCGTTGATAAATTAACGGTTTTACCTGGTAATTTTTTAACGATATCTACAAAGAAACGTCCTGGAAGTACTACAGAACCTTTTTCTTCAATATCTACAATTTTTTCACCATCAATATTTTGATTTATTGTTATTTCTATCGATATTTCAGAGTCTGATCCTGTTAAGATGATGCCTTTATCTGTCGCATCTATCTTGATTCCTGTAAGTATCGGTAATGTAGTTCTTGGTGAAATAGCTTTTAATGTATCATTCAATTGATTAAGAAAGTAATCTCGTTGAATTGTAAATTTCATAACTTATAAAACTCCTTCCAGTCGTTATATATTTAATTATATATCTTTTAAAATCATAGTAATAGTCATAGGGGCTGTGGATTGGTGGATAACTCGCTTTAAATAGCGATATAAAAGTTATTCACATGTTGATAAACTGTGTATGACTGTGCACAACTTATCCACATTATCCACGGATTTGTTTTTCTAGTTGTTCTAAATCATTTTTGAGTTCTGGATTATTTTCTAAATCTTTTTTAATTTTATCATGTGCATGGATGACAGTTGTATGATCTCGTCCACCAAATTCTTCACCAATTTTAGGTAATGAAAAATCAGTAAGTTCTCTTGATAGATACATAGCGATTTGTCTCGGATATGCAATTGATTTTGTACGTTTCTTAGCAGCAAAGTCTTCGATTCTAACGTTATACATTTTACTAACGGCTTGTTGAATGTCTTGAATCGTGATTTTAGTTGATCTTGGTGATGAAATAATATCTTTAAGCGCTTCTGCTACTAAATCTGTGTTGATCGGTTTATTTCTAAGTTTGGAGTATGCTAATACTCTTGTTAAAGCACCTTCTAATTCACGTATATTGGATTGAATAGAATTAGCGATATAAGTTAAAGCTTCAACAGGTATATCTAAATTTTCTTCTTCGATTTTCTTTTGTAAAATAGCCATTCTCGTCTCAAAGTCAGGAGGCGTAATATCTACTATTAATCCCCATTCGAAACGTGTTCTTAAACGATCTTCTAAAGTTGGAATTTCTTTAGGCGGACGGTCACTTGAGATGACAATTTGCTTTTTATTTTGATGTAAATCATTAAAAGTATGGAAGAATTCTTCTTGCGTTTGTTCTTTCTTTTGAATGAATTGAATGTCATCTATTAAGAGCACATCGATGTTTCGATACTTGTCTCTAAAGCTTTCCGTATCGTTCATACGTATAGACTTAATAAATTCATTTGTGAATTTTTCGCTTGATGTATATAGAACGTTCGCATTTGGATTTTGTTCAAGCACATAATGACCAATTGCATGCATTAAATGTGTCTTTCCTAAACCTACGCCTCCATATATGAAAAGCGGATTATAAGCATTGGCTGGTTCTTCAGCTACTGCAAGTGAAGCAGCATGCGGGAACTGGTTACCAGGCCCAATAACGAATGTATCAAAAGTGTTATTACTGTTCAGCTGACTATTTGTAACTTCTTCATATGCTTCAGTTTCTTTAGGTTTTTCTGGCTGTTCAGTGAAATCTTCACTTTGTAAATCTTCTTCTGATATAAATTTAACTTGAACTTTGTCTCCAATCACTTCATAGATAAAGTTTGTGACGTGTTCATGATATTTATTGGTTAACCACTCAGCAACAAAAGGACTTTGTGCAACAACTATTGCGCGCTTACTATCAATTTGATGTAAGTATGTCCCTTTGAACCATGTATTATAACCAGCAGAAGCGATTTGATCTTCAGCAATAGATAACACTTGCTCCCAAATTTCTTCTTTTGAATTCATAAAAGTCCTCTTTCTCATTTAAATTTATTGAGTTATACACATAAAATAAGATTGTTGATAAAGAAAATCACAGGCTGTGAATTATTATCCACAACTTACACACAAACGGTGGATAACTACACTTTATAATTCTCTTGTCCACAATCTTTACACGTAAATATTTATGAAATAATCACAGTAATATCAATGCTTTGTATAACTTATCCACACAATTATACTTTTAAACAAATCGAGTTGTCAAATACCTGTGAATATGTGCAGTTTGGTGAGATTATTTTGTGAATAAGAATAAATCTTAATCAATTTATCCACAAAAAGTTGGTTATGCATTGTGAATAAGTGGATAACTTAATAAATAGAAGTTGTAAATTTCTTCTTGATTTTTAAAATCTGATTTGTTATAGTTTAGTAGTTATTGAAATTGTGACAAATCACACGTATGGTATAAATAATTTTGAAACTAATCTTCTGATATATATAAATGAATATCATACAAATGATAATCTAATGTAGAATTAGATGTTAAGAATAATTAATGGAGGTGTTCTTAAATGGTAAAACGTACGTATCAACCAAATAAACGTAAACATAGTAAAGTACACGGTTTCCGTGCACGTATGAGTTCTAAAAACGGCCGTAAAGTATTAGCTCGCCGTCGTCGTAAAGGTAGAAAAGTATTATCAGCTTAAGATCACTGAAGAGCAGTGGTCTTTTTTTTGTTTTAATTGAAGGAATTGTTTTGTATAATAAACAATAATTAAGTGATGTATTGTGGAGTGGATGTTTGTGGAAAAGGCTTATCGAATAAAGAAAAATAATGATTTTCAAAGAATTTATAAAAAAGGTAAGTCAGTCGCTAATAGACAATTTGTTATTTACACAGCTGAAAATGATCTTGATCACTTTAGATTAGGTATAAGTGTTTCAAAGAAAATGGGTAATGCTGTTACAAGAAATAGAATTAAAAGGTCCATTAGAGAATGTTTTAAGAATCATAAAGAAAATATTATTCCTAAAGACATCATTGTTATCGCTCGAAACCAAGCTGTTGATTTAAAAGTCATTGAAACACAGAAGAGTCTAGAGCATGTATTGAAGATTGCTAAAGTTTTTAATAAACGTATTCCCTAAGTATTGATATATTACTAGGAGGTTGCAGCATGCTTAAATCGCGCTATGAAGGACAATCAGTAGAACAAGCACTACAACAAGGTTTAGAAGATTTAAATGTTCAAGAACAACAAGTAAGAATTGATGTTATTAATGAAGGTAAAAAAGGTATTTTTGGATTTATGAAACAAGATGCACAAATTGAACTAACTGTAATCGATCCAGAACTTAAACAGTTTGAATCAATTGAAGCATTAAAAAATCGTCACGCGTCGGTCGAAGAGGATAATAGCCCAATAACAGATGAAGTGACACATCAAGAAGACACAATAATAGAAGAAAAAGATATTCAGTCAGAAACAGGTATACGTGAAGATCGCAATCAGAAAAAAGATTCATTAAATGAAGTGGCACAAAACACTTTAGATTATGTACTTAATATCATAAGAGAAATGAATATTGATGTAGATGGTTCATATGAGATTAAGTCTAATACAATTTATATTAATATGACTTCCAACAATGCTGCTTATATAATAGGTAAGCGTGGTCAAATTTTGAACGCCTTACAAATAGTAGGTCAAAATTATATGCATCAATTTGTTAAAGGTTATTATACGCTTATATTAGATATCGAATCGTATCGAGAAAAGCGTAAAGAAACGTTAGAGAAGTTGGCACTTAATATGGCTAAGAAAGCAACTCAAACAAAGAGACCAGTTAAATTGGAACCTATGCCAAACTTTGAACGTAAAATTATGCATCAAGCAGTCAGTAAAATTGAAAATATCGAAACATACTCTGAAGGAAGAGAACCACATCGATATTTAGTCATTAAGAATAAATAAAAATAGTCGGAGTGAGTCATCTCGCTCCGCATTTTTTCGAACAATATATTCGAAAAATATTACAAAACCATTTACAATCAATAGAATAGTTATTAATGGTGGAGGAGAATATCATGGATTTAGATACAATTACAAGTATCTCAACGCCTATGGGTGAAGGTGCAATAGCAATCGTACGATTAAGTGGTCCGGATGCCTTAAATATTGCTAATCGTATATATAAAGGTAAGAAACAAATTACTGAAGTGGCATCACATACAATTAATTATGGTCATATTATTGATCCTGAGACTGATGAAGTCGTAGAAGAAGTTATGGTAGCTGTCATGAAAGCGCCTAAGACTTTTACGAGAGAAGACATCGTTGAAATAAATTGTCATGGTGGTTTAGTAACGGTTAATCGCGTACTTGAGTTAACGTTATCTAACGGTGCTAGAATGGCAGAACCAGGTGAGTTTACGAAACGAGCATTCTTACACGGACGTATTGACTTGTCTCAAGCAGAAGCGGTTATGGATTTCATCCGTTCTAAGACGGAACGCGCATCGAAGGTAGCCTTAGGTCAGATGGAAGGACGTCTAAGCAGTCTTATTAAAGGCTTAAGACAGTCTATATTAGAAATACTCGCTCAAGTAGAAGTGAATATTGATTATCCTGAATACGATGATGTAGAAGAAGCGACGACTAAATTCTTATTAAAAGAATCAAGGCATATTGAAAATGAAATCGATCAGTTATTAAGAACTGGCCAGCAAGGTAAAATTATGCGAGAAGGTCTATCAACAGTCATTGTTGGGAAACCGAACGTAGGTAAAAGTTCTATGCTTAACAACTTGATTCAAGATAATAAAGCGATTGTTACTGAAGTAGCTGGTACAACAAGAGATGTATTAGAAGAATACGTCAATGTTCGTGGCGTACCATTAAGATTAGTGGATACTGCAGGTATTCGTGAAACAGAAGACATCGTAGAAAAAATAGGTGTAGAAAGATCGAGAAAAGCTTTATCAGAAGCGGATTTGATTTTATTTGTTCTTAATTATAATGAAGCATTAACGGAAAATGACTATCAACTATTTGATGTCATTAAAGATGAAGATGTGATTGTGATTATTAACAAAATGGACTTAGAACAGAAGTTAGATATTGATGAATTAAAAGCAATGATAGGTGACCATCCTTTAGTTCAAACTTCTATGGTTGAACAACAAGGTATCGAAGAACTTGAACAGAAGATTTCAGAGTTATTCTTTGGTGGACAAGTACAAGCACAAGATATGACATATGTCTCAAATTCAAGACATATTGCATTATTAAAAGACGCTAAGACATCTATAAATGATGCAATTCAATCTGCTGAAGACGGTGTACCTATAGATATCGTACAAATAGATTTAATCAAAACTTGGGAATTGCTCGGTGAAGTAATTGGTGAAGAAGCAAGTGATTCACTAATTGACCAACTGTTTAGTCAATTCTGTCTCGGAAAATAAAAAGGAGGAAAAATTTTGACACAAAAATATGACGTTATTGTTGTCGGCGCTGGACATGCAGGTGTAGAAGCTGGTTTAGCTTCTGCAAGACGTGGTGCAAAAACATTAATGCTTACAATTAACCTTGATAGTGTAGCATTTATGCCATGTAATCCATCAGTTGGTGGTCCAGCTAAAGGAATTGTTGTAAGAGAAATCGATGCACTTGGTGGTCAAATGGCTAAGACAATCGATAAGACACACATTCAAATGCGTATGTTAAACACTGGTAAAGGTCCAGCTGTAAGAGCATTACGTGCACAAGCGGATAAAGTATTGTATCAAGAAGAAATGAAACGTGTGATTGAAGACGAACCAAATCTTGATATTATGCAAGGTATGGTTGAACGTTTAATTATAGAAGATAATAAAGTTAAAGGTGTAGAAATGGTTATCGGCTCAACTTATGAAGCGGATGCTGTTGTATTAACGACAGGTACATTTTTACGTGGTGAAATTATTTTAGGTAACTTGAAATATTCAAGTGGTCCAAACCACCAAATGCCATCTATTAAATTAGCTGAACACTTGAAAGAATTAGGTTTTGATATCGTGAGATTCAAGACTGGTACACCTCCACGTGTGAATGGTAATACAATAGATTACAGCAAAACAGAAATTCAACCAGGTGATGAAGTAGGGCGTGCGTTCAGTTATGAAACGACAGAATACATTTTAGATCAATTACCTTGTTGGTTAACATATACAAATGAACAAACACATAAAGTAATCGATGACAACTTACATTTATCTGCTATGTACTCAGGTATGATTAAAGGTACAGGTCCAAGATATTGTCCTTCAATTGAAGACAAATTTGTAAGATTCAATGATAAACCAAGACACCAATTGTTCTTAGAGCCAGAAGGACGTAAGACACAAGAAGTATACGTACAAGGTCTATCAACAAGTTTACCTGAACATGTTCAACGTAAAATGTTAGAAACAATTCCAGGTCTTGAAAAAGCAGACATGATGCGTGCAGGTTACGCAATTGAATATGATGCAATTGTACCAACACAATTATGGCCAACACTTGAAACGAAGGTCGTTACTAACTTATTTACTGCGGGTCAAATCAATGGTACTTCAGGATATGAAGAAGCGGCTGGACAAGGTTTAATGGCAGGTATCAACGCTGCTGGTAAAGTATTAGGTAAAGAAGACGTTATATTACGTCGTTCAGATGCTTATATCGGTGTGTTAATTGATGATTTAGTAACAAAAGGTACAAACGAACCATACCGTTTGTTAACTTCTAGAGCAGAACATCGTCTATTATTAAGACATGATAATGCAGACTTAAGACTGACAGATATCGGTTATGAAATTGGTATGATTTCTGAAGAACGTTACGCTAAATTTAATCAAAAACGTGAAGCAATTTCGGCTGAACAAGAACGATTAAGAGGTATTCGTATTAAACCGAATGCACATACACAAAGTGTTATCGAAAGTCGCGGTGGAACAGCGCTTAAAGATGGCATATTAGCTTTAGATTTATTACGTAGACCAGAAATGGATTACGCAGCTATTATGGAAATCTTACAAGAAACTTCACCAGTAGATGAAGACGTACAAGAACAAGTAGAAATTCAAACGAAATACGAAGGTTATATCCAAAAATCATTAGCACAAGTTGAAAAAATGAAACGTATGGAAGATAAAAAAATTCCTGAAAATATCGATTATGATGCAATCAATAGTTTAGCGACTGAAGCTCGTCAAAAACTTAAAGAAGTTAAACCACTTGATATTGCACAAGCTTCTCGTATTTCAGGTGTAAACCCTGCAGATATTTCAATTTTACTTGTGTACATTGAACAAGGTAAAATTCAGAAGGTGAACTAACATGAATGAACAAACTTTTATTGATACGTTAAAAGAATCTGGTATAACATTAACAGATAAACAAATTAAGCAATTCGAAACATACTTTGAGATGTTAGTAGAGTGGAACGAGAAAATTAACTTAACAGCCGTTACTGAAAAAGAAGAAGTGTACTTGAAGCACTTCTTCGATTCAGTGACACCAAGCTTTTATATAGATTTTAATGAAATTGAAACGATCTGTGATGTAGGGGCAGGTGCTGGATTTCCGAGCATCCCTTTAAAAATCGTATATCCACACTTGCAAATTACAATAGTGGATTCATTAAATAAAAGAATTAAATTTTTAAATGAATTAGCTGCATCATTAGACTTAGATCAAGTAAACTTTGTACATGATAGAGCAGAAACATTCGGTAAATCACAACAGTATCGTGAAAGCTTTGATCTTGTAACTGCAAGAGCAGTAGCACGATTATCTGTATTAAGTGAGTTATGTCTACCTTTAGTGAAAAAGGGCGGTCAATTTGTCGCATTAAAAGGCTCACAAGGTAATGAAGAGTTAGAAGATGCACAATTTGCAATTTCTGTATTAGGTGGAGAAGTAAAAACAGTACATGAATTTACGCTACCTCTTGAAGAAAGTATGAGACAGATTATTACGATAGATAAATTAAGACAAACACCTAAGAAGTATCCAAGAAAGCCAGGAACACCAAACAAAGAACCTTTAACAAAATAATTCCTGGGAAATATGTATGAACGAAAGTAGGTATATTGAGATGAAAAAGCCTTTTTCTAAATTATTTGGACTTAAAGACAAAGAATTAGAACACATAGAAGAAGCACGAGCTGAAGGTAATGTGGCAGTCGTATCAACAGAAAGAATAGTGCCAAACCGTTATCAACCGAGAAAAGTATTCGATGAATCTAAAATTAAAGAACTCGCACAATCTATAAAAGAACATGGATTATTACAACCTATTGTTGTTCGTCCAATTGAAGAAGGTATGTATGAAATCATAGCAGGTGAGCGAAGATTTCGTGCAATGAAATATAACGATTTACCAGAAACTGAAGTTATTATTAAACCATTAAATGACAAAGAAACAGCAGCCGTTGCACTGATTGAAAATATACAAAGAGAAAATTTATCAGCTATAGAAGAAGCGGAAGCCTATAAGAAATTGTTGGATTTAGAAGACATTACACAACATGACTTAGCAGTTAGTATGGGTAAGAGCCAATCATTTATAGCCAATAAATTAAGACTGCTCAAATTATCAGAACCTATTATTATTTCATTACAAAAAGGTGAAATAACAGAAAGACATGCAAGAGCATTGTTAGGTTTAGATGATGAAGGGCAGCAAGAAGTCTTAACATCCATACAATCTCAGAACTTAAACGTTAAACAAACAGAAGATCGCGTTAAGAAAATACGCGGCTCTGAAAAAGTAAAAGCAAAACAATTTCAATTTGAACAAGACATCACCGAAGCACTTGATACACTCGGACAAAGCATTAAAAATGTTGAAAAAGAGGGCATTAAAATCAAGCGAATTGATGAAGAACATAAAGACTTCTATGAAATTACGATTAAAGTTTATAAGAAGAAATAAAATATAGAGTTTGGGATATTAAACAATATCCTGAACTCTTTTTTATGTTTCTATATAGAATTTCTGTAAATTTCCGAGATATTATTGTTATTTGTAAAAAAGTCATTTATACTTTTCTGTAAACGTTTTCATTTAAAAAGGGGGATTTTAATGATTACATTTTTAGTTTCTATCGTTTTATTAGTTATAGGTTATTTTACATATGGCAAGTATATTGAAAAAATGTTTGGTGTTAAGGATGAACGTCCGACGCCTGCTCATGATCAAAGGGATAATATTGATTTTGTTCCGATGTCGACGAATAAGAACTCATTGATTCAATTGTTAAATATTGCAGGGGTTGGGCCGATATTTGGACCGATTATGGGTGCTTTATATGGACCTGTTGCGTTTATTTGGATTGTATTAGGATCTATATTTGCTGGTGCTGTTCATGATTATTTAACAGGTATGATTTCTATACGTAATAAGGGAGCTCATTTACCTGAATTAGCTGGTAAGTTCTTAGGTAATGTGATGAGACATCTTGTAAACGTCTTTACACTATTACTATTGTTATTGACAGGTACTGTATTTGTTACGAGTCCGGCATTATTATTACATTCTTTAATGGATGGTAGAGTGGCTTTAGGTATTATTATTTTTGTTATTTTCTTATATTATTTCTTATCTACAGTGCTACCTATCGATAAAATTATTGGTAAAGTTTATCCGATATTTGGATTTATCTTGATGATTTCTGCAATAGGAATCTTTGTACGATTAATTATGACTGGTGCGGAAATACCAGAATTAACATTGAAAAATATGCATCCTGATTCGGCGCCAATTTTTCCTTTATTATTCTTTACGATTACTTGTGGTGCTTTATCTGGTTTCCATGCGACACAATCGCCGATTATTTCTAGAACGACGAATAATGAGAAAAATGGTCGTAAAATATTCTACGGTATGATGATTGCTGAAGGTATTATTGCGATGATTTGGGCTGCGGCTGCTATGAGTTTATTTGGTGGCTATGGTGGTCTACAAGAAGTGTTAGCGAAAGGTGAAGCGGCGCTTGTAGTGAGTGAGGCTTCTACTATGTTATTAGGTTCTGTATTTGGAACATTAGCGATATTAGGTGTTATTGTATTACCAATAACAAGTGGTGATACTTCATTTAGAAGTGCGAGAATGATTTTAGCTGACTACTTTAATTTCGGTCAGAAGAAAGTAATGAATCGATTCGCAATTGCGATACCGATGTTTGTTATTAGTTTTATTTTAACGAGAGTAGACTTCACAATACTATGGAGATACTTCTCATGGGCAAACCAAACAACAGCTGTTATTGCACTATGGATAGGCGCTATGTATCTATTACTATCTAAAAAGAATTTCTATGTTGCTTTAATACCTGCTTTATTTATGACGTGGAATATATTCACATATATATTAAGCCAACCAATAGGATTTGGGATGGATTTATCGCTTAGTTATTGGTTATCAGCTGGTTTGACGATTTTATGGTCTATGTATTTCTATTATTTATATCGTAAAAATAGTGAAAATGCGATAGAAATAGATTATCAAATCGGAGGATCACCCGTATCTAAATATTAAACAGTAAAGCACCTTTCGATCTCCATCGAAAGGTGCTTTTTATATATTTAATATAGGGAAGGTAGTCTGCCATATGATACTCGCTCAAAAATATCATATGGCAGTGCTATTATTTAGGGGTAATAGCAAATGCTCGGACAGGGAATCCGGGTGCATTTTTAGGTTTAGGGCTAATGGCTAATATAACTGAACCACGTGTTGGTAGTTCATCTAATCCGGTTAACAGTTCTATTTGAAAAGTATCTAAACCAAGTACGTATCGTTCACCGACAATGTCATTGTTTTTACGGATGTCTACTGAAGCATCAGTATCAAATGTTTCATGTCCGATTGACTTGATCTTTCTCTCTTCAAACAAGTATTTAAGTGCGTCTAATGACCATCCTGGGAGATGTTCATGACCATCTTTGTCTTTGTTCTCAAATTGCTCTTTATCTGGCCATTTCTTTGACCAGTCACTTCTAAATGCGACAAACGTTCCACTTTCAATTGGTCCATTTTCAGATTCCCATTGAAGGATGTGTTCTTTAGTTAGTCTGAAATCTGAATCTTGGGCTACTTCTTTTGAAAAATCTAACACGATTAAAGGTAAGACTGTTTCTTGTAAACCGAGTTCATGTAAATATCGCTTATGCTCTACAAAATGTATAGGTGCATCTATATGCGTTCCATATTGTGTAGGAAATTGCCATGATTGGGCAAAGAAACCGTCGTCTTTAACTTTATACAATGTTTTTGTTTCTGCATTTTCAAAAGCTGAAAAATGTGGAGATTCTGAATCAAATGTATGCGTTAAATCTACCCATTTATATTCTTTCAGTTGATTTAGCGTGTTCCATAATGGATATGACATAACATCACCTCATTTATTAGTTAGGTTGTTTAACTGTATTGTCTTGACGTAATTTTTCTACTGAATTAACTAATACAGTTAAAGCTTGTTTTACTTCTTCTTCTTGTCTTGTCTTCAATCCGCAGTCAGGGTTTACCCAGAATAGAGAACGGTCAATTTCTTGAAGTGCTCTATCGATTGCGACTGTAATTTCTTCTTCTGTAGGTATACGAGGGCTATGAATATCATATACACCTAAACCGATACCTAAGTCATATGTGATATCTTCGAAGTCTTTGATTAAGTCACCATGACTTCTTGAAGTTTCGATTGAGATAACATCAGCATCTAATGATTTGATCGCATGGATGATTTGACCAAATTGTGAGTAACACATATGTGTATGAATTTGTGTTGAATCTTGTACTGAAGAAGTTGATAATCTGAATGAATGTACTGCTTTATTTAAATAATCTTCATGGTATTCAGAACGTAAAGGTAAGCCTTCGCGCAATGCAGGTTCGTCTACTTGGATGACTTTAATACCCGCTTCTTCAAGTGCTAGAACTTCTTCATTAATCGCTAATGCGATTTGATCTTGAACTTCGCTACGTGGGATATCCACACGTTCGAATGACCAGTTTAAAATTGTAACTGGACCTGTAAGCATACCTTTAACAGGTTTGTCAGTTAAACTTTGCGCATATAATGTCTCTTTAACTGTTAATGGTGCTGTCCATTTAACATCTCCGTAAATGATTGGTGGCTTAACGGCACGAGAACCATATGATTGAACCCAACCAAACTTAGTTACTAAGAATCCGTTTAGCTTTTCACCGAAGAATTCAACCATGTCATTACGTTCAAATTCACCGTGTACTAATACGTCTAATCCAATTTCTTCTTGAATTTCAATCCAACGTTTAATTTCATTTTGTACGAACTCTTCGTATTTTTCATCTGAAATACGATTGTTTTTCCAATCAGCGCGGTATTTACGTACTTCTCTTGATTGAGGGAATGAACCAATCGTTGTTGTTGGTAAGTCTGGTAAATTTAATACTTGATCTTGTAAGACTTTTCTTTCTTTAAATGGTGTAGTACGTTCTGATTTAACTGAATCGTAGTCATATTCTAGTTGTTTGAATGATTGACTTTCGAAGCGTTCATACTGTGCTTTTAATTCGTTATATAAAGTGTCATCATTTTCGTTAAATAATTGTTTTAAAGCATATAGTTCGTCTAATTTTTCAGTCGCAAAGCTTAAGCCTTCACGAACTGAGTCGTCTAATGTTTCTTCTTCTAAAGTAACTGGTACATGTAATAATGAAGAAGATGGTTGAATCACTAATTCATCTGTATAAGATTGTAATGTTTCGATTAAAGCTTTCTTCTCTTCAATATTAGTAGACCAAACATTTCTACCATCAACGATACCAGCGAATAATGCTTTTTCTTTAGGGAATAAGCCATCTTTGATTTGTTGTAAGTTAAAGCCATTGTCATGTACAAAGTCTAAACCGAATCCATAGACTGGTAATTGACCAACAAAGTTTAAATCTACGCGTTCGAAATATGTTTGTAAGACAAGTTTCGCTGCTGGTGCCGCTTCGTTAAAGAATTCATATGCTTCTTTCGTAATATCTTGAAGATCAGCTGCACCGTCTGTTACGAGAATTGGCTCATCTACTTGGATGTATTCAGCGCCTGCTTCAGTTAATTGCTCGAATACTTCTTTGTATAATGGTAAAAGTGTTCTTACTTTTTCATCGAAACTTTGGTCGCCACCTTTAGATAATGCTACGTATGTAACAGGACCAAGAATAACTGGATGAGATGTTACACCAACTTCTTTAGAGAAATTGAATTTCTCAAGTAACACATTGTTATTTAATTGAGGTGACACGTTGTCCCATTCAGGTACGATGTAGTGGTAGTTTGTGTTGAACCATTTGATTAACGCACTTGCAACATGATCTTTGTTACCACGTGCAATATCGAATAATAAATCATCATCTACAGGACGTCCTTGGAAACGTTCTGGAATGATGTTAAATAGTAATGATGTATCTAACACGTGGTCATATAGTGAGAAGTCACCAGTAGGGATATGATCAACATGATGGTCTTTCTGAATTGTTAAAATTTCTTTGTGTAAATCCTGCAACGTTTGATCTAATTCGGCTTTATCTATTTTTTTAGCCCAGTAACTTTCGATGGCTTTTTTCCATTCTCTTTTCTTACCTAGTCTTGGGAATCCTAAATTTGATGTTTTAATTGTCATAATATTGCCTCCTTGGTTTGTGTTCCAGTTTTTAGTTTTGAATAATTTGCTAATTCAACTGTTAAATCATATTTTAAAAATGGTGTAACTAAGTACAGGCCATTAAAATATTGGTGTACTGCATCAATCAATTGTTTACTCAAATTAATACTGAGTTCTCTTGTTGCATCTCTGTCGTCTTTGACTTTTTCAAAGGTGTTAAGCACTGTATCTGATAGTTTAATACCAGGTACTTCGTTGTGTAAGAAGAGTGCGTTATTGTAATTCGTAATTGGCATAATACCAATGAAAATCGGGGCGTCTATATGTTTAGTTGCTTCATATATTTCTTTAACTCTTTCAGGTTCATAAATCGGTTGTGTAATAAAGTATTCCATGCCAGATTCAATCTTTTTTTCTAATCTTTTGACTGCTGGCTCTAGTCGTCTTACATTTGGATTGAATGCACCTGCAACTGAGAAGTTGGTATTGCTTCTCAATGTATCTCCATCGGCGTTTATACCTTGATTGAACTGTGTAATGATTTCAGCTAATCCACTAGAGTTAACATCGAATACACTTGTTGCGCCTGGGAAATTACCCACTTTAGAAGGGTCGCCCGTAATCGTTAATATGTCATTAATGCCAAGTAACGAAAGTCCCATTAGGTGAGATTGCAAGCCGATTAAGTTTCTATCACGGCAAGCTAAGTGTACGAGTGGTCTAATTTTATACTTTTGTTTAATGATACTTGCTGCGGCAATGTTAGAAATTCTCACGCTTGCTAGGGAATTGTCAGCAAGTGTGACTGCATCTACACCTGCATCTTCTAGGGCTTGTATGCCATCGAAAAATTTATTCGTATCTAAATGTTTAGGTGTATCTAATTCAACAATAACGGTTGGTCTTTGTTGAACGAGCTCTTTAATACTAGGTTCTTCTTTATTTTGCTTTTTGTACTGTTTTGTTTCGATTGGTATAACATTTTTGTGCTTGATAGGCTTTAAATCTTTGACGACATTCTTTATTTTTTTAATATGTTCTGGTGTTGTACCACAACATCCACCTATTAATCTGACGCCTTGATTAACGAGCTCTTTCGCTGCATCTGAAAAGTAATCTGAGTTGTTATTGTATTTCAAGTCGTTGTCTTCTAAATCCAGCAAACTTGCATTTGGATAACATGAAAGGTAAGCATGATCAGGTAAGTCAATATGTTTAAATGTCTTAATCATATGGTATGGACCATGATGACAATTTAAACCAACGACATCTGCACCGGCTTTCACTAATGTTTCTAATGCATCTGGTATAGGTGTACCATTTCTCAAATAATTTGTATTACTAGCTGTTAGTTGAGCAATAATCGGAATGTCGTATCTTGCTTTTGTATCTTTTAAGACAGCAAGTAATTCTTCTAAATCGTAGTATGTTTCAAATAAAATACCATCTACACCTTCATTAACAAGTGTTTCAATTTGAATCTCTGTATGATATTGAATGGCTTCAATTGATAAGTTACTCTTTTTGATATTACGAAAACCGCCTACCGTACCTAGAATAAATGTATGGTCGTTGCTCGCTCTTTTAGCGATTTGTACAGCTTCACGATGAATTTCTTTCACGCGATGTTCTAAATTAAAATCTTGAAGCTTCTCAAAATTTGCACCATACGTGTTTGTTTGAATAATATCTGCACCAGCTTCAATATAAGAACGGTGAATTTGTTCTATCTTGTTAGGGTGTGTCAAATTATAACTTTCTGGACAAGTATCCAATCCTTCAGAGTAGAGGATGGTTCCAATTGCTCCGTCAGCTACTAAAATTTGGTTCTTTAACGCTTCTTTTAGACTCATATGTAGCCTCCTTTAATGCCCAATCGATATCTGTGATCAATTCTTTGACATCTTCTAAGCCGACTGACAATCTAAATAATCCGTTAGTGATACCACGTTCAGCTCTCACTTCTTCAGGAATAGCTGCGTGACTCATTGTAGCTGGGTGAGAAAGAATCGTTTCTACACCACCTAAGCTTACAGATACAAGAGGGATATTAAGATGGTCAACAAATGCTTGTGCTTTTGATTCATCTTTAAGTCTGAATCCGAGCACGGCACCGCCATTTTTAGCTTGTCTTAAATGTGTGTCATTTGTGATTGGATAATAGACTGTTTCAATTGCTTCATTTTCGATTAAATATCTATAAATTTGTTCTGTATTATAAACAGATTGTTTAAATCTAATTGGTAATGTCTTTAAATGTTTAGCAAGTGTCCAAGAATCATAAACGCTTAATCCTGAACCTGTACCATTTTGAATAAGGTAAATTTCATTTTTAAGTTCTGGGTCATTCACGACTACTGCGCCAGCTATGAGGTCACTGTGACCGCCTAAGAATTTCGTAGCTGAATGAACGACGATGTCAGCACCTAGTTTCAATGGTGATTGTCCTAACGGTGTCATAAATGTATTATCGACAGCTAATAGTGCGTCGTGTTTACGTGCAATTTGGCTAACACCATCAATATCTGTCACTTTAAAGAGTGGGTTAGAAGGTGTTTCAACATAGATTAGTTTCGTATTTTCTTGAACAGCTTCTTTGATATTTTGTAAGTCTGTTTGATCGACAGTTGTAAATTCTATTTCGAATTTCTTAAGAATTTGCTCTGTTAGTCTGAACGTTCCACCGTAAACATCATCTGGTAGAATCACGTGGTCTCCTGGTTTCAATGTTAAGAAGACAGCTGTTATTGCAGCAATTCCTGAACTAAATGCAAATCCGTAATTACCGCCTTCTAAATCTGCTAACTTTTCTTCAAGTAACTTTCTATTAGGGTTACCACTGCGTGCATAGTCAAATTCTTGATTTCCACCTAAAGTTTCTTGATGATAAGTGGATGAATAATATAATGGTTGATTGCTTGATAAGTGCTCGTTACCTCTAGTGGAATCCAATATTAAAGACGTTTCTTTTGAATAGCTCATATTGACACTCCTTCTTTTCTTGAATTTTTTAAGGCTTGTAGTATGTCTTCGTAAATATCTTCATAATCTTCTATTCCAATAGATAAACGGAGTAAATATTCATCTATACCGCGTTTATCTTTTTCTTCATCTGCCATATCTACATGTGTTTGTGTATATGGGAATGTGATAAATGTTTCAGTACCGCCAAGACTTTCAGCAAAAATACATAATTTAATATTTTGTAAGAAGCTATCAACGCTATATGCATTGTTTAAACGAATACTTAACATTCCGGTTTGACCTGAGTAAAGAACTTCATCAATGCTTTCAACAGATTGTAGTGATTGTGCTAACTTTTGAGCATTTTCAGTAGAACGGTCAAGTCGTAAATGTAATGTCTTTAAGCCTCTCAATAATAAATAACTATCGAATGGTGAGAGTGTTGCACCGATCATATTATGAAACTGGCCAAGCACTTCACCTAAGTAATCATCTGATACAGTGACAATGCCAGCTAACACATCATTATGACCACTTATGTACTTTGTAGCAGAATGTAAGACGATGTCAGCACCGTCTTTTAATGGTGTTGATAAGTATGGTGTTAAGAACGTGTTATCTATAATCGTTAATATATTTCTTGCTTGTGCAATTTCATATAAAGGATTTAAATCTACTGAGAACATTAACGGATTTGAAATAGGTTCAATAAAGAATGCGCGTGTATGTTCATTAATCGATGCGTTTACTTCATCAATATTTGAAAAATCAATGTACTTAAATTTGATGTTGTATTGCTTTTCGTAAAATTCAAATAGTCTAAATGTGCCGCCATATAAGTCGAATGACACTAAGATTTCATCATTTGGTTTAAATAAGTTACAAACTAATTGGATACTAGCCATACCGCTTGAAGTTGCAAATGAGTATTTACCACCTTCAAGTTTGGCAAATGCCTCTTCAAAGTTTGAGCGAGTTGGATTTTTCGTTCTTGTATAATCAAAACCAGTTGAACAACCTAATTTTTCATGTTGATAGGCTGTTGAAAGATAAATTGGGTTTGTCGTTGCCCCGGTATGGTCTTTAGTTAATGAAATTTGAGCGAGTTGAGTAGATTTCATAATAGCCTTCCTCCCTAATGAATTTAAAAATAAAAATAAAAAAAGCTTCCGTCCTTTAAACCCGAAATAAATCGGATGTAAAGGACGAAAGCTTAGCTCGCGGTACCACCTTTGTTCGCAATGACATTACTGACATTACCTCTATAAGTACGAGTCTCCTACAAGAAGATATAATGGCAGTAAAATTGGTGAACAAATTCCAGTACGCCATCATCACTAAAGAGACTTTAATACTGTATCGCTATAACGGGCGATCCCGTTGACACCTCAATATCGATGCCACCACTCCAAGGCCATTTTCAATCTTTCTTTCAATGTTCCCTTTCAGCAAATGGGAACTCTCTGATGATTGCAGTGTAAGATTTACTTTCCTTTTTATCGTGATTTTATTTGTTTTCGTTGTTGATATATTACACAATACTATGCGTATATTTTTTTGTCAACAACTTTTCTGAATATTTTAATTTATCGCTCAACTTTTCTTTTGTGCATATCCCTTTCAAAATTGTTATAATCTAATTTGGATGTTTTACGTGAAACATACGAGAATAAATAACGTGGTGATGAAATGAAAGAAAGAAATCAAGCATTAACAGATAAGATTTCTTATAACCATAGTCATGATAAAACTGTTGAACTTCCTTTAGAAAAATTAAGAAGGAATCCATATCAACCGAGAGATTATTTTGATGAAGAAGCTTTGAGAGATTTAACGCAGTCGATTTCACAACATGGTGTGTTGCAACCTATCGTCGTAAGAGAAACGATAAAAGGTTACGACATTGTTGTAGGTGAAAGAAGATTTAGAGCGAGTCAATTAGCTAACAAAGATTCAGTACCGGCAATCATTAAAAATTTAAGCGATGAAGAAATGTTAGAACTCGCTATTATAGAGAATCTTCAACGTGAAAATTTAAAACCTCTAGAAGAAGCAAAAAGTTATGCGACGATGATGGAAGAACTGAACTTAAAACAACAAGACGTAGCAGATAGATTAGGAAAATCAAGATCATACATTGCAAATGTCTTAAGGTTGCTGAAGTTGCCACCAAGTGTAAAAAAACTAATCAACGAAGAAAAAATATCAAGCGCACATGGTAGAACATTACTTGGTTTAGATAAGAAACATCAATTAGATCAAGTGGCTAAAAAAGTTGTAAAAGAACATATGAGTGTAAGAGCATTAGAAGAATATATTAAACAGTTAAATGCTCAAGGCCAAGACAAGAAAAAGAAAACGAAACAACTGAAACCTAATTTCTTAGTTAAACATGAATATCAATTAAAAGAAAAATTTGGAACGAATATTGATATTTCTAAGACTAAAAAAGCAGGTAAAATTTCTCTTGAATTTAATTCTGAAGAAGAATATAAGAGAATATTAGAATTATTGTTAGATGAATAAGAGGTGTAAAAAGTGAATAAGATTATGAACATCATCCATAAATTGATTGACCCATTTATGGATCCAGAAAATTGGCAAAAGTGGATAGAACAAATATTAATCGGCATATTCTACATTGTATTAGCTTACGTCATTATTAAAGTGCTTCATAAAGTGGTAGAGAAATTCTTTACTACGAAATACGGAACTAAGAGGGTAGGGAAGTCTAACAAGCGCGCTAAAACAATGGTTAACTTACTACAAAATGTTATTTCCTATGTCGTATGGTTTATAGTTGCGACAACCATTTTAAGCAATTTAGGCATAAGAGTTGAAAGTATTATTGCTGGTGCCGGTGTTGTAGGGTTAGCAATTGGTTTCGGCGCACAAACCTTAGTAAAAGATGTCATCACAGGCTTCTTTATTATTTTCGAAAATCAATTTGATGTTGGCGATTACGTAAAAATTAATACAACAGGTACCACTGTTGCGGAAGGTACTGTACAATCAATAGGAATGAGATCTACAAGAATATTATCGTTTGCAGGTGATTTAACGATACTTCCTAATGGTACAATGAATGAGATTGTAAACTTCTCAATTCATAACGGTATGGCTATCGTAGAAATCCCTGTATCTATTAAAGAAGATTTAGATGAAGTTGAAAGCAAGTTAAATGAATTTTTACCGACAGTTAAAGAAAGATATGAAATATTCATTAAAGATCCTGAAATTTTAGGTGTAGAGACTGTGACAGCAGGGGAAGCAACGATTAAAATAGCAGGTGAAACAGAACCAAATGAACATGCATCAGGTGCTAGAATCTTGAGAAGAGAAGTGAAATCTTTCTTCGATAAAGAAGGTATTCAAGCGCCAATTCCAACAATGGTTTCTTATAATCCAAATAACATTCAATAATCATCTAATCGGGAGGCAAAAATATGATCAAATCATATGAGTTAAATGATATCGTTGAAATGAAAAAACAACACGCATGTGGGTATAATAGATTTAAAATTATAAGACTCGGTGCAGATGTTAGAATAAAATGTGAAGAATGTTCTCGTAGTATCATGCTACCAAGACAAGAGTTTAATAAAAAAATTAAAAAAATATTAGTAAAAGGACAAGGTGAATAAAATATGGCATTAACAGCTGGCATAGTAGGATTACCAAACGTAGGTAAATCAACATTATTTAACGCAATTACGAAAGCAGGAGCACTTGCAGCGAACTATCCTTTCGCAACAATCGATCCTAACGTAGGGATTGTAGAAGTACCAGACCATCGTTTACAAGAATTAACGAAATTAGTCAAACCTAAGAAAACTGTACCAACAGCATTCGAATTTACAGATATTGCAGGTATCGTTAAAGGTGCATCTAAAGGTGAAGGATTAGGAAATAAATTCTTATCACATATCCGTGAAGTAGATGCGATTTGCCAAGTCGTACGTGCATTTGTTGATGAAAATGTTACACACGTATCAGGAAAAGTAGATCCAATCGATGATATTGAAGTTATTAATATGGAATTAGTATTAGCTGACTTAGAATCAGTAGAAAAACGCTATGAAAGAGTAGCAAAAATGGCAAAACAAAAAGATAAAGATGCCGTAGCTGAAGAAAAAGTATTAGCAAAAATTAAAGAAACTTTAGAAAACAATAACCCAGTAAGAAGTTTAGAATTCACACCAGAAGAAAAAGCAATCGTGAAACATTTAAGCTTACTCACTTCTAAACCAATGTTATATGTAGCAAACGTAGCAGAAGATGAAGTAGCAAGCCCAGAAAATAACGAATTCGTACAAAAAATCGAAGAATACGCAAGTAACGAAGGTTCACAAGTTATCGTGATTTCAGCAAAAATCGAAGAAGAATTAGCAACATTAGATGACGAAGATCGCGAAATGTTCTTAGAAGATTTAGGCGTAGAAGAAGCAGGATTAGACAAATTAATCCGCGCATCATATAACTTATTAGGATTAGCAACATACTTTACAGCAGGTGAACAAGAAGTAAGAGCATGGACATTCAAAGAAGGCATGACAGCACCACAATGTGCCGGAATCATCCATACAGACTTCGAAAGAGGCTTTATAAGAGCAGAAACCGTAAGTTATGACGATTTATTAGCAAATAATGGCATGAACGGTGCTAAAGAAGCGGGTAAAGTAAGATTAGAAGGTAAAGAATACCTAATGAAAGACGGAGACGTTGTACACTTTAGATTTAATGTGTAAGATAAAGGCCAGTAGTGTTTATGCACTATTGGCTTTTTCTTTTTCGGTAAAGAACATAATACTTTTTGTAAGTTCTGATAGTTTATATAAATAACGTAGTAGACCAATTAATCTTGATACACTTGATAATAGATTTGGAAATTTACAATGGATATAAAATAGTGAGAATAATATGTTTATGAATATTAGAAAGAATATAGCAAACCTTAAAAAAGATAGTAGAGGTAGAGGATATACTCAGTATATTAGTGATTTGAGAGTTTACTAATATACATGCAATGATGTTAACAATTGAAAGTTGTTAGCATCATATTTTTATGTAAAATTATGTAAAATTTTATTGTTAGACATAAAAAAGCTTAGTATAATTTAATTAATTATAGAAAATAATGAGGTGAGTAAAACATGATGTTTTTGTTTATATGTTTTATTTTAATGATTGCATGTTTTGTAGTTTTAGAAATGATTCCGTCAGACAATGTTCGAAAAGTGAAAGATAGAGATTTACCCTCAATGAAAGGATTGTTTGACGCTGATAGAGAGATATATGGACAAAATGAAAATTTTTACATTGGAATAAATGAACAAAAAAAATTTATTAAGCTAGGTTTAAACACTTCAAAACATTTTAGAACAGCAGATAGTTACAGACATTACAATATAATAACTAGAACATTTGATTATAAAGATATTATCAGTGTTGAAATTATAGAGGATAGTGTAACAGTGAGTAAGACAAATAGAGCAAGTCAATTAGTTGGTGCTGGAATTGGTGGTGTAATTGCGGGAGGTACAGGTGCTATTATTGGTGGTTTATCTGGAAAGAAGACAGGGACAACTGAAATTAAAAATATTACTTTACGAATTGTTTTAAATGATGAACGCAATAGTGTTTTTGACTTACCATTTTTAGAAAGTAAATACCCAATTAAGAAAACAAGTAATGAATATACTAAAGCAATAAACTGTATATATAGTTGGCATAGCATTTTAACAAAAATCATAGAAAATGAAGATAAAATAGAAAATGAACATGTTAAAGAAGATAATATAAACGATTCAGAAAGTGATCAATTTAACAAAGAAAGTAATACAGAAATATCAACAGAAATTAATAACAATACAAACATAGTTGAACAATTAGAAAAAATAGCAGATATGAAAAGTAAAGGGCTTATAAGTGAAGTTGAATTTAATAAATTAAAAGAAAAAATAATAAGTTAATATTAAAACAATATTCTTTATTGAGTGATGTTTTTTTAGTCTAGAATTTAAACTTTTGGACAAGTTAAAAGAATGCTATAGTTACAATAATTAATAGTTGATTTAATTTTAAAATATGCTCCATAATCAAAAGTTCAGATATTTATATATTTTAGACATAGGAGTATTATAGTTGAAAATTGGTTATGCTAGAGTCAGTACAATAGGACAAAGTTTGGTTAGTAAGATTGAGCAGCTTAATGAGTATGGTGTCTAAAAGATATTTGAAGAAAAGGTTACCGGCACCTCTACTAAAACGAGAAATGAACTAGAAAGAATGATTGAGTATGTAAGGCATGGTGATTTAATCATAGTTACAAAAGTTGATAGACTTGCCCGATCTATAAGTAATCTAAGTAAAATAGTTACTTATCTTAATGATAAAGGTGTATCTATAAAATTCCTGAAAGAACAATTAACTTTTGAAGCGGGTAATAATAGTTTAAATACATTAGTTTTTAATATTCTAGGTTCATTTGCACAATTTGAAAGATATCTTATTGTTGAACAGAATAAAGAAGGTAGAGAACGAGCTATAAGAATAGAGAAGAAAATGGATTAAGTGTTGCTGATATATTAAGATCTACAGGTGTTAAGAAAAGTACATCTTATGTGAAATTAAAAGAAAAGAAGTAGATTATAATACTAAATGTAAAGTATGAACTAAACTCATTAGTAAAGATTTGAAATTATCAGAATACATAGTTATGTATTAACTTAACATAGAGAATAACCCTCTAAAATCGTATTAGAGGGTTATTTTGTTTGATTTTATAGAAAATCCGAATTGTTTTTAATTTTTTAAATATTGACTTTCGATTTTTTGAATTTCATATTTTAATTCGTTTATATAACCTAAATTTTGACCTTCCCAAAGAGCAGAACCGAACAACTTGACTTGGTTTTTTTCCCAATGATGTTTTAATAAATATCGAGTATATAACTGTAAAATTTTAGTGTCTTTATTAGTCAATTTAAAATTTTTTTTATAAAGAGAGTTATAATATTCATTTTCAATGGTATCACAAAAATCAATAATATCATTAGTTATCATATCAAAATCTTCTTGAGTATTATTTTTTGTATTCTTTTTTATAAAGCGGAGCGATGTTCTTATTGTTAATACATCTTTCATACAAGGAGTTGGATTCGAAGCTACATCATATAGTCTTTTGCGAAACTCTGATTTACTATCTAAATCATTTAATAATTGCCTCTTACTATTGTAATAATTTATTGTTGATGTAATAGATGAACCTAATATAGCGCCCAATATAGCTGATAGAAGTGTTGACCACCCCTCTTTAATACTTAATATAATAAATATATTATCCATCTAAATTCCTATCCCTTCTATTTTATCCATAATATATGGGTTGAGCCTTATTATAATAACTACTGTATAATCTATCTTGAACACTGTTATTTTAATACTTAACTATATACTGTTACAAGTAGATTTTTCATTGAATTATAAAAAAATAAACAATATTGAGTTGGGTAAGAAAACTTCATATCATTATGATTAAGAGAAGAGTGTATATGACACTTATATAATGAAATGATTAAAGATTATTATATTAATAGCTGCAGTTAGATTATAATAAATTAAATATAGATTACACCATTGAAAGCCTTTGGGAGTAAGATGAAAAATAAAGAAAACGAAGTAAATAGCGATAAAGAAGTTACAAAAAATGAAAGTAAAGTAGAAGGCAAATCAGAAGTAAAAAAAGAGTCAAATACATGAAATGCTCAATCATTAGAAAATAAGTTAGAAAACCAAGATATAGTGATTGAAAATGGTAGGTACTTAATTCGAAGCGAAGATAATAAATCATTATATCCCGTTGCACTACAAGCATACATAAGAAATAATACTGGGAAAGACATTAAAGATATTACCTTTGGATTTGTTGCATGGGACAAAAATGGATTACCAGTCAAAATTAAAAAGTCTATTGATTTCTCAGATGGTTATGAAGATTATATCTTCTACAAAAACAATTAAAAAGGGGAACAACATGATTAAGTCAACGTTAATAACTATAACTTTAGCTTCTACATTACATCAAAGTCCTGCATTGGATATTACTGAAAATACATTGAAAGCATATAAGCAAATATCAAATTGTGATAAAATAACATACCACACTAGCCCAGCTTTAGATATTGGTTTAAGTGTACAAGAAGAATTACATAAAAATAAATTACATAACAATAATGTATGTAAGAAAAGTATAGTTCTTAAAAAAGAATAGAAATAAGGTTTGTTTGAGTGTAAAAGAAACGTTATTAAACAATATCTCTATTAAAAAAGATTGTAAAAAGTAATACTCTATGCTATAATTCTTGATTGTGAGTAATGAAAATTATTCCTTGCTTAATACTGAGTTATTAGGCCGCATAGACCACAAGGAGGTGTAAATTGATGAGAACATATGAAGTAATGTACGTAGTACGTCCAAATATCGAAGACGAAGCTAGAAAAGCTGTCGTTGAGCGTTTTAAAGGAATCTTATCTTCAAACGGTTCAGAAATCATCGAAGAAAAGGATTGGGGTAAACGTCGTTTAGCTTATGAAATCCAAGACTTCACAGAAGGTTTCTACAACATCGTTAGAGTTAAGTCTGAAAATGACGAAGCTATCAGTGAATTTGATCGTTTAGCAAAAATCTCTGATGATATCATTCGTCACATCGTAGTACGCGAAGAAGAAAAATAATTTAACTTATAAAATGGGGGAGATTAAATGATTAATCGTGTTGTATTAGTCGGTCGATTAACTAAAGATCCGGAATACAGAGTAACACCCTCAGGCGTTCAAGTTGCTACTTTTACTTTAGCTATTAATCGTACTTATACGAATCAGCAAGGTGAAAGAGAAGCTGACTTTATCAACTGTGTTGTATTTAGACGTCCCGCAGAGAATGTAAACAATTACTTATCTAAAGGTAGTCTGGCAGGAGTTGAAGGTCGTCTACAATCTCGTAGCTACGAGAACCAAGAAGGTCGTCGTGTTTATGTAACTGAAGTTGTTTGTGATAGTGTTCAATTCCTTGAACCAAAAGGCGCAAATCAACGTCAATCTGGTAATGATAATCAATCATATAACCAAAATAATAACGAATTCCAAAATTATGGACAAGACTTTGGTGGTAACCAACAACAAGGACAAAAAGCACCTTCAAATCAACAGTCAAATAATCAACAATCAAGTAATCCATTTGCAAACGCTAATGGCCCAATTGATATCAGTGATGATGATTTGCCGTTCTAATAGTTGATTGAAACGAATATAAATTGATAAAGATTTAACGAGAAGGGAGGAACACAATCATGGCAGGTGGACCAAGAAGAGGTGGTCGTCGTCGTAAAAAAGTTTGTTACTTCACAGCAAACGGTATTACACATATCGACTACAAAGATACAGATTTACTTAAAAAGTTTATCTCAGAAAGAGGTAAAATCTTACCACGTCGTGTAACAGGTACTTCAGCAAAATACCAACGTATGCTTACTGTAGCTATCAAACGTGCACGTCACATGGCTTTATTACCATACGTTAAAGAAGAACAATAAGAGTTAGCGTATAACATAACCCTCTAGCAATCAGGCTAGAGGGTTATTTTTGTGTTCATTTTTATAAAAAATCCACAGCATGGGAATGATTCTAGGAAATTGAGCATAAAAAAAGAACTATACATTAAAAATGTATAGCCCTTCTTCTTAAAACTTACAAGATTATAGAATCTTGCGGGACCTAATCCCTTTCCTCGAAATTAATATTATAGTTTAATATCATAGTTGTCAATAATTTTATCTAAAGCTTTGAAAAATCTTTGGATATGTGGGGTCTTACAATAGTAATCAAAATTTTGTTTGTATCTCTGTTGCATATCCAATATCAAAGGTTTTCTACCTTTTCTTATTCCGTCGCTGCAAAGTAAAGAATGTAATTCAAAAGTGGCAAGTATATCAATAAAAGTTCTAATTTTATATACCCTGTTAGGTAATTTATATTTACTAGTCATCGACATCAATTCTTTAGGGGTTCTCGTGTTATCATCCTTATCTAGATTGATAAGGATAGCTTGATTATGAGCACAACGATTTCTGATGTTTTTCATTAGTCTCATTAATTTGGAAGGTAATTTAAGTTCTTCATCATTAACTCTATTAAAATAGAATTCGACGAAAGAAGTTAATTGCCCTAATTGCATAATTTCAATACAAAACCAAATGGGTGGATCATCTATATACTTTTGAATGTTTGAAGGATAATCATTGTTTTTCTTAAGGTGTTTAAAAAGATGGTTTTTATTTTCGGTTTTAATTTCTTCTAAAGTAAGAGGTTGGTTAGTGTTATCAATTTCTTTATATTTAGAGCGGTCAATGGATAAAAAGTCATTAATAACTGAATAACCATCTTCTTCTTCATTTTCAGTTATTAGTCTCATTACCAAACACTTAATAGCGTGTTCAATATCTAAAGTCATATGAAGTAATGTATATCTGAAACGCATATCTGTATTAGCTAAATCAGATAAATAGGCAAATTCGATTCTATACCCGTCTTCGTATTTGTAAAAGTTTTTTCTATAGTAAGCAAGTTTAAAAAAGTAAGTGTTCATGCAAAGGATTTCCTTTGCTTTTACTTCGTTTATTATATTAAATGAAACACCCATATTTTTTAATTTTTTAATCTGTTTATCATAATCTAATAAAGGTTTTCTCTCAGTCATGTCTAACTCCCTATCCCTTCTAATTTGTTCATCTTTTCGATCCCCAATTAATAAAGCAAAAGCCCCCAATTCTTGAATTGGGGGCTTCACTACGGGTACTCCCGCATATTCATATTATGGCCAAATAATAAACTAAAACGAGTCTCCATACAAGATTAAAGATTAATGTTACCTCTAAATCATTCATCATATAGCTGCACTTGTAACAAGTACGTTTCTTATTCTTATAGGGAAACTTATTCTCTCTAATAATAAATTCCTACATGGTTATAAATTTAACTTATATACTTCTATTAGTATGTTTTTATATAGTAAGTTAAAAAAAAGAGGCGACCGTCAGCAACAGTCAACCTCAAGTACACTCCGCAGATATGTACCGCAATTTGATAATTATTATATTATGCAGTTTTATAATTATCAATACCTTTATATGCCCATGCATTTCATTCATTGTAAAAATACAATATAATAATGAGTAAGAGAATTTATGGGATGTGTGTTTATGAAGGCTATTTATGACCTTATTAAAAGTGATGCGGATATGATTTATATTTTAGAAGTTGTAGAAAGCCTGAATTTAAATGATTCCTGGGTTAGCGCGGGATTTATAAGAAATAAAATTTGGGATACGATTCATGGTTATACAGATAAGACACCATATAATGATGTTGATGTTATATTTTATAATGCTGACTGTCTAGATGAATCTATTGAGAAGCGATATGAACAGCAATTAAGAGATATTGATTCTGGCATACCTTGGTCAGTAAAAAACCAAGCGAGAATGCATTTGAAAAATGATTTTAATCAATATCTTGATTCGAAAGATGCTGTAGATCATTATACAGAAGCGCCAACAGCTATTTGTGCTAGGATGAAAAATGGTGAGTTAGAAGTACATTATAACTACAGTGTTCAAGATTTGTTTAATGGTATTGTTTCACCAACTCAATACTTTAATCATGACTCTGGTAGATATGATGTTTATTTGGATAGAATTAATCGAAAACAATGGCATAAGCAATGGCCAAATTTAACATTTGATAATTAGAATTGAAATAAAGATTTAATTCTTAAAGGATGTGTTCTTAATGACTATCGAAGGATTAATTGAAAGATATAAAAATGAATTGCTTAACAAACAAGTAACAGAAGAAGAATTTAAATTAATGATGTTCAATATTGGAAATCCTAATGCCAATATTCGTGAAGATAATTTTGACTTAATTGCGCGTTTAATTATAAGTGGGAAATTGGAAGATTATCAAATGCTACAGTTACTTGAGTATTGTGAATTTATTTTAGGTAGTGTTAACCAAAGTGATACTGACCATCTTGTGCTGGATAGAAGTTTCAGTGCACTTATTATTGGAATCGTTGTTGAATATTTAGAAGAACATGAACAGTTACCTCAGGATGTTTACGAGAAGATTATAAACTTAGCGATTGATTACATGGATAATGAAACTGATGTCAGAGGATATGTACAAGGGACAGGATGGATGCATAGTGTTGCACATGGATCAGATTTACTTGCAACTTGTGTTAGATCTAAATTTTATTCAGGTGACTGTAATAAAGTGATCTTAAAGGTCATCGCTAAAAAACTTTATCAGTTAAATACTGATTTATCTTGCTATATAGATGATGAAGATGAGCGACAAGCATTTATCATTGAAGCATTACTTGAAAAAGGACTTACAGATCAAGAATTGAGTAATTGGGTAAGCGAGTTATTCGTGACAGTTAATCAAACAGATTTAAATCAATCTGAAGAAGCATATTTAAGTTATTTTAGAATAAGGAAAAATATAAAAGATTTCTTGAAGACATTGTATTTTAGACTAAAATTTAATCAAAAATGTCAGGTAACTCAAGATAAAATAGAAGAAATCCTTAAAAAGTTATACTTAGAATTAACACAGCAAGGAGAATAAAAATAGGGATAAAATTTTATGTAGCAGGTAGTTTTGGGAAATAATAGATTTGTTATTATTTAGACTGCCGGAACACTAAAAACCCTCTCTAGACAAGGACTAGAGAGGGTTTTTTCTGTAGTAGTGTTCTTGATAATTTCCCCATTCATTATCAAGCTCTGATTTAGTTACAATTTTATAAGGATTAAAAATGGTTTGACCATTTTTATTTATGAATAGACCATCATCAATTTGATATGCGGCATGTACTACGGCGTTATTCTTTAAATAAACAATTACATCACCGTTTTGACTGCCTTTTGAAACTAATTCGTAGTTTAAAGATTTAAGGTTTGTTAGAAAAGCATCTTCTTTTATCCACTGTTGTAATATATTTTTATCACTAGTAATAGCATAAATGACTGTTGAAAGACAGTTTGATCCTTGATATTTTGGAAAAGTAGAAACAATTGAACTTAAATGATTGGGTAATTGCAATGTTGAATGGTGTGTTACGTGATTATCACAATATCTATCTACTCTATTTTGGAAAAACTGTCTTTGTTTATTTGTTGTTAATTGACTCCACTTCTGTGAAGTAATGAGGTTACCTTCTAAGAATAGTGGATTGTTAACTCTTTCTTGTTCCTGAAGTATATAAGTTTTTGAATCTCTGTTAAGATTTTCAAACCATCCTTTAGAGGCTTGGATTACATAATTGTAATCATTTAAATTCCAAAACTCATATAAGTTATTTGTATCAATATTAAATGAACTTGTCGTCTTAAATGCATCTTTAAGAGTGATAACTACATCTTCATTTTCAAAAGGGATATCTTTAACAAAAAATAAATCAAAATGATTATAATAATTTTCAGACCAATATTTAAGTATTTGTTCAGTAGGATATATTTTCATAACTATACCTCAATTCTAATAACTTAAAATTTATTAAATTTCAGTTTTTCTATAACATGGTCGTGATTTTTATATAGTACGAGATCTGCTCTGTTTTTAGTTGGCAAGATGTTTTTGATTAAATTGACTTCGTTAATATTGTCCCATAGATCTGTTGCTATTTTTAAGGCTTCGTCTTTTGGGATGTCTCGATATTTATAGAAATGTGAGTCTGGCTTCTGGAAAGCTTCTTCTTGAAGTAGTAAGAAGCGGTTAAGATACCATTTCTTCATATTTTCTATTGTTGTGTGTAAATATATTTTGTAATCAATATAATCACTAACGAGTTCTTCTTCATGTGGACTTACTTGGAAGATGTTCACGCCTTCTATAATAAGTATGTCCGGACAGTTTATGTTGTGATACTGGTCTTTAAGACGGTCGTATGTGATATGTGAATACGTATATGTTGGTATGTTAGGCTCGTTGTTTTTAATTTGTTTTAAGTGACTGATTAATGTTTTTGTATCATAACTTTCAGGAAATCCTTTTTTAGAAAGTAAGTCTTTATCGATAAGTTCTTGTTTAGGCATGATATAACCATCAGTCGTAATCAGATCAACTTTCCAGTCCGTGTTATATTCTTGCAGTAGGTTTAAAAGCAGTCTTGAGACAGTACTTTTTCCTACAGAAACCCCTCCTGATATTCCAATAATAAAAGGTGGTGTGTTATTTTTGTTATGTAATTTGTTGTTAATGTTAGATGAATAATCTTTATGGAACTTAACTTTGTTTGTCAAAAAATTAATGAGTGGCAAATAGAGTTCATTAATTTCTGAATTTGTTAAGTTATCATTTAAACTGATAATTTCTTCTAAGTTTAAATGACTTGTATCCATATCTAATTTAAAATTTGTGTTTTGCCATTCTTCTTTTGTGAATTTCATAATGAGTTCCTTTACTTAAGAATTTTTCACTTTTTACAGTACTCGTATAGGGTAACATAAATAGTCATGAAAGTGCTTTATTAATTTTGAAAAATTCTTATATACTATTTTATTCATGTTCATCATGATTTTCTTTATAGTGTTAAAATGTATAGAAGATATGGAAATTATTAAAAATTGTCTTAATATAATTTTGAATTAGAGGTGATTGGAAGATGAATGCTTCTATACATCATTTAGAGATCTATGTTAGTGATATAAATAAATCTAAAATCTTTTATAGTTGGTTATTAGGACTACTAGGATATAGTTTGTATCAAGAATGGAGAGAAGGTTTTAGCTTTAAATTAAATGAAACGTACATAGTATTTGTACAAGTGGACGATTCATTTAAACAATATGGGTATCATCGTAAAAGGATTGGATTAAATCATTTGGCATTTACCGTTGAAGACAGAGTAACAGTGGATGATATCAATATTATTTTGGAACAAAAAAATATTAATAAACTGTATGATGATTTATATCCGTATGCTGGTGGTAATCATCATTATGCTGTTTATTTTGAAGATCCAGATAGAATGAAAATTGAAATAGTATCTAAAGAATAACACCACCTCTAAATCTGATATGAAGGTGGTGTTATTTTTAAAATTCTGCTATGACAAGTTTGTCTTCAAGGACTTGGTTTACAAAGTTTACGGTTGCTTCTCTTGATATAGGATTATGTCCGAGCTTTTTATTGTTGTATAATATGAACTTTATGTTTGAACTGTTTATTTCGTATTTATCTAAGAAACTACAAAATGGATCGAAGTGTCTAGTCATATCAGTCTCACATAATCTGTTTTGGATGTAGTAAATTTTAGGCACATATTTTTGTTTGCGAAATAAGCTTGTGATCGATAGTCTAAGTGCATATTGTTTTTTGATGTAATCGCGTGAACGGTTGGGAAATAGTTTTGTGTATAATTTTTCGACGTTCACTTTATCGTAACGATCTACGTAACATTGTGGATTGTTCACTACAGCAGTCGAGCCTTTATGCAATGTTGCTAAATACATAGACATAAAGCCACCTGCTGATGAGCCACAATAGACGACATTTTGTGATTCTATTTGGAGTGCTTGTGTGACTTGTTGCGCAATCTCAGAATAGTCTTTTAAGAAATGACGTTCTTCTCTTCCAACACCCCAACCTATACGTAATTGTTTATAATGGACTGTTCTGTCATCTATATAAAGACAATTCGCATTGAAATCTTCATGCCATTTACTTCTCATAAAGACAGGCGGTTTACTTTTAGACGGATCAATCGCGCCATTCGAAAATACAACTAATTTATGATTATCTTCTATAAGATTTAATTTGATATAGATGTCTAAATCATCTTTCATGATTTTCACAACTTGATGATTATGCGCCCATAAAAGGTCATTGTTCAAATCTTCGTAATTTAATGTTTCCATGATGTGAAACACTCCTAATGGTTAATATTCATTACAAATACTTAATATAAAATTCAATATAACAAAGTACTCTGGCAATTAACAATTATATAGTGGAAATTTACAAAAACTTAACAAAAAAGAGGCTAGGCATCATGCCCAACCTCTACTTAAAGGGATTAAATATTAAATAATCTTTGGAAGAATCCTTTTTTCTTAGGTTCTTCTTCAGTTTCTGATTTGATTTCTTCTTTTACTTCTTCTTCTTTGTTTTCTGAAGGTGTTGAAGTTTCGTCTACTGTCGTTTCAGGTGCTTTTTCTTCAGTAGATGCTGCTTTGTCTGTAGCTTCTTCTTTAGCTGTAGTTGCATCTTCTTCTTTCGTTTCTACTGCTTTATCAGTAGTCGTTTCTGGTTTAACAGCAGTTTCTTTATCTTCTGATTTCACATCAGCTTGAGTTTCTGATTTAGCTGGCTCTTCAGTTACATTAACTTTTGCTTCTTCTTTATCTTCTTGTTTGTTCGTTTCAACTGATTCACTAGAAGTCTTATCTTCTGAAACTACTTTAGAACTTTGTGGTTGTTCAGCTTGTTTCGTTTCAACTTTAGTATCATTCTCTTGAGCAGTAGCCTCTGATTGTTGAGGTGCTTGTAATGCTAAAGTCTGTTCTAGTTTCTGTTGTTGAATATGTACTTGTTGCAACATTTCACCAAGCATTTGTCTTTCTCTACGCATATGTTGAACTTCTAATCTTAATTCTTCAATTAAATGTTGTAGTTCAGGTGTTTGATTAGCAGGTTCGTCTTTAACAAGAACTTGTAAAAAGTCTTTCTCTTGTTCTAGTGTTTCGAATGCTTGGTCATAACTATTTGTTTCTTTAACTTTTTCAGCTATTTCTTGGAAAAGTTCAATATCTTCTTCTTGGAAGTCTGTCGCTTCTCTTCCACGATATTCTGTCTTAGAAAGTTGATATCCTCTGTCTTCTAAGTGCTGTACAATTTTTCTAACTTGCTTTTCACTAAGACCTACTTTAGTTGCGAATTCTTTAGTTAACATATTATAAATCATCCTTTATTTGACAGTAATTTAATAGGTAGGGTTGTCTATCGGCAGACAACCGTCACACTTCCCTTTATACATTACATGTTAATAACAGAAAGTTCAAGTATTTATTGTATTAATTGTGAAAAGTATTATATGCAAAAAAGAAATATGTTATTATTTAGGAGATTAGAACAATAAAAATTAATATTGGAGCTGTTAGATATGTCTAATAATACTGAGAAAAAAGCTTTTAAACCAATTTGGATTATTGTTAGTTTTGTTGTATTAATTGGAATATTGTTATTACCGACTTCAAACGACTTACCTGTTATGGCAAAATGTGCGCTAGCGATTTTAGCTTTTGCAGTTATTATGTGGGTAACAGAAGCGGTAACTTATCCTGTATCAGCGGTCATGATTGTTGGACTGATCGTTGTACTTATTGGATTTAGTCCAGTTCAAAATTTAGGAGATGCTTTAGGTAATCCGTCAGCAAATGGAAAAGCTTTAGAAGGAGATGCATTACTAGGTACAGGCAATGCATTAAAAATGGCTTTAAGTGGATTTTCAGGATCTGCAGTGGCACTCGTTGCAGCAGCATTATTCTTAGCTACAGCGATGCAAGTGACCAATTTACATAAACGTTTAGCATTACAAGTACTTTCTATTGTAGGAAACAAAACAAATAGAATTGTTATTGGTGCAATTGTAGTTTCTATTATTTTAGCATTCTTTGTACCTTCAGCTACAGCAAGAGCAGGAGCTGTTGTACCCATCTTATTAGGTATGATTGCTGCATTTAATACATCTAAGAACAGTAAATTAGCAGCATTATTGATTATTACAGCCGTGCATGCCGTCTCAATATGGAATATAGGTATTAAGACTGCCGCCGCTCAAAATATCGTTGCGATAGGATTTATTAATAAATCAATGGGGCAAGATGTTTCTTGGGGTGAGTGGTTCTTATATGCAGCACCATGGGCGATTATCATGTCAGTCGTCTTATACTTTGTGATGATTACTGTCATTAAACCTGAAGAGAAAGAAATAGAAGGTGGAAATGAATTAGTTAAAGCACAATTAAAAGAATTAGGACCAGTTTCAGCAAGAGAGTGGAGACTCATTACGATTTCTATTTTATTATTATTTTTCTGGTCTACCGAAAAAGTGCTCCATCCGATTGATTCATCTTCAATAACAATCATCGCATTAGCAATTATGTTAACTCCTAAAATCGGTGTCTTTACTTGGGAAGATGTTGAGAAGAAAATTCCTTGGGGTACAGTTATCGTATTTGGAATTGGTATCTCACTAGGAACAGTATTGTTGGAAACAACAGCGGCACAATGGTTAAGTGATAAAACATTTGGATTGATGGGACTTAATCACATGCCACTAATCGCAACAATTGCACTCATTTCAATATTTAATATTTTAATACATTTAGGATTTGCGAGTGCTACGAGTTTATCTTCCGCATTAATCCCTGTGTTTATAGCCCTAACACAAACATTAAATTTAGGAGATCAATCTATCGGATTTGTACTTATACAACAATTCGTGATTAGCTTCGGTTTCTTATTGCCAGTTAGTTCACCACAAAATATGCTGGCTTACGGTACAGAAACATTTACCGTTAAAGACTTTATAAAAACAGGCGTACCACTCACAGTTATAGGATACTTATTAATTATCTTGTTCAGCATGACATATTGGAAGTGGATAGGATTGATATAGAGGAGAAGATGTGAGTTAACGGCCAAGTAAACTCACAAGATCGTAAAACATGTGAGTTAAAGAGGAAATAAACTCACGAGATCATAAAAGATGTGAGTTAAAAGCCAAGTAAAATCACGAGATTGTAAAAGATGTGAGTTAAAGGCAGAATAAACTCACGAGATTGTAAAAGATGTGAGTTAAAGAGGAAGTAAACTCACAAGATCGTAAAACATGTGAGTTAAAGAGGAAGTAAACTCACGAGATTGTAAAAGATGTGAGTTAAAGAGGAAGTAAACCCACGAGATCGTAAAACATGTGAGTTAAAGAGGAAGTAAACCCACGAGATCGTAAAACATGTGAGTTAAAGGCGAAGTAAACTCACGAGATCGCAAAAGATGTGAGTTAAAGGTGAAGTAAACCCACGAGATAGCCAAAGACGTGAGTTAAAGGTGAAGTAAACCCACGAGATAGCCAAAGACGTGAGTTAAAGGCCAAGTTAACCCACAAGACTATAAAAAAGCCGTTCAATTCCCAAAAAATTGAACGGCTTCTTCTTTTCTCTATTTAAATTAATTGTCCGATAAATACGGCGATGATGATAATTGGAAGTACAAATTTAACTAAGAAATACCATGTATTCACAAAGAGTCTTCCTTTTTTAGTATCGCTCATATTTAATTCTTTCATAATGATTTCTTTATTGAATATATGACCAACGAAGAGGGTTACACCTAATGCACCTATTGGCATTAAGATGTTCGCGACTAAGTAATCCATATTATCGAAGAATGTACCGACTCCGAATGTAAAGTCTTGGAGTAACCCGTTTGAAAGTGCTGATGGTATCCCGAATATAAAGACTAATATACCAATGATATATGACCATTTCTTTCTATTATCGTTATTATTTTTAGTGATATTTGAGATGTTCAATTCTAATAACGAAATTGAAGATGTAATGGCTGCGAATAAAAATAATATTAAAAATAGTAAATAGAACAATTGCCCGACAAACATTTGATCAAATACTTGTGGAAGGACGATAAATAATAATCCTGGTCCTTGGTTAGGTTCTAATCCAAATGCGAAAATAGCTGGGAAGATGGCTAAACCGGCTGCTATTGATACAGCTATGTTCATCCATACTATGGCATTCGCACTTTTGACGATGTTTGTTTTACGATCTAAATATGAAGCGTATGTCATCATACCGCATGTACCCAGTGATAATGCGAAGAACGATTGTCCTAAGGCGTATAGTATACCTTCAGCACTTAAATCTGATACTTTTGGTTGAAGGAAATATTGAATTCCGTCTAAAGCACCGTCTAAAGTGATTGATCTAATAATGACAATTACGAACGATATAAATAATAGTGGCATCATGACTTTTGAAGCTTTCTCGATACCTTTTTCTACACCTTTACTGACAATAACTACAGTGAAAAGTATAAAAGCAAACTGACTCGCTAATGAATAAAATGGATTAGATATATAATCATTAAAGATGTTGCCGTAATTATGTGATTGCGTTAATCCAAGGCTGTCTAAAAGTGTACGTATAATATATAAAATGATCCAACCACCGATCACACTATAGAATGAAAACAGTACAAAGACTGTTAGATTTCCAAGCCATCCTACTAAATTCCAAGATGATTTACCGGATACTTTTTTGAAGATGTTAGTAGAATATGTTCTACCATAACGTCCCAATACAAAATCACTTAAAAGTAGTGGTAAGCCGACAAGTAATGTGAAAATAATAAATATTAATAAAAATGCGCCACCACCGTATGTTCCAGCCATGTATGGGAATTTCCATACAGCACCAATTCCTATAGCTGACCCGGCACTTGCTAGAACGAAGCCGATACTGGACGACCATTGAGATAAATTTTTCATATATATTCCTTCTTTTAATTTGATATTCACTTTAAAGCGGTAAAGCTTTTAAGTAAAAAAATAAAACTCACAGCAATGAATTTTACACTATATTTTTAGATAATGCAATATTAAAAAATATCGGCAACATAAGTTAGTTGCCGATAGGGTATTAGTATAAATAGAACGAATAAATAACTTATTCGCCGATTGAACCGTTACTTTCATCATTCCAAGCGATGATTCTATCTACTGGTAATCTACTTGAATCATGTGGTGGTTTAACACCTTTACCAATAGCAATTAAATGAGCTGGTACATATCTAGAAGTATCGATGTTTAATGCTTCTAATACAGCTGTTTTATCAAATCCGCCGATAGGGTTAGTATCATAACCGTGATCAGTCGCAATAAGCATTAATTGCATAGAAGCTAAGTTTGCATCCATTAAACCTTGTGCATTAAAGTAACTTTCATCAGCACTGCTAATTAAATTTGAGATTGTTTCAATAAAGTAATCTTTTGAATTTTCATCCATATAACCAAGTTCAACATTCTTCTCGTAAATATCGCTCACGTATTCAGCGTGTTTTAAGTCTGCAAGTACTAGAATAATTGCACTTGATGAATGTAATTGTCTTTGGTTGAACTGTACAAGATGGTCTAATTTTTGTTTTGTTTCTTCAGAATCGATGATAACAAAGCGCCATGGTTGTAAGTTGATTGATGAAGGTGCTTTAGTAGCAAGTGCTATCATTTCTTTAATTTCTTCTCTTGGAATTTTGAAGTTTGGATCGAACTCTTTAACTGACTTTCTTTTATTAATAATTTCAGTTAATGAAAGCTTTGAGTGTGTCATTTTATTTCTCCTTTTAGTATGATGTCATTATAATGCACCAATTAACTAAAAAAATAAAATGATTAGCTTACGAATTAAATTTTTTTAGGAGGGATTGTCATTGGAATCGAAAAAATTAATCTCAGAACTGGATAAACCGATTTTTCTAGCGGGTATGGCTGGAGGTATTACAACACCTGACTTAGTGGCTTCAGTTTGTAATGAAGGCGGCTTTGGACAAATCGGTGCTGGATATATGACGCCTGATGCTTTAGCTAAAGATATAGACCAAATTAGACAGATGACTTCTGAACCGTTTGGCGTCAATCTATTTGTGCCAGAGTATCCAGCTATTGATCATGAAAAAGTTGATTTTATGAATAAAATATTACATCCCATAACTGAAAAATTAAACAGCAAACAAATACAAGATGTTTCAATAGATGTGAATTTTGAGGACATGTTAAACGTGATTATAGATAAACATGTTGAATATGTAAGCTTTACATTTGGTAAGCCTTCAGAAAGTCTCGTTCGCAAATTACATGGCCGTCACATTAACGTAATAGGAACTGCAACAGATTTAAATGAAGCTCAAGCTTTGGAATCCATAGGTATAGATGCGATAGTTATTCAAGGTAGTGAAGCGGGTGGTCATAGAGGATCATTTGAACAATCATTGCCAGAAAATCGTCTCACAACTGAGCAATTGTTTAATCAAACGTATCCTTTAATTAACGTGCCATTAATAGTAGCGGGCGGTATCACGACACCAGAATTAGCGAAAAGTTATATTCAAAAAGGTGCTTATGCAGTTCAACTTGGGACAGCATTCTTAACAACGCATGAAAGTGGTGCACCAGATGTGCATAAAGCGCATATATTAAAAGCACACCCAGATGATATTATATTAACGAATACGTTTAGTGGGCGTTATGCAAATGGTATTATAAATCCATTTATACAGTATATGGAACAATTTAAAGATGATATTTGTCCGTATCCGATTCAAAATATATTAACACAACCTTTAAGAGGGCAGTCTAAAAAGTTAAATAATCCAGATTATATGAACTTATGGTGTGGTACAAATCCAGAAGGTGCTAAAGATGAAAGTGTCCAGGAATTAATGGAAAGATATCATAAAGTAATAAAAAGCTGACATCACAATCGATGTCAGCTTTTCTAATTTATAAATCCATAGATTCTAATAATTCATATACAAATTCTCGATCGTTTTCATTTCCGTGTATGTACTTGTTGATGTAACAAGAACGAATGCTCGGTGAGATAACGTCTTTTTGAAGCGGCAAGTATTGCTTAATATATAAATCTATTGGCGTAGGTGCTAATGATTTTTGTGGATTCGGTTGTATATAAGGGATGTCTTGTTGAACTTCATAACCATGTCTATTAAAGAAGTTCTTACGCAGAATCGCTTCTTCTTTACCACTGTTGTTCTCGTATGATTCTTCTCCAAACGATTCCAACATAATCATGTTAGCATCTCTTCCATGAACATCTTGAGCATGTTTATGCAGTTCTGCTTCAATTCTTTCCAACGTTTGTCCGCCAACACGCTGATTGCGGTATTCAGGATGTGTCATTAAATAAATAATAAAAGCTGAATTTGTTGTAGGTTCATAATGACCTGTAGACAAACTTACGACTGTGTCATCAATTAAACCAACTAAAAATATATAATGTTTCTTTATGTACTCAGATGTAAGCGAATGGATGAAGACGTGGCGGTCTTCTCGCACCTCTGCCTTGAAAATATCTTCATACATTTCTAATGCTTTTTTGAATAATGGATCATCGATAGATGTGACAACTTCAAAATTCATAGTTATGAACCCCTCATAATCAATATTTTATAATATTATAACATAAGATTTTAATGGTAGTACTATCGTATTGAGTAAATAAAAAGAGAGACCAGGACATTACATTATGTCCTAGCCTCTTAAGTTATTATATTGTCTTATTTAGGGTTATCATCTGTAGGGTTATTGATATCTGCTTCTTCATGTCTGACTTTTTCAGAGACATGTTCAGTATCTTGAACTTTATTTTTCTTAATGACGATTTCTTCAGATACGACATTTTCTTTTTCTACTTTTACACGTTCTTCGTGTAATGGAATGTGTACAGAATCATCATCATTAGCGTTAAAGTCTTCGTCTACTTTCTCATTAACAGGTCTACGTTCGATTGTTACTTCTTCACGTTCAACCGGTACATCAAATTCTTGTTCTTCTTCAACAACATGTTTATCTACAGATGCTTCACCTGTTTCAACATTCTCTTTGTCTACATTTAGACGTTCTTCATGAAGTTGAACAGATTCTTCATCTACATTGTTATCTTGCGTTTCATTATTGTAAGATGTTTCACCTACATTATTATCTTGTGTGACGTTGTTGTATGACTGCCCAGAAGTGTGAACATTTGTATCTTGCTCATCTTGGCTAGTAGAGAAGTTAGATTCACGTGTTGTTGTTTCATCTGATGTTGGTGGTTCAACACTTTCATTTGGTTTATCGTAGTTTAAGCTAGAACGTTCTTTTTCTACGTCGTCATCATGTACTCTTGAGAATGATGATTCATCTTCTCTTGTTAAATCTTGTTGATCTTTAACATTATCTGTTTCACCATATTGAGCTGTCGTATTTGTCGTTTCACGATTATTTAAGTCTTCTAAGTCTCTCTCATTATCGCTAGAGTAGACTCTTCTATCGTCTTGTACGTCATCTTCTGTTTCTTGTTGTTCTCTATGTTCATTCGCATATCCAGCTGCGCCAAGACCAGAAGCACCTGCTAAATTAGCTGAAGTTGATGTTTCTTGATGGTCGATGTTTGAATCATCCACATCATCGTGCGCTACATCTTCTTCATTAATATTATTGCCATATCGATTTGTATTTACATCTCGATCTGTCTCAGCTTCGTTATCGAATGATGGTGCATCTGTTTTTTCTGTATCTGCATTATCCACATCTTGAGTTAAATCATTTTCAGATACTTCATCTTGCTGATTAAATTCATCTTCTCTTTCAGCTTTATCAAAATCAGATGTTTCATTCACATCTTCCTCTTGATCTGAAGATGAATGCGCAGCAGCGGCACCAGCGCCCGCAGCACCTGCACCTAATCCAGCACCAGCAGCTGTACCTTTAGATACGCCACTATCTTCGCTCTCGTCACTAGAAAATGGTTTTGTATTATCGTAATGCTCATTTCCTGTTTGAGAGTCCTTAGGGTGATCTGAATCATAGTTTTCAGTATCACTTATATTGTCATTATCAACATATAGTAGTATTTTTCCGTTATTAAGTTCTTGTTTATAGCCATCTAATTCTTCTTCTGGTACATTTAAACTAGATAATACACGTTCTTCAGCACTTTCACCTGAGAATAGTGCAGTAATCTTGTCGCTAAATGAACCTCTAGAGTTCTTCACTTTAACATCTGTGTAGTCTAAAGAGTTATCGTCTAACTTGTCTTCGGAAATAACTTGTAAGTCACTTTCTCCGACACCTTCTTCTTTCAATTGATCAATACGTTGCAGTAAATCACTTTCGTTACTAAACTTTTCTATTTTACCCATACTAAAACCTCCATAAATTTGTAATGTGTAAAAATCTTATCAACAGTGATTATGCTCTAGGTGTTTACATACTTAATAAATATTGTCTACGTTAATACAATATAATTCTCAAATACCCTTGTGGAGGAGAATCAAACAAAATTCAATCAACTTTCTAATTATTTAGATTTTTCAGTTTATTTAAAACCTCTTAAAATAGCGCTAACATAAGGTTTTGCCTATTGTAAAAGTACTGATATTTTGTTATTATCAATGAATAATTTATTACTAAAAACTCATATAATCTGAAGAATATGGCTTTGGAAGTTTCTACCGTGTTGCCTTAAACGACACGACTATGAGTAAATGAATAACACTGGAATCAGACTATCCAAAATGGTGTGGTTTTATATTATTTTTTACTCATCTTACCTATTTTTTAGGATTAAGGTGTGTTTTTTTTAATCTAAATGAGGAGGCGAGTAGTGTGAGGACACTACAAGATAGGGTTAAAGAAGATGGTGTAGTCATCGATGAAAAGATTCTCAAGGTTGATTCATTTTTAAATCATCAAATTGATGCAAAGTTAATGTATGAAGTTGGTCAAGTTATTACGGAACATTTTAAAGACAAGAAAATCACGAAAGTACTTACGATTGAAGCGTCAGGTATCGCACCTGCAATAATGGCATCTTTACATTTAGACGTGCCATGTTTATTTGCGAAAAAAGCAAAACCATCTACAATGACATCTGAGTTTTATCAAACAGATATTCACTCATTTACGAAAAATACAACGAGTACAGTGGTTATTGCGAAACAATTTTTAAATGAAGACGACCATGTATTAATTATTGATGACTTTTTAGCGAATGGCGAAGCATCATTAGGATTACATCGTTTAGTTCAAGCAGCAAACGCAACAACATCTGGAATTGGAATTGTTATAGAAAAAAGTTTCCAACCGGGCAGAGAGAAGTTGGAATCTGAAGGACTAGAAGTCTTATCTCTATGCCAAGTTGCTTCATTATTAGGAAATACAGTCAAACTGGTAGGAGAATAACATGAAAAATTTCATCTTAAGTGTTCAACATTTACTTGCTATGTATGCTGGTGCCATAATGGTACCTATTATCGTCGGATCTGCTTTAAAATTCACACCTGAAGAAGTGGCTTACTTAGTTGCAATTGATATCTTTATGTGTGGTGTAGCAACATTTTTACAAGTATATAAAGGAATAGGAATTGGACTGCCGGTAGTCTTGGGATGTACATTTACAGCTGTAGCACCAATGATTCTAGTTGGTAATACACATGGTATCGGTGTGCTATACGGTTCTATATTTCTTTCAGGGATTATTGTAGTCTTAATTTCTCCATTTTTCTCGTATTTAGTAAAATTATTTCCACCTGTTGTTACAGGAAGTGTTGTTACAATAATCGGTATTACGTTAATGCCAGTTGCCATGAATTATTTAGCAGGTGGTCAAGGTGAAAAGAATTACGGAGACAGTAAAAATATATTCTTAGGTTTATTTACATTAGTGATCATCTTATTAATACAAAGATTATCTAAAGGGTTCATTAAATCTATAGCGATATTACTCGGTTTATTAATAGGTACAACCATCGCTTCCTTCTATGGATTAGTGGATACATCGAATTTAAGAACGTCGAATTGGTTGGAACTACCTAGACCATTCAGATTTAGCGGGTTTGAATTTGAATTTGGTACAACGATCGTCTTTGTCATTATTGCAATCGTTAGTTTGATTGAATCAACAGGCGTGTACCATGCTTTAAGTGAAATTACGAAACAACCTATATCAAGAAAAGACTTATCAAAAGGTTATAGAGCTGAAGGGATTGCGATTATAATTGGTTCAATCTTTAATGCATTTCCTTACACAGCTTATTCTCAAAACGTTGGACTTGTATCATTGTCTGGCGCTAAAAAGAATCAAATCATGTATATGATGGTTGCATTATTAATCGTTTGTGGCTCAATACCTAAACTCGGTGCATTAGCAAGCATGATTCCATTTCCAGTATTAGGTGGTGCAATGATTGCGATGTTTGGAATGGTTATGGCATACGGTGTGAAAATGCTTGGTGGTATAGACTTTAACAAACAAAACAATTTACTCGTGATTGCCGTATCGGTCGGGATTGGTGCAGGTATTACAGCAGTACCTCAAGCGCTTGAAACATTTGGAGAAGAATATGCTTGGTTAACACAAAATGGTATCGTATTAGGTACTTTCTCAGCTATTATATTAAATTTATGTTTTAATGGATTAAACAATCAACAAAACAGTGAAAATGTGAAATAATAAATATGAAAATAAATTAGTGGAGGTTATATTCATGTGGGAAAACAAATTTCAAAAAGAAGGCTTAACGTTCGATGATGTATTATTAGTACCAGCAAAATCAGAGGTATTACCAAGTGATGTAGACTTAAGCGTATCTCTTTCAAAAAATATTAAGTTAAATATTCCAATCATTTCAGCTGGTATGGATACAGTTACTGAAGCTAAAATGGCGATTGCTATGGCAAGACAAGGTGGCTTAGGCGTTATTCATAAGAACATGTCTATAGAACATCAAGCAGATGAAGTACAAAAAGTTAAACGTTCAGAAAATGGCGTTATTACAAACCCATTCTTCTTAACACCTGATGAGCAAGTGTACGCAGCAGAAGCATTGATGAGTAAATACCGTATTTCTGGTGTTCCAATCGTTAATAACGAAGAAGATATGGAACTTGTCGGTATTATTACAAACCGTGACTTAAGATTTATCGAAAACTTCTCAATTAAAATTTCTGATGTTATGACTAAAGAAGATTTAGTAACAGCACCAGTTGGCACAACGTTAGAACAAGCAGAAGAAATTTTACAAAAATATAAAATCGAAAAACTTCCATTAATTTCTGAAGAAGGTAAACTTAAAGGATTAATTACAATTAAAGATATTGAAAAAGTAATCGAATTCCCATATGCAGCAAAAGACAGTGAAGGACGTCTACTTGTTGCAGCGGCATTAGGTATTGCTAAAGATACACCAATTCGTGCTCAAAAATTAGTAGAAGCAGGAGCAGATGCACTTGTTATTGATACTGCACATGGTCACTCTAAAGGTGTCTTAGATGTCGTTAAACATATTAGTGAATCATACCCAGAAGTTACAATTATCGCAGGTAACGTTGCTACAGGTGAAGGTACTAAAGCATTGTTTGAAGCGGGAGCAGACGTCGTTAAAGTTGGTATTGGACCAGGTTCAATCTGTACAACTCGTGTCGTTGCAGGTGTAGGTGTACCTCAAATTACAGCTATTTATGATTGTGCAACAGAAGCACGTAACTATGGTAAAGCAATTATTGCTGACGGTGGTATTAAATTCTCTGGTGATATCGCGAAAGCTTTAGCAGCAGGCGGAAACGCAGTTATGTTAGGTAGCTTACTTGCTGGTACAGAAGAAAGCCCTGGACAAACAGAAATTTTCCAAGGTCGTCAATATAAAGTTTATCGTGGTATGGGATCACTTGGTGCGATGGAACAAGGTTCTAAAGACCGTTACTTCCAAGAAGATACTGCAGCTAAGAAATTTGTACCAGAAGGCATTGAAGGTAGAATTGACTTTAAAGGCCCATTACAAGATACAATTTATCAATTAATTGGCGGTATTAAGAGCGGTATGGGTTACACAGGATCAGCTAACCTAGAACAATTAAGAGAAGAAGCTCAGTTTATTAGAATGACTGGCGCAGGCCTTAAAGAATCACATCCACATGATGTTCAAATTACTAAAGAAGCACCAAACTACTCATTTTAATTAAAGGAGAACTACAATTATGGAAATGGCTTTTGAACAAGAGTTAATTCTTGTATTGGATTTTGGTAGTCAATATAATCAATTGATTACACGTCGTATAAGAGAAATGGGCGTATACAGTGAGTTACACGACCATGAAATCTCAATCGAAGAAATTAAAAAAATGAATCCTAAAGGTATTATACTTTCAGGTGGACCTAATTCAGTATACGAAGAAGGATCATTCACAGTTGATCCTGAAATCTTTGAACTAGGTATTCCTGTTTTAGGTATTTGTTACGGTATGCAATTAATGACTAAACTATTAGGTGGTTCTGTAGAAAGAGCTAACGAACGTGAATACGGTAAAGCAACATTAAACGTTAAATCAGATGACGAGTTATTCTTCAGCTTACCTAATAGTCAAACAGTTTGGATGAGTCACAGTGACAAAGTAATCGATATTCCTGAGAACTTTGAAATCATTGCAGACAGCCCAAGCTGTCAAAATGCAGCAATTGAAGATAAATCAAGAAAATTATACGGTGTACAATTCCATCCAGAAGTAAGACATACTGAATACGGAAATGACTTATTAAGAAACTTCATTCGTCGTGTTTGTGAATGTACAGGAAACTGGACTATGGAGAACTTTGTTGAAATCGAAGTAGAAAAAATTAGAGAACAAGTTGGCGATCGTAAAGTATTATGTGCGATGAGTGGTGGCGTTGATTCATCAGTTGTAGCAGTATTACTTCATAAAGCAATTGGTGATCAATTAACTTGTATCTTCGTAGACCATGGGTTGCTTAGAAAAGGTGAAGGCGACATGGTAATGGAGAACTTTGGTGAAGGATTCAATATGAACATCATTAGAGTAGATGCCAAAGATCGTTTCATGAGTAAATTAGCTGGCGTTTCAGATCCTGAGAAAAAACGTAAAATTATCGGTAATGAATTTGTATATGTATTTGATGACGAAGCATCAAAATTAGAAGGCGTAGATTTCCTTGCACAAGGTACGCTTTATACAGATATCATTGAATCAGGTACAAAGACTGCACAAACAATTAAATCACACCATAACGTAGGTGGATTACCAGAAGACATGCAGTTCCAATTAATCGAACCAATTAATACACTATTTAAAGACGAAGTACGTGCACTAGGAATCGAATTAGGCATACCAGAACATTTAGTATGGCGCCAACCATTCCCAGGCCCAGGTTTAGGAATTCGTGTATTAGGTGAAATTACTGAAGAAAAATTAGAAATCGTAAGAGAATCAGACGCAATTCTAAGAGAAGTCGTGCGTGAAGAAGGTCTAGAAAGAGATATTTGGCAATACTTCACAGTATTACCAGATATCCGTTCAGTAGGTGTTATGGGAGACTACCGTACATATGACTACACAGTCGGCGTACGTGCAGTAACATCAATAGACGGCATGACAAGTGACTTCGCAAGAATTGACTGGGAAGTCTTACAAAAAGTATCAAGCCGTATCGTAAACGAAGTAGACCACGTAAACAGAGTAGTCTATGACATTACATCTAAGCCCCCAAGCACAATCGAGTGGGAATAAGATAATAGTAAATATTAAGGATAGAAACACCGTAAATTTGGTGTTTCTATCCTTTTTTTGAACAATATATTATAAAGCCGTTTAGAGCGTAAGTGATAATGAAAAAACGATTTAAAATAGTATATTGTTCATATAATAACATTGTATTATTATATTGTTAACTACACTATAAATGGATGTAATTTGAGGGGTATATAAGTAATGTTTTTACTAACTTAGTGATCCCCATAAAAAGGGGTTAAATAAAAAAGATAAAGTAGTAATTCGAATTTTCTTATAGGGTAATTATCTAGGAACACCTAGAATATCCAAATAAAATGTTAAAAAATTGAAGTTAAAACTTATTATATAAGGAGTGAAAAGCATGGGGAAAACTAGAGGATTAAAGAGGAAATTTAATGATGCTTTTAGTGATTATAAAACGCGTTTAACACATTATGATGGCTATGCAGCGTTATATGTTCCGCAGATAACCTATAAAGAAAATAGAATAAACGGTTACAAAGTATCAAAATTTCTTGTAGAAAATACAATAGAGAACATGCCGAATGAAGCCTATTATCTTTATGTATTTGATGAAAATAATGCTTTAAATAATCATGTAATAATAGCTGATGAAAAAGAAACATTAGATTTAGGATTACATAAAGATAGTAATGGTAGAAAGCCAGAGTATATTAAAAATTTAGAGGAAAATTACAAACTTAAGTTTGAGAGACATTTAGCAACTTGGGAAATGGATAAAATAGAATATTTTAATTTAGAGAGTGAAGATAAAGAAGATATACTATACACCGAAAAAAAAGAACAGAAAGTAATAGCAGTCACAAATATTTTATGGATAAGTGATACTATTGTAAATTAGTATATTTTATCTAGTAAATAGCAATAACTAGAATGATAAATGAATATCATATTAGAAGTTATTCATTAATTTATTTAAGCGTTTCATATGTTTGTAATTTTTATTTTTGATATATTGGAATATATAGACAAGGAGGCGTTATGAATGTTCGTTGCACAAGCAATTTTTTCTACTAAAGATGAGGCATCTAAGGCTATATTAGATAATAAAGCTAGTCATGCTAAACAAGATTTTGAAGGTTTTGAGGGCTTTATTGATGCACAAGTTTGGAAGTCTGAAACGGGAAGTAAGTTAGAATACGCGATTGTTTCTAAATGGAATGATAAGAAAGATTTTCAAGCTTGGATTTCTAGACCTTCTCATGTTGAAGAACATAAAAACATGAGTAAAGAAAAGAAAGAAAACGAAGAAGCGAAAGTTTCAAAAATCGAAAAGCAAATTAAAAAATACGAACTTGTAGATTAATAAGTAAGTTATTTTAATGAGCTTATAAAATAAAAATCACGAGTGATTTTAGATGGATGTACCTTTAGTCACTCGTGATTTTTTGTAGAAGTTATTCTTATTTCTGTAAAATTTTGTATAATAAAAGAGAACTTAAGTATATATAAATACATTCCTAAGTTATAATTTGAAACGTTTATTAGGAGGGAGTGGCGATTAAAAAGTTACTAGTATTATTATGTATATTTATCGTAGTTGTGGTCTGTGTGATGTTGTTTATATCAAATAGAACTGATAGTGATCATGATATTCGGAATTTCACTTCTAAAAATGGAACAGAAGGTGAATATTTAATTTATCCTGTTAAGAACGCTAAGGGAATATTAGTGTGGTTACATGGTGATGGTGCTTATGAGTTTCATCATCCTGATTCAGAAGTCTATTTAGCTGGGAAAAATGGCATCCGTCAAGTTGCTAAAGAAAAAGGGTTAACTTTAGTTGTACCGAAGTCTGTTAACGATGAAGAACAATGGTGGAAAAATGGAGAAGCCAATGTGCAATATTTAGTTGAATTGATTGCTTCTTTACCAAATCATGAAAAATTATGGATAGGTAGCTTTTCGGGCGGTGCAGAAACAACAGCATATTGGATGTTAGATAAATTACCAGAACTAAATGTTCAATCAGGTGGCGCAATAATGTTTGGAGGAGGAGGTTCTCCAAAGAAAGAAGGGATTGCCACTCATATTGAAAAGTCACAACATGTAAAAGGATCATTCCCGTTAACATGGATTGTTGGCGAAAATGATCACGTAGGAGGTAAGACTGAAGATGACCCATTTGATGCTTTCTTTACAAGTAAAGAAGGGGAAGCATTTTACGCTCAAGAAGGCTGGGAAACGAAGAGGGTTGTCTTAAAACATTACAGTCACGTATTGGCGAATGGAGAAGTCGGACTGTATGGGAAATATTTAAGAGAATATATTCAGTGAAATTTGTTAGATTATATTATCACTTGAAATTATATATGTGTGTTGTATCATGAAAGTGAATAATTACACTCGAGGAATTTTAATATAAATTTGAGGGGGTGATAATTATAAAGCTAGGGTTTGGAAATTGTCATATTTGCGTAGATTGAATGTTTAAACGAGAAGTTATCGCAAGTAAGTACTCAAAATTTAAGGAGTGATTGATTATGCGTAAAGTAAGTAAAGTACTTTCAGCAACGGTCGTCTTATCAACTCTTGTAGTAGGGTCTTCAGCGGTGCCTATCACAAATTGTAGTTCAGATGTTCAAGCAGCAGAAAAAGTTCAAGAATGGGGTCATGGTGAAGGTGGAAGTGGTGTTAGTACAGAAAGTACTTCAAATACACAATCACAAATACCATGGTATAACTATGAAGGCTATACAACATATGATCCAACATTTACATTAGATTATAATTTTGTTCGCGCAATGAAATATGATAATTTTACGCTCAATGGCTATAAAGCAAATCCAAAAGCTAACCAAAATCATGCTTATACATTAGATTCTTATGGTTCTCAAATAGATTTTAATGAGAAAGATCAAGTTATCCAAATGGAATTCAATACTAAACCACACGCAGTCACTAAAGCACAGTTTAAAAAAGCGCACGCATCAAATGATAGTACAGCAGAAGGAAAATCCGAAGATGGTGGTACATTCATACCTTATAATACAAATAACGGCGCTTATAAAGCCTACTTTGATAAAGATGGTTATTTAACACATATCCGTATTGGCCAATAGTGTTTGATGATGTGACTGATTATATATAAAGAATAGACAATCCTCTAAACTTTTGGTTTAGAGGATTGTTTTTATATGTTCAATTTCTGGTTCTTCTAGTTCGTGTGCGCCGTCGAGTAGTTCGAATTGAACGGTTTTAAATAATGGTTTAAGTTGTTCTGATAGTGCTTTTACTTTGCCGGGTATTGTTAAATAATCGTTTGAACCTGTCGTGATAATGACGGATGTTTCTTTATAAGTTTCGGTAATATGATAGTCGAGGTATGATGGGTGCAGCAATAAGATTTGGTCAACTTTAATAAGGTGTTGTTCCAGTAATCCTAATATGAAATTCGCACCGTTTGAATAACCTAAAAATATAACTTTTTCATAATCCTGTTCTTCGATAAATGTATTCCAAAAATCTATAAAAGATTTGGTTTGTTGCTCGAAGTCATGTCGGTCTAATTTGTTGTTCTGAAGCGGTGCAAAGAAACGTCTTTCTTGTCCTTCGCCAACACTACCTTGTATGCCTAAAATGTTAGCTTCAGGGTTTAATATACTTGAAAAAGGAAGAAGTTGGTATTGATTGCCACCTGTTCCATGAAAAAGTACAATTAAAGTATTGTTATTGGGATTTTCTTGTAAGAAATATTCCATTCTATCTCCTCCATAAATGTGAAAGGGCTGTTGTTTATGAATCACAATTCAATTATACATCATGTATCTATTATAAATCATGATGCAGAACAATCATTCAATTTTTATCGTAATATATTAGGTCTCAATTTACTAATGAAGACTGTTAATCAAGAGAACTATGAAATGTATCATGTTTTCTTTGCGGATAAATATGGGCGACCAGGTACAGAAGTGACGCTTTTTGAAATGAAAGAAGGTAAAGATAATCAGTTTGGTGCTAATGCTTTTGATCGATTGCTTTTTAAAGTGCCTTCTGTAGAATCGTTGAAATATTGGGAAGCACGGTTTGATGAATATGAAGTGTGTCATTACGGTATTGAATTTTACACTGACCGCAGTCTAATTCGCTTTGAAGGACCGGATAATACGCCACTCGGTTTAATCGTCATTTCTGATCAAGAAGATGTCCATCAATTTAATACAGATGAAAAAAGTACCGTGCCAGTAGAATATCAAATACTTGGTCTAGACTCTATACATGCACGTGTCCGATATCCTAAAGCAAGTATAGATCATTTCCAATCATTATATAATTGGACATCAGCAGGTCAGCAGACATTCTTTGATACAGATTTAACTGTTGAGATTTTGCATAATCGTAATCAAGATATGTATCATGAAATACATTTTATTTATGACACATTTAATCCACTTGAAGACCAAGGATTTGGCGGTATACATCACGTTGCTATTTCAGCTGAAGACGAAAGTGAATTGCAAGAAATTGAAACAGCTTTAGATAAATTAAATATGGTCCATTCACCAATTAAAAATCGAGGATTCTTTAAATCCATTTACTATAGAGATCCGAATCAACTGCTATTTGAAGTTGCGACTTTAAAGCTTAATATGAAAGAAGTTGTCTTTGAAGACAAAGCATTTCAAGACATCCCGTTATACTTACCAGAACATTTAGAAGAGAAGCGCGGATATATAGAAAAGCAATTACAAAAATAGAATTGAGCAAAATAAGGAATCATTAATATTAGAAGTGTTTGAAATATGATAGGTATAACCATATAATATAATTAACATCGAAAATTATATTTGAGGGTTGATATTTATGGACATATTCACTAAAATTTTTGTAGAAAAACCATTTCAAGTTTTCCTTTGCATTCTTATTCCATGGTTATTGCTAGTGATCATACTGTGGGATGAGCCAAACACAAAATCAACAGTATTAAAATTTAGTATAGTAGTGATACCACAATGGGTGTTTATCTTTAATACTATGTCAAAAAACTTAGATAAAGAACTTAATGAAATAATTAAGAAGCATAATATTTCGAAAGATAAATTATTTCAAATAACAAGATTAACAAACTATGAATTAACAGAAAACGAATGTCAATTTAAGTTTCATGTTTCACCAAGAAGAAAGAAAAAGTATTTAAATATGTTGAAAGAATATTATGAGTGAATAATAAAACCAGCACAAATCACAAGCGATTTGTGAAATTTTGCTGGTTCTTTTTTGTGGAATAAATCAAGTGTAAGCGCACAAAGACTTCGAGATATCGTGCGCGAGGGTACGAAATCAAGGTGAAACGCACGAAGACTTCGAGATATCGTGCGCAAGGGTACAAAATTAGGGTATATCGCACGAAGACTTCGAGATATCGTGCGCGAGGGTACAAAATCAAGGTGAAACGCACGAAGACTTCGAGATATCGTGCGCTAAGGCATAAAATCAGGGCATATCGCACGAAGACTTTGAGATATCGTGCGCAAGGGCATAAAATCAGGGTATAACGCACGAAGACTTCGAGATATCGTGCGCAAGGGCATAAAATCAGGGTATATCGCACGAAGACTGAGAGATATCGTGCGCAAGGGTACAAAATCAGGGCATATCGCACGAAGACTGAGAAATACTTATTTATTCTCTATACAATATGACTGTATATTTATAATTTTATCTTCTCTAAATGTGTATATGTCACATGCATCTATCTTGTTTATTTGAATACCTTCTTTATAAAAATAACCAGTACCTATAACGACAATTTGGTGGTCACTTTTAATTGTATCGTGAATTTCAAATTGCGTTGTTACGGTTTCAAAATAATGTGAGACTTGTGTGCAATAATTTGCAACTTCTTCATAACCTTTCAATACTGTATCGCCAACAATATGCCATTCAATATCTTGATCTAAATAAGCATTACATTTATCAAAATGTCCTGTAGAAAAACTTTCTGCAACTGACGAATTAGACAATGAAGTTCACCTCATTTTAGATAAATTATAACAACGCGCGTGTAAAATAACAATTTGGAGGCGGAATATTGTCAAAATTGTTACAATATTTTATAATAATTACAAATATTAACATTATTGTTATGTGAAAGGGGCGGTCAACATGCACTTTATTGTCACATTAATTGCTGCATTAATAGTTGGCATATACACGTATAAGAAGAAAGTTCCTGTTAATGCTAAGACCTTATTTTTTATGGTTGTATTTGGAATATTTATGCATGCATTATCAGATTTTATTGCTGGATTTATAGAAGGTATTCAAAGCTCCATGAACAGTAGATAACATAATATGTTAAAGAAGCTTACACCATTTTCAAAGTGTAAGCTTCTTTTTATAAATCCCTTCATATCAACGATGCAAAATATCTTTGGCAAAGTTTTTTCTGGATTTTTAATGCAATGACAACGATGTTTGATACACTGTTTTTGAATCTTTTATTAAGGTGATGACAAGGAGGACATCGATATGAATTTAAGTAAGCAAATTATTCATTTAAGAAAAGAATATAACTTATCTCAAGAAGATCTAGCTGAAAAAGTCTTTGTGAGTAGGCAGTCTATTTCTAATTGGGAAAGGGGTAAGAGTTACCCCGATATTGAATCTTTATTGCTACTCAGTAATATATTTGATGTCTCCTTAGATCATTTAGTAAAAGGAGATGTAAACATGATGAAAAGAGAAATGGATAGAAAAGTATTTGATAAGTGGACTTGGTTAATGATGATCTTTATGGGACTTGCTGCTATTCTACTTATACCGAGTATGATGTTAATGGGCATGTATGGATTGGTTGTACCTTTTGTTCTTTGGTTAATCGGTATGTACTTTGCTTATAAAGTAGATAAATTTAAAGAAGTCCATAATATAAAAGCATATAGTCAAATTATGGATTATATGAATGGTAAAGATGTAAAAACAATTCGTGAAAGAACAAGGAAAGATAAATTTAAAGATAGAGTCGTTGCTATTGTAACGCCAATTATATTCGCACTTATCGCATTTATAGTTGCTTATTATGGAATGAAATTAATAAATTGATCAACAAAAAAGCCAAATCACATGTGACCTCATGTGGTTTGGCTTTTTTTACTAATTTAAGTTTAAAGTTTGTTCTATTTCGTCGGTCTTTGATTTAAAATCAAATGCATCTTTTGATAATGGTTGTCCTGTTTCGGCTAATTTTTTTACACTTTGTATTTGAAAATACCAACCTGTAAAATCATTCGCAATGGTTTCAAAAGTGAATGGTAATGATTCTTTAAATGTTAACGTTACAGTGTCCCCCTTTTCTTCTAATGAAAAATCTACATGACCTTGGTCCCAGTCATATCCAATATGATCGTTTGGATGATAGTCTGTAATCTTCGCATATTCATATTCATTATTACCGAGGTCGAAGATTAATTGACTACCTGCTCGTTCTTCTTCAAAAGATAATTCAGGAAACCACTGTTTAATGCCTTCAGTCGTTCCTAAAAGTTTGAATACATGTGACTTATGAGAATGTATGGATACATCAATCGTTTGATGAGCATGCGTTTCGTCAGTTCTGTAATTTACGTTCATTCTAATCCCCCTTATTGTTAGTTGTACTTAATATACCAATAATTTAGCTAAATATAAAAAATTTATATCATAGTATCATTTAGTACCTTGCAATGTATAATAGTGTGTGTTATATTTTCGTCAAGAGCTATTATACATTGTATAGTACTGGGTTAAGTGGAGGAAAAAATATGAATATACAATTTAAAAAAGGCGCACTCGAATTTATTGTATTGCTTATTATTAAAGGCGAAGATCAATACGGTTATTCATTAATTCAAAAAATCACACCTAGAATCACGATTTCTGAAGGAACGGTTTATCCTTTGTTAAGACGTCTCGTAAAAGAAGCATATTTAACAACATATTATGAGCCATCTACTGAAGGACCAGCTAGAAAGTATTATAAGATCACAGATTCAGGTAATGAGCGATTAGAGCAGTTGTTAAAAGAATGGCAAAGTTTCACAGATGCGGTGAATTTGTTTTTAGAGGAGAGTGAAAGTAATGAGTAAGAAAGAATACTTAAATTTGTTAAATAAGTATTTAAAGAATATATCTGAGGAAGATAAACAAGATATTCTAGCTGAATATGAAACGCACTTTATAAGTGGTGTTGAAGATGGACAAACAGAAGAGAATATTGCTAAAGAACTCGGACATCCGAGAGATATTGCCAAGGAAATAAATGCAACTTTAGCGATAGATAGAGCAGAATCTCATCATAAAGTAGGTAACGTGTGGCAAGCGATTATATCTGTAATGGGACTAGGTTTATTGAATTTCTTTGTTATTTTAATTCCTTTTGTCATTATGATTTCGGTGCTATTTAGTTTTATGGCGACAACACTATCTTTACTCGTTACGCCAGCGATGTTGGTTGTAAAGGGAGTTTATAATGGCTTTGATGCAGTCCATCAATTAGATGTATATGTTGTGTTAGCCAGCTTTGGTTTAGGACTCGTGCTGTTTGTGGTCACTTATTTATTAACAAAATGGTCATATCAATTAACGGTTAAATATTTACGTTGGAATATTTCTATCGTGAAAGGAAGTGCTAAATCATGAAGAAATTATTATGGATATTGTTTAGTGTAGGACTTATTCTATTTATCGTATTTGGTACATTGACATTTGCTGTCGGGAAAAAAGAAGCAGATAATACGAAACAAGAAACGATCTTAAATAAGACTTATCAAGAAGACATTAAACATATAAATGTTAATGCAAGTGATGCTGCTGTAACAATCAAAAAAGGCGATCAATTTAAAGTGACATCTGTAGGGAATAAAGATGAATTTGATATAACTTCTAAAGTAAAAGACGAAACATTAAACGTCAATTTAAAAGAACAAAATTTGATGATTAATTTTAATTTCTTTAAGAATGCATATAATGAAATTGAAATAACTGTACCTAAAAATCTTGAACAACTGGATATAAAGACAGACACAGGTAAAATTAATATGCACGATATTAAATCTGATAACACATCTTTAGTTGTAGATACGGGCATGATAAACATTGATGGTTCGGATTTAGGGAATTTTGAAGCAAATTCAGATACAGGAAAAATTTTAACTAATAAGACAAACTTTAAGAATGGTAAAATTCAAAGTGATACAGGTACCGTTAGATTAAATGATGCACCAGCTGATACACCATTAGACATTGAAACGGATACAGGGTCTGTGAGATTGGTTTATAATAAAACGTTGAAAAATACGTTACTAGATATTGAACAAGATGTAGGTAATACACAAATTAACCGTGCTGAATTAAAGGATAAAAAAGTAGGTTCAGGAGATAATTTAGTCAAAATTAGAAGTGATGTTGGTTCTGTTCAAATAGATTAATAATAAAACGCTAACGAGTCGAGCTCGTTAGCGTTTTGTTTAATTTAAACGTTATGATTTTTGAGATATTTCTTGTATATATGCTAATGCTTGTCTTTTTTTCTCTTTGTTTAAACCACGTAATAATTGAATGGCATCATTAATAATTTGTGAATCTTCTTCATCTTCGTATGCTTCTGGTACGTTTACCCAGCCCATAATATAAGCCGGTGTTGTAGACAGTGCGATTGATAATTTTTCAACTACTGATGGTGTTAATTTAGATGTTTGACCTGTTTCATATCTGGAAATGGTCGACTGATTGACGTTAATCAGTTTAGCTAATTTATACGTGCTAAATCCGAGTTCTTCTCTTCTTTGTTTAATTCGATATCCTGTTTGATTCAATGCTTTCACCTCAATCACTTCAAATGATGATCTATTAATTCTATTATATCTGATTTAAGTTGTGATTTGTAATTTTCAGATACGAATGATACTTTATTGACCAACAAAAATTCATTTGCTATAATTCGAACTAATCGAATAAAAGCTTTCTAGGGTTCCGTAACTGAGCGGTTAGTCTGGACCGAGAGAAAGCCGCAAGTTGATACTTGTGACACGGAGGGATAAAAGCCTGGGAGACTTATTAAATAAGTTTCCTGGGCTTTTTAATTTAAGGAGGAAAATATAAATGAACTGGATAAAAATTATCATTGGCGCAATATTTGAAGTTGGTTGGGTAGTCGGCTTAACACATGCAAATAATACATTTGAATGGTTTCTGACAGTTATCGCGATTGTCGTAAGTTTCTATTTATTAATTAATGCATCTAAATATTTACCAGTAGGCACTTCGTATGCTGTATATGTTGGATTAGGTGCAACCGGCGTAACCATTGTGGATTTCGCATTATTTGGTGAACCTGTTGTTATCGGAAAAGTTATTTTAATCGTGACGTTAATTATAGGTGTCATTGGCTTGAAACTTGTAACACGTGAAGAGGAGGGTGCATAACATGGCATGGATTGTATTGATTTTGGCAGGTTTATTTGAAATGTTAGGCGTATTGTTTATGAACATTTATGCAAAACGTAATAATATTCCATCATTATTAGGACTAGGGTTATTCTTTGTATTAAGCTTTATTTGTTTATCCATCGCGATGAATACAATACCTATGAGCACGAGCTATGCAATATGGACTGGTATCGGTGCTGTCGGCGGTGCGTTATTAGGTATTATATTCTACGGGGAGTCTAAAGAATTTAAACGTATATTATTTATCGGCATTATTCTAGCAAGCACGATAGGTTTGAAGTTAATCAGTTAACTATTTAATAGCTTATAAATCATAGTTGATTTCCATCCATTCATTGACTTCTTTGAAACCAAGCTTTTTGTATACTGGTTTACCTAAAGTAGAAGCGGCGAGGAAGATTTTTTTTATATTTCTTGATTCAACATCTTGAATGAGTTCAGTAATGATTTTTTGGGCGATGCCTTGTCCTCTAAAATCTGGGTGTGTATAAATATTAGTAACGTATGCTCTTTCACCTGAAGGGTTTGTGAACGATGGTGGAAATGGGTAATAGATAATCGCACCACTTGCGATAATTTTATCATCAACAATGGCTAATAATTGATAAAGCGATTTGTTCGTTAACATGTCCGTGAAAAATTGTTCTAGTTCAACATCTATATTAGGTGTTGGGTTAGAACCTTCATCAATTAATTGCGCTTTGCGTAATTCGACTAATTCACTTAAATCTGAAATGGTTGCTTGTCTAATAAACATATTTAACCTCCTTAATATCTATATAAATGGGTATATATTATTATAGATGATTTTATACAACAACTTAAATTAAAGTGGGGATAAAATGAAAAAAATATTAATGACAGGTGGAACAGGTTTAGTTGGATCAGCTCTAGTAGCACATTACTTAAATACAGATAGTGAAATTTATATATTAACAAGAAGTGATAGAACGTCAGATGAACCATTTGTGCATTATATTAATTGGTCTGAAGATGGTTGGGAAGAGTATTTACCTCAAATCGATATCGTGATTAACCTGGCTGGTGCTAGTCTCAACAACCGTTGGACACCAGAGCATAAAGAAGCCATTATGAAGAGTCGTATTGAATCGACTAAGCGACTATACGATTATTTTGAAAAACAAAATTATGCACCAAAAGTATTATTTAATGCAAGTGCAGTTGGATACTACCCGCCGTCTAAAGTGGTATCTTACGATGAGTATGATCAGTTTCTATCACATGATTTTCTATCGACTGTCGTAGAAAGATGGGAACAAACAGCATGGCTATTTGATAAATTAGGAACGAGAGTCGTTATAGGTAGATTCGGTGTTATATTATCCAGTGAGGGTGGTGCACTACCTACAATGGTTAAACCGTATCAATTCTTTGTTGGCGGTCCACTTGGTTCAGGTAAGCAATGGATGAGTTGGATTCATATTGATGATTTAGTAAAAGGTATCACTACACTCATTCAAAATGAACAATTTAAAGGTGTATATAACTTATGTAGTCCTCATCCAGTCCAACAGGATGAATTGGGCAAATCTATTGGGAAAGCAATTCATAGACCACATTTATTGCCAGTACCCAAATTTGCATTGCGCTTGTTATTGGGGGAGCAGTCTACCGTTATTCTAGATGTACAAAAAGTATTCCCTAAAAAGTTGCAAGAACAGAACTTTGAATTTGAGTATCCAAATATAGATGATGCCATTGGTCATTTATTAAAATAAATACTAATTAAAGAAGTGGCTGGGACATAATGTAGTGTCTCAGTCACTTTTTTCTTTTGACTTATATACAAAACAAATGTATGATTATGAATATTAATACGAATTATAGTATATTTATTATAAAGGTGGGTACTCAATGAATCAGTTTATCGCATTAACAGAAAAGTATAGCCCGAATAATTATAGTCCATTAGATATTGTTTTGACTGAAGGTAAAGGTGCACATGTCAAAGATTCAGATGGTAATACATATATTGATTGTGTTTCTGGATTCTCGGTTCTAAACCAAGGGCATGGTCATCCTAAAATTATTCAAGCATTTTTAGATCAAAGTCAAAAGATTACAATGACTTCTAGAGCTTTGTATAGTGATAATTTAGGCGCTTGGGAAGAGAAGATTTGTAAGTTAGCCAATAAAAATAAAGTATTACCTATGAATACTGGAACTGAAGCGGTAGAGACTGCCATCAAAGTAGCAACGAAATGGGGTCAAGATATCAAAGGTATTAATGCGCTTGATGCTGAAATTATTGCGATGGAAGGTAATTTTCATGGGCGAACAATAGGTTCTCTATCACTATCATCAAATGATAGTTATAAAGAAGGTTTTGGTGTACTAGCTGGTAATATTAAATACAGTGAATTTGGCAATGCTGAAGAAATTGCTTCTCTTATCACACCCAATACAACAGCGATCATCTTAGAACCTATTCAAGGAGAAGGTGGCGTTCATATCCCACCTAAAAATTTCATTAAAGATGTTAAAGCTTTGTGTGAACAACATCAGATTCTGTTGATTGCAGATGAAATTCAAGTAGGACTAGGTCGAACAGGTAAGATGTTTGCGATGGAATGGGAAGGCGTTGAACCTGATATTTATTTATTAGGAAAAGCTTTAGGCGGCGGTCTCTATCCTATTTCTGCGGTCGTAGCGAATGATGATGTCATGCAAGTATTGACGCCAGGTACACATGGTTCAACATTTGGCGGAAATCCTTTAGCATGTGCTGTTTCAATTGCAGCTTTGGATGTACTTATAGATGAGTCGCTTCCTGAACGTTCGCAACAACTTGGTGAAAAATTATTAAATGGTTTGAAAAAAATAGATAGTCCAATTATAAAAGAAGTGAGAGGACGTGGGTTGTTTATCGGTATTGAACTTAATGAGCAAGCACAATCAATCGTATCAAGTATTAATGCACAAGGTGTCTTATGTAAAGAAACACAAGGCAATATTATACGTTTAGCACCACCACTCGTTATTGAAGAACAAGACATTGATACTATTGTTAATGTCATTACACAAACAATAGAAGAAAAATCAAAACAATATCAATCATAGAATTTATATAAATAGTGAGTAAGGCATAAATCGATGTCTTACTCACTTTTCTTTTATGTTAAAATTTCCTGGGTATATATTTATATATACTAATTTTTCAATGAAGGGAAGGATAATATGAAAATAGCAATAGTAGGTTCAGGTAATGGTGCCGTAACCGCTGCTCTAGACATGATATCTAAAGGGCATGAAGTAAAATTATATTGTCGTAATCAATCTATTCATAAATTTGATAAAGCTTTTGAACGAGGTGGCTTTGATTTTATAAATGAAGGTGACAAGACATTTGTTAAGTTTACGGACATAAGTGATGATATGTCGTATGTATTAAAAGATGCAGAAGTGATACAAATGATTATCCCTTCATCATTCATCGAACATTATGCGAAAACGATGGCGCCTCTTATTAACAATGATCAACTGATCTTATTCAATATCGCAGCAGCTATGGGATCAATTAGATTTATCAATGTGTTAGAGAAACAACATATAGAAACAATGCCAAAGTTTGCTGAATTGAATACATTAACGTACGGGACACGTGTAGATTATGATAAAGCAGAAGTGAATTTATCTCTTAACGTTCAGAAAGTACATTTCTCGACATATGATAAAAGCTATTTAACAGAAAGCTTTAAAACGATTAAAGAACTATATCCGTATATCGTCAAAGAAGAAAGTCTTTGGAAGACAAACTTAGAAAACGGGAATCCAGAAGTACATCCAGGTCCAACATTATTAAACGTAGGTAGAATAGACTATGCAGATGAATTTGCCTTATATAAAGAAGGTATTACACCTCATACTGTGAAGTTATTGCATGCAGTCGAATTAGAAAGATTGTCACTAGGTAGAAAATTAGGTTTCGAACTTAATACAGCAAAAGGTGCACGAATAGAACGCGGTTATCTATCTAATGATGATGAAGACGAACCACTTAATAAATTATTCAATACAAGTCCAGTATTTTCACAAATCAACGGACCAAACGATGTAGAAAATAGATACTTAACAGAAGATATCGCATATGGTTTAGTACTCTGGTCAAGCTTAGGAAAAGTAATCGGCGTACCAACACCAAACATAGATGCCATAATCGTAATCGCTTCAACAATATTAGAGCGAGATTTCTATACAGAAGGTTTAAGAGTAGAATCATTAGGATTAGAGAAATTAGGATTGGAATAGAAAAACGCTTAGCTCATTCGCGAGCTAAGCGTTTTTTCAATTTATTAAGCGACATTTTTAAATAATGATCTACTAATTATTGCGGCTATTACTGTTAATAAGAGTGTTAAGACACCGATACCTATCCATGCGTATTGTACGAATACGTATCCGCCTAATATGGTTAATAAACTTGATCCTACATAATAACCTAATAAATATAAAGTTGAGGCGTGTGATTTGCTTGATTCGGTTAATGTGGCGATATAACTGCTTTGAATGGAATGTGCGCCAAAGAATCCGAATGTCATTGCGGCGATTCCTAATATATCAAGTGGTAAGTATGTTATGAATGTAAGAATAATACCTACAATCATGATTGTTATGGCGATTGCATATGATTTTTTTATACCAAGTTTATAACTGAGTTTTCCAAAGTTAATGGAGCTATACGTACCTATTAAATATAAAATAAATATAAAGGCAATCGTAGACTCACTAAGTGAAAATGGTGGATGTTCGAAACGTACCGTTATATAACTGTATATTGTGACAAAGGTACCCATTAATAAGAATGCTAGTGACATTGTTTTTAAAACGGCTGGGTTCTTTAATAGTTTTCCATATTTAATGAAATGTTGTTTCGGTGATACCCATTGTGGTGTTTGAACTGTTGAAGTTGGTAATAAAATAACCATTAATATTGCGAGTATTAAATTAAGGATGCTGAGCGATGCGATCGCAACTTGCCAATTTGCGATGTCTGTTAGAATACCAACAACTACACGACCAGACATACCTCCAAAGGTCGTTCCAGCTACATATAAACCCATTACTTTACTGACTCTATCTTTATGTACTTCATCAGCTATATATGCCATTGCGATAGAAGGCACACCACTTAAAGCTAATCCCATCAGACCACGAATGACGAGAAATAAATGGAAGTTCGTTACGAATACACTGATGATAGATAATACACTTACAAGTAATACAGAAATAGACATCATACGTTTCTTCTCAATATTGTTGAGCATAGGTACTAAAATTAAACCAATGCCAAGCATAAAAGTAGAAACGGATAAAGTTAAACTGATATCAGATAGCGACACGTTAAAATATTGACTTAGCCCATTAAATATCGGTTGCGTAACATAAAGGCTAGAAAAAATGATGAATCCTGCTAATAATAATGAAATAGATCTCTTTTTCTGTTCGCTTGTCATATTGTATCTCTCCCTACAACAATAATCATAACGCTAAAAAAATCATTTTTCGAAAAATATGCATATATTATTCAATTGTAATTGTGATATATTATAATAATCTGAATTTTTAAGTAAGGGGTGGGAATATGAGATACGAAATAGCTTTAGAGAAAATTGTACCGGCTTTGAAAAAGGTAAATGGGGTTTTATCAATATTTTTAAAGGGGTCTATTGCTAGAGGAGAGAATGATGCATATTCTGATTTAGATATTTATGTCATGTTAGAACGCGATGTACAAGTTGAAGAAGTATATGACAGTATTGTAGATGCACTTGAGCAATATCAACCACTGCTATTTAAAGAATTAGTGGAAATTATTTGTCCTCAAATTGTTGGTGTATTTGAAGATATGTTACATATAGATTGTTATATTGTTCATGAACATGATTATCCTCAAACAGATGATATAAAAGTGATGTATGACCCTAACGGTAGATTGAAGGAATATGATAAAAAAGATTTAAGTATAACTGAAGAAGTATTTATAGATTCAGCATTAGATAGTTGTTGGTTTATCTTTCAATATGATCATATAGTTGGGAGAGGACAATATTTATGGACGACTCAAATGATTGATAATGCACTTAATCATGCAATTAAAGTATTGTTATATAAATATTATCCTGAGAAAGCAGTACTAGGTAAAAAAGCTGCACATCATTTGCCTGCTGATATTTATTCAAAGTTAAATCATATAAATGATTGTAATAATTCTATAAAGCATAGAGAAGCGGTTGCTCAATATATGAATCTTTACCAAGACCACATTAAAGACATGGTTGAGGAATATTGGGTTGAAGGATTCGAAAAAATATACGACTATTTATATAAAAAATATGCATAATTAGACACCAGTCATAGTGACGTCACTATGACTGGTGTCTTTATATCAACATGTGAGTAGAATTTTTGTAATGAGGATTCTGATTTGCGTATAATGTAGTTAAATTAATGGGAGGTACGATTATGATAGAAATTTTAGGGCACCACCATATTTCGATGCTTACGAAAGATGCTAAGTTAAATAAAGAATTTTATGTAGAAAAATTAGGACTACGTTTATATTTAAAAACAGTGAATCAAGATGACCCTTCTATGTATCATTTGTTCTATGGTGATGAGGTTGGTTCGCCTGGTACTTCTTTAACATTTTTCGAACTTAAACCGATGGGACAAACTTATAAAGGTACGAACTCGATTTCAAGAATTGGCTTGTTAGTACCAAATGAAGAAAGCTTAAATTATTGGAAAGATCGTTTTGAAAAACTTGATGTTGATCATGACGCTATTGGTATTTATAACGGTATGACAGCTTTACATTTTAGAGATCACGAAGGATTGGAAATGGTGTTATTACCTAATGGTGAACGTAAAGTGCCGCAAAGTTGGCGTCATAATAGATACACAGATGTACCAGAAGAACATCAAATTATGGGTATGGGTCCTGTAGAATTTAAAATTGATGATGTTTCAGAAATGAAAAATTTCCTGGAAAATGATTTGCATTTTGAGTTAGTAGATTCTGAAAGTGAATTATTATATACGATTGATTTTGAAGGATTGTATAGCGATATTATATTGAAAGAAGTAGAAGGTGAAAGAGAAAGACCTGGTAAAGGAAGTATTCACCATCTTGCATTATCCGTAGCAGACGAAGAAGAATTAAATAAAGTGAAAGAATTATTAGATGAAAAAGGCGTTGTACATTCTGGAATAGTGGATAGAGATTTCTTTAAAAGCTTATATTATAGACATTCACATATATTGATTGAATTTGCGACAGAAGGACCAGGTATGCCATATGATGATGTGTCACAACTTGGACAACAGCTAGACTTACCAGGGTTTTTAGAATCAAGAAGAGCAGAAATTGAAAGTAATTTAGAACCTATTTAATAGTAGAATGTAAGCACCTTTTGACTTGGTCAAAAGGTGCTTTTTCTCTATTTATTATTTTAAAATTAATATATAAATGACTAAATTACTATTTTTCCTGATTCGTCAGCAGGTTTCAAAGCTGCTTTAACACCTTGTATTATCCCAATAACACCAGGTATTCCAGTCCAACAAAAAATAAGATGTAAAATTCCAGTGGCTTTTTTTCCTACATAGAACTTATGAATTCCAAGGCCACCTAAAAAGAATGCTAGTAGAGAATATGTAATTTTATCAACTTTCATATAAATCAACTTCCTTTTATTAAGTTTTTTCATTATTAATTTAACCCATTTTTTGTAAATTAAACACCTAAAATAATTATATGATTACTTTATGATATTTTGAACAACTAGAAGATATTAATATTTATTATGGATTTTAAGAAAGTCATTACGATTTCTACAATAGGTTATTACACATTTAATTGAGAATAAAAGTTTATTAATCTTTTTAAAGTAAGAAATGAAATCTTACGATCAAGAGTGAAAAACAAGATCGTTAGAAATTCTAACGCTCAAGAAACACAAACAAGATAGTTAGCGGGCAAAAAAATTAAAAAAATGAGAGAAAACTAGGTGCTAACGCTCAAGAATGAAAAACAAGATCGTTAGCGGTTCATATATACAAACAAAAGCACCTTTTGACCGAGTCAAAAGGTGCTTTTATCTATATTTTATGTTGTTGTTTCTTTATTAATCTCACTGTGATAAATGAGGTGATTGGGATGGCGATACTTACAGCGATACCGCCTAATAATATGGTTATGATTTCAGCTGCAAATATTTTAGCATTGATTATTTCGCCAAAGGTGTAATTTAATTTACCAAACCAGAAAAATAACGTGATTTGTCCACCTATATAGGCGAAATAAATTGTATTGGTTGTTGTTGATAGGATGTCTCTTCCTATTGTTAAGCCAGACTTGAATAGTTGTTGCAATGATATTTTTGGATGGGCTTCATATAGTTCGTACATTGGAGAACTAATGGATATTGTTAAATCAATCACTGCTGCGATTACGGCTAATACAACTGTAAATACCATAAGTTCAGCATAATTTATGCCTACATTCATTGAAAATATATACGTTTCATCTTGTTCTTCTTCAGTAAATCCTTGCAACATTGAAATATCTACAATGAAATAGATTAATCCTATTAAGATAAGTGTAGATATAATGGTCGCAAAAAAGGCAGCAACTGTCTTAGTATTATAAGCATTAATATAGAACAAATTAATGCATGTAATAATTAAACAGAAGATGATTAATACGATGAATATAGGCGCTTTATAAATGATGAGTAATAGCGCAATAAACAATGTCAGCAAGTTTAAAAATAACGTTACGAACGATCTAAATCCTTTCTTTCCACCAACGATGATCATAAGAATGAGTAATATACTGGCTAAAATAAATGTCGTCATTATTTAGCCTCCTCTCGTTGCATGAACATCATTGCAACAAATATTGTGATAGGTATCGTAATCACAATACCAATGCCGCCCATGAGTGCTCTTGTAATTTCTAATGACCAATTCATGGATAAGGTATACGTGATTGTATTGCTATTTTTAAAGTAAAGAATAATCATCGGAATGCTACCAGATAAATAAGCGAAGAATAAGATATTCGTCATTGTACCCATAATATCTTTACCAATGTTTGTGCCAGATTGACGTAATTGTTTCAATGAAATTTCGGGATGTTGTGCTTTAATCTCATATAAGGAACTTGTTAACGTAATAGCAACATCCATAACCGCACCAAGTGAACCTATGAGCACAGACGCAAGGAATATTTGTGTCGGTTGAATCGTTAAGAAACTCATCGTTTCATATTTAACACCGTCACCATTCGTAAACATCATGACAAGTTGAGCGATACCAATACTTAAAAATGTACCTAATAAAGTTGAAATTATCGCAACAAAAGTTCTCCGCTTAAAGCCACTAACGAGCAATAAGGACACGATTGTTGAGAATATAACTGTTGCCGTCATTAATATAAAGAAGTGATGATTATTATGTTTCATGAAATAATCAATCATCAATAGTAGAACTGTGACATTAATAATGAGTGAAATAATGGAATATAGTCCTGATTTTCTACCGACGATAAGTAAAGTTAATAAGAATAAACCAGTCATTAACGTGACAGCGCCATCTCGTTTTAAGCCTTTTATAATAGCAGTGTCTTCTTTACCTTTATATGATAAAAGGACTTGATCGTTTACATGGTATTTCTCAGAATCCGTTAAAGAGTCCGTGTATTTATGAGGAACCGTAATGCGGTCTCCTTTATGCTGGCCATTCTGAATCTCTAAATGGATTTGTTCTTTATGTAACGTATCTTTATTTTTATTTTGGTCAATCGTTGTTTGTGAAGATTGATGTGTAATATCCGTAATTTGACCAATCGGTGTTTTGTAATATTGCGCATTATGCTGGGTGAATATATAGGCTAATACAACGCATACAATAAATATGAGTATCGCAACATTAAATGGTTTCGTTAATTGTTGTTTGATTTTGTCATTCATGTTTTGCCACCATCATTTTTCTTTGATTTGAACATACTATAGTATACGTACATAAGAGGTGTACTTCAATTATTTCCATGTTTCAGCACAAGGAAGTGAATCGCGTTTTCTAGCTTTTGAGACATAGGGATGTCCTGCTACTGTGAAACGTAAAGGTTTATCAGTCCAGATGCCCTTATTTGGTACGCCGATTCTTGCTGATCGTTCGATTTGTTTAGGGTATCTTCTATTTGTTGTATCGATTTTTAAGCAATTAGCATTGAGTTTAGTGCCGTCTAATGCTTTAGATATTTGCATCGCTTGCGTGAATTTGCCAGGTCCATTTGTTAATTCTATACCTGTTTTGCCGTTACGGTTCAGAGACATTTGTTCAATGCCATGTTCAGGTTCTATCGCTCTAATTAAGACACCTTGAGGTTCACCTTCAACTTGCGTAACAAAGTTAATCAGTAGTTGTTTGTGCATAGAGTGTGCATAGATCGTTCCACCCTCGCAATACAAAGATTTCACGCTTTTAGTATTTCTGCCATTGAATGAATGGGCAGCTTGATCGTGTTTACCAATATAAGCTTCCGTTTCAACGATATAACCTGTATATACGATATCGTCTGTTTCGTGAATGATTTTGACGCCAAGTAAGTCAGCAGCAATTTCTTCAGTCGTTCTATTGATAAAATCCATTTTGAAAATATCCTCCTTAATGATACGTTGCTTGTCTTTGCAATAAAGAACGTGTATGTTCAATAAAAGTCTTCAATTTACTATTTTGATTATTGTCTTGATAAACAATGTTAATCGTTCTTTTAAGTTCGGTATGTGTTAACGGGATTTTTGTGAGTTGTTCATTTTCAATACCATTACTTAAATAATCTGGCACGATGAGTACGCCTTTTTCAGAAAGTAATGTTTGTCGTAATAACGCAAAATTTGAAATGGGGTAAGTCTTCTGTGATGCATGTTTACGTATTAATTGTGATATTTGATCAGGTAATGTGTTGAAATGGTAAATGTATTGCTGGCTCAATTGTGATAAAGGTGGTTTAGGATTCATTGATAAATCGTTGTTATTATGAACGTATAAATTATATGTTTCTTCGAATAGTGTATGTTTAATAGTATGTTTATTGTTTGTAAGTTTCGGTGTAAGTTCGCATAACGCAACATCTATTTGGTGAGATAATAAACCTTCTTCAATTTCTAAGGGTGTCATCATCATAGGTCTAACTTCTATTTTGAAATCTCGCTCGTAAGTCTTAATAATAGCCGGTAATGCTTGTGATACATAACTTTCTGTATAAGCGAGTTTAATAGAACGACGATCTGAATGTTCTTGATGTATAAATAAATCTTTCGTTTCTTCTATTAAGTTTAAAATTCTATTTGTCTGTGTAAGTAAGAGTTCGCCACTGTCCGTTAATTTTACATTTCTGCCTTCTCTTAAAAATAACGTCGTGTTTAATTCTTTTTCTAAATTCGCGATTTGTCTACTAACTGCAGATTGGGCAATCTCTAACTCGAGCGCAGCTTCTGAAATATGCTCTCTTAAAGCAACTTCTCTAAAATAAATTAATTGTTTTATCTCCATATTCAACACCTCATTATTTATATTATCTAATTTTTAGATATATTTCATCTATTTTATATATTGTTAAGATAAGTCCTTGTAAAGTATGATATAGACTATCAATTATTGAAGATTCTGAAATTTATTGTTGAGGTGATGTCGTATGTCATTTAAGAAAGATAGAAGACAACTTGGCCTATATGATTCGATGGACGAGCATGATGCTTGCGGGATTGGCTTTTACGCCAATATGGACAACAAAAGGTCACATGAAATTGTACTAAAATCAATTGAAATGCTTTGTAGGTTAGATCATAGAGGTGGAGTTGGAGCTGACGGAATTACTGGTGATGGCGCTGGTATTATGACAGAAGTCCCTCACCTCTATTTTAAACAAAAATTAAAATTAAATTTACCTGAAGAAGAACATTACGCAGTAGGTATGTTTTTCACTGATGAAAAAATAGCTGGCAGTGAACATGAAAAGAAGTTTAATGCGTACTTTGAAGAAGAAGGATTAAAAGTTATTGGATACAGAGATGTTCCATTAGATACATCAGTATTGGCAGAACATGTTGAAGCGACAATGCCTTGTATTCAACAAGTGTTTGTTGAAAATCATTCAAGTGAACACTTTGATCGTTCGTTATTCATTGCGCGTAAACAAATTGAAAGATATGGCGATGAACAAGATTTAGATTTATACTTTGCAAGTTTATCTAGACGCACAATTGTATATAAAGGTTGGTTGCGTTCAGACCAAATTAAAGGTTTATATATTGATTTGTTAGATGAAGATTATGTTTCTAAATTTGGTTCTGTACATTCGAGATTTAGTACGAATACATTTCCAAGTTGGAAAAGAGCGCATCCGAATAGATTATTAATGCATAATGGTGAAATTAACACGATTAAAGGTAATGTTAACTGGATGCGTGCAAGACAAGACAGATTAATTGAAACGATTTTTGGTGATGTGAAAGATAAGATTGGAACAGTGCTAGATGAATCAGGAAGTGACTCATCAATCGTTGATAATGCACTAGAGTTCTTAAGTTTAAGCATTCCTCCAGAACAAGCAGCAATGTTATTGATACCTGAACCATGGTTATATAACGAAACACAAGATCCTAAAATTAGAGCATTCTATGAATATTACAGTTATTTAATGGAACCTTGGGACGGTCCGACAATGATTAGTTTCTGTGATGGAGATAAACTTGGTGCATTAACAGACCGTAATGGTTTAAGACCTGGTCGTTACACAATTACAGATTCAAATGAAATTATATTTTCTTCAGAAGTAGGCGTTATTGACGTTGAAGAAGAACATGTTGTTTATAAAGGGCAACTCAACCCAGGTAAACTTTTATTAGTGGATTTTAAAGAGAATAAAGTTATCGAAAATGATGAATTAAAACAACGTATCGCAAGTGAATATCCTTATGATGAGTGGGTAAGTCATAAAGTGTTAAACGTAAATGATACAGTGGCGACACCTTCACATGTTGAAGAAGAGAAATTATTCCAATTACAACGTCGTTTCGGATATACAAAAGAAGAAATTAATAAATATATGTCAGAACTTGTGAGTGAGAAGAAAGATCCAATTGGTGCGATGGGCTTTGATACGCCAGTTGCCGTGTTGAGTACGAGACCAGAATCATTGTTTAATTACTTTAAACAACATTTTGCTCAAGTAACAAACCCACCAATTGACTCATATAGAGAGAAAATCGTTACAAGTGAATTGGTTTACTTAGGTAAAGAAGGTAACTTGCTACAACCGCATCAAGATAACACGAGAAGAATTCAATTAAATCACCCGGTATTATCGAAAGCGCAACTTGAACAAATTCAAGATAGTGAATTTAATGTTGCGGTGATTCCGACGACTTACACAGGTTCGCTTAAAGAAGCGTTAGATGACTTAGGGCAAACCGTTTCAAAAGCCGTTAAAAATGGTGCAGAGATTATTGTCTTAGAAGATGAGTCTGTTGAAGATTTAGAAGCGGCGTTTGCAATGCCGATATTATTAGCGGTTAGTCACATTCATCAACACTTGATAAGAACGGGTCAACGTTTAGATACAAGTATTGTGGCATATTCTGGTGAGTGTCGTGAAGTGCATCATTTAGCTACATTAATAGGTTATGGTGCCAATGCTGTTGTGCCTTACTTAGCACATTATACGATTGAAGACTTAACTGCTGCGGGACGTCTTGAAGGTACAGTTGAACAGAATATTGATACGTTTAGTCAAACGTTATCAGCTGGTGTGATTAAAGTAATGGCTAAAATGGGTATTTCAACTGTTCAAAGTTATCAAGGTGCACAAATCTTTGAAGCAATTGGGTTAGGTAAAGATGTTATCGATCAATACTTTACAGGTACTCCGTCTAAACTTTCTGGTATATCAATTGATACGATTGATAAAGAGAATAAAGCGAGACAATCTGAACAGATTAAATATTTAAATTCAGGTAGTACTTTCCAATGGCGTCAACAAGGTGAATATCATGCATTCAACCCTAAAACAATTCATTTATTACAACATGCATGTAGAGATAATAATTTTGAAATGTTTAAAGAGTACTCTGAAGCTGCAGATAGTGAACGTATGAGTCACTTAAGAAACTTACTTGATTTTAAATCAGATCGTTCAATTGATTTAAAAGATGTAGAATCTGCTGATCAAATTGTGAAACGCTTTAAGACAGGTGCAATGAGCTTCGGTTCTATTTCTCAAGAAGCGCATCAAACTTTAGCAGAAGCAATGAATAGAATTGGTGGACGTAGTAATAGCGGTGAAGGTGGAGAAAATCCAGAACGCTTTATTATTAAGCCGGATGGCACAAATTATATGAGTGCTATTAAGCAAGTCGCATCAGGTCGCTTTGGTGTAACGAGCGATTACTTACAACATGCTAAAGAAATTCAAATTAAAGTCGCACAAGGTGCTAAACCTGGTGAAGGTGGACAATTACCTGGTACAAAAGTCTATCCGTGGGTAGCTGAAGTACGTGGTTCAACACCGGGTGTAGGATTAATTTCACCACCACCTCACCATGATATATATTCTATTGAGGACTTAGCACAACTGATTCATGACTTAAAGAATGCAAATAGAAAAGCAGACATCAGTGTTAAGCTCGTTTCTAAATCTGGCGTAGGTACAATTGCAGCAGGTGTTGCAAAAGCTTTTGCCGACAAAATTGTCATCAGTGGATATGACGGTGGTACAGGTGCATCACCTAAGACGAGTATTCAACATGCCGGATTACCATGGGAGATTGGTTTATCTGAAACACATCAGACACTTATGTTAAACGGTCTTCGTTCACGTGTAACGTTAGAAACTGACGGTAAATTAATGACTGGTCGTGACGTTGCACTCGCTTGTGCGTTAGGTGCAGAAGAGTTTGCATTTGCGACAGCACCTTTAGTTGTGCTTGGCTGTATTATGATGAGAGTATGTCATAAAGATACATGCCCAGTTGGTATTGCAACTCAAAATGGCGACTTACGAAAATTATATACTGGTAAAGCAGATTACATCGTAAACTTCATGTATTTTATTGCCGAGGAAATAAGAGAGATTTTAGCTTCATTAGGCTTAAAAACAATGGACGAACTTGTAGGTAGAACGGACTTGTTATCAGTATCAAACAGATATTACTCTCATCCTAAAGCGAGAGAACTTGATTTAGAGGCACTTTTATTTGTAAATGAAGGTGAAAGATACCGCTCTATGAATCAAAATCATCACCTTGATGTTGGATTCGATTTAACGAAATTATATGAAGATGCAAAAGCATCAATTGATCATGGTGAGAAATTTGTTGGTAGTTATAACGTTCGAAATACTGAAAGAGATGTTGGTGTTATTACAGGTAGTTATATTACAGAAGTGCACGGTGAACCTGGTTTACCAGAAGATACAATAAGTGTTAAGACATTTAAACATGCTGGACAAAGTTATGGTGCATTCACGCCTAAAGGTATGACGTTACATCATACTGGTGATGCTAACGATTACTTCGGTAAAGGTTTATCCGGAGGTAAATTAATCTTAAACGCACCTAACGAAGATAGAGAAGATAATATCATTGTCGGTAACGTTTGTTTCTACGGTGCGACAAGTGGAACATCTTATATTAACGGTAGAGCTGGTGAACGTTTCTGTGTAAGAAATAGTGGCGTTAACGTCGTTGTTGAAGGTGTCGGTGACCACGGATTAGAATACATGACTGGTGGACGTGTTGTCATTTTAGGTGATGTAGGACGTAACTTCGGTCAAGGTATGAGTGGTGGCGTATGTTACGCATTGCCTACAGATGTTGAAGCGTTCAAAAAAGATAATGAACTTGACACTTTAGAGTTTGAGACATTAAAAGATCCAGGTGAAATTGCGAATTTAAGACACATGTTAGAAGAACATGTTCGATATACAAATAGTAAAAAAGCACAAGCAGTGCTAGCGTCATTTGACACAATTGTAGACAAAGTGGTTAAAGTGATTCCGAAAGACTACAAACTTATGATGCAGAAGATTTCACTACACAAATTAGAAAACGAAGAAGATGCACTGTTAAATGCATTCTTTGATGATCGAAAATCTATTGGTGATGAAGAAGAACTGGCTTCGGTATATTAAGAAGGAGGGCATATTATGGGTGAATTTAAAGGTTTTATGAAGTATCCTAAGCAACAACTTGATGAGTTGCCGTTAAAAGATAGAATTAAAGGATATGACGCATTCCAACAACGTTTTACTAAAGAAGATGCAGCTACACAAGGTGCGCGTTGTATGGATTGCGGAACACCATTTTGTCAAACAGGCTCATCATTCGGTAGAGATACAATAGGTTGTCCAATAGGTAACTATATACCAGAGTGGAACGACTTAGTGTATCGCAAAGATTATGAAGAAGCATATGCAAGATTATCAGAAACTAATAACTTTCCTGAATTTACAGGTCGTGTATGTCCAGCACCATGTGAATCTTCATGTGTCTTAGCGATTAATAATGATTCAGTCGCTATCAAAGGGATAGAACGTACAATAATAGATGAAGCGTATGATATGGGACTTGTGAAACCTAAGTTTCCTGAGCAGCGCTTAGAAGAAAAAGTGGCCATTATCGGTAGTGGTCCAGCAGGCTTAACAGCTGCAGAAGAATTAAATTTACTTGGTTATAATGTGACTGTATATGAGCGTAACCATCGTCCAGGTGGTTTGCTTATGTACGGCATACCAAGTATGAAATTAGATAAAGAGGTTATCGAACGTCGTGTGAAATTAATGGAAGAAGCAGGTATCGTCTTTAAAACAGATGTTAACGTGGGGAAAGACATCACGAAAGAGGAACTAGATGAACAGTATGATGCAATTATTGTTTGTACAGGCTCACAAAAAGGACGAGACCTACCATTAGAAGGACGTATGAGTTTCGGTATACATTTTGCGATGGAATATTTAACAGAGCAAACACAATTACAAATGGGAGAAATTGACGAACCAACTATAACAGCAAAAGGTAAAAATGTGATTGTAATCGGTGCGGGTGATACAGGTGCTGACTGCGTAGCAACAGCATTAAGAGATGACTGTAAATCAGTCGTTCAATTTAATAAATATGTAAGACTAACAGATAAAATGGAACAAAATACAGCATGGCCATTACCAATGCCAATTTTCAAGTTAGACTATGCGCATAAAGAATATCGTGAAAAATTCGGATTCGAACCAAGAGCATATGGTATTCAAACAATGCGTTATGATGTTGATGAAAATGGTAATATTCGCGGTCTTTATACGCAAGTGTTAGAAGAAACTGAAGACGGCATGGTGATTGTCGAAGGTACAGAACGTCATTGGCCAGCAGATTTAGTCCTATTATCAATCGGTTTTGAAGGTACAGAACATTTAGTACCACATTCATTCAACTTAAAGACAGAACGAAACAAAATCGTAGCAAATGAAAAAGACTTTAGAACAAATCAAGATAAAGTATTTGTAGCTGGAGATGCAAGAAAAGGTCAAAGTTTAGTCGTTTGGGCAATAAAAGAAGGTCGTGCAGTTGCAAAAGCTGTAGATGAATCCTTAAAGAAAAAAATTACAATTTAAATTTTGTGATTTTTGTTGACATCAGTAATGGCATGTTATAAGATAAATAATGTCTTATTTGGAGGAATACCCAAGTCCGGCTGAAGGGATCGGTCTTGAAAACCGACAGGGGCTTAACGGCTCGCGGGGGTTCGAATCCCTCTTCCTCCGCCATTATTTTAAAATATCCAAGACTATATATATAAAGAACACTGTTCACTTTTGTGGGCAGTGTTTTTTGTTGTGAAAAAATATTATATTGGATGCGGAATTGGGCGCGGAGTGGAGATTGAGTTGTAGGGTGGAATATTGCAGGTGGAAATATAGAGGATATAGATATAAGGGTTTTTGTTAGGGACAGAATTCTGAGAAATGTCCGTAATAGGTGCTGTTAGGGACAGAATTCCGAGAAATGTCTCTAAGGATACGAGTTCTAACTACCAGAATTCGAAATAATGGAAGTTACAGGATTCTAACTACCAGAATTCGAAATAATGGAAGTTACAGCATTCTAACTACCACAATTCAGAAAAATGGAAGTTACTCGGATCGAAATCGGACCGGGCTCCAACCTAACTCGCACATATGTCCAACCTCATATCGTCATGCTTTTTTAACAATTTCTTTTGTTTTCACAAAAGGATAACAACTTTGCTATAATATAAGAATATTCTGATAAAAGGTCGTGTCTTAATGAAAGCAAAGGGATTAAATAGAGGAGATGTGGTGGGTGTTGTAGCATTAGCGAGTCCGCCAAACCAAAAGCATTTAAAGAACGGGTTGAAACTTTTAGAAGAGAAATATGGTATTCGGTTTAAACTAGCGAAAAATATAGACCGCGTTCATGGTCATTTAGCGGGAACGGATGATGAACGATTAGATAGTTTGCATGACATGTTAGAAGATGATGAAGTGAAAGGTATTATATGTGCTTGCGGTGGTTATGGTACACCTAGAATTGTAGAACGTATTGATTATAATCTTGTAAAAGCACATCCTAAAATTATATGGGGATATAGTGATATAACATGTTTACATAATGCTATTAGACAACAAACGGGATTGGTAACGTTTCAAGGTCCTATGATCGCATCTGATATAGGCGATACTTATAATGAGATTTCTATTGGGAGCTTTGAGCAGTTATTTAATGGTGAAGCTGTGTCTTATCCTACAGATCGTTTAACGTTTAAATCGCTAGTTAGTGGTCGCGTTGATGGGGAAATTGTTGGTGGCTGTTTATCTTTACTTGTTTCGAGTTTAGGCACACCATATGAAATCGACACTAAAGATAAAATTTTATTTATAGAAGATATTGGGGAAGTGCCTTATAAGGTAGATGGATTTTTACAACAACTCAAATCTGCTGGCAAGTTAGATGATGCTTCTGGATTTATTTTCGGACCATTCACAGATAGCGAGCCTAAAAATCCAAAGAAATCTTTAACGATGAAAGAAGTGTTAGATGATTTTATAACACCATTAAATAAACCAGCAGTGTATGATTTGAATATAGGGCATTGCACGCCGCATTTTGCGATACCGTTTGGAACAGAAGCTACATTAGATGTGGACAATAAAATATTAAATATAGCGTCAGGTGTAATTATAGAATAAAGGGGAAGTTATATGTTTATAACAGATATAAAATACTATAGATATGAAACACCTTTGAAGAAACCTTTTAAAACAGCACTGAGAACAGTAGAGGTTATTGAAAGTATATATGTATTTATTGAAACGAATTATGAGGATGTTATTGGTGTTGGTGAAGCAGTACCTACATATGTTATTACTGGTGATACAAAAGGTGGTATAGAAGCTGCGATTGATGAAGTCTTTAAGCCACTACTAATTAACCGACCATTAACGAAAGACTTACTAGATGAAATTCATCAAGTCATCGTAGGTAATACAAGTGCTAAAGCTGCAATAGATATCGCGCTCTATGACTTATTAGCTCAAGAAGCAGAATTGCCTTTATATCAATATATTAAGCATAACCCGGGAAATAAATCGTTAGAAACTTGTTATACCGTGAGTCTAAATGATGCTGACGAAATGGTAGAAGATGGTTTGCGATATGTAGAAGATGGCTTTAACCATTTGAAAATAAAAGTGGGGAAAGATGATGTCTCTACAGATTTAAATAGATTACAAGCATTACGTTCTTCTTTACCAAGTGAGGTTATTTTAAGTGCGGATGCAAACCAAGCATGGGATGAAAAAGGTGCGCGTCATGCATTGAAACATTTTGATGAAGCAGATTTAAATATTGAGAGCATCGAACAACCTGTCGGGAGATATGAGTATAAGGTACTAGGTGCGTTATCTCAAGCATTCAAAATACCTTTAATGGTAGATGAAGGATTGTTTAGTATACATGATGCCGAGAGACTTGTAGAAGTTGGTGCAACAAATATATGGAATATTAAACTGATGAAGACTGGTGGTATTCATCAAGCTTTAAAAATACATGACATTGCTAAAGGTGAAGCGATACCTTGCATGGTTGGATGTATGATGGAAACACATGTATCTGTAACGGCAGCTTTGCATTTTAGTTTAGCAGCAGAACAAGTGAATCGTGTTGATTTTGATGCACCTTTAATGGTAGTTGAGCGACAAGTTGAAGGTGGTATTACTTATGAAGGTGCTAAAGTAACCGTTTCAGAAGGTACAGGATTAGGAATAGATCGTGAATCTTTATATAAGAAGGTGAGCTCATGATTAAATATTGTAGAGTAAATGTCGGGACAATATGGAGAAGCTTTGATAAAGCTAGAGAAATTGATAGAGACGGTATCATGTATCCAGCAGATATTCAACGTTGGTTACTGGAACTTAATTTAGAACAGAAATTATCTTTTACGGAAGATAGTAGAATAGATACGCAAATTCTTTATGGCGAAAAAGTAGAAGTCGTAGAAGAACAAGATGGCTGGAGTTACGTTATCTGTTTAGAGCAACCGTCTAAACAGAATCCAAAGGGATATCCAGGATTTATTCCGACGAGTCAATTAGGTGAGATGAAGGCGTACGATAAATATCCGCGCCTTCGTGTTAAAGTACCTAAGACGACATTGTTTAATTTAGACTTTACAACGAAACAAATTCTGTCATTTAATACGATCTTACCTATTATTAAGAAAGATGAGCCTTTTATTGAAGTTGATACACCTGAAGGCAAGGGTCTTATTAGTGCGAATGATGTAGAATTCAGTGATGAATCTGGTGCATTCGAAATTGGCACGATGGCAGGTGTTATTGAAAATGCGAAGCGCTTTTTAGACTTGCCTTATTTATGGGGAGGGATGTCTAGTTATGGTTATGATTGTTCAGGATTATGTTTCCAAATGTACAAAAGTCAAAACTTCCACATCCCCCGAGATGCTGATGAACAATATGAAGCAATGACGGATATTTCGATAGCATCACATGACTTTTTGCCAGGTGATTTACTGTTCTTCAGTAAACCAGAAGATAAAGGTTTTCTATCACATGTTGGCATATACATGGGAGAAGACATGATGATTCATGCACCACATACACCGAAAAGTATCGAAATCATTAAGTTATCAGGTAGTTATTATCAAAAGATATTAGCTAAAGCTGCACGGCTATCAAATATCTAATATAGATTGAATAATATATGACCCAAATTGGTGAGAGAAATCGATCGCCTTTTTGGGTTTATTTGTGTTGGATAAGAAACAATAATAATATAGCTCGCCTTCATGTTGGATAATACCTACATCATTGACAACGTTGTCGTACTCCCCTGTCTTAGAGTGGAAATTAAGTGTATCTTCGTAAAATGATCGATAGATTGAAACTTTATCGTTTAAATGTTGGTCATTCATGATGTTCATCATGTCTTGATGATGTTTATGCTCTGCAATAAAGCGAAGTATATGAATCATATCTTGAGAAGACGTTGTATTCTGTTTCCCTTCACTTATTGCTTCTGCATCCATCATATAACGATTTAACTGCGTTTGTTCACATTGCAATGTTTCTTGAATAAATAAGTTAATATGTTGAAGTCCGAAATGATCGATTAATGTATTCGTCGCCGTATTGTCCGAAACAACGATCATTAAGTAGATTAAATCTTGAATGCTCAGTTGATCGATATCCATATTTTTTAGAACACCACTGCCGCCAACTTTATCATTGATTTGAACGAGTGCTTTTCTATCTTCTTGAGTCGTATTTTCATAAATATAAATCATAATAGGCAATTTAATTAAACTTGCTGATTCAAATATTTTTTCGTGGTGATGGTTTGTGAAAATGATGGAATCTCCTTTTGCAAAATCGAGTGCAACGTTGTCATGATCGATATATTCATGTGTTAAAAAAGACATATGAAAAACCTCCTTTACACAATCATACTACATTATTTATATAATATTAATTGTAAGCCTTTACATACTTGTATATACAAGTTATAATTCAACTAAATAAAGTTAGGGGAGTGAGTTTAATGGCTGTGAATAGAGAAGATGTAAAGCAGATTATTGATGCTATTGGTGGGCAAGACAATGTAAATGCCGCAACCCACTGTGTCACACGGTTAAGACTTGTATTAAATGATGAAAGTAAAGTAAATAAAGATGCATTAGATCAAATAGATTTAGTGAAGGGATCTTTCTCAGCAAACAACCAATTTCAAATTGTAATTGGACCGGGAACTGTTGATGAGGCTTATGAAATTTTCCAACAAGAAACAGGTGTTGAAGAAAGTTCGAAAGATGACGTGAAGAAAGCTTCTGAACAGAAGATGAATCCATTTCAACGTTTAATTAAATTGTTGGGCGATGTATTCATTCCAATCTTACCTGCAATCGTAACAGCAGGTTTACTATTAGGTTTAAACAATGTATTAACAGCAGAAAATTTATTTGGCGCTAAGTCACTTGTTGAACAATATGCATGGCTTGCTGACTTTGCAAACATCATTAACGTTATCGCAAGTACCGCATTTATCTTCTTGCCGGCTTTAATTGGTTGGTCAGCTATGCGTGTATTTGGTGGTAGCCCAATTCTAGGTTTAGTATTAGGTTTAATCTTATTACATCCGCAACTTGCTTCTCAATATGATTTAGGTGGCGGTAAATCGAGTGAAATTCCTGTATGGCACATATTTGGTTTAGAAATTAAGCAATTAAACTATCAAGGTCAAGTATTACCGATATTATTCGCAACTTGGATATTATCTATTATTGAGAAATTCTTAGCTAAACGTGTACATGATTCTATTAAAATGCTTGTAGTAGGTCCTGTAGCGTTATTAATTACTGGATTTTTAGCATTTATCGTTATTGGTCCATTAGCGTTAGAGTTAGGTACGTTAATTACAAATGGAATTAAAGCAATTTTCGAAACTGCTGGCTGGTTAGGTGGCGCAGTGTATGGATTATTCTATGCACCTCTTGTTATTACAGGATTACACCATATGTTCTTAGCGGTAGATTTCCAACTCATGGGAAGTCCTTTAGGCGGCACGTACTTATGGCCAATTGTGGCAATATCTAATATTTGTCAAGGTTCAGCAGCGTTCGGCGCTTGGGTAGTATACAAACAACGTAAGATGGTTAAAGAACAAGGTTTAGCGGCTACATCTGGTATCTCAGCATTCTTAGGTGTAACTGAACCAGCAATGTTCGGTGTCAACTTACCATTGAAATATCCGTTCTTTGCAGCAATTATTTCGTCTAGTTTACTAGGTGCATTTATTGGTGCTAATAAAGTGTTAGGTAGTGTAGGTGTAGGCGGTGTACCTGCAATTATCTCTATTCAAAGAGAATATTGGGGTGTGTTCGGTATTGCGACATTGATTGCGGTAGTGTTACCAGCTATACTAACGATTGTACTTTCAAACTTTGCTAAAGAAAAAGCTAAAGAAATGGTTCAAGAATAATATATATAAATAAAGGAGTATACCTATATGGCAGTTTCAGATTGGAAGAAGTCCGTTGTTTATCAAATTTATCCAAAGTCATTCAATGATACGACTGGAAATGGACAAGGTGATATACCAGGTATTATAGAAAAATTACCTTATTTACAAACGTTAGGTGTAGATTACATTTGGTTAACACCAATTTATCAATCACCAATGAACGATAATGGATACGATATTAGTGATTATTATCAAATTAATCCTGATTTTGGTACAAAGGAAGACGTCAAAACATTACTAGATGAAGCGCACAGTTTAGGTATTAAAGTGATGCTCGATATTGTGATCAATCACACTTCGACATCACATCACTGGTTTGTAGAATCTCGCAAGTCTAAAGATAATCCGTATCGTGATTATTATATTTGGAAAGAAGGCACTAAAGAAGAGCCGCCAACGAACTGGGAGTCTAAGTTTGGTGGTAATGCTTGGACTTATGATGAACAAACAGAAAGTTATTATTTAAGATTGTTTGATGTTTCTCAAGCTGATTTAAATTGGGAGAATGACAATTTAAAGGCTGAAATATATGAAATGATTAATTATTGGATTGATTTTGGCGTAGATGGTTTCAGATTTGATGTCATTAACTTAATTTCCAAAGGTGCTTTCGAAAATTCAACAGCAATCGGTAAAGAATTTTATACAGATGGACCTAAAGTTCATGAGTATTTACAAGAACTGAATAAACAAACATTTGGCAATAAAGACATTATGACGGTTGGAGAAATGTCATCAACAACAATTGATAATTGTATTAAATATACAAATCCAGAACGTCATGAGTTAAGTAGTGTGTTTAATTTTCATCATTTAAAAGTAGATTATAAAGATGGTGAAAAGTGGTCAGATATGAAATTTGATTTTCTTGAGCTGAAACGTATATTAATGGATTGGCAAGTGAATATCGCAAAAGGTAACGGATGGAATGCTATTTTCTGGTGTAACCATGATCAACCTAGAGTCGTAACGAGATTCGGTAAAGATGATACAGAAGCGGAAAGAGTTAAATCTGCTAAGATGCTTGCGATATCATTACACATGCTTCAAGGTACGCCGTATATTTATCAAGGTGAAGAAATTGGCATGACAGATCCAGGTTTCACGGATATTGATCAATATAAAGATGTCGAATCGCTTAATGCATACAAATTATTGAAAGAACGCGGTATGGATGAACAAATGATTATGAAAGTAATAGGTCAGAAATCTAGAGATAATTCTAGAACGCCTATTCAATGGAATGCGCATGCTGAGGCAGGCTTTACAACTGGAGAACCATGGATTGGTATCCCGGAAAATTATAAGCATATTAATGTTGAAGCGGCATTGGAAGATAAAGATTCTATTTTCTATACGTATCAAAAGTTAATACAATTACGTCATGAACACGATGTGATAACGTATGGAGAAGTTGAACCACTTCATATGGAGCATCCAGAGCTGTTCGTTTACAAGAGACATTTAAATAATGAAACTTGGTTAGTTGTTGCAAACTACTCTGATCAAATCGTTGATATCCCAGAAGATATCGATTTAGAGGGTGAAATCATGATTGCAAATAATGATTTAAATGGTAACGCTTTGCAACCATTTGATGCTTTTGTCGTAAATGTAAGTGGTGACTAATTGATGTTGAAGGTATAGAGGTGAACGCATGAACAAGTATATGAAAATCTACCAATCTATTTGTGAAAAAATTTTAAATGGTGAATATGCTCATTTACAGCAACTACCTTCAGAAAATGAATTAACAAAGATATATTCAACTTCTAGAGAGACTGTAAGGAAAGCTTTAAATTTATTGCAAGAAAAAGGTTATATTCAAAAGTTAAGAGGTAAAGGGTCTGTCGTTATTTATGAAGATGTTATTCAATTTCCGATATCGGAAATGGTGAGTTTTCAAGAAATTAATAAACGTTTAGGACTTGATTATGAAACTAAAGTTGAATTACTTGAGGTTATAGATGCTAAAGATGTTCCTGTCGTTCAACATGCTCTTGAATTAAGAGACCAAGATAAGTTGTGGCATGTCATTAGAACGAGAACGAAAGATGACGCTGTGCGTATAATGGATGAGGATTACTTTAAATGTCAGATTATTCCTCAACTCACTGAAGAAGTCGCGGCTGAATCTATCTATAAATTTATTGAACAAGAAATGAATGTAGAAATCAGTTACTCGAATAAGTCTATTACATTTGAAGAGATGACTGAGAATGAAATATTATATTTTGGAAAGTTGAACCCGCCTTATACAGCAACGGTTAGAGGTACTGTGTATCTTAATAATGCAGAAAAATTTCAATATAATATTTCAAGGCATATCGCGACGGAATTCAAGTTTGTAGATTTTTCTCGCAGGGTGATTCATAAAACACTTTGATTGAAGTAGTTTTTTCTTGCCAAATCGTAACATTTTGTTGTAGTATATATATTGCCGTGCTAAGTGGGGAGGTAGCGGTTCCCTGTACTTGAAATCCGCTTATGCAAGACTGAATTCCTTTGCCGCGGACATATTATTGTGAGGTCTGCCCTCAGCACGTGGTGTCTGAAGACGTCGGTCCTATGCAATACAAACCCATGAATCATGTCAGGTCCGGAAGGAAGCAGCATTAAGTGGATCATTGTATGTGCCGTAGGGTAGCCGAAGTTTAGCTAACGACTGAGGTAACGCTTGTGATGTTTGTTCAAAGCAAAGGTGCACGGTTTTAAATTTTATAAACTTATCAAATTATATATAAATTCAAAAGGGTGACCGCGGTCACCCTTTTTCTAATATCAGGGGGATATTTTATACATGACGCAATTACTAATTGGAACGATTATAGAATCGGAATATGAATTAGCTAAAGAAGTCGTTAAAGCAGCATTCGAAAATGAACGTTATTCTGATGGAACAGAACACGAATTAATCGGTAAAATACGTAAATCAATGAATTATAATGCAGAACTTGAAGTTGTAGCGAAGACAGAATCAGGCAAAATTCTGGGGCATGCCATGATGTCAGAAGTGACCGTTAGTTCTGATGAAGAAACGCATACAGTATTAGCGCTTGCACCTGTTTCGGTTTTGCCAGAGTATCAAAATAAAGGAATAGGGAAAGCTTTAATAGAAGCTTTAGAATATAGAGCTTATGAAAATGGCTATGTCGGTGTAGTCGTACTAGGTCATGCTGATTATTATCATAAATTAGGTTATCATGCAGCTTCAGAGTTTAATATATACCCACCATTTGAAGTGCCAGATGAAAATTTCATGTTTAAATATTTATGGGATCACCCAACAAAAGAAATTAAAGGCATTGTTCACTACCCAGAAGCTTTTGATAATTAATAATAGGGTGTACCTATTGATTCATGATATAATATAGCCAATATCTTATTAAATTTTGGAGGTGCCACTTTGAACTACCAGGCTTTGTATCGAATGTATAGACCACAATCATTTGCGGATGTTGTCGGTCAAAAACATGTCACAAAAACATTAAGAAACGCCATCCAAAAAGAAAAGCAATCACATGCTTACTTGTTTAATGGCCCACGTGGAACTGGTAAGACAAGTATTGCTAAAATCTTCGCTAAAGCAATTAACTGTACAGAGAATACGAATGGGGAACCTTGTAATGAATGTGCGATTTGTAAAGGCATTACACAAGGAACAAATTCAGATGTCATTGAAATTGATGCTGCCAGTAATAACGGTGTAGATGAAATACGTAATATTAGAGATAAAGTAAAATATGCACCAAGTGAATCTAAATTTAAAGTCTATATTATAGATGAAGTGCACATGCTTACAACAGGTGCTTTCAATGCACTTTTAAAGACACTTGAAGAACCACCAAGTCATGCTATTTTTATACTCGCAACTACTGAACCTCACAAGATACCACCTACTATTATATCTAGATGTCAGAGATTTGATTTTAAAGCCATCCATTCTGGTGAAATAGAAAGTAGACTCGCGTTTGTCGCAGATGAGCAGAACATTACCTACGAAGAAGAAGCTTTGGCATTTATCGCTCAAGTTTCAGAAGGTGGTATGCGAGATGCATTAAGTATCATGGACCAAGCAATCGCGTTTGGAGATGGGCACTTATCACTTGAACATGCTTTGAATGTAACGGGAAGTGTCGATAAAGCGGCTTTAAATGCTTTGTTTAAAGACATGGTGGCTAAAGATATTAAACAAGCTTTTACTAGATATCATGAATTTATAGCTGCTGGTAAAGAAGTGAATAGACTTGTAAATGATATGATTTATTTCATAAGAGATTCAATTGTCGCTAAGACTACTGAACAAGTTGAAGATGACCACGCACTGAATCAAGTAGACTTAAATACAATGTACAAAATGATTGATTGTATTAACGACACATTAGTTTCAATGAGATTTGCAATTAACCAGAATGTTCATATAGAAATACTCATCGTTAAGTTAACAGAATTAATTGATCAGAATAATAGTGGACAAACAGCATCTGTCAGTTCAAACCAAAACGCTGGCTCTAGTGAAGTGATGGATAAAATCCAACAACTTGAAGCGACGATTCAGCAACTAGCTCAAAACGGCGTCAGTCAAAAGGCTAAACCAGTTGAAAATAAACAAAATATCGCTCGTAAACAATCTAAGCATGTCTTCTCAATTCGACAAATCGAACGTGTGCTTGACCACGCTAATCGTGATGATTTGAATTTACTTAAAGAAAAATGGCAAGCAGTGATAGAATCGGTTAAAGAGAAAGAACAAAGAGCGCTAGTCAGTCTGCTCTTAAACTCGGAACCTGTTGCAGCAAGTGAAGATCATGTGCTCGTGAAATTTGATGAAGATATTCATTGTGAAATCGTGAATAAGAATGATGAAAAAAGAAATCATATCGAAGCGATTGTATGTGAGATTGTTAATAAGAATGTAAAGGTCGTTGGCGTACCAAATTCACAATGGTTACAAGTTCGTCAACAGTATATTCAATCTAAAAAAGCGAATACGGCTCAAGGTGAAGTTGAGCAAGAAGAAAAGCCAGAAGAAGCGGATGTTGTAAAGAAAGCTCAAGAGTTGTTTGGTGAAGATACCGTACATGTTACGGATGAGTAATACATGACATCGCCTCTAAAGGCATGTATAATAAATATGACAAAAATTAATAACCTTAAATGTATAAATTAGAAATTAGGAGGACGAAATTATGCGCGGTGGCGGAAATATGCAACAAATGATGAAACAAATGCAAAAAATGCAAAAGAAAATGGCTGAGGAACAAGAAAAGCTAAAAGAAGAAAGAATTGAAGGAACAGCTGGTGGCGGAATGGTTACAGTTGTTGTTTCTGGTCATAAAGAAGTATTAGACGTTATCATTAAAGAAGATGTAGTAGACCCTGAAGATATTGAAATGCTACAAGATTTAGTATTAGCAGCAACAAATGACGCTTTATCTAAAGCAGATGATGTAACAGCAGATCGTTTAGGTAAACATACAAAAGGTCTAAACATTCCTGGAATGATGTAATGATGTTCTACCCAGAACCAATATCTAAACTCATCGATAGCTTTATGAAATTGCCGGGAATAGGTCCGAAGACTGCACAACGTTTAGCTTTCCACGTATTAGATATGAAGGAAGACGACGTTGTACTTTTTGCCAAATCTCTTGTAGATGTGAAGAGAGAACTGACTTATTGTGAAACTTGCGGACACATTACGGATGTTTCGCCTTGTCATATATGCCAAGATAAACAAAGAGACCGTTCAGTTGTGTGTGTTGTTCAAGATTCTAAAGATGTCATAGCTATGGAAAAAATGCGTGAATATAAAGGGTTATACCATGTATTACATGGTGCGATATCTCCAATGGAAGGTATTGGACCTGAAGATATTAATATTCCTTCATTATTAGAACGATTGAAGAATGATGAAATCGAAGAAATTATATTAGCGACTAATCCTAATATAGAAGGTGAATCAACAGCAATGTATATATCTAGACTCGTTAAACCGATTGGTATTAAGACAACTAGACTAGCACATGGTCTACCAGTAGGTGGAGATTTAGAATACGCTGATGAAGTAACACTTTCGAAAGCTATAACTGGAAGAACAGAAATTTAATAATTATAATTGAGGCTGGGACAATGAAGAATGTCTCAGCCTCGCTTTCATTCAACTAATAATATAGAAAGAAGTGTAACTATGATAAAAGACACAGCATTAATATTAGAAGGTGGCGGAATGAGAAGTATGTACACAGCAGGTGTGCTAGATTTCTTCATTAAGAAAGATTTGTATTTTAAATATAATATTGGCGTTTCAGCAGGCGCATCTATGGCTGCAAGTTATATATCTCGACAATTTAGACGCAATCATCGTGTTACAACTAAATACATTAAAGATAAGCGCTATATTTCGCTATCAAATTATGTAAAAAATAAAGAGATATTTGGTATGGACTTTGTGTATCATCATATACCAACTTACTTGGAACCTTTTGACTTTGAAAAGTTTGATCAAGCAGAGGAAGAGTTTGTTGTTGTAACGACAGACTGTGACACAGGAGAAGCGGTTTATTTCAATAAGAAAGAAACAGAAGGTTCTATATTGACTGCTCTAGAGGCAACAAGTTCTTTACCAATGATGGCCAACCCAGTTCAATATAAAGGTCATACTTTATTAGATGGTGGTATCGTCAATCCTATTCCAATTGATAAAGCAATTGAAGAAGGCTATAAGAAAAATGTTTTGATTTTGACAAGACCGAAAGGCTATCGCAAAAAACAAAGTAAATTTTCAAAAGTATTCAGATTGAAAGCATATCCTAAAATAAATCACTTAATGGCAATTAGATATAAACATTATAATCAGACTTTAGAATGGATAGAAGCGGAAGAAGAGAAAGGTAATTTGTTTGTTATCAGACCTTCTGATTCATTATCTGTTGATAGAATCGAGAAAAATCCTAGAAAATTAGATGCTTTATACAAACAAGGATATAAAGATGCTGAAAAAATATACGATAAATTAAAAGAATATGTTGAGAATTAAGTATAATTGAGAGTATTGAGTGTTTTGGTGTAATTTTTATGCTTGAGTAAAGGGTATTTAGCGTGTATAGTTATATCTTGTGAGCGAGAGATAAATAAAACATCAAAACACTTTGAAAATTAATTTTAAAAAGTTGTTGACTTCGAATTAAGAAGTGTGTATAATAGTTTCTTGTGAGACAAAATGAACATTGAAAACTGAATGACAATATGTCAACGTTAATTCCAATAATTGAGTACTGAAAGTACTTCAGAGTGATTGGCTTAACCAATCAAAAATGAGCTTATCAAGCTTACTTCTTTTATGGAGAGTTTGATCCTGGCTCAGGATGAACGCTGGCGGCGTGCCTAATACATGCAAGTCG
>NZ_JAJNJE010000008.1:0-115895 GCF_022386035.1 Mammaliicoccus sp. O-M54
CACCAAATCGCAGGTGGAAATGAGTGAAAATACATAAAATGAGCTGTCTAACGATCAAGAATCGAAAACAAGATCGTTAGAAATTCTAACGTTCAAGAAAATGAAACAAGATCGTTAGCGCACCAAATCGCAGGTGGAAATGAGTGAAAATACATAAAATGAGCTGTCTAACGATCAAGAATCGAAAACAAGATCGTTAGAAATTCTAACGCTCAAGAAAACGAAACAAGATCGTTAGCCAGCGAAATCAGCCCAGAATTTGAATGATATAAAGAAACTTAAGCACTAACGATCAAGAACCAATATAAAAATTTCGTAAAATTAAATATAATAATTATAATACTGAAATTTTTCAAATTATTTTTTCTCGGAAAATTGAGATAAATAAACTATATAGTGATATATTAGATTATAGAAATATAACTAAAGGATATGGAAGGTGACGAAGCAAATGAAAATATCTATGAAATTAATGGTTGGTTCTTTATTATGCACGATGATGTTAGTCTTATTATCAGCTTGTGGTAAGGAAGAAACTAAAACTTTTACTGGTGAGCAAAACAGAGCAGATGTTGAAATGACGTATACATATAAAGGGGACAAAGTGTTAAAGCAAACATCTAAAATCACAATTGATTACAAAGATTTTAATATTACTGAAGATAGCCAGAAAGAAGAATTAAAGAAACAGCTTGAGACTGAAAGTAAAAAATTCCAAGATATTAAAGGTGTTAAGGAATCTGTAAAAAGTAACGATAATCAATTAATCGAAAATGTTGAAGTTGATTATGAAAAAGCTGATTTCAAAGAATTAAGAGATAATAATGTTGTTGATATTATTGGAGATACTGATAAAGGCGTAAGCATGAAAAAATCAGAAAAATTTATTAAAGAACAAGGATTCAAAGAGAAAAAATAACATAATAAAAAATCTCATGTGGCACTGAATGATTCAGGCACATGAGATTTTTTTATTTTATGATGGTACTTCTGTTCTTTTTTCGCTATGTTTTCTAAGGATAGCTGCTGATATAGCTGATACACCACCGAAGATGATAAAGCCTATAAACATCCACATTGTACTATTAAGTTCGATATCGTGGTGTAAATACAATAGTCCTCGTAATGTTTCTGCATAATGTCTAAATGGATTCCATCCGATCATATAGTCTTGATAAAATTGTGGCAACATTTGTTTTGGTAACATGATGAGTTGCATACTGAAGAATAACAATACCATAAATAATGGAATAGCTTTGACACCTAACCATGTCATAAATCCTAAGATGAGACTAATGAAAGCTAGGATTGCAATTGAAATGTATAAACCGATTTTAGTTGGTTCGTTAATTGTTACATCTAATACGTGCGTCATAAAGTAAATATATCCAAATCCACCGATTAATGCCGTAACAATCGCACCGCCTAATTGGCCAAGTGAAGCGATAATACGGTCTTTAATTGTGATATTATTACTTGTTCTGAATGAGAAGAATAGAACAACTGAGCCAACTAATGATGCTAACCATACTGGTGTGAACATTAAGAATGGTAAGTTTCCGTTACCTTGATGTGATTTAACAGCGTTCATGTTTGTTTTATCCACTTTAATTGGATTTGTGATACCTTGAATATCTGAAGCTGAAACGTCGACATCCATTTTATCTAAAGTTTGGATACCTTGTTTAGAAATTTGTGTATTCAGTTGATCACCGATAGTCGTTAACATTGTATTCGCAAGTTGTGCACCTTGCATGCTTGCACCTTCGTTAACGATGATTTCAACTTGTCCTTGTTTAACTTTAACAGGTTCAACTTTGTTTTGTTCTTGCATTTTTTTAGCTTGTTCAGGTAGAATTTGTCCACTTTCGATTTTTTCTTTCATTTGTGACTGCATTTCTTTAATTTTTGCGTCTTGAACTGTCTTTTGAACTTTACTCATTGAATCTTTTGAAAGATTTTCATCTAAAATTAATGCACCATAATATTTATTGTCTTTGAAGCCTTGTTTTAAATCTTTCTTACTATCTACATCTACCCATTCAACTTTATCTGATAAATCTTTATTGTCTTTAATTTTATCTGCAAAAGTTTTCCCGATATTGACGTCTTTGTCTTGCATTGTTGTACCTTTATCTTGATTCACAATCGCAATTGGGACTGATTTTGGTTCTGGATTATATGCTGGAATAAAAGCAATCGCTAATAATAGAAGTATGACGATTACTAGAATAGGTGTCATCCAAAAAAGTTTCTTTTTGAAAATATTCATATTTTTTCCTCCTTGATTAATGAACATTGTGTTGATTATTAATAACATTGTTTATTATAATAGAATTTAAGATAGTTACAATCGTCAATTGCTTACGATACGTTTATTAATCAACAAATATATGAAGATTGTTCATTAAAATAAGGAGAATGGTTAAAAATGGCAGAAGATCGACGCGTAAGAAAAAGTAAAAGAGCAATTAAACAAGCATTTATCCAGTTATTAAAAGAAAATAACCTTGATCGTATTACGATACAACAAATTTCAGATTTAGCAGATGTTAATAGAGGAACCTTTTATTTAAATTATGAAGATAAATATGCTTTGTTAGATGAAATGGAAAATGAACAAATAGAGAAAATTAAAGGATTTGTAGATATAAGAAAGATGGATTTATCCACTAAGACGAGTGATCGTTTTATTGAAGACTTTGCGAATAAAATTATTAAAAATGTCATTACACATATTGAGCATAATATTGAATTTTATCAAGTGATTCTCAACTTAGAACGTAAAAGTCAAATCGAAGAACAATTAGCAGATATTGTGAGAAGTAATATTAAACATTTAATAGGCAATAAAGATAATGTATTTGGCATTCCAGAAAATTATTACTTAAGTTATGTAGTAGGTTCAATGATGTCGATGATCAAATATTGGGTATCAGATGAAAATCGCGTATCCGTAGAAGAACTCGTAAATTATGTCTCAACAATCGCATCAACAGGACCATTGTCTATTATGAAACGTATGGTAGATGAGAATATTAAGTAATATAGAAGAAAATAATCATGATATGAATATAAATGGTAGATGGTAGAGAATGTACTGGCTTGTGCGCACGAAGACTAAAAAATATCGTGCGATAAGGTACAAAATATGGGCATAACGCACGAAGACTAAGAGATATCGTGCGCTAGGGTACAAAATAAGGCTCAATCGCACGAAGACTAAGAAATATAGTGCAGTTATCCACCCAATACAATCCGTTCACATTATATAAACATAGAGAAGGCAGGGGCAACTATCGCAGCCCCTGCCTTTCATGTTACGTTATTTTATTTCATCACGAGTTTTAATGATTTTATTAATAAATCCGTAGTCTTTAGCTTCTTGTGTGCTTAACCAGTAGTCACGGCCAGTGTCTTTTTCTACTTTTTCAATATCTTGGCCAGTTTCTCTTGCAATTAATTCATTAATTTTTTGTCTTGTGCGAATAATTTCTTTAGCTGTGATTTCCATTTCAACAGATTGACCTTGTACACCGCCAGAAGGTTGATGAATCATGAATCTTGTATTAGGTAAACTATAGCGGTTTTCTTTTTTACCAGCTAAATAAATAATAACGCCTGCACTTACTACCCAACCAGAACCGATAATATTAACTTCTGGTTTAATGAAATTAATCATATCATGAATATAATAACCTGAATCTACATGACCACCTTGGCTTGAAATGAATAGATTGATAGGTTCATCACTCATTGCTTCTAATAGTAATAGTTGATTACCGACTTCTTTTGCCACTTTATCATTGATTTCCCCGGTAATAATAACCGTACGTGTTTCTAATAACTTTTCAGTAAGTATATCTTTTTCGTTATGTTTTTCTTCAGACATGAAATCACTCCTATAATGATTGATACTACTATTGTGAACGAGTGCGATTTTGATTTCAAATAATTTGACCTATTTTGACTAAATTAAACATTAAATAAATCGTTAAATGATTCAGCCATCGTAGGGTGGGTATATATGTTATCTCTTAAAACGGTATATGGAATTTGTTGATCCATTGCAAGTTTCAGAATGTTAATCAATTCTTCAGATTCTTTACCGTAAAGACTTGCACCTAGAATGAGTTTACTATCTGCATCTACAACAACTTTGAATAAACCTCTGTCGTCATGATTGATTTTGTGACGCGGGATATTCTTCACTTCAATTTGACCTTCTAAAATATTGTGACCATTTTTCTTAGCTTTACTTGCAGTGTAGCCAATTCTTGAAAGTGGAGGGTCTAGAAATACAGTATAAGGCACATAACCTCTATTTTCCGTTGTGCGGTGCTGTTTGCCAACTAAATGGTCTTTAACAATACGGTAATCGTCTAATGAAATGTAAGTAAATTGAGGACCACCTTTAACATCTCCTACTGCATAAATATGGTCTACAGAAGTTTGTAGATGTTCATTAACTTTAATTTCACCTTTATCTCCAAGTTCGATATCTGTATTTTCTAAAGCTAAATCGGTATTAGGCACACGACCAGTCGCAAGTAATACCGCATCCCCAGTTATATCACCTTGAGAAGTATGCACGATGGGACGATTATTTTCAGTAGAGAAGGCTGTTACTTCAGCTTCGTCAATAAATTCAATATCCTGACTAATGATTTCATCATAAATAAGAGAAGCAATATCTTTATCTTCAGTTACTAATACATGCTTACGAGGATGTACGATTTTAATTTTACTGCCTAATTTTGAAAAGATTGTCGCGAATTCTAATGCAATATAACCAGCACCAACAATAACAAGCGTTTCAGGTAAGTGGTCTAATGCCATTATGCCTTTAGAATCATAAATATTTTCAGTTGTATTAATACCATCTATATCAGGAATATTTGAACGCGTACCCGTATTAATCACAATCTTATCCGCTTGAATCGTTTCAACCGTTTCATTCTGATCATTTAAAAGCAACACTGTTTGGTTATCTTTAAAATGCGCTTTATAAGTGTATACTTCGATATTGTCATCAGAATTAAGGTTGTTGAAATTCTTCTTATTTAAAGCAGCAACAACATCTTTCTTACGATCCATCGCTTCAGAGAATGAATGATGTTCTAGACTTTCGTGGAGCAATGTCTTACTCGGAATACAACCTACATTTATACAAGTACCTCCATACATTTTTGAATCTTGTTCAATAACCGCGACCTTTTGACCTTGCCCTGCAAAATCTTTAGCAAGCGTCTTACCAGCCTTACCAAAACCAATAATCAACATATCAAATCGTTTCATTTACAAAACCTCCAATTGTGATGATTTATATTTAGTATAACGCTTTTGAAGATGTAAATCTGTGTAAAAGATTTCAGAAAAAATTTAAAAAATTTAAAAATTATCCAAGAAATATAAGTAATATTACAATATTGGTCGACCACTTATGAGGCTAATAAGCTTATATGCTTGTGGTGTTTTTCACAAAAGTGGATGCTTAACAAAGTGTAAAATTACAGTTGTGCTTATTTTTCAATATGGTAATATACATAACTATATTGAAAGGGTGTTTATAAAAACATGAAATTCAACAAGAATAAAATAAATGTTGTAGATATGAAACAAACTAAAAAAAGTGTTTATGCTACAGGTATTGGTAATGCTATGGAATGGTTTGACTTTGGTCTTTATTCTTATTTAGCAATTATCATTAGTAAGAATTTCTTTACATCAGTTGAAAATGATGAACTGAAATTAGTATTTACTTTCGCTACATTTGCGATTGCGTTCTTAATGAGACCACTTGGTGGTATTATATTTGGTAAAATCGGCGATAAACTTGGCCGAAAAACCGTTCTTACAACTACTATCGTATTGATGGCAGCTTCAACGTTATTAATTGGATTATTGCCTACTTATGATCAAATAGGTATTTGGGCACCAGTCTTATTATTACTAGCGAGAATTATTCAAGGGTTCTCAACTGGTGGGGAATATGCAGGTGCAATGGTATATATTGCAGAATCTTCTCCAGACAACAGAAGAAGTGCTTTAGGTAGTGGATTAGAAATTGGTACTTTAGGTGGCTATATTTTAGCTTCGTTATTAGCAAGTGGATTATTTATTGGTTTATCAGATGCACAAATGCAAGCATGGGGTTGGAGAATTCCATTCATTCTAGGTGCACCACTTGGTTTAGTTGGACTTTATTTAAGAAGACATTTAGATGAAACACCAATTTTTGAAAATGATATTTCTGAGAATGATGAAAAACCAGAACCATTCATTTCAATTATTCAAAATCACAAAAAAGATATTATTGTTTGCTTTATAGCAGTTGCGTTCTTTAATATTACAAACTATATGTTACTTTCATATATGCCGTCATACTTAGACGAAGTAATTGGTATTTCAACTACAGTTAGTACGGTATTGATTACAAGTGTAATGGTTATTATGGTGCCATTAGCATTTATATTCGGTCGTTTAAGTGACAAAATTGGTAACAAAAAAGTTGTGTTATTCGGTACATTTGGTTTAACAGCATTTTCAATGCTAGCGTTCTATTTCATAGGACTTAACCAATTAATGTTTATATCATTAGGTATCTTTATTCTTGGCTTCTTCTTATCAACATATGAAGGTGCAATGCCAAGTTTATTACCAAGTATTTTCTATACAGATGTTCGTTACCGTACATTAGCGGTTACATTTAACGTATCTGTTTCAATATTTGGTGGTACAACTCCATTAGTTTCAACATGGTTAGTACATGTCACACAAAATCCATTAGCACCAGCTTATTATTTAACAGCTGTAAGTGTTATAGGATTTGTAACAATACTATTCCTATTTGAAACAACATCAGGAAAAGCATTAAAAGGATCATATCCAACAGTATCTTCTAAAAAAGATTTCGAACATGCCGTTAAAAATCCTGAAGATGCACTATGGTGGACAGAACAAGAATTACAAAAAGGTAAAGTAAAAACAGATTAATATATATGAAGAAAGCCGAAGACGTTTGTGACGTCTCCGGCTTATTTTATTAGAGTAATGGAAGAAGAGAGAGCTTTCCTCAACTTTCCAATGTATGAATTGTTTCATCTATACCGAAATATTTTTTTAATATGGCTTTATATTGATCATGTTTGAAGCTTTCTTTTTGTTTATGATTTTTAGACGTAATGGTTAAATGATCATAAGACATGCTTACTCTACCATATTCTTTAGCCATTGTAATAATTAGTTTCTGAACGAATATTGAATCAGGATGATGTTCATTATAATCTAAATGTTCTATAAAGAAGTCCCACGGTCTACAAATTTCATTTGTTAAATAAGATGTGAGCCATGATTGGTCATCTAACTGTTTTTGAAGGTGAATGACACGATCTTCGTCTAAAATAGCACGATAATGACCGTTAACATCATCAATAACTACAATATTATCTGGGTCAGAGATTGGAATAGCTTTTGTTGGTAAATCTCCAAATCCTACGTCTGCAATATAAGGTTGATCTAAATGTACGATTGTCGACATATGTGAACCGTCTCTACTCCAATTGTCATCTGGCGTATGAATCGTTCCTGATACACGTTCGACGTGAAATCCTTTTTCTTTTAAATAATATTGAAAAATCGTATTTAATTCATAACAAAATCCACCACGATGGCGATGAACAATTTTGTTAAATAAATCATCAATGTTCACTGAAATCGGTTCTTTATTTTGAACGCTAATATTTTCAAAAGGCACAGTGTACATGAATCTTTCGATATAGTGGTTCAAAGTGCGCAAATCTACTTGATTAAAAGATTCTGTATCTATTTTTAAGTACTCTTCAAATTGTAAAATATTCAACTCAAAACCTCCTATTTAAATCTTAATTCTATTATAAAGGATACAAGGATAGAATATGTTAATATAAAATTGATATACAACGTTATTTTAAAGAAAGCTAGGTCATGCATATGAGAATTGGTACCATTTCAGATTTGCATATAGATAGAAGTAAAGATTACTATCCTCAAGATTTTGAATATATTTTAGCGCAAGAAATTACACATTTGAATTTAGACCTTTTATTAATAGCAGGTGATGTTTCAAATCATTATTTACAAACGATGCAGTTTGTTCAAAATGTTAAGCGTCATTCTAAAGTTGAAGTGTTGTTTATACCTGGCAATCATGATTATTGGAAAAAAGATCAAGAAGAAAAAAGTTCGTATGAAATTTTTGAATATTATAAAGCGCAACCTGAAAGTATTATAGCAAGTCCATATATTGTGAATGAAGATTGGGCGATTGTCGGGCATAGTGGATGGTATGATTATAGCTTTGCAGATCAAAACAAATTTAGTATGGAAAGGTTAGAACGTAGAAAATATTACGGCTCTACATGGTTGGATAAAGAACATATCGATTGGGGTAAGTCAGACTTAGAAATGTCGCGATTAGCTGCAGAATCCGTGAAAAATGATTTAGAACAGGTGAAAGATAAAAATATTATATTAATGACGCATATTGTGACCAATCGTAAATTTGCAGTTCCAATGCCACATAGAATATTTGATTACTTTAATGCATTTATAGGTACATCAGACTTTGACAAGTTCTATGAAGCATATCCAATCAAATACAGCATTATGGGGCATGTTCATTTCCGTAATATAATAGAAGAAAGTGGTATTCAATATATATGTCCATGTCTCGGTTATCAAAGAGAGTGGCGAACGACTGATTTAGCAACTGAAATTAAAAATACAATACAAGTTATCGAAATATAAAAAAATATATCGCAGAAAATTTATGATTATAATAGGTGATTGAATGAAAAAGTATATATCATTATTTATCATAGCAGGAAGTGTGCATGCACTATTTTCATTGTATTGGGGACTTGGTGGAGAAGCGGGTCTCATAACAGTTGGCTCATGGGTCTTCACGTTAAGTGCACAGTTTGGAATATGGATTAATATCGCGCTGTTATTAATAGGGGTGTTTAAATTTTTAGCGACCATCGTGCCATTAACATTAACCAATCATTTTGATAAGAAAATATATATCATATCTTTAATAGGCAGTATTTTTCTAATGATATATGGCGGATTAAACATGATAATTGGCATATTAAAAATGTGTAAAATAATCGAAAACCATAACTATTTTACAGCCTTCGGACAAGCATACGTGTGGGATCCACTATTTTTATTATGGGGAATCGGATTGTTCGGATATATTATGAAAGTGAAACAGAATAGATAAAGGAAAACGCCACTGGCAGGAGCCTGTGGCGTTTTTGTCGTATAAGATGACGAAGTTTGTATGCTGTAAGGGACAGAATTCCGAGAAATGTCCGTAAGAGAGCGTCCATCTAATTACCAGAATTCAGAATAATGGAAGATACAGCCGTTCTAATTACCAGAATTCCGAATAGTGATAGTTAGCCACAACCTCAACACCACCATCCACACTTATTATTTCTGTTCTTGTAATTTTTTCGCGATTTGTTGTATTTCTTGTATTTGTTTCGTAGTGGATTTAATGCCACCTGATGAGAAGTACCATGATTTTGCATCTAAGTTAATGATGTTATTATTTTTTATGGCATCTACGTCTTTAAGTACGTCGTTTCCTAGTACTTTCTTACTTGTTCCTTTTCCGTCTGTTGCTTCGTCTCTATCCATTGCGAATATGACTTCTGGATCTTTTGAAGCGACGTATTCAAAGCTGACGGGTTGGCCGTGTGGATTTGGTTTAACTTTTTTATCTGCTGGTTTAAATCCAAGTTGATCATAAAGTAGGCCACCGAATCTTCCGCCTGGTCCGTAAGTTGATAATTCACCTTGGCTTGTAAGTAGCAGCATGACACTGTTATCTATATTTTTAACTGATTTCTTAGCTTTTTGTTCTTCATTTTTAAGTTGATCTGTAAGTTCTTTAGCTTTCTTTTCTTCTCCGAAAATCTTGCCGAGTTTCGTCGTGTTATCTGAAACGGATTTTACGACGGCATTATCATCTGAACCTATATAAAGCAGTGATGCATTAGGGGCAGCTTTTTTAAATTCTTTTAATGTTTCGCTGCTTGCTGTACGGTTTGAAAAGATAATTAAATCTGGGTCGATTTCAGCTATTTTTTCAAAATTTGGTTTCCCTAATTCACCGACATTTGTATATTTATCTTTCGTAAAAGATTTTAATTCTTTAGGTAGCATAGAATCACTTGAACCTATTGAAATACCGGCTACATTATTTTCTTTACCGAGTGCTTTAATGATATCTGTTGCACCGTAATCAAATGTGACGACTTTTTTAGGATCTTTCGTGATTTTGACTTTTTCATCTTTCTGTTCTGCATCTCTTCCGTCTTTATATTTACCACGTAATTCATATTTTTGATTAACTGTGACTGTTTCTTTCTTACTGTCTGAATCACTTGTTCCTTTTGTTTGACCACATGCTGCTAATATAAGTGTGATGACCATTAATACAAGTAACTTTTTCATATGTATGCTCCTTTATTTTAATATATCTATTGATGGAACGACTTTAAATAAACCTGTTGATTCTATCATGAATTTTAAAATTCTGACATGACTCATACCTGTAAAGACAACTGTTCTATCATGGTTAAGCGCATTTTTCATGATGTTGTTGGCCATAAATTGATTACGTTCTAACCATTCAAGTGAAAAGGCGATACCGGGACTATCTGCAAGTGAACGAATAGCAAAAACTTGTTCTAATGGAATGACTGTATCCTGATATTCCGTTAATTGTTCATATAATGATAAATCTTGTCCTTTTTTATTTTGATGACTTTGTTTTGCTTCGTTTAAATGTTGGTATAGTAAAGGGTTATCATTTTCAAGGTATTCATCTGCAAATGCTGCACGGATTTTACGGGTTTGCATTTGATTGTTGTCGATTGGTATAACAGTTGGTAAATTTAATTTCAATGCGAGTGGTATCGCTAAAAAATGATGTTCGTTGAGTTGAAGCGGTAAATGTTTACGGGATAATTGGTTAAAGTCTTTATCTAATTGATTTTTATTTTTAATATCCCATTCAATTGCGATTAAATCTGGATTGTATTGCTGTAATTTATTCAAAATGACGTCAGCGTCTTCTAAGTATCGTTGATAAGTTTCTAAAAAATATTGATTGCTTTGGTCTAACCGAATATGTGGCGTACCAATGATGCAAATTTCTTTTTGTGCCAATTTGACACCTCCTTAATTGATAATCGTTATCAATTATACATGAACGTTTTTATAAATACAATGCTGCTATTATTTTAAGATAATTAAATAATAATGTTATAATTAAATAATAGAAAATTTAGATTCAGGAAAGGGCTGGAAGTATGTTTTTAGCTTGGAATGAAATGAGACGAAATAAGACGAAGTTTGGTCTAATTATTGGCGTATTAGTTATGATTAGCTATCTTTTATTCTTATTATCAGGGTTAGCAAATGGATTGATGAATATGAATAGAGAAGCAGTCGATTTATGGAAAGCAGATGCGATTGTATTGAATAAAGATGCCAATCAAACAGTTGCACAATCATCTATTAATACAGATGATGTTAAAGGCAAATTTGATAAAAGTGAAGGTTTAAAGCAAACGGCTGTTATCGCTTCAGACGGTAAAAACAAAGAGAATGCGACGGTCTTTGGTATCGATGGAAAAGGGTTTTTAATGCCTAAAATAGAAGACGGCAAACTATTTGAGAAGAATAATGAAGTCGTTGCAGATCATACTTTAAAAACAAAAGGATTTAAAATCGGGGACACATTAACACTTTCAAATAGTGATGAAGAATTAAAAATTGTCGGTTTCTCAGTAAGTTCTAAATTTAATGCATCACCTGTTTTATTTACAAATAATGAAACGATTGGGAAATTAAATCCGATGTTAAAAGGCGATAAGATTAATGCGCTAGTCGTTAAAGATAAAAATTGGAAAGATGTTGAATTAAACAAAGATTTAGAAGTAGATGACATTGAATCATTTATTACGAAGTTACCAGGCTATCAAGCGCAAAATTTAACATTAAACTTTATGATTGTGTTCTTATTTGCGATTTCAGCAATGGTTATTGGTATATTCTTATACATTATTACCTTACAAAAGAGAAATTTATTTGGTGTTTTAAAAGCACAAGGATTAACGAATGGCTTTTTAGCGCGTTCAGTTATGAGCCAAACGATTATTATCGCTTTAATCGGTACATTGATTGGCTTTGGATTAACGGTGTTAACAGGTTCATTCTTACCAGAAGCAGTGCCTATTAAATTTGATTATTTAACAATGTTGTTATACGGTATCGTGCTTATTATCGTCGCAATTTTAGGTAGTTTATTCTCAGTATTAAGTATACGAAAAGTAGAACCATTGAAAGTCATTAGTTAGGAGGCGGAAACATGTTAGCATTTGAGAATGTCACAAAGTCATTTAAAGACGGTAATAGAACGATAGAAGCAGTAAAATCAACCAACTTTAAATTAGAAAAAGGCGAACTAGTTGCCATTATTGGACCATCAGGATCAGGAAAAAGTACGTTGTTAACAATGGCAGGTGCCTTGCAATTACCATCAGAAGGCACTGTATCTTTAAATGGTCAAAATATCAATCAATATAATGAAAAGCAATTATCTAAACTTCGATTAAAAGAAATCGGATTTATACTTCAAACAAGTAATTTAATACCGTTTTTAACTGTTCAACAACAATTTGAATTACTTAAAAAAGTGAAAAAAGACGTCATGAATGAAGAAGAACATACAAGATTATTGAAACAACTCGGTTTGGATAAAATTTTATCTCAATTACCAAGTGAAATATCAGGCGGTCAAAAACAAAGAGTGGCTATCGCTAAAGCACTTTACACAAATCCATCCGTTATATTAGCAGACGAACCAACCGCATCATTAGATACAGAAAATGCAATAGAAGTTATGGAAATATTGAGAAGAGAAACAAAAGAATTAAATAAATTATGTATTATCGTAACACACGATCAAAGACTGACATCATACTGTGATAAAGTATTTAAAATGGTAGACGGTGAGTTGAAAGAAGAAGAGTAAATTGGTTAAATAAAATTGATTGAATTATAAAAAAATCCTAGATTATTAATATCTAGGATTTTTATTTTTATAAATCCTTCGAAAAAGAACATAAAATTTTTTATTTTATGTAATTCTATATTGTAAAATTGAATTTAGTAAAGTAGAATAAATTATAATTTAATTTTTGGAGGTTTTGAATTTGTGGATTTTAATTTTAATTGTTATTGCTTGTGTATTTTTTACAAAAAGAAAAGGAACTTCGATGGTTGAATGGATTAGAGCACTTCCAACTGTAGTGCGTGTTGGTATCTTTACAGGTATAATGGGTGCACTTTTAAGTGTAATTGCTAAACCGTTCACAACTGACGCCTATGGTGGACAAATAGATTCATTTTCATTATTTAGTATTGTAGAATTTATTGGAAGTGGTCTAATAGTTATATCTGCATTATGTTTCTTATATATATTCGTACTATGGTTAATTGCTTTATTATTTGGATAGATTTAATATTGTAAATCATTTCTCAGTGCTAAATAAGATCCTTGAAATGTAGTTTCTAAAAATCAAGTGATTTTTTAATAATTCAGAAGTTTTTTATATAAAGGATTATGAGATTTTTAAAGTCATTTATTAAAATTGTGATGTAATTATTGATATTGCTGAAAACCAATATCGGTTAGGACATACTTTATCAACTAATTATTATTGAAAATAAAACCTCTCAGAATTTGAACTTAACAATAATGATAAAAAGAAATAAATAATTTAGTTGAAAACTAATTTCCTTTTGTAATATCAATTTTATAAAATAACTTATCCTACATTATGATGTATTAAAATCTAATTATAGAACTAATAAAAAAACTCTCGCTCAATATGTAATAAAGAGCGAGAGTTTTTTTATTCATAACTTTTTAATGCTTTTTCCATGATGTCCCATGCTAAGTCTACGTTCACTTCTGTAGCGAAATAGGCGTTAGGTTCTTGTTTATAAGTATTATGCAAATCTACAGACATTGTGCCATATGTGAGGTCGCTTTGATGTTCAATTTGGATAAATGTTTTTTGTAACGTGAATATTTCAGGATGCAGCAAATAGAGAATTGTACAAGCATCATGAATAGGACCACCATCCATATCGAATTGTGATTTATATGTAGATTTAAAGAACTTTAAGAGCTCAACTACGAAATGAGAAATTGGATTATTGATTTGATGAAATCTTTCAATTACAGCATCATCTGCTAATAATTGATGCGTCACATCTAATCCGAAGACAACAACCGGGATACCACTTTCAAATACTTTTTTCGCTGCTTCTGCATCAACCCAAATATTAAACTCAGCTGTTGGTGTCCAATTCCCAAACGTTCCACCGCCCATAATGACGATTTCTTCTATATTATGAGCGATTTTAGGTTCTTGGATAAGTGCCATCGCAACATTTGTTAACGGTCCTGTTGCTACGAGTGTTATAGGTTCGTTACTATTTAAGACTTCTTCAATTATGACATTTACACCATGCTGGTTTGTAGGCTTTAAGTTTGGAACTTTTGGTAATTCAGGACCATCTAAGCCACTTTCACCATGAATACTTTCAGCAAATGCAGCTTTCTTAATTAAAGGTCTGTCAGCACCGACTGAAACAGGAATGTCGCCTCTATTCATAATATCTAATACGTTTAAAGCGTTTGTTGTATTCTTATCTACTGATTGATTCCCCGCAACTGTTGTCACTGCTAAGATATTTAATGGACTAGATTGAGCACCAGCCAATATTAATGCGATAGCATCGTCATGCCCAGGATCACAATCCATGATGATTTTTCTATTTTGTAACATTTAAACACGTCCTCTTAATTAATGTATGTCTTGATGTCATTATACTAAAGCGTTTTCAACTAAACAAAATAAACAGACTATAAAAAATTATTCTAAATAAGGTCTTGTTTTTTAACAAATATACGTATATAATTTTAAATCGTAAACGTTACTATTTGTATAAGGAGTGTACGAGATGAAAAAATGGATTGGGGTACTAACAGTTGTTTTTGCAATTTGTATGGTATTAGCTGGCTGTAATCAAACAGATAGCAAAAATAATGATTCTGATAAATTAAAGATTAAGACGACAGTTTACCCATTGAAATCTTTTATAGAACAAATTGGCGGTAAGCATGTAGAAGTAGAATCAATTTATCCTGCAGGAACAGACTTACATAGTTATGAACCAACGCAAAAAGATATTTTAAACGCGAGTAAAGCGGATTTATTTGTTTATACAGGAGATGATTTAGATCCAGTAGCAAAGAAAATTGCCTCAACTATTAAAAAAGATGATAAAAAATTATCACTTCAAAATAGTATGGATCAATCAGAACTTTTAACAGATCAACATGAACATGGTCACGAGCACGGGGAAGATCATGATGACGAAGATGAACATCATGAACATGGAGAAGACCATGAAGAGCATGAACACGAACATGAACATCATCACCACGAACATGAACATCATCACCACGGTGGATTTGATCCTCATGTATGGTTAGATCCTAAAATCGACCAAGAAATGATCAAAGGAATTAAAGATGAATTAATTAAGAAAGACCCAGACCATAAAGCAGATTATGAGAAAAATTATAAAAAATTAAATAATGAATTATCGGATATCGATCAATCATTAAAAGATGCTACTAAAGGTCATGAAGGCCATACAGTATTTATCTCTCATGAATCTTTAGGTTACTTAGCAAATCGTTATGGATTTGTTCAAAAAGGTGTTCAAAGTATGAATGCTGAAGATCCATCACAAAAAGAATTAACTGAAATTGTTAAAGAAATTAAAGATACAGATGCGAAATACATCTTATATGAAAGCAATATTTCATCAAAAATTACAGAAACAATTCGTAAAGAAACAGATGCTAAGCCATTAACGTTTAATAATATGGAATCTTTAACGAAAGAACAATTAAAAGAAAAAGACCTTTCATATCAGTCATTAATGAAAGAAAATATTAAAAATATCGAAAAATCATTAAACGACAAGATTACAACAAAAGATGACAAGAAAGCTGCATCTCATGATAAAGCAATTGAAAAAGGGTATTTCAAAGATTCACAAGTAAAAGACCGTAAACTATCTGATTATGAAGGTGACTGGCAATCAGTATATCCATATTTAAAAGATGGCACACTTGATGAAGTCTTCGAACATAAAGCTGAAGAAGATGGCAAAATGTCTGAAAAAGAATATAAAGCTTATTATGATAAAGGGTATAAAACAGATGTCGAAAACATCAAAATTGCCGGCAATAAAATCAGTTTCACTAAAGAAGGCAAAACAACAACTGGAGAATATGAGTACGATGGCTATGATATCTTGAAATATGAAAAAGGTAATAGAGGCGTAAGATACACATTTAAATTAAAAGGTGAATCAAACGATAACTTACCGAAATATGTACAATTTAGCGATCACAATATTTATCCTAAAAAAGCTGCACATTTCCATATATTCACGGGCAATGATAAAGATAAAGTCTTAAAAGAATTAGACAACTGGCCAACATATTATCCAGCTAAATTATCTAAAGACGAAGTTAAAGAAGAAATGTTAGCACATTAAAGTAAAGAACTTGAGACCACGGTGGTCTCAGGTTCTTTTTTATATAAATGATTGCTATACTAAATTTAATAAAAGGGAGATGTATCAGATGACAAATATTTATGATCAAGATGATTTCTTTGAAGGCTATAAACAAAAAAGAAATCATGCATTAAGTTATAACGAAGTCGTTGAAATGCCTGAGATGAAGCGGTTAATGCCAAATTTAAATGGCAAAACAGTACTTGATATTGGCTGTGGTATGGGGCATTTAATTGCGCATATGTTGAAATTACATCCTAAACATATTACAGGAATAGATGAGTCACTCAATATGATTAACGCAAGTCGCGAAAAATTCAATTCTAACAATGTCACGTTATATCATGAATCATTTATGGATTTTGAGACGAATGAAACGTATGATGTAATCGTATCTTCACTTGTGTTTCATTATATTGAAGATTTTAAGAGATGCGCCGAGAAGTTGAATCAGCTCTTAAATAGTGGTGGCTCGTTACTCTTTACAATGGAACATCCTATACAAACAGCCACTAAAGAACCCGAAGTTGCACTAGAAGATGACAATGGCATATTTTTACGAATGGAACATTATTTTGATGAGTCATCTCGTTCAGCAAATTGGCTAGGTGCTGATGTTTATAAATATCATCATACAATTGAGACAATCTTCAATAATTTAATAGAAAATGACTTTGAAATTCAATGTGTAAAAGACCTTGGGCAGTCTGAGGAAGTATTTAAAATGTACGATCAAGCACGTATCAATAAGTTGAAACAATTCCCACCATTTCTATTAGTAAAAGCAAAGAAAAAGTAGAAGAAGTAGAACAAGTTAATATTTAAAAAAAGACACACGTATAAAGTTGAAAACATTATACGTGTGCTAAAAGCGATGCTCAGTAATATTTTATTTCATTTCTTTTAGTTGTTTTAAAATGATTTCTCTTTGTTTTTCTAGTGAAATTGGATCATTATATTGCGTTTGTTGTAAATCTAATTCGATAACATGGTTGTTTTTAACTGCATCAAGGTTTTTCCAGTTAGTTGTTTGTGTGAATTGTGGTGTTTCTCCCATTGTTGCTAGTATAATATAATCACCCGTATAATCAGAAAGTTCTTCTTCAGATGGCGTTGCCATATAAGCATTCTTTGTTTCTTTTTCTAATTTTTCAGGTTGTGTCATTCCGTAACCACCGTAAACAATTTCTGTACCACGTCCATAGTTTTTACCGAAAGCTGTTAAACCTTTTGGTGTTGATTGTAGGACTGTAATAGTTTTCCCGTCTACTTTATCACCTAAAGATTTTTTATCTTTTTCAAGTTTTTCTTCCCAATCTTTTATCCATTTTTTGGCTTTGTCTTGTTCATTTACAATTTCCCCAAGTTCTTTAGTAGCAGCTTTGTAGTCTGATTTCATAGCATCCATTTGGACAGTTGGTGCAATTTTTTTGAGTTTATTAATGTTTTTATCTTCTTTAGTAGTAATGATTAAATCCGGCTTTGTTTTAGCAATATCTTCAACATTATTTTGACCTAACATTTTTGCACCTTTAGTAGCATCAGATAAAGTTTTATTTTGTTTCACAAAATCGATGACCCCAACAGGTTTATGGCCAAATTCAACTAATGCACCTATGTATGTCGGATGTAATACGACAATTCTTTTCGGATCTTTAGGTATTTTGATTTTTTCACCATCATCTTGTTTAAATACTTTAGTATCAGATGAAGAATCCGATTTTGTTTCTGACGACTTTTCTTTAGTATCTGAGCTATTACAAGCTGCCAAGAAAAATAATAAGCATAAGCAAAAAATTATTAATCTTTTCATAAATTAAACCCTCCAAAAATATGATAATGATAATCAATATCATTTAAATTATAGCAATCAACATTAATTATTCAATACTTTATTTTTAAATTAATTTGACTTTGTTATTTTTTAAATATATCTTTGGTTTGTGTTAGTAAAAGAAGGGGTGAATATTTTGGTTAAACGATTAATTAGTGCAAATACGTCTGATATTTTGAGCTTTACATCAGAGGAATTGAAGCAAAGTATTAAGGCGAGTGAAGGTAGAACGGTACTTAGTGAGAATGTTGTCGTACATACGCCTGCTTTAGTTCAAGATATTACAAATGCGGAAATGGCGACTGCTTTTGGAGCGGATATGATTTTACTGAATGCTTTAGATGTCAATGAACCAGAAATAAAAGGACTATACCATGAAGCTTATCAAGGTTCTGGCAATGCTGTTCAAGATTTAAAGAAACTTGTCGGTAGACCTATTGGCGTAAATTTAGAACCAGTTGATGATCAAGCGAATATGGCAGAAGTGAAACTGGATATTTCTGCAGGTAGAAAAGCGACTAAAGAAACTTTTATACAAGCTGAAAAATTAGGTTTTGATTTTGTATGTTTAACTGGGAATCCAGCAACAGGCGTTACAAACAATCATATTTTAGAAGCGATTAAAGTAGGGAAATCTCATTTTAATGGACTCATTATTGCTGGTAAGATGCACGGCTCAGGTGTAGATGAGCCTGTCGTTAATTTAGAAGCGATAACGAATTTTGTAGAAGCTGGAGCAGATATTATATTAGTGCCGGCAGTAGGAACAGTATGGGGTGTCAGTGAAGAAGAAGTAAGAGAAGCAGTTCAAGTTGCACATAAACATGGCGCATTAGTAATGAGTGCGATCGGTACATCACAAGAAGGTTCGGATGAGGCGACAATTAGAGAAATAGCTATCAAAAATAAAACATTAGGCGTAGATATTCAACATATAGGTGATGCAGGATATGGTGGATTAGCACCAGTTGAGAATATATATGCATTGAGTAAAGCTATTAGAGGACAACGCCATACAGTATCTAGAATAGCAAGATCAATTAATAGATAAATAAGAATGAAGAGAGGATGAGACAGCGTGGGCTGTCTCATCCTTTTCATATTTGATTGGAAAGTTAGTATCGGTCCAGAAACGGGAAATATGGACCGATAAATAAAAATATCGACCCGAAAACGGGATTTGCAGGCCGATAAATAAAAATAGCGACCCGAAAACAGGATTTGCAGGCCGATAAAAAAAAATAGCGACCCGAAAACGGGATTTGCAGGCCGATAAATAAAAATAGCGACCCGAAAACGGGATTTACAGGCCGATAAAAAAATTTATCGACCCGAAAACCTCACCTCACTATAATCAACTGCCCAATCACAATAATAAATCATCCAAATCTGCATAAAATCTACCTATTATAAAAGACTTCCGTAATACTACGGAACTTTTCGATATGCTACTCGTTTATGAAAACGTTTACAATAAAATTGTATTAAGAAATGTTTGATTAAAGGAGGAAGGTTTCAATGTCAAAACTACCAGAGGATTTTTTATGGGGAGGTGCTGTAGCGGCGCATCAACTTGAAGGTGCTTGGCAAGAAGATGGTAAAGGAATCAGTGTTGCAGATGTTATGACTGCAGCTTCTCACGGGAAACATCGAGAAATTACAGATGGCGTTATTGAAGGTAAATATTATCCAAACCATGAAGCGATTGATTTTTATCATCGATATAAAGAAGATATTCAATTGTTTAGTGAAATGGGCTTTAAATGTTTCAGAACTTCGATCGCATGGTCAAGAATTTTTCCGAATGGTGATGATCAAGAACCTAATGAACAAGGTTTAGCATTCTATGATGATTTGTTTGATGAGTGTTTGAAGCACGGGATTGAACCTGTCGTAACATTGTCTCACTTTGAATTACCTTATCACCTTGTAACTGAGTATGGTGGCTTCCGAAATAGGAAAGTGATTGACTTCTTCGTTCGATTTGCAACAGTTTGTTTTGAAAGATATAAAGACAAAGTTAAATATTGGATGACGTTCAATGAGATTAATAACCAATCTAACTTTGATGAAGATTTTGCGCCATTTACGAATTCAGGCGTGAAATATCAACCTGGTGAAAATCGTGAACAAATTATGTATCAAGCAGCACATTATGAATTGGTTGCAAGCGCTCAAGCAACAAAAATTGGTCATGACATTAATCCAGACTTTGAAATAGGGTGCATGATAGCAATGTGTCCAGTATATCCGGCAACTTGTAATCCGAAAGATATCTTAATGGCTCAAAAAGCGATGCAAAAGAGATATTACTTTACGGATGTCCATGTTCATGGTGCATATCCAGGTTATATGACACAGTATTTCAAAGATAAATCGTTCAATTTAGATATTATAGATCAAGATATTGAAGATTTGAAACAAGGCACAGTTGACTACATTGGCTTTAGTTATTATATGTCATTCGCAATTTCACATGAAAAATCTAACGATAAATATGATTATGTTGAAACACGTGATTTAGTAAAAAATGACTATGTACAAGCTTCAGATTGGGGATGGCAAATTGATCCTGAAGGCTTAAGGTATGCGATGAACTGGTTTACAGATATGTATCATTTACCATTGTTTATTGTTGAAAATGGCTTCGGCGCTATTGATGAACTTGGTGAAGACGGCATTGTCCATGATGATTATAGAATTGAATATTTAAAAACTCACATCGAACAATTTATTAAAGCGGTCGATGAAGATGGTGTCGATTTAATGGGATATACACCATGGGGTTGTATAGATTTAGTATCTGCCGGAACTGGCGAAATGAAAAAGAGATACGGCTTTATTTATGTAGATAAAGATAACGAAGGTCATGGTACCTTAGACCGTTCTAAAAAAGATTCATTCTATTGGTACAAAAAAGTTATTGCAAGTAACGGAGAACAATTATAACATTTGGAGGTTTTATTATGAAAAAAGCGTTAATTATATGTGCAGCAGGTATGTCATCATCACTTATGGCTAAAAAAACAACGAGTTATTTACAAGAAAAAGGACATGACATTGAAGTCGATGCCGTTTCAGCAAATGAAGGCGGCAAAATGATTGAAAAACAATCTTTCGATTTATATTTAGTGAGTCCACAAACTAAAATGTATTTTAAAAAGTTAAAAGAAGCTGGCGATAGAGTTAATAAACCAGTTGTGAATATCCCACCACAAGCATATGTTCCGATTCCAATGGGCATTGAAAAATTGGCGAGTGTAATTTTGCAAGACATAGAATAATCAGTATAATATTCTCTATGAAATGAGGGAAGCTTATGCTTAGTCAAAGAGAAATAGATATACTCAGTTATTTATCACAGCGACGTAATGAATTTGTCAAAAGCTCAGAAATTGCAACGATCTTGCAACTCTCAGATAGAACGATTCGAAAATATATCAAAACCCTTAAACCTGAAATTGAAAAAAATGGAGCAACTTTAATTGCTAAACAAGGGTATGGTTATCAACTCAAAATCAATTTAATGATTGAATTTGAAAATTTTTTAAAAAGATATTTGAGCACTAAATCTGTGAATCAAGAAAGTATTAATGATTCAAAAGATAGACAATATTATATTTTGAATTTATTACTTTTTAATAAGACAGCTATTACGATTGAGCAGTTAAGCGAACAATTATTTATCTCGAGATCCACAATATCTCATGATATCGCAAATATAAAAAAGATGATTGCGCAATATGATTTAGAACTTGTAAGCAAACAGCAACATGGTATCGGAATTGATGGAGATGAACGAGATAAACGTCATTTTATCATGGATTATTTCTTAGGAAATAGTTTCTTTCATTCAATTAATAAGTATTTTCAAGATACGCCACTTTTGCAGCAAATTAATATGGAAGAGTTGGCAATCATTGTTGTAGATGAAACGAGAGAATCTAAAGTATATTTATCAGATTATATACTCCAAAATCTTGTATTACATTTAGGACTGATGATCAGAAGACTGTTAGATGGGCATTGTTTAAAAACAATTGCTTCAAATGAAGAGGTATTAACAGAAAATGAATTGTCAGTCGCGAGAAAAATTTTAAACCGTGTTGAACGTATTTATCAAATATCGTTTCCAGAAGAAGAAGCGAAGTATATTAGTTTGCATATTATGAGCAAAGGTTCAAAACAACAAGAAAGCGATGAAGAGAGTGATTTATCTCATCGCGTATCTCAAATATTAGGAAAAATAGAAGCGGATTTTGGATTTCCAATGTCGTCAGACAGTCAATTATTGTATGGATTAGTGACTCACTTACAGCCGTTGATTAAACGAATTCGCAATAATATTCACTTGGAAAATCCAATTTTGAATGACATTAAATCACAAAATGAAGCGTCACTTACGATGACAAAAAATTATTTTGGTGAATTAGAAGAGTTAAAAGACCAAGATGTCAGTGAAGGAGAATGGGCGTATTTAACATTACATTTACTTGCAGCTATTGAAAAATATTACCAAAGAGAAAAGTTAAATGTCCTCGTTATTTGTGCAACTGGTTATGGTAGTGCACAGATGTTAAAGGTTCGAGTAGAAAGAGAATTTAGTATACAGATGAATATCATTGATGTGATTAGCTACTATGAAATAACAGACGAAAAATTAGAAAATATTGATTTAATTATTTCATCTATTGATTTATCAACTATCGTATTTAAAGTGCCTGTCATACAAGTGAATGTATTACTCAATGATCAAGATATTAAGAAAATTAATACATTTATTCATCATCATGATTCGAAATTTTCATATAACCATGTGTTAGAAGAGAATATGGCACTTGAACAATATAGTTCTTTCTTTAGTCAATATTGCAGTGAACATGCATTTAATTATATCGAAGAACCAATCACTAAACATCAGCTATATCAGCTTTTGATCCAGCAATTAAGTATTAAAGAAGAGCCGTGTTTTGAAGAGAAGTTGAAACGACAACTTCGGTATAGAGAAGAGTTGAGTACAGTTGTATTCAGTGATGAAGTAGCTGTTCCACATACAGCACAACCAGTTGGAGATTATTCAAGTATAGCGGTAGCACTTGTGCCTGGCGGGGTGTATTGGAATGAACAGTTTCCGAATATTAAGCTAATCATTATGTTATCACCTTCAAAATATAACGACAATGAGCTCAAAACGATCATCGATATTATCGTGAACCTCATAGATTCAGATGACAAAATTTCTGAACTTATGAATTGTAAGGATTATAACAGCTTTAAAAACTATATGATTGGTCAATATCACAAGTAAAGGGAGTTAGTCTATGGAACAAGAAGAAATTCAAGTTGTTGCTTTTGAAATTATTTTACATAGTGGTACAGCGCGTACAAATATACATGATGCTTTTAAAAAGATGCGTGAAAACAACTATGAAGAAGCGGAACAACTATTAGATGAAGCAAACCAAGAGATAACGTTAGCGCATCAATCTCAAACGGATTTACTACAAAAATATGCATCAGGTGAGTCTATTAATATGGAAATTATTATGGTTCATGCACAAGATCATCTCATGACAACGATGACGTTAAAAGAAGTCGCAATTGAGATGTTGCATTTGTATCAAAAGGTAAATGATGCAGTATAAATGAGGGATAAAAATGGATCAAGAAACGAAAAATAAAATTGAAAAAAATAGAAGAGAAACAAGTCTCAAAGCTATGTATTTTAATCGATTTTTATTAGTGAGATATATGTCTGCTTTGTTCTTCTTTTCGAATTTATATTGGTTTTTTACACTTGTGATGAGTCGCTCTTTAGCATTGATACTGCCACTTGTGTTGATGATTGTGATTTTGATCAGTGTTGCAGAACAAGTCAGAATGTATGGTAATCATTCGAATCAAGCGAAATATACTTATTATTGCTTTTTAAGTATAAGTACAATCAATCTATTGCTTATACCTATTATATTATTCACACCATTATTCCAATATTTATATCCATTTATTGTGGATCAATCAGCGTCTCGACTTTTCGTAGTTGGCATACTGGTATGTGGCTTATGCATCAGCGGATTCATCTTATTTAGATTACACAATATTCGACACGATAAAGACTGGCATTATAAACGACTACAAAGATTTGAAAATGCAATGAACTAATCAAAGAAAAGGGGTCTTGATATGGGATCAGAAAATAAAGTTTTTGCTTTTTTAGAGAAGTATTTAATGGGTCCAATGGGGAAAATTGCTTCATTTAGAATTGTAAGAGCGATTATGGCAGCTGGTATGGCGTGTATACCTTTTACAATTGTAGGATCAATGTTTTTAGTGTTAAACGTTATTCCACAGACTTTTACGTTTTTAGAAGGATTTTGGAATAGTACATTTTTAAAAATTGGTGATTTGTACATGTTAGCCAATAAAGCAACGATGGGAATACTAGCCTTATATTTCTGTTTAGTCATTGGTTATGAATATACTAAAATTTATGCAGAGGAAGAAGATTTAGATGTTAACCCACTTAACGGTGCATTATTATCTATGTTTGCTTACTTTATGGCAATTCCACAGTTAGTAATGGATGACGGTAAAATGGTCTTAGTTAATATCATGAAAAAAGATGTTAATATCTTTAATGGTTGGGAAATGTCTGGTGATGGTGTCAGTAGGCTAGGTACGACCGGGATATTTACAGCAATTATCATGTCTATTATAGCTGTTCAATTATATAGACTATGTGTAAAACGTCAATGGATTATTAAAATGCCAGAAGCGGTACCAGAAGGGGTTTCAAGATCATTTACAGCATTAATTCCAGCATTCTTAGTTGCTTTCGTTATACTGGCGTTTACAGGAATATTAGTAGCTTTTGATACGGATATTTTCAAAATTATTGCTGTGCCATTTGGATTTGTTGTTAACTTAACAAGTAGTTGGATTGGTATACTCGTGATTTACTTCTTAATTCATGCACTTTGGATTGTAGGTATACATGGCGCAAATATTATCAGTGCTTTTATTACGCCAATTGTCTTATCAAACATGCAATTAAATATTGAAGGAGCAAATATTCCATTTGCTGGTGAATTCCAGAACTCATTCGTTGTTATGGGTGGATCAGGTGCGACATTAGGACTATGTGTGTTTATCGCATTTTTAGCTAAATCAGAGCAACTACGTGTATTAGGAAAAGCATCGTTAGCACCAGGATTATTTAACATTAATGAACCACTTGTATTTGGATTACCAATTGTTTATAACCCATTCTTAGCCATTCCATTCTTCTTAGCACCAATGGTATCAGCTTCAATAGGGTATTGGACAATTAAATTAGAACTCGTGAAACCAATTATTGCACAAGTACCATGGCCATCGCCTATTGGATTTGGGGCATTTATTGGAACAGCAGGAAGTCTGATGGCAGTACTCGTTTCATTAATTTGTGGATTTGTAGCATTCTTAATCTGGTTCCCATTTATTAAGATATATGATAAAAAATTAGTAGAACAAGAAAAAGGAAACGACGCATTAATATAGAAGTTTGAGATGTAGAGGCAACGCTAAGGTGGCGTTGCCTCTTTCCTTTTTGTGTTGTGTAATTTCTGGACCGATAAAAATAATTACCGGTCCAGAAACGGGAAATACGGACCGATAAAAATAATTACCGGTCCAGAAACGAGAAATATGGACCGATAAAAAAATTTACCGGTCCAGAAATGAGAAATACGGACCGATAAAATAAATTACCGGTCCAGAAATGAGAAATATGGACCGATAAAAAAATTTACCGGTCCAGAAACGAGAAATATGGACCGATAAAAAAATTTATCGACCCGAAAACCCACCGCGCACCACGCCATCATCCATTTTATTTCGGATACAAAAACAATTTTAAATAAATTCTTAAAAAGTGCAGAAAAAATATAATTCTATAGTATAATTAAAATTGGTCGAAATTTATTTAGGAGGTCCGTTATGAAAGAATTCTTCCAATATTATAAACCCTATAAAGGATTGTTTTTCTTAGATTTTGGTTCGGCTGTTTTCGTAGGTATTCTCGAATTGGTGTTTCCACTTATTACAAGTATATTTATAGATCAGCTATTGCCAACTAAGAATTGGAGTTGGATTGTGATTTTTGTTTTTCTTTTATTATTCATATACGTTGTTGAATCTGTATTGAAATTCATCGTGACGTATTGGGGGCATAAACTGGGGACTAATATTGAAAGAGATATTCGTAATGAGCTTTACGAGCATATTCAAAAAATGAATTTTGGATTCTTTGATAACCAAAAATCAGGTAAAATCATTGGACGATTAACGAACGATTTAATGGATATTGGAGAAGTTGCTCACCATGGACCTGAAGATGTCTTTGTAGCTGTGATGACGCTTGTCGGTTCGTTTGTCATTATGTTGACGATCGATGTGAAACTCGCGCTAATTACGTTTTGTGTTGTACCGATTATTTTTGTATTAACGATTTACTTTAATCAAAAGATGTCAGGTGCTTTTAAGAACTTATTTAGCAATGTTTCGAGATTTAATGAGCTTATTGCTGATAATGTTGGTGGTATGCGTCTTGTACAAGCATTTACAAATGAAGGTCACGAATTAGCAAGATTTAAAAAGGTCAATGATAATTTTAGAGCGACAAAATTAAAAGCATATTCTTATATGTCTTGGAACTTGTCGATTAGTCATATTGCTCAAAAATTAACGTTAATCTTTGTACTGATTTTAGGAAGTTATTTTGTATTAAATGGAGCATTGTCATATGGTGGATTTGTAGCATTTATTATGATTACAAATCTGTTATTTAAACCTTTAGAATCTATTAATATGGTTATTGAACTGTTTCCTAAAGGTATTGCTGGATTTAAAAATTTCAAAGAAATCGTAAATATGGATCCAGAAATTAAAGATAATGACGATGCTATCGAATTTATAGATGAACCAGATACAATTGAATATGAAAATGTATCATTCAAATATTCAGAGAAATTAATCTTAAATCAGCTATCTATCAAAATTGAACAAGGTGAAAAAGTAGCACTTGTAGGACCGAGTGGGGGAGGTAAAACGACAATTTGTTCGTTATTACCAAGGTTCTACGACCCGTTACAAGGTAAGATTAAAATCAATAATCGAGACATTAAATCTTATAAGTTGGAATCATTAAGAAAACAAATTGGTGTTGTACAGCAAGATGTATTTCTTTTCGGTGGAACATTAAGAGATAATATTATTTATGGTAATTTAAATGCAACGGAAGAAGAAATTAATTACGCAGTTGACCAAGCACAATTAAGAACGTTTGTAGATGAATTGCCAGAAGGTTTAGATACTGTTGTTGGGGAACGCGGTACAAAATTATCTGGTGGACAAAAGCAACGTATTTCAATTGCGAGAATGTTCTTGAAGAATCCGCCAATTATTATTCTTGATGAAGCAACAAGTGCTTTAGATGTTGAAACTGAAAATAAAATACAATCAGCATTTAAGAATTTATCACGTGGTCGAACATCACTGATCATTGCGCATAGATTGAGTACGATTAGACATGTCGATAGAATTGTATATATCGAACAAGGTCAAATACAAGAAATGGGCAGTCATGATGAACTCATGGATAAAGGCGGTAAATACAAAGATTTATACATGTCACAATTTGAACAAATTGATGAATTTTAACATAATGCTAGAGATCTTTTTGAAGAAAAAGGTCTCTTCATTTATATATTTTGAGCTAAATAATAGACTTTCGTTTTAAAGTTGTTATTATAGAGTGGTAATATCTATGATTAAGAGGTGTAACATGAAGATTTCTAAAGGGTCAGACTATGGGCTGCATGCATTGGCATATTTAATTGCTAAAAGAGACCAACAGCCCATCAATGTTAAAAGTTTATCTGAAACGTTAAATGTATCTGTAACATATTTATCTAAAATATTAACGCAATTAGTAAAAGCTAGTGTCATAAAATCTGCATCTGGTGCAAAAGGTGGTTATTATTTAGTTAATAATTGGGAAGACATAACTGTCTATGATATTATTACTGCAATTGATGGTCATCAAAGTACACTTGAAGATAGCTTTGATCATGGTCCAGAATGTAAGATTCAAGCGATATTAACTTCTGCTGAAGATGAAATGACGCAAGCTTTGAAAAATAAAACTTTAAAAGATTTAATGTAAGTTAAATCTTTTTTTATCTATCAATTATAGATATTACGACTCTATAATAGTTGTGAAAGGTGGAAATACCATGTTTGATTGTATCGTAATAGGTGGAGGGCCAGCAGGATTAGCGAGTGCACTCACGTTAGGAAGAGCTTTAAAAAAGACATTAGTGATAGACAATAATAATGCGAGAAATAAAGTGACACAGCATTCACATGCATTTTTAACACAAGACGGTGTAAGACCTGAAGAATTGAGAGCTAAAGCAGAACACGATGTAGATCAATATGATGATGTAACACGTATCAATGACACTGTGTTAAACATATTGAAAGAAGAGCATAACTTTATTGTTGAAACAGCCAATCAACAATATAAAGCTAAAAAAATTATGGTATGTACAGGATTGCGAGAAACATTACCAGAAATTGAAGGTTTAAAAGAAAGTTACGGCAAATCTGTCTTTTATTGTCCTTGGTGTGATGGATATGAATTGAGACATCAACCATTACTTGTAGCTGTTCAACCTGAACATGTGAAACATATGGCGATACTTATTAACAATTGGACAGACGATATCGTTATAAGTAGTCGTGATTTTTCATTATTAACTGAAGAAGATAAAGCGTTTATTGAAAGTAAACATATCACATTAGTGGAAAGCGAAGTAGCTGAATTTAAACATCATGAAGGACAAATTAATGAAGTTATCTTTAAAAATGGTGAACGTATCAATAGAAGCGGTGCAATCATTGGTGTGAAGTGGGATACTGATTTTGAATTTTTAAAAGCGCTCAATATTGAAAGAGAAGACAACGGAAAAATAAAAATTAATGAGTTAGGTGAATCATCTATACCAGGTTTATTTGTAGCAGGAGAAAGTAAAGATTTCATGGCATCTCAACTTATAGACGCAGCAGCAAATGGTAATCAAGTCGCAAAATTTGTAGCGATGCAAATCATTATGGAATCATAAATAAAACAGGCTGGGACATAATGTAATGTCTTAGCCTGTTTTATTATGCTTATTTTTTAGTTATTTTAATATTAATTTCAAAGTCACCGAATTGAACATTGTGGTGTTCGGAATCTGAAGTTGGTTGTAGTATTGTGTTCTCAACTCTGCATAATTCTTGGATTAAAGCGTTTTTCTTCTGGGTCTTAGCTATTGAACCTGAAAAGCTTTTTGGTGGATTTGCCTTTAATTCTAATAGTTCTGATAAAATATCGTCTCTTGTTCTCATATTTATTGCCTCCTAATTTGATAGTTACAATAAAACAGCTCATCTTAAGATTAAGAAGAGCTGTTTAGAGAATCTTCTTATCTTTCAAGTTAAACTTGTTGGATTTAGCACAGTACATACGCCTGTTGCTGAGGTTTCATCGGGCCAATTCCCTCCGCCTACTCTTAATAAGACTACGAGCTATTTTATTGTTTCTTAATCATAACGAATTAATTGCATTTTGTCTAATTTTTTAAAAGCTAAATGTTTAAAAAGTTTGAGATGGTCTATATATTAACTGAATATGAAGCATAGGAGGAATAGATTATGAAGTATAAAATGCTTTCTTTATTATTGTCAGCAGGTATCGTGTTAGCAGCATGTGGTAATGGTGACGATGATAACAATGATAAAAAAGATAATCAAAATGATGAAAAAACAGAACAAACAACTAAAGAAAATAGTAACGACGATCAAAATACAGATGATGATCAATCTTCTGACAAAGCAACTGAAAATACAGTAAAATGGGATGACGTTAAAGTCTCTCCAGAAGATGCTGTAAAAGCTGCACAAAAAGAATCAAAAGGTGAACTTAAGGATCTATCTTTTGAAAAAGAAACAGGCGAGTGGAGTTATAAAGTTGAATTAGTTGATGGAACAAATGAAAATAAAGTGCTGATAAATGCAGATGATAAATCTGTTACGAATGTTGAAAAAGAACAAGAAGATAGCGATGATAATGATCAAACATTCAAATTATCAGATGTTGCTAAATTTGAAGATGCACTTAAAGTAGCACAAGACAAAGCTAAAGGTGATATTAAAGAATGGTCACTTAGTGAAGATAACGGCAAACTTGTTTATTCTATTGAGCTAAAAGAAGGTAATAAAGAATCAACAGAATTTACAATTGATGCTAAGTCTAAAGAAATTCTAGAACAAGAAACAGATTAATTTATTATAGAACATAGGATAATTCATTTTATCCTATGTTTTTTTATGTTCGTTGAGTGATTATCATTATCAATTAATATGTTCGAAAAAAAGAAAATTTTCTTAAGGCTTATAAACACTATAGGTACAGTCTTGTATTTGTATTTTTGATGAATTCTATAAAATTTTTATTGACTATTACACATTATAGGCATAAATTAAAGATGATAATGATAATCAATTAGATGGGAAGTGTTATGATGAAAAAGTTAGCAACAACTTTATTAGCAAGTACTTTAATTTTAACAGCGTGTGGGAATAGCGCTGATAAGAAAGAAAATGAAGATAAAAAAGAAACAAAGGAAACGAAAAAGTCTGAAAAAGCGGATTTCTCAAAAGAAACAAAAGCTTATAAAGATTTTACAACTGAACAATTAGATAAATTCTTAGCGGATACTGAAAAATTCGTTGAAGCGGTTAAAGCAGACGATATCGAAAAAGCGAAAGAAATATATCCTACAGCTCGTATGTACTACGAAAGATCTGAGCCAGTTGCTGAAAGTTTCGGTGATTTAGATCCGAAAATTGATGCACGTTTAGCAGATATGAAAGAAGAAAATAAAGAAGACGAATGGTCAGGTTACCACAAAATTGAAAAAGCATTATGGGAAGATAATACAACTAAAGATATGGCACCAGTTGCTGATCAATTATTAAAAGACACTAAAGAGTTACGTGCAAAAGTAGATACAGTAGATGTTACACCTAAATTAATGTTACAAGGTTCAATCGACTTATTAAATGAAGTATCTAGCTCAAAAATTACAGGTGAAGAAGAAATTTATTCACACACAGATTTATATGACTTTAAAGCAAACATCGAAGGTGCAGAAAAAATCTTTGAAATATTTAAAGATAAAGTAGCAGATAAAGATAAAAAACTTGCTGATACAACTCAAGAAAGATTTGATAATGTTAATAAATTATTAGATCAATATAAGACTAAAGATGGTGGATATGAAGACTATACGAAACTATCTAAAGATGAAACGAAAAAACTTTCTGAAGCTGTTGATAAATTAGGAGAATCTTTAAGTCAAATGGCTGTTATTACGGAGTGATGATTGATGTCTAATAAAGAAAATCATATAGCTAGAAGGGATTTTCTAAAACTCGCTGGTGTTGGTGGTGCGGGATTACTGATAGGCTCTACTGGTGTAGGCGGTACTTTTCTAGCATCTCAATACTTTGCTAAAGATAAAACAGGCGTAAAAAATAAAATCAATTTCTATGGTAAATATCAGTCTGGCATCACGACAGAACAACAAAAACATATTTACTTTGTCGTTCTGAGCATTAACAAAATGTCAGTTTCAGATGTTAAAGAAATGTTTAAAGTATGGACAAATTATAGTGTTCATTTAATGAATGGTGAATATGTAAAAGAGCTTGGTAAAAACAAAATGTTACCAAGTCCAGATACAGGGGAGACGATTGGCTTAGACGCCAGTCGTCTGTCTCTTACTTTTGGCATAAGTCCTTCATTCTTTGAGAAAGTTGGATTGAAAAAGCATAAACCAGATTTATTAAAAGATTTACCGCATTTTCCTAAAGATCAAATTGATGAAGACTATTCAGGTGGAGACATTTGTATTCAAGCATGCTCAGATGATCCACAAGTTAATTTTCATGCCATTAGAAATTTAATTAGAGTGGCTAAAGGTGAAGTTTCAATGAAGTGGAGCCAAGCTGGATTTAACTCATTTGAAGAAAAAGATGGTAAGAAAGAAACGCCTAGAAATTTATTCTCTTTTAAAGATGGAACAGGTAATCCTAATGTCCAAAATAAAAGTGATTTGAATGAATACGTCTTTATACAAGATGGTTGGGCTAAAAATGGTTCATATTTAGTCGCAAGAAGAATTCAAATGTTGTTAGAAACTTGGGATAGAACGGCTTTAGGTGAACAAGAAGCCACATTTGGTAGATACCGTCATTCTGGTGCGCCAATTGGTAAAGAAAAAGAATTTGATACATTTGACCCTGATATTAAAGATAAAAATGGCGAGAACTTGATAGAAAAAGAATCACATGTCAATTTAGCAAAAGCATCTAAAACAAATTTATTAAGAAGATCTTTTTCATATTCAGATGGTATAAACGCAAATACAGGTGCTTTTGATGCAGGATTACTCTTCCTAGCATTTCAAAAATCACCGGAACAATTTATTAAAATCCAAAGTAAAATGGGTGCTATTGATAAATTAAATGAATATATTACACATCGAGGTTCAGGTATTTTTCTATGTTTACCAGGTGTCCAAGAAGGAGGATATTTAGGTGAAACGTTATTCAATCGTATTTAGTTTAGTCGCAATACTATTTATGCTGTTATCTTTGACCGCTAAAGCAGAAACGAGCTTAAGTGATATTTATATTAGTGTGACGGATGCCAAATCGGCGATACAAGATAAAGACGAAAAGGCATTCGACAAGCATTTCAAAGAGATTAAAGATAATTGGCAAAGTACGAATAAAAAAGACCATAAACTTGTGAAAAAAATAGATCAAGATATCGAAAAAGTTGAAAAAACAACGTCTCAAAAAGATAGAGAAAGTGCGTTAAATACACTGACTTCTGATTTAATTGATTATGAAAAAGTATTAAATCCTGTTGATAAACAGAAGAAACGAGATCAGTTACAAAATGAAATGCAGCCATTGATTAAAAATATAACAAAGGCGATTTCAGATAAAGATTTTGAAAAAGCAAAAACGATTAACAATCAATTAAATGCGACTTGGACAAAGAATGAAAAAATTGTGCGAGAAGAAGATATTGGCAGATATGGCCAAGTTGAAACTGCATTAATGTTTACAAGAATTGAATTAACGAAAGATAAAGTAGACGCGAATAGTGCACAAATGCAAGTTGATCAATTGAAAAAAGAACTTGATGATTATCATGCAGGGAAAAAATCAGATGCTAAAACAAGCGATCAAGATGTTAACATTTTAAATGAACATTTAGATACTGCGATTAAAAATATAAAAAATGATAATTTAGCTAAATCAAAGCAAGCGTTACAACAATTTATTATTGCATGGCCAAATGTTGAGAGTGAAATTAGCACGAGAAATGGTGCGTTGTACACTAAAATAGAGCAGAAAATTCCTCAATATGCAGGTCAACTTGATGAAGATAATAAAGATGACATTGGTAGCCAGTTAGAAACGCTCAATCAAGAAATTAAATCAACCATTTCTAAGACGAGCTATACATTTTGGGATGCAGCTTTAATCTTATTACGTGAAGGTGTAGAAGCGCTGCTCATTATTATGGCGTTGCTTACTGTAACACGTAAATCTGAACAAACAAAAGCATCAAAATGGATTGTTACAGGAAGTGTCATCGGTATTGTATTAAGTATTGCGTTAGCTTTCATATTTAAAGCGATATTTGAAAACCTAGGTTCAACAAGAGAATTAACAGAAGGTTTAGTAGGTATTGGATCTGTGATATTAATGATCATCGTAGGTATCTGGTTGCACTCTAAATCAAGTTTAGATTCATGGCAGAACTTCATCAATAAAAATATGGATAAAGCTATGTCTACAGGAAGTATCGTTACTCTCGGGTTAGTCGCTTTCCTATCCGTATTTAGAGAAGGTGCAGAGACGATTATCTTCTATTTAGGTATCGTTGGGAAAATCTCAACATGGTCATTAATATTAGGAATTATCGTCGCATCCGTCATACTGGCGTTAATCGCAATTTTCTTTAACCAAATTACAAAATGGTTACCAATACATCGCTTATTCTTTATCATGTCATTATTTATATTTATATTGGCATTTAAAATATTAGGCGTAAGTATTCATACATTACAAATATTAAACATAGTACCACAACACACAATTAATCACTTACCATTCATAGACTTAATAGGATTTTATCCAACATACGAAACATTGATACCACAATTAGCATTAGTCATTTTAGTTGTGATTTACTATGCAATGAGTAAGAAGAAATAGAGTAATTTAAAACGCTAAGACAAAGGCATTTGTCTTAGCGTTTTTTAGTTTTCGTGGTAATTGATATGATAATATATCGTCTTACATGCCTTTCATGACATTTGTCATATGATATTCGTGACAGTTTGTACTTATAACGGATGGTGTGATTTTTTATAATATAGATAACTTATAAAGGACGGTGATGATTGTGATTGATGTTCAAAATGTAACGAAAATCTATAATCAGAAAAAAGTTGTGAGTGATGTTTCTTTTCAAATTAATGAGGGTGAATGTACGGCTTTAATTGGTCCAAATGGTGCTGGTAAGTCTACGTTGATTGATATGATTATTGGGGACAGACATCCTAATGACGGGCAAATTATTAGTGACAATCAACAATTAGATAAGAAGCGGATGGGTATTTTGTTTCAAACGACGGCTTTCCCGGATGTGATGAAAGTTAAGGAGTTGTTTTATCTTTTTAAGTCTTTTTATAAAGATACGATTTCGATAGAAACTTTTAAAGAAATTACTCGATTCGATAATGATAAACTTGAACAATTTGCTGCTAAATTATCTGGTGGTGAACGCAGAATATTGGATTTTACATTATCTATTATTGGGAAACCGGATTTTGTCATTTTGGATGAACCGACAAGTGCGATGGATACTGAAATGAGGAAGCATTTCTGGAAAGTGATTGAGGAAATGAAACAAGAAGGTAAAACGATATTTTATACTTCTCATTATATTGAAGAAGTTGAAAGAATGGCTGACCGTGTTGTTGTACTTAATAAAGGTGAGCTTGTTATGGATAGTACACCTAGAGCGATACGTCATAGTGAAAACAAAACGATGATTCAAATTCCTTTATCTAAGAAAGAAGTGGTGAACATTCTTAAAAATGTTTCGGTTGAAGCATCTAAAGATATGCTCATCATTACGACTGAAGATGTTAATCCTGTTATTAAAGCATTTATAGACTATGGCATTGATTTTAATGAGGTAGAAATTATTAAAGAGTCATTGATGGATACGATATTTTCAAAAAATGAAGAAAGGGTTTGATGAGATATGTTATGGGCGTATTTTAAATCTGAATTGTTATTGTTAACTAGAAAAAAATCATATTTAATACTTTCGATTATGTTGCCGTTAGTATTTTATTTAATATTTACAGCGTTATTGGATTTACCTAAAGAATACGAAGCTAAATTTTATAAAGAATATATGTTTAGTATGGCGACGTTCAGTTTAAGTAGTTTCTGTATTATGACATTTCCGTTAGAGATGATAGAAGATAAGAAAATTGGATGGTCTAAAAATTTATTCAAAACACCTTTATCTCCAAGTTATTACTATGCAGGGAAAGTAATGAAACTCATGTGCATGTTTTGTCTAGCCATTATCGCATTATTTTTAACAGGTGCTTTTTATAAAGGTGTTGAAATGTCAGCAGGCGAATGGATTGGCTCAGGATTGATGTTATGGGTTGGGTCTAGCATGTTTTTATCAATGGGCGTTCTCATATCTCAAATAAAAGATATTCAAAAAGCTAGTGCTATTGCGAATATCATATATTTAGGACTTGCTGTATTGGGTGGACTTTGGTTCCCGACAGATCAGTTTCCAGATTGGCTAAAGCACGTATCGTATGCAACACCTACTTATAATTTAAGAGAACTTTCTTTATCTGTGACAACTCAAGGTGGTATACACTTTGTATCACTTCTTATATTGGCAATTTATTGTATACTGTTTATAAGTATTGCGTTGATTATACGTAAAAAGACGGAAGTGGTTTAATGACATTAATAGAAAGAATTAAAGATAATCCTATAGGTTCATCAAACTTAATTTATCTCATCTTTCCGATATTGAGTTTAACAGTACTTGGTCATAGAGGACCTTTATGGAGCGGTATATTGGTTACCGCTCTATTTACGATAAGTTACTTAATGATGATTTATGTAGATTTATCTAAAAGGCGCATGCTTAGAAGAATACTTTTAATGGTTCATTTTTTAGGTATATTTTATTTTGTAGATTTTTTTAATGCTTCTCACTTATTATTCTTTTTCTATGCAGCTTATATTATTCCATATGTTTTTCAAACTAAAATAAAATCTATCGAAGTATTGATGTATATTGTGTCGTTTATGATTGCTATTTATATTATTGCAGTTGATCATAGAGACTATTTAATTATTATGATACCTATGAGTATTGTCATGATATTTATTATGTTTGGAAATTTTAAAGCGTTAGAATCTGAACAGTTAAAAGAAGAAATTAGAAGTAAAAATGAACATATCAATACGTTAATTGCTGAACAAGAACGAAATCGAATAGGACAAGACTTACACGATACGTTAGGTCATGTGTTTGCGAGTTTAAGTATTAAATCTGAACTTGCGATGAAATTAGTGGATAAAGATATTGATAAAGCGAAAGAAGAAATGGCGTCTGTGAATGAATTATCTAAAGAAGCACTTGTTAAAGTAAGAGCAATTGTAGATGATTTGAAGTTGCAATCTTTTGAAGAAGAAGTGAAGACGATGGAAACATTGTTAGAAAATGCAAACTTATCGTTTGAATTTAACAATGCTGACAGAGCTCAATCACTCAGTCCAACTCGACAATCAGCACTGTCCATGATTTTGAGAGAAGCGGTTAACAATGTCATTAAGCATGCACAGGCTACTAAAGTAACAGGTGAAATCGTTGAAGAAAATGAACATTTAACATTGGTAATCATAGATGACGGCATAGGTATGAAACACATTGATGAAGATGATTTTAAGAGTATCAAAAATCGTGTTCATGCATTAAATGGCCAACTAAAAGTAAGTAATTTAAATAAAGGATTAAAAATGACGATCACATTGCCTAGAGGGGATGACACATTATGATATCAATTGTTATAGCAGAAGACCAAGAAATGTTACGTAAAGCCATGGTTCAATTGATGGAAATGAATGATGAATTAAATATTTTAGGGGACTTTTCAAATGGAGAAGATGCATTAGAAAGTATTCAAAGTCACGAACCAGATGTCGCGATACTAGATGTCGAAATGCCTAAAATGACAGGATTAGAAGTATTGAAAAAAGTAAAAGATTCAAATTTAAATACGAAAGTCATCATCGTTACAACTTTTAAAAGACCTGGATACTTTGAGAGTGCAGTAGCAAACGATGTTGATGCATACGTATTGAAAGAACGATCAATAGATGAACTTGTCGAAACAATTAAAAATGTGATGGACGGTAAGAAAGAATATAGTGAATCTTTAATGACATCAATGTTTAAAGATCGAAATCCATTAAGTCCGAAAGAACAACTCGTATTGAAAGAAATAGGCAAAGGCTTATCCAGTAAAGAAATATCAAAAGAGTTATATTTATCAGACGGCACAATTAGAAATTATACATCGATAATTATAGATAAATTAGAAGCAGATAACCGGTTTGACGCATGGCAGAAAGCAATCGAAAAAGGATGGATATAGATAGGTGCAAGGGTAGTAGAGGTAAGTAGGGAATTTCTGGACCGATAAAATAAATTACCGGTCCAGAAATGAGAAATATGGACCGATAAATAAAAATATCGACCCGAAAACGGGATTTTCAGGCCGATAAATAAAAATAACGACCCGAAAACGGGATTTTCGGGCCGATAAATGAAAAGCTGAGCCATCATTTGATGATGTGCTCAGCTTTCTTATTGATTATTTTGTTTTTACTGTGTGTATAAACTCATATAATCCGTTTAGTTGATCGAGTTGTTGATTACAATGTTCACTATCATGGCAAATATAATTACCATTTTTAGTATATGTTCCATCACCTTTTGACTTCGTAGTTGATAGAAACATGGAAACATTGGATTCTTTCTTACATATACTACAGATTCCGGGTTTAATGGTAGGTGATAAGTCTCCTGATACACCTATCAATTTATCATCTTCATAAAGCACGATAAATTTCTTTTGTTTACCAGAATCATTCCAACCTATATATGAAGACTCTTTTAAGTCTATGTTATCCCATTCTGGATGTTTTAATTTCTTGGTCTTTTTAAAGATTTTTTCAAGTTGCTTACTTGAAGGCTGTTCAAATGGAACGACGTAGCTTTTAAGTCCAAATAATAATTTCTCAATTTGTGCTCGAGAAATCTTTTTATTCATAATGATTTTTGTGAAATCTTCTATTTCTGAATGCTTTTCCTCAAAAAGCTGTGAAATATGGTCGTATGTTATAGCTTGAAACGTATCGATTGTTTTTATATCATTTACAGATTTATAAACGTTAAATAACTGTTCAGATTTTTCTTTAATACTAACGAATTGATATGGTTTAATGTAATTATTCATATTGAATCCCTTCTTTTAAATTATTTCCTTTGATCGTTGGGTATGAATAATTGTAGAGAACATGACACATTTAGTAGCATCTTAAGATCCCTCCTTATCAGACACTAGTATAGTCCTTTAACCATGTAATTTCAAATGTATATTATTATAAAAATTATTCGAAATAGTGTAAAATTAAAAGACAACCGAATATGGTTGGAATTTTTTATTATATGGAGGAATTAATTAATAATTGGGGACCACAATTAGTTTAATCACGTTTATTGTATTACTCGCTTTAACCGGATTCTTTGTTGCGACGGAATTTGCAATTGTAAAGGTCAGGTCATCTAGAATTAACTACTTAGCAGAACAGAATTATAAGAACGCTCAACCAGCTAAAAAGGTAGTCGAACATCTTGATGAGTATTTAGCAGCATGTCAGCTAGGTATTACCATTACAGCACTTGGAATTGGTATGGTTGGCGAATCAACATTTGAGTTTATTCTGCATCCACTTTATAGTAGCTTTGGATTATCAGAAACGGTTATTCATGTCTTAACATTAGTCAGCGCATTTATTATCGCAACTTATTTACACGTTGTAGTAGGTGAAATGGCGCCAAAGACAATCGCAATTCAAAAAGCAGAACAAGTTACATTATTCTTTGCAAGACCGATCATACTGTTTTACAAATTATTATATCCTTTTATTTTTATTTTAAATGGGTCAGCAAGAATGATATTGAGCTTATTTGGTATGAAGCCTGCGAAAGAGTCTGAATTATATCACTCTGAAGAAGAATTGAAGATGTTGAGTAAAGAAAGTCACCAAGGCGGGGAAATTTCATCAACAGAACTAGAACATATTAATAAAGTCTTTATTTATGATGAACTTGTCGTCAAAGATTGTATGATTTCTAAAGACAATATGACAATGATCAATAGTGATGCTAGTCAGCAAGAAGCTATTCAATTTGTGAAAAATGGCTATTATACGAGATATCCAGTTTACCAAGATGATAAAACGAATGTTATTGGATATTTACATGCGAAAGATTTATTGAAAGACAACATACAAGACATTACTGAATTGATTCATGAAATCATATACGTCAAAGAGGCAGATGCCATTCAAAACGTACTAGATAAAATGAAAAAACAACGCGCACATATCGCAATTGTTCATAATGAACACGGTGAATTAGCAGGTATGATTACGATGGAAGACATACTTGAAAATATTGTCGGTAACATTGAAGATGAACACGATAAATAGACGTAAAAAGAACCTGAGCCACAAAAAATGGCTCAGGTTTTTCTATTCTGTCTGTTTCTTTTTGGGTGGCCAGATGAAATACGAGATGGTGATAGCTAAATCAATAATGAGCACTATTGACCAAATGTGAATAACACCATCCATAGCTTCTGTTCTATTTTTATCATGAATTAAATAAATGATTAAATGTAGAATACCTGTCCCTATAATGTAAGAGAGTAAATGTTTAAACCAACTTTTCGCATATAGTTTAGCATACGCGAATCCACTAGGTTTCTCAGGCTTGCTACCTTCTTTCATGACATAATATCTGAAGCGGTCATCTGCCCATTGAATCATACTTTTACCAAAGACAATTGAAACAGATATATAAACAGCAGCAATAGCGTGAGGTGTTTCGGCAGTTGCACCGTTCATTAAATCCACAGCTGTTGTAATTAATAGAATCAAATCAATTACGGGTGTAAGTGCTAGAAAAATGAGCCCAAGCTTTTTCTGTCTGAAGACATACCTTGTGACGAGTCCAAGTAATATAACGACCCAGAAAGCAACTTCACAAAAAATAATGAGCCACACAATAAAATTCATGATTATCCTCCTTTATTTTGTAAGCTTTGAAATTTCTTCAAATACAATTGCTTCAATATCTTCATTAGAGGTCTGTTCTGGATTTAACAATTTATGTAGTGCTAATCCATCAATTAATGCGTGAAGTCTCATTGAATTAAGATGTATATTGATGTTGTTTTTTAATAAGTGATCGCGTTCTAAAATTGTTAATACCGTTACACATAGTTCATCTAATCCATCATCTAAAGTACTCTGTCCGTATTCATGGATGTCATATCGAAAGGCCATCCATACTTCCATATCAGCTAATCTTTCTTCATCTAACGGTAAAACGGCGAGTAAACATGCTTTTACTTTATCAATTGTATCTTGGTTATCAGACGTGAGTATTGATTCGATTCTCCTTCTTACCTTTAGTTCTACTTCAGACATAACGGCACTGAGTAATTCTGAATGACTTGGAAAATAATATCTAATTTGTCCCGGTGTCATTTGTGCGAGTTTAGCAATTTGTCTAACCGTAGATCCCTTTGCACCATTTTCAACAATTGACTGAAAGGCATATTGAATAATTTGTTCTTTTTTTTCTTTATGATTAATAATTTTTGGCATAGTAGAAGTCTAACATATTTTAATACACCTGTGTTAAATAAAAGTTTGAAAAATAAAATATATTAAATAATAAAAATATAAAAATGCATTGACATTAACGTTTGCAATACATATGATGAAATTATAAATTGCATTTTACAAAATCTTTACATTCTTTACAAAAAATTAATAATAGGAGGTAAGAGTATGGCGAATTTCTTGAAGCCAGCGAAACATATAGATCCTCTACCAAGTGAACAGGTAGATGATACATATAAGAAATTGAGACTACAAGTCTTTATAGGGATATTTCTTGGTTATGCTGGTTACTATTTATTAAGGAAAAACTTTTCACTTGCAATGCCTGCATTGATCGATGAAGGCTTTAGTAAGACGGAATTAGGATTTGCTTTATCAGCTATTTCAATTGCATACGGTTTTAGTAAATTTATTATGGGTACAGTGAGTGACCGGAGTAACGCAAGAATATTTTTAACATTAGGTTTAGTATTAACGGCAATCGTTAATTTATTGATGGGTTTTATACCGGTCTTAACATCTAGTGTATTTATCATGTTTATTATGCTTTTCTTAAATGGTTGGTTCCAAGGTATGGGATGGCCACCATCTGGAAGAGTGCTTGTACATTGGTACAGCGTTAGTGAACGTGGAGGTAAGACAGCTATTTGGAATGTCGCGCATAATGTTGGTGGCGGGTTGATGGCACCGATTGCCTTGCTTGGTATTTCAATTACAGGAACATTGTCATTTGGTTATTTAAAAGGATTTGAAGGTGCATTTATATATCCAGCTATTATCGCGTTAATTATTGCGATTATTTCATACGTTCTAGTTAGGGATACACCTCAATCGATGGGATTACCACCGATTGAAGAATATCGAAATGATTACCCTAATAAAGAGCAGAAAACGTTAGAAGTAGAGCTTACAACAAAAGATATTCTCTTTAAATATGTATTGAATAACAAATGGGTTTGGATGATTGCTATCGCAAATATCTTTGTTTATTTTGTTAGATATGGTGTGTTAGACTGGGCACCAACATATTTAAGTGAAGAAAAAGGTTTCGACTTAAATGCATCAGGTTGGGCATACTTCTTATATGAATGGGCAGGTATCCCAGGAACATTATTATGTGGTTATATTTCGGATAAAGTGTTCAAGGGTAGAAGGGGGCCAGCAGGATTTATATTCATGTTAGGTGTGACAATCGCTGTCATCGTATATTGGTTAAATCCAGCAGGAAACCCATTAGTAGATAATATCGCATTAGTTGCGATCGGTTTCTTAATATACGGACCTGTTATGTTGATAGGTTTACAAGCATTAGATTATGTACCTAAAAAAGCAGCAGGTACTGCAGCAGGATTAACAGGATTGTTTGGTTATTTAGGTGGAGCTGTAATGGCTAATATCATTATGGGATTAACTGTTGATAAATTAGGATGGGATTCAGGATTCTTATTATTAACAATCATTAGTGTATTAGCAATGTTAAGTTTCATCTTAACTTGGAACAAACGTGGACAAGAAGTTGTAAAATCATAATTATATAAAGTGTAAAGAGACTAGGGCATTTTACCTTAGTCTCTTTTCCTATTTAATGATAAACGTTCGCGAAATTCAATGACACTATTCAATAAATTCTCACTTAATAAATTGTATGATTCTTTCAAAATATTAAAACATTTACCTTAATCTGATTTTCTTCAATTTATATATTTACTGATTTAAGTTTTCGAATTATAATAACGTCATTATAATTCAATATTTTTACATTAGTAATTTGATGTTTACTTTTGGAATTTGGATTAAATATATTAAGATATCAAAGAATTAGGAGATTTGTTGTGAGAAATATATATGAAATCAAATACCTAAAATATTCTGCTACTAAATATCGCAATCATATAGGTATTTCTTTTTTTGTAGTATTAAAGGGTCGTGTTATGGTCACGATTAAAGAGCATAGTAAAGAATATAAAGAAGGAGAAACGTTTGTTGTTAAACATAATGAGTGGTATAAACTCGATGTATCAGAAGGGAATATCGTCGTACAAATTCATCTGTATGAGTCAATCATAACAACGATGATACCAGAGTTACTTTCATATCATCAGCATGTAAGTATGCAGACAAAGTTAGTCCCTTTACGAGACCATTTAATTTGCCTGTGTGATTTATATTTAATACAAGAAAACAATCGCAATTTAAAAATCATGAAGCAACTTATTACGATATTAGAATTTTATAGAGAACGATTGACGGTTTATTCAAAAGAATGTCCACTTGTTAATCGGCATATGAACCCAATAATTGATGAAATTAAAGATTATATTTATGAGCATTATAATGAACGTATAACGATCAATACATTCACCGATAAATATCATATTTCTGAATCATATTTTTCGAAATTATTTAAAGAACAAATGGGTGTGAACTTTAAAGATTATTTAACGGACATTAGATTGTTAAATAGCACGTATGATTTAATTCATACACAAGAAAAAGTAATCGACATTTCAGAAAAACATGGATTTTATAATGTATCGTCTTATATTTATTGCTTTAAATTGTATTATGGTGTTACACCGAAAAAGTATCGTGATATGACACAACGTAAACACGTACAAATTGAGCGACAAAGCTTTTTTAATGAAGTAGATCATGAGCAAGATTTATCAGATGAGGAAGTTAAATATTATTTGAAAAAGTTTCAAGAGGATTATTCAAGCATGATATGTACATAAAAATTTCGCGATTTTAACAAAACAAAACCTCCCAATCTTTTATAAGGTTAAAGAGATTGGAAGGTAAATGATTCATATTATGATTGTGCGATATATTTTTTAATAACTTCTTTGTTCTTTTCTTTGAAGATGTCGTTGTGGCTCGATACGCGACCACCTGCTTGTGCTTCAGGATCGATATAGCTTTTAGCTAAGTTTGCAGCATTTGCAGCATCATTGAAACAAGAAGCAATCAAATGAACTTTTGCATCATGTTTAAGGATATCCCCAGCACCGAAAATACCAGGTACTGAAGTTTGAGCATTCCCTAAACCTTCAATAAAGAATTCATTCACTAAGTTAACTTTAGTTTGTGCATTATGAAGTAATTCTGATTCACGATCAAAACCATGACTAATGATAACTTCATCAACAGGTATGATTTCTTGTTCCTTTGTATCAACATGTTCTAAAACAACTTCTGTAATAACTGGTTTATCAGGGTCACTGTTAAGTTGTTTAATAACCATACTTGGTTTCTTAGAAATATCAAGTTTATCTAATAATTGTTTCATATGCTCATGGCCAGAAATTTCTTCTTTTCTGTAGCAAAGCGTAACACTTTTCGCATATTCTGATAAATCACAAGCCCAATCTAATGCAGAGTTTCCCGCTCCCGAAATTAATATGTGTTTGTCTTTAAACTTCTGAATTGACTGTACAACATAATTTAAATTAGATAATTCAAAACGCTCAGCACCTTCAATATCTAAAGTTAATGGTTTGATAATGCCACTACCAACAGCAATAATGACAGATTTTGAATGATACTCATGACCTTTTTCTGTATATATAATAAAATGTTGTTCTTCAACTTTTTTAATATCAATAACTTTTTCTTCTAAGCACACTTCTGGACCGAAATGTAAGCCTTGTTGAACTAAATCTTGAATAACTTCATAACAAGGTTTTGGCGCAAGAGCCCCTATATCCCAAATGACTTTTTCAGGGTAGACATGCATTTTACCGCCTAATTTATTTTGGAAATCAACTATTCTAACACTCATTCCTCTTAACCCGGAATAGAAACTTGCAAATAATCCCGCTGGACCCCCGCCGATAATCGTAACGTCTGTAATATTCATCAGTCATGATTCCTCCTAATTATTTCAACTTACGATTATTATCCTATATTTGCAAATGATAATCAATATCAATGACGGAATTGGCATAATTTTTTTAATTTAAATACATATGTAAAATATTTTTAGATGAATAAAAAATGGGCGAGAATATTTGTGTGAATCGGGGGTGATAGTGAGGATGTATTTGAGTATTGTCGAAAAAATGAGTCGTGTTAGGGACAGAATTCCGAGAAATGTCCGTAAGAGAGGTTGTTAGGGACATAATTCTGAGAAGTGTCCGTAAGAGGTGTCGTTAGGGACAGAATTCCGAGAAATGTCCGTAAGAGGGGTCGTTAGGGACAGAATTCCGAGAAGTGTCCGTAAGAGAGGTTGTTAGGGACATAATTCTGAGAAGTGTCCGTAAGAGAGCGCTCACCTAACTACCAGAATTCCGAATAATGGTAGCTAGCCGATTCTAACTACCACAATTCAGAAAAATGGAAGTTAGCGGATTCTAATTACCAGAATTCCGAATAATGGAAGTTACAGCGTTCTAACTACCACAATTCAGAAAAATGGAAGTTAGCGCGTTCTAATTACCAGAATTTAGAAAAATGGAAGTTAGCGCTCACCTAATTACCACAATTCCGCAAAATGAAAATTAGCACACTCATACATAATGAAAGGCTGAGACAATTTTTCATGTCTCAGCCTTCTTATCATACTTATGCGATTGGGAAGAGTGATTCGATAAGTTGAATGTTCTCTTCTGTTAAGTTCACTTCTAATGTTTTTAAGTTGTCGATAACTTGTTCGCCTCGTTTAGCGCCTGGTATGATCACATCTAATGATGGTTTTGTTAAATAATATGCTAACACAATATGTGCTACGTCTACGCTATGCTCTTGTGCGATTTCTCTAAGTTTATCTACTTTTTTAAGATTTTCTTTAAAAGCTTCACCTTGGAATTCAGGTTTTTCTGCTCTTAAGTCATCAAACGTTGTATTTTCATCATATTTACCAGCTAATAATCCTGCTGCTAATGGGAAATATGGAATAAATGTAATATCATGTTCTGCTGTATATTCTAAGATGTGTTCATTCTCACGATTTAATAAATTATATTCATGTTGAATAACATCTACATTACCATTTTTATTAGCTTCTTTAAGTTGTTCTAATGTGAAGTTAGAAACACCGATTGCTTTAATTTTTCCAGCATCTTTTAATTCTTGTAAAGCTGCAACTGCTTCGTCTTTAGGTGTTTCGTCATCTGGGAAATGAATATAATATAAATCGATATAGTCAGTTTGTAATCTTTTAAGGCTGTTTTCAACTTGTTCTTTTAAAAATTCAGGGTCGTTAGATAATTTAGTATCATCGCCGTCAAAGTAGTGAGCGCCTTTAGTAGCAATCACGACGTCTTCACGATTGTATTCTTTAACGACTTCTCCGACAAGTTCTTCTGATCTTCCTGGACCATAAATGAAAGCAGTATCTAATAAATTAACACCATTGTCTAGGGCAGCTCTTACAACATTTTTACCTTGTTCTTCATCAAGGTTTGGATATAAATTATGACCGCCAACAGCATTTGTTCCTAAACCAATTGGATTAACTTCAATATTTGATTTACCTAATTTTACGCGATTTGCCATTTCAATCATCCTTTTCTCATTGTTTGTTGTAAATTTGAATAAGTTTGAATTAAAATTCTTCATAAGTTGCTGGATCTTGATCTTTAAGACGTCCATCAGCTTTTGTTAATGCATCAATTGCGTGTAAATCTTCTGATTCTAAATAGAAATCAAACACATCTAAATTTTGTAGTTGTCTAGCATTAGATGTTGATTTTGGAATTGGAACAATACCATTTTGAACGTGCCATTTTAAAATGATTTGCGGAATTGTTTTATTATATTTTTCAGCGATTTTACCAATTTCTTTATCGTTTATAACTTCTGAAGCGCGACCTAATGGACTCCAAGCTTCTATTATAATACCTTTTTCTTGATGATATTCGAGTACATCTTTTTGGTTGAAATAAGGATGTAATTCTATTTGGTTAACTGCAGGTAGTACGCCAGTTTCTTTTTCTAATGTATCAATATGTTCTTCTAAGAAATTACATACACCAATAGATTTAATAAGGCCAAGTTTCTGTGCGTCTATGAGTGCTTTCCAAGCTTCTACATATTTGCCTTGTTTAGGGTTTGGCCAGTGAATTAAATATAAGTCAATATATTCTACACCTAATCGATAAATCGATTCTTGTATAGCAGTAATGGCTTGATCATAACTATGATAACGACCAGGTAGCTTTGATGTTACGATAATTTGATCGCGACTAACATGGCTTTCTTGTATCGCTTTTCCGACAGTACCTTCATTTTCGTAGTTATATGCAGTATCTAATATGCGATATCCGTTGTTTAATGCATTTACGATTGCATGAACACCAGATGATCCGTTCAATTTATATGTGCCGAATCCTACTTGCGGTAACACTTGTCCATCATTTAAATGATAATTTTCCATGATAAAATGCCTCCTATATAAATATAATGACTGTACACTTTTAAACTATATCATACCTCTTTTTGTAGATAGGAATAATCAGCTTATAAATATTTTTGTAAAACGTATTGAATTCATATAGTGAATGTAGTAAGATGTATCTCATTGCGCAAGATAAGTAGCTAATAGCTAGAGTCATATTATTGAGAAAAGAAGGGTTAAAATGGAGCGTGTATGTGTCATATCATTAAGCATTATAGATGCAATCATGATACTCATGTTGGTACTGTTTAATACGGCAATTATTTCTAATATTTATGTATTAACAGTTTATGCTTTAATCATGGTACTGGTTTCTGGTTATATTGTATATTTAGCTATCAGTATGAAATGTGATCAATCTATTAATCAATTTGATCAATTTTCTAAATAATTAAATTTAACGAGTAAAAATGTATATGATTGAAAATTCGACGAATAAGCCATTATGGTTTGTTCGTTTATTTTATTTAAAAAAATCGTAAATAGTATGTAAAAATGTAGTAACATACTTTTACGTTGCATGTTATAATAATGGTGCTTTTAATTAAACGAAAAGGGTGGACAATAAACAATGTTTTTAATCATCAACATAATTGGTTTGTTGGTATTCATTGGTGTCGCTTTTCTTTTTTCTAGAGACAAAAAGAATGTTGATTGGAAATCAGTCTTAATACTAATTGTTATTAACTTAGTATTAGCATGGTTCTTCACACAATTTTCTTTCGGGGCGAGATTCGTTAAAGGTGCGGCTGACGGCGTATCATGGCTTTTAGAATCTGCTTTTTCGGGAATTGGATTTGCATTTGGTAGCTTTACAGCACCAGGACCAGGGAAAATGGATATGGCAGTTTCAGCGTTACTACCAATTTTACTAGTTGTACCAGTATTTGATATTTTAATGTATTTAGGTATTTTACCGAAATTTATTTCAATGTTAGGTTGGGTTATTTCAAAAGTAACAAGACAACCTAAATTTGAGTCATTCTTCTCAATTGAAATGATGTTCTTAGGAAATACGGAAGCATTAGCGGTTTCATCTAAACAATTAACATCTATGAATAAAGTCAGAGTACTTACGCTTGCAATGATGTCTATGAGTTCTGTATCAGGGGCAATTGTTGGTGCGTATGTCACAATGATACCAGGAGAATATGTATTAACGGCAATACCATTAAACATCATTAATGCGATTATTGTAACAACAATTTTAAATCCATTTGATTTAGACCCAGAAGATGATGTTGTGGCTGAGATAGACGAAGGGGAAAAACAGCCATTCTTCTCATTCTTAGGGGATTCAGTTATCAATGCAGGTAAACTTGTATTAATCATTATCGCATTTGTTATCGCATTTGTTGCGATTGCAGACTTGATCAATAAATTACTAGGTATTATGGATCCAATTCCATACTTACCAAACATAAGATTAGAGTATATTCTCGGAATCTTCATGTTCCCATTTGCAATTTTACTTGGTATGCCAGTTGGAGAAGCATGGGTAGTTGCTCAACAAATGGCACTTAAGATTGTAACAAATGAATTTGTTGTCATGAGCACAATCAGTAAAGAAATAAGTGAATATTCAACACATAGAGCAGCAGTAATTAGTACATTCTTAGTATCATTTGCTAATTTCTCTACTATTGGTATGATAATAGGTACTTTGAAAGGTATCGTCAAAGAAGATGTATCTAATTTCGTATCTAAATATGTACCAATGATGTTGTTATCAGGTATATTAGTATCACTGTTAACAGCAGCATTCGTTGGATTATTTGCTTGGTAAGTTCAATAAACACTTTTAAAGTTAAATTTAAAAGCAACAAGCACATTTAATGTACTTGTTGCTTTTTTTATAAAGGGGGATATATCATGCTCAAAAAAGTATTAGATATATCGAGTATTGTTTTGTGGTTAATTTCTGTCATATTAATATTGATTAACTTTGCCGATTTACCGGATAAAATACCGAGTCATTATAATTTTGCTGGAGATGCAGATGCATGGTCGACGAAGACTTTTATATTCTTTATGCCGGTATTAGGATTATTGATATGGCTTATGCTTCATTATTTAGTCAGCAATCCAAAGTTAGATAAATACATACATGTTCCATCACTTTATGGTCAACCAAATAAAGCCCAAATAGAAAATGCTAAATTATTAATTTACTTTATTAAATTTGAAATGATGGCATTATTTACATTTCTCGTCATTAAAGACTTGTATACGGCACTTGGTATGCCTTTTAAATTGGGTGTTTGGGAATCGATTATTATTTTAAGTGTGTTAGGCTTGACGATTATCATATTTATGGCTCGAAATCATATGTTAGATAAAAATGAAAATACGAAATGAGTGAAGATAAATGTCTGAATGTACTTGGCCAAGTAGTGATTTAATGAAAAAATATCACGAAGATGAATGGTGTAGAATTAATAAAAATGATGATTACATCTTTGAAATGTTATCATTAGAAGGTGCGCAAGCTGGTCTGTCATGGGAAACGGTTATTCAAAAGCGTGAAGCCTATCAAGCAGCTTTTAAACAATTTAACATTGATCGATGCGCAGCGTTAACAGATGAAGAATTAGAAAGCATTAAAACTGAATATAATGTCATTAAACATATAGGTAAGATAAAATCCGTAAAGAGTAATGCATTATTAGTTCAAGAAATACAACAAACATATGGTAGCTTTGCTGATTTTCTTTGGTCATATGTAGACGACGAGCCAATTATAAATGAATGGCATGACATGTCAGAAGTACCGGCAGAAACGGAGCTTTCTATTAAACTAAGTAAAGACTTAAAAAAATTAGGATTCAAATTTGTTGGACCTAAAATTATGTATTCTTTTTTACAAAGCATCGGTATTATAGATGACCATCTCATCATCTGTCCATATCACAGTTATAATAGAAATAAAAAGGGTTAGGACAATCATTAAAGCTTGTCCTAACCCTTTATGTTATTTCAAAATTATGCATCTTTGTCATTATTAAGATTTGTTTGAATAAATGATTCTACTGAATCTCTTAATTCGTTAAATTGCTCGGTATCCATGTTCAAACCTTTGAATGTTTTATAAATTTCCTCTAAGATTTGACCTTGTGTTTCGACACCTGATTCAGTAAGAGAAACACGTAAGTTTCTTTCGTCATTAATCGCTCTTTCACGATTAACGAATCCTTTTTCTTCAAGTTTCTTTAATAACGGTGTTAAAGTCCCAGAATCTAAGTATAGTCTGTCGCCTAAAGTTTTAATATTGATTACTTCGTTTTTATCTATAGCTACAAGAACGATATAACCTGTATATGTTAGGTTATATTTCTTCAATATCGGTGTATATTTTTTTATAAGCTCTTTTGACGCAACATATAACATGAATCCAAGTTGTTTGTTGATTGGTGGTATATCCATTTCATTATCCTCCTTACGTCAAAATTAAGCCTATTATGAAATGAAAACAAAGTCAAGCTATTTACGAAATGTTCATAAAATAGCAAAAATTATCGCGCTCAATTCAGTTTTGGAAAATCTCAGTTATAATATAAATATAAATTAGAATTTTTTTGAAGGAAAAGTTAAATTGTAATGTTATTTTTGATATTCTATTATAGATATAAAGATAAAGTGAGGTGTATAGTATATGAATCAACAACGTTATCCTAAATCTTTAGTTCAAGAAATTGTGATGAATGCTGGTTTAGTATTGTTAGAAGCGGGATCGGAGGCTTTTAGAGTTGAAGATACGATGTATAGAATGGCTAAACGATTAGGGTATCCGAATAATCAATGTTATGTCAGTTCAACGATTATAAATTTCGCTTTAGATATTGATGATAATATTAGAGTTTATAGAGTTAGTAAACGAGATACTAATTTAGGCAATATCCACCGAGTAAATAATATTTCTAGAATGTTAGATAAAGGGCAAATATCTGCTGAAGAAGCATTGAAACGTATTCGTACTATACATAAATCTCCATTACCATACTCATTACCGTTTAAAATGATTGCTGCAGGTTTCATTTCAATTTTCTTCCTATATTTATTTAGTGGACATAAAGAAGATATCATCGCTACATTTATTGGTGGTGCAATAGGTTATTCTATAGTGGAAATCCTACATTCATGGACACGTGTTAAATTTATAGCAGAAATTATTGCCGCAAGTGTCATCGCATTAATCGCTATTTATAATCAAATGTTATTTGGTGGAGATGCTTTAAATATTGCGATTATATCTGCAGTTATGCCGATTGTGCCAGGTGTACTCATAACGAATGCGATTCAAGATTTATTTTTAGGACAATTATTAGTTGGTATATCTAAAGGATTAGAAGCAACTTTTACTTCTATTGCCATTGGTGTCGGTGTAGGTATTGTGTTGTTAATATTCTCATAAGAGGTGAATTATGGTTATTACGATAATATTAAACATTGTATTTAGTTTTGGTACTGCTTTCTTTTTTGCTTTATTATTTAATTCACCTAAATATTTATTAACTCCTGCTGGTATCGTTGGTGCCATCGGGTGGGTTGCTTTTCAAACGGGTATGATAGTCAATGGATCTGATGTACAATCTTCGTTTATTGGCGGTTTGTTTATAGGTGTGGCAGGACATATCATGAGTAGAAAATTCTTCTCACCAGTTATTCTCTTTATTATTCCTGGTATCATACCACTTGTACCTGGGGGCACAGCCTATGAAGCAATTAAAAATTTAATATTAAATGATTATCATGAAGCATTAATTACGATGATAAAAGTTGCGCTTATCTCAAGTTCAATAGCACTTGGGTTGCTCATAGCAGATTTATTATCGAAAGTTTACTATAAATTTAAGAAACATCGACAATTAAATAAAGTTAAATAAAAAGGTTATCACGCATGTATTGTCATTAATAAGCGTCATAACCTTTTATTTTTATTCGTAAATATATTTAAGGACTTCTAATGCTTGGTCTACTGTCTCAACAGTGACATTTGCTTTGTTAGATAACTCTTTAAGTGGGTGAATTAAGTCAGTTGGTCGTATAAGTATTAACGGCTTGTTTAAAGCAATCGCCGTAGAAGCATCCATTGCCGTATTCCATTGTTTATATTTTTCACCAAATAATGCAATGACAACATCTGCTTTATTCATTAACACTTGCGTACGGAAATTATTAATATCAGAAGCGGCATGATCTTTATAATAATTATTAGGTTGTTCACCTAAAATAGATTCACCAATATTATCAGAACGATCATGTTTGGTTTGCGGACCAACAAACGTTAACGGTAAATTATGCTGTTCAGCTTTCTGAGTGATTTCTTCTCTCCAATTATCATGAATTTGTCCTGCTAAATAAATCGTTAAATTTGTCATACGAATATTCACTCCTTTTTTATTAGTTTAACATATTTAAAACAATCGCTTTCTTTGATATGATTAGAAAAATATAAATAAAAAAGTATGGAAGAAGGCTCTCAATATGCATACAATCGAAATAACAGCTATTCAAGAAAATGAAATAGAAGCTTTATCAACAATATGTAGAACGACTTTTAAAGACACATTTATAGACGACATGCCACAAGAAGATATGAATCAATATTTTGAAGAAGCATATAATCATGAAATACTTTTAAGCGAACTGCAAAATAAAGAATCATGGTACTTCTTTGCAAAAATCAATCAAGAAATAGCAGGGTACATGAAACTCAACATTGGATCAGCACAAACAGAACCAATGGGAGATGACTATTTAGAAGTACAACGTTTATACATGTATAAGCAATTTCAGTCAAAAGGAATCGGCAGTGAACTCATGAAAAAAGCCTTTGAAATTGCTAAAGAACAACAAAAATCAAAACTGTGGCTAGGCGTATGGGAACATAATCACCAAGCACTGAACTTCTATACTAAACATGGATATAAAATAGTAGGATCACATCAATTCGTAGCCGGTAACGACATATCAACCGACTATATCGTTGAGACAGAAATATAGAGATGCTATCGAAGATATTTGGAATCATGTAGATTGAACTGGAAAAATAATGTAAATTTTCACATGACATGACATGTAATAGGTGGTATAATGTTACTAACAAAAGCAATTGTTGTGTCTCAACACCACCCCCCTCACTATGCCAGTAGTGAGGGGTTTTTAATGCAATGTTTCATTTACTATTAGTTTGGACTTGATTTAGAGTTTTGGTTATCATTATTTTAGAAGATGATTGTGGTAATACACATACTAATTATTTTATAATCAAGGGGTGTTTGAATATGCTTGAGAATAAAGAGAGTTTTAGATTACTTTATCAAGCTATAAGCGAACTATCAGTTAGAATTGGTGATAATCAATTAGAGACAAACTCTGTAAGTTTATTATTATTGGATTTTGATTTTGAGCATGAGGTGTTTGATAAACTTATGTTAGCTATTATGAAGTATTTGGGTAATGTAAGTTTAGATGATATAAATCATAGAGAACTTTTGGAATTGATAGATCAGACTATTCCAGAGGATAGACAATTAAATGAATTTGTGAAGAATAAAATCATTATAGGTTTTGCTAATAATTATTTTCCTGAATTACAGACTGTAGCAAATCACATAAAGAATGAAATGGGTATGTCTATTGCTAAAAGTAAATGAATTTTTTGAACATCAATGTTAATTTTACACATGACATGAAATGCAATAGGTGGTATAATGTTACTAACAAAAGCAATTGTTGTGACTCAACACCAAACCCCCTCACTATGGCCGTAGTGAGGGGGTTTTATTAGTGGTGTCGGCTAAATGTCGCCTATTATTTTTTCTTACGATTCTCTAACCAATGAGAAAAGTAAGCTATTGCACATCCACATATAATGTTTCTTACTCTTGGAGAGCGGTATATGGTTAAAAACAATTTTAATCTATATTGCGAACATTTTGAGTGTCTTCTATAGAAAAGGGTGAACTTATGATTATTTGGTTAAATGGGGCGTATGGTTCTGGAAAAACGACTGTGGCTTTTGAATTGAATAAGAGATTATCTAAATCTTTTGTTTATGATCCTGAAAATTTAGGTTTCTTTATACGCCATAATATACCTAAGAATTTACATAAAGATAATTTTCAAGACCATAATCAATGGAGATACTTTAACTATGATTTATTAAAGTATATAGCAGAGTCATATGACGGTATAATCATTGTACCTATGACGATCATTAATATTGAGTACTACCAAGAAATAATTGAACGCTTAAAAAAAGACGGGATTCGATTAGATCATTATATATTGTATGCAAATAAGAAAACTTTAAATAGACGTTTGAATAAAAGACTGGAATTGGGAGAAACATTTGCTCGTGTTCAAATGGATGACTGTATTGAGTTTTTTGATAATGTTGTTACAGAATATAAAATATATACAGATCAATTAAATGTTGATCAAGTTGTAAATGAAATCGCTCAAAAAAGTCAATTAAAGCTATTAAACAATAGAAGTTGGCTAAAGAGAAAACTTGATAGAATTTTAACGACATTTAAGCATATTAGATGAATAATTGTTATATTTTAAGACGAAACCCCTCACTAAGGTGATAGTGAAGGGTTTTTGATTTATCCGATAAAGCTTTGTATAGCATCTATTAAACTGTAAACACCTAAAAATGATACGACAAGTACGACGAATAGTCCGATGATGTTAAGGACGATGCCGTTTGCAAATTTACCCATCATATTCTTTTTATTCAATATTACAAAGATTAATATTGCGATGAGTGGTAAAATGATGCCATTTAATGCTTGTGCAATGAGTAAGACTTCTAATGGTTCGAATCCGAGTGAAGATGTGATGATACCAATGAAAATGACGATTGCGAACACGAGTCTATATTTTTTACTTTTCACGCCACCTTCCCAACGGAGACAACTACTGATTGTTGCTGCGGCACCCATTGGAGAGGCAATTGCTGAAGATAGACCTGCTGAGAATAATCCGACACTCATAAATATAGGTGCAAAGTCTCCTAAAATTGGCTTAAGTGGTTCGGATAACTCGACTAAACTTGAGACTTCTTTTCCATGGATGAGTGTGCCTGCAGTAATAAGTATGGCAGCAGAAATCACTCCACCTAATCCTATCGCAACAATTGTATCGATTCTTACAATTTTTAAATCTTTTATACCATTAAATCGTTCATGTATAGAACTGGCATGGATAAAGAAATTATAAGGTACTACTGTTGTACCAATTAGTGCGATAATAGTTAATAATGAGCCGTTAGGTATGCTCGGTATGAATGCACCTTTTAAGACAGCACCGAAATCTGGTTGAATGACAATCACTGTTGTTATAAAGATGACACCCATAATGAGCACAAGTACGGTCATAACTTTTTCTATTAAATCATAACTACCGCTTAACCCGATTAACAAAATAACGATACCAATGACAGGTGCAATATAATTTTCTGGAATGCCTAGTAAATAGGAAGCACCTAACGATGTCCCTAATAAATCTCCCGATATGTATGCTGCACAACCAACTGCGACAGCAATCATACTGAACCAAACTGTGATGATTTTAAGTAATTGGTGATTAAAAATATCCCGTATAGCTTCTCCTAAACCTTCATTTGTAACAAGCGCCAATCGAGCAACCATTTCTTGAAGTGCAATCGTTGCAATGATTGAGAAGACTACTGCCCAGAGTAAGCTGTATCCAAACCCTGCACCACCTTGAGTCATGGTTGTAACGGTACCAGGACCAACAAATGATGCAGTAATAATCATTCCGGGACCAAAAATACTAAACTTACTTCTTTCTCTCTTTTCAGTCATATCTTGTCATCCCTTCGTTTGTAAGGCGTTAAACTTTGTTTAAATACTTAATATGGCCGGCTAATACATAAAGTACAGCAGTTGAAACAAAGTGAGCAGAGTTCTGATTCGCATCTTGCATTGGATAAACTTCAACAAAGTCCATACCAATAAGACCTAACTTTCCAAATTCATAAATCATTGTTAATAGTTCATAACTTGTTAACCCATTGCCATCAACAGGGCCGCCTGGATTAAAAGCGAAATCGAGTACATCACTACAGATCGTTAAGTAAACGACATCTACATCTTTACTTGATTGAGCATAAATATCACGCGCAAACTGACGTAAATCAGATGTTTCTTTAATTTCATTAATTGTGATAGTAACCGCACCATTTTCTTTAGCGAATTGTCCCGTTTCAGGCTGGTTACGAGGTCCATGAATACCAGTATGAATTAAGCTCTCATTTCGAATGCCTTCTGTTTCGTACAACCTCATGAAAGGTGTATTACGCGCAAATTGTTCATTTTCATAGTGAGGCATATTATCATAGTGCGCATCTAAATGAATAATGCCTACTTTTTTCCCGGTGTTCGTTAATCCTTTTAAAATTGGATAAGTGATGCCGTGATCGCCACCTAATCCAACTAAAAATTTATTGGATTTCCATAAATCTTCAGCAAATGCTTCGATGTTCTGAACCGTTTGATCAACATCATGTGGTACAGTTGAAACATCACCTACATCCCCGATAGATAAATGTTTATGTACATCTATGTGATCTAATTCAGGTAAATATCCACTATATCTAGCAGAAGATAATCTAATTTGCTTCGGCCCTAATTCACACCCAGTATAATCTCCCCAAGTGCAAGGTCCTTCGAAAGGGACGCCATATACGAGAACGTCTGTAGAATAATCTTTTTCTTTTGTTAAGTTTTTACCACCTAAAAAGCAAGGTGTATTGCCATAAATTCGTTCTGTCATTGTAAAAGTTCTCCTTTCAATTATTTATTCACATTATATAAAAGTAATCATTCGTTTTCAAACTTTTCTGAATATTATTTTTAGAAAAGGGAATATTAATTTTAATAAATTAATTAAATTTCACTTAAAATGATTGGAGGGATTTATAATCATGATATATAAATGTGTATGGATGGTTACTGCTATATTGCTGTTAACAGGATGTAGTATCACAATAGGAGATCCTCAAAATCACAATCAAAAACCTTCGAAATCCAATAATAAACAGCAGAAAAATAAAAAAGAAACGCCAAAAATTAATGTTTTATCACAAGATTTTTCTGATCATTATATGAATGAAAACCATGTTACGGGATATAGAGGATTAGTGAAGACAATGGATAAATCAGAAATAGAATCTAAATATGGAGATGAAGAAGAAGTACGTAATTTTTTAGGAAGAGAAGGGCATGTTTATGGGAACTTTATGGTTAGGTATTATTTGAGTGAAGGTTATCCAGTTAAACAATTTAGTATCGTTCCTAGTAACCACGTTACGTATAAAGACTTCGTCGATTTTCATGGTGAACCAACACAAGATTTAAGAACGAGACAAGGACATTCATTTGTTGTATATAACAAGACGAATCATAACGGCTATCAAGTTGCTGTATATACAAAAGGAAATACTGACGATGATAATATTCAATATATCATGCAATTTCCAGATGACTTTCAGTTTGAAAATTCAAGGGATAATCAACAAACAACCATTACGAGAGAGAATGTATTTGATGCAGTAGAAGCATTTGAAGGTATAGATAAAGATGATACAGATCATATCATTTGGAAAGAACCTAAGAAGAAAGGTGACGTGTTTGGATTTTCATATTCAAGTAAAGATGGCAAACTACTTGGTTCTTATAATGTTAGTGAAGATGGTTATGTAGAATCCTTTAATGAAAATGGCAAAAAAATTAGAGCTGGTTATATTAATTTAAATCAGTAAAATTACATTCGTAGCGTTGACAATTTTAATGGAACCGATTACAATCATATCATGTTAATATATTTTTTTGAATCTTTTTGGTACCGGTACCAAAAAGAACGGGATAAATAAGGAGTGAAATGAATGAATTATAAAAAGGAAGCTCAGAATATTACTGAAGCAATAGGTGGTAAAGATAATATTGAAGCTATTGCGCATTGTGCCACGCGTTTAAGACTTGTATTAAAAGACGAGTCTCAAGTAAATGAAGACCAATTAAATAATATGGATGTTGTTAAGGGGACTTTTTCAACGGGTGGTCAATACCAAATTATTATAGGTTCTGGAACGGTTAATAAAGTTTTTGCGGAAATGGAATCTTTAACAGGGTTAGAGGCATCTACGACATCAGAAGTAAAAGAAAAGTCGACTAAGAAATTAAATCCGATTCAGCAATTTGTAAAAATGTTATCAGATATATTTGTTCCGATTATTCCTGCAATTGTAGCAGGTGGTTTATTAATGGGGATTAACAATATTTTGACTGCTAAAGATTTATTTTATGATAAAGCGTCATTTATTGATGTACATAGTCAATTTGCAAGTCTAGCTAATATGATTAATGTTTTCGCAAATGCACCATTCGTATTTCTACCAGTTCTAATAGGGTTTAGTGCAGCGAAGCGGTTTGGAGGCAATGCATTTCTTGGAGCTGCACTTGGTATGATACTTGTGCATCCTAGTTTAATGAATGGTTATGATTATCCTAAAGCTTTAGTAAAAGGCGACGAAATCCCAACGTGGGAAATTTTTGGACTTTCTATCAAAATGGTTGGTTATCAAGGACAAGTGTTACCTATATTAGTCGCATCTTACATACTTGCTAAATTAGAAATTGGATTTAGAAAAGTCATCCCTTCTACTTTAGATAATTTGTTAACACCATTACTGTCATTATTCTTTACAGCATTTGTTACATTTTTAGTCGTTGGACCAGTTACACGAACTGCAGGGACATTCTTATCTGACGGTTTAACTTGGTTATATGAAACAGGTGGCGCAATCGGTGGATTATTATTTGGATTATTATATGCACCGATTGTTATTACTGGTATGCATCATAGCTTTATCGCTATTGAAACAACATTGATTGCAGATAAAGCAAATACAGGCGGATCATTTATATTCCCAATTGCAGCAATGTCTAACGTTGCACAAGGGGCAGCAACACTTGCAGCATTCTTTATTGTGAAGAATCATAAGATGAAAGGTACTGCTTCAGCAGCAGGTATTTCTGCATTGTTAGGTATTACAGAACCAGCTATGTTTGGTATAAACTTAAAATTACGTTATCCATTTATCGGTGCAATTATAGGATCAGGTGTCGGTTCTTGTTATGTAGCCGCAACAAAAGTAAAAGCTATTGCACTCGGTACAGCGGGATTACCAGGATTTATTTCTATAGCTCCAGGTAGTTGGTTTAACTATATTATCGGTATGGCGATAGCAATTGTTGTCGCATTTGTTGTTACAATTGTATTATCTAGAAGAAAAGCATATAGAGATGTGCAATCATAATATTTGTTACGACCTCTCATTATTTCGTACAATAGAAGTAGTTATTAAATGGAGGTATTGAACATGAAATTAAATGAAATTGATGAAAATGAATTATATCCTACAGAAAAAGTTGGTCCAAGTGTATTAGGAACAATTATTTATAAAGTAGGCGAACAAAGCCAATTTAAAGGGGCATATATTACAACAAACGAACGTGTTATTATGAGCGTTGATATGAACGGTGAACCTTATAAAAGAGTATTTAGTTATCAAGATATCAAAGCCGTTACAATAGAAGATAAAGGTGTATTATTTATTGAATTCCTCCCACAAGGAAAAGTTGCAATGATTGATATTGAAGAAGGCGACAAAGAAGCATTCAAAGATTACGTTAACAATCTTGTTCAACAATAAATAACATCGTTAAAAACCTTTCAATGAAGACCATAATAGGTCTAAATTGAAAGGTTTTTTTTATACAAATGATGAAATAGATTAACTGTTATTCAATCCAATAATATTGACTTCGTTAAAAATTTTATCAAGCTTTTCATAGTCTAAATCATTATTTGTGGACTTTGACCAATGTATAATACCAGCTAAATTAGAAGCGTAAATAAAAGGTAGTAAAGATTGAGGTAAATGCTCTGGTGTTGAAACCATATTGATATTATTTTTGAAATCTTTGCTGAATACTTCAATAAAGTACTTAGCGATTTCGTCCATAAATGCAGTATCACTATTATCTTTTTGCTTTTCAAATACGTCACTTAACTCACTGATAAATGCCTTTTCCATCGATTGAAATGGATGATGTAGACGGTCGTATAAATCTAATTCAAAGAAATCTTTTGTATATTCGCTTAATGCATATTGTAAGAGATCAAACTTATCCATAAAATGCTTGTAAAAAGTTGTTCTATGTATAAGCGATGTATGACAAATTTCATTTACAGTAATCTCTGAGAAATTCTTCTCTTTAAGAATCGAGATTAATGTTTCTGTGAGTGCTTTTTTAGTTTTAATCACGCGTAAATCCGTTTGTTTAGTCAAAATGAATTCCACTCCTTTAATATACAGTGTATGCATAAAATTTATGAAATGCAAATAGGGAGGTTGTGAGTTACAGATGATATGAGTTATGTATGGGAGCGTGTCGTTATTAGCAGTTTTGGCAAGAAGTGCAAATACTGAGGTTGTTATTAGCAGTTTTAGTGAGAAGTGCAAATACTGGTGTCGTTATTAGCAGTTTTGATGAGAAGTGCAAATACTGAGGTTGTTATTAGCAGTTTTGGTGAGAAGTGCAAATACTGAGGTTGTTATTAGCAGTTTTGGTGAGAAGTGCAAATACTGAGGTTGTTATTAGCAGTTTTAGTGAGAAGTGCAAATACTGGTGTCGTTATTAGCAAGTTTGGTGAGAAGTGCAAATAACGAGTGTGTTAGTAACACTTCAGGCGACTTTTGTAATTAAGGCAGTCTATAGTAACACTTCAGCGGAGTTTTGTAACTAAGGCAGTCTATAGTAACACTTCAGGCGGCTTTTGTAATTATGGCTATTCTTAGTAACACTTCAGGCGACTTTTGTAACTAAGGAGGTCCATAGTAACACTTCGGCGGAGTTTTGTAATTAAGGAGGTCTATAGTAACACTTCGGCCGAGTTTTGTAACTAAGACCCCTGTTATGAACAAGTTTGGCCAGAAGTGTTCACAAGGCCCTCGTTATGAACAAGTTTGGCCAGAAGTGTTCACAAGGCCCTCGTTATGAACAAGTTTGGCAGAAAGTGTTCACAAAGCCATCGTTATGAACAAGTTTGGCAGAAAGTGTTCACAAGCCCGCCATTACGTACATATTTAACAACCCCCATATATAATAGAAGAGACTAGGTCACTATGACCTAGTCTCTGCTTTATTATTTAGTTAACATATCTTTGAAGTATTTAGATTGTTTTTCGATTGAAATTGGATCTGAATACATAAATTCATTTCTTGGATAGTAGTACACGTGATCTTCTTTAACTGCTGGTGTGTTTTTCCAAATGCTACCTTTAGTTAATGAAGAACTTGGTGCTTTTCCATTTTCAGTTGGGATTAATAAATAATCACCAGTGTATTTATTAAAGTTTTCGAATGAAGTTGTTAACCAACCTTCTTTAGGGATGTCTTTTTGTGCTGCTTCTGGATGTTTAAATCCAAATCCTTGATAAATGACTTCTGAACCTCTACCAAAGTTCTTACCGATTAATGTAAGTTCTTTAGGTCCAACTTCCATGATAGAAACTGTGCTGTCTTTACCAATTTTGTCTTGAACTTCTTTCCCGTCTTTAGCCATGATATCTTCTAATTCTTTAACTTGTTCTTTAGCTTTATCTTCTTTACCTAATAATTTCCCGATTTCAATGTGTACTTCTTTAAAAGTACGTTTACTGTGGTCGAATGGTACAGTAGGTGCTATTTTTTCATATTTTTTAATTTGTGGGTTAGCATTATAAGTAATGATTAAATCTGGTTTAAGCTTTGTAACAGCTTCAACATCTTCAGAACCAACACGTTTCCCATCTTTATCGTCAACATATTTTGATTTAGGGAAATCAGCATCTGTTCCGACTGGATCAACACCAAGTTTTTGGAAGTTACCTTGGTTAGTTGTTAATACGACAACACGTTTTGGATTGTTAGGAATTTCAACTGTTTTACCTTCATCTGTTTTATATTTGTGAGTTTTGCTTTTAGATGAGTCATCGTCTTTGTTGCCACAAGCTGCTAATACAAGTAACAATGTAGCGAGGAATACAAGTAATTTTTTTGTCATTTTTCTCTCTCCTAAGTGATAATTACTTTCAATTATATCATGTTAATTTGTTAAATAGTATCCATTTTTTTATTTTAAATTTGTTTATGAATTGTAAATAATGGATAATAAACTGTAACGATGGAGGTGATGTATCATGCATGAAATTAGAATAGAATGTCCCGAAAGATTCGACTATGAAAAATGCTTAGATTATTTAAAAAGAGATGAGAATGAAGTGTTATTTGAAGTTGAAGATCATAAAATTTATCGTGCGATTAATTTAGATGGCGAGCGACTGTTGATGTGTATTTATTATCATCACCATTACTTAATTGTTGAGATTTTAAATGATGTTTCTGTAAATCCCGCACTTACTGAAAAAATAATTGCATATATAGAAGAATGGTTCGATTTCTCAGCAGATTTATCATCGTTTTACCAATATGGTAGAAAAAATGAAATACTAAAGCCATTAATCCAGGAATTATATGGTTTAAGATTGATTAGAATTCCAAATTTATTTGAAGCTATTTCCTGGGGCATAATTGGACAGCAAATTAATTTAACATTTGCATACCAACTTAAAAAGAGACTTGTTCAAACATATGGCGAAAAAATAACTTACAATCATAAAGCTTATTATATCCATCCTACAGTTGAAGTGATTGCGAATGTTTCTGTACAAGAGTTAATGGATTTAAAATTTTCAAGAAGAAAAGCAGAATATCTAATAGATATTGCGAAAAGAATGCATTCTCAAATGTTATCTAAAGACATGTTGTTGGATATTGAAGATACAAATGAAATTGAGCGTACACTTATTAAAAATAGAGGGATTGGTCCTTGGACAGCACATTATGTTATGATGCGTGCGTTAGGTGTTCAGGATGCTTTTCCAATCGGGGATGTTGGTTTACAAAACGCATTGAAAGACATCTTGAATTTAGGTAAGAAACCATCTAAAGAACAAATGTTGAGTTTGAATGAAGGTTGGCATGAGTGGAGTTCATATGCAACATTTTATATATGGCGAGCACCACATATTCAAAATTAAAGAGTTGGATTGAAATCTCTACGATAAATAGGGTATTTCATCCAACTCTTATTGTTTAGTCTAAAGTTTGTTCTTCACCATTAAAGATAAGTTTCGGTTCAATTGTTGCTTTTAAAGAATGTGCAACCGTACAATATTTTTCGACACTCAGTTTTATGGAACGCTTTAATTTTTTTAAATCCACTTCACCTTCAACATCAAAGATTAATGTGACATGTTTCACTGCTCGAGATGTTGTATCTTCTCTTTCATCATCTACAGTAATTTCTAATTTCGTAACTTGTGCTAAACGTTCTTTCATTAAATTGGTAACATCAATTCCAGTACATCCAGCTAAACCGCTTAGCATAAGTTCAACAGGAGATGGACCGTTGTCATCTCCACCTGATTCTGTTGGTGCATCAGAGATGATGTCATGGCCAAATTTGGATTGTGCTTTAAAAGTTTTCTTACCTTGCCAAGTAGACTTAATCATTAAGCTCTCCTCCTCTTTTTCTAAATTGTATCAACTTCAAATAATATAGACTAGTAAATCGTCTTTCCCATAATCATTCATAAAATAAAAAAATTTGTTTTATGTCTTTTTGTTCATATTCAGTTCATATTGCCTCGCTATGATATGTATATACATTAAAGAGAGAGGAACGGATAGACATGAAACTAGCACTTAAAGAGCTTACTTATTACAAATTTAAATATCTACTCGTAACATTAATTTTATTCTTATTAGCATTTTTAGTGTTATTTATATCAGCTTTAGCACAAGGGTTAGCTAAAGAGAATGTATCGGGAATTGAACAATGGAATAAAAGTACGTACGTAATCGCCAGTGATGCTGACAATAACTTGAGTCAGTCTAATATTACGACTAAAACTGATGACGCTGTTAATACAATCGCTAAAGGCGACACAATCAAAACAGCAATGCAAAAAATTGATACTAAAAGCGGGAAAACGGATTTAATGTTTACACAAATGACAAATAACATTAAACCGAAACCAACAGAAGGACATTTACCTCAAAATAAAAACGAAGTGTTATTGAATGAAAAATTAAAAGCAGAAGGTTTTAAAGTAGGGGACGAAATTAAATTATCAGAAGGCGATCAATCATATAAAATCTCAGGATTCGCTGATAATATCATGTTCTCACATACATCAATGGCATATGTAAATGAAAATGGTATGGATGCGTTGAAAGGTCATCATATTTCAGTCATTGCATATGATAACTTGAATGATCATCAAAAAAGTGAAATCAACGACATAGACAATGTTAAAGTCATTTCACAAGATGACATGTTAAATGCCATTCCAAGTTATAACGCAGAACAACAACCATTGAACTTGATGATTGTATTCTTATTCGTTATTTCAGCGATTGTTATTACGGCATTCTTCTATGTTATGACAATTCAAAAAACAAGCCAATTTGGTATTTTAAAAGCAATCGGTACAAAAAACATATCACTTATCTCATCATTAATGCTGCAAATTCTGATGATTACATTAGTGGGCGTGGTCTTATCCATTGCCGTTATATTTATCATCAACAGTGTGATGCCAGTTTCAATGCCATTCTATATTGACGCAAACTTAATGATGTTAATGGTAGCCGTATTCATCGTAGTTTCATTAATCGGCGCCGTACTATCACTGATTAAAGTGACAAAAATCGAACCACTTGAAGCTATAGGAGGAGAATAATAATGGGATTAGTTGTTGAACATGTTACAAAATCATTCGGAGAAAATGAAGCAAAAACACAAGTATTAAATGACATTACATTTACAGCAGAAAAAGGGCAGCTTGTTATTTTGAATGGTGCCTCTGGTTCAGGGAAATCTACATTACTTTCTATTATTGGTGGATTACTTGGCAAAAGCTCAGGAGAAATAACATTAGACGATTTAGATTATGTAGACTTATCAGATAAAAAATTAACAGATATGAGATTGAATCAAATAGGGTTTATCTTTCAATCATCACACTTAATACCATATTTAAATGTTACAGATCAACTTGTTTATGTTGGTGAAATGGCTGGTATGCGTAAGAAAGATGCTAAAGAAAGAGCTGAAAAATTATTAAAACAAATTGGTTTATCTCATAGACTCAAATCATATCCAAATGAATTGTCAGGTGGGGAAAAACAACGTGTTGCAATTATGAGAGCTTGGATGAATCATCCAAAAATGATTTTGGCAGATGAACCTACTGCAAGTTTAGATTCAAAACGTGCAATAGAAGTAGCAAAAATGATTAAAAATAGTGTAAAAGAGAATAATTCAATTGGTATTATGATTACACATGATGAAAGAATATTTGAATTTGCAGATAAAGTGATTAAATTAAGTGACGGAAGAATTGAGGAACAAGTATCATAATTAGAAAAAGCGGCTGGAGATTGTTAATCATCTCACAGTCGCTTTTTGTATGTTTATTTTTTAATAAATCCTTTTAAATTTAATTTTTCTAGAATATCTGGTCTTGTTTTTTTGCTCATCATATTCTTAATTTGTTCTGACCAAGATTCTGAGCGCTTGCCTTGGGTACGTTTTTCATAATATTCTTGAATGTCTTTGTCATATTGTTTAATTTGACTAAGTTGTTGTTCTTTGTCAGCATTGTATTGATTTTCGTGGAAGACATGTTCAAATGGTAAGCGTTGCTTAGGTGACCCTTGATCGTCATCACTTGGTACACCGACAGCCATACCGAATAGTGGGAAGACATGCTCAGGTAAGTTTAATATCTCACTCACTCGACCAACATCGTTACGTAATGATCCTAAATAAACAATGCCTAACCCCATATCTTCAGCTGTTAATGCTACATTCTGTGCAGCAAGCGCAACATCTATCGTACCAACGAGCAAGCCTTCAGCTGACTCAAAACTAGGTTGCATATTACCTTGTGTTTCTTGGTTAATTAAACTATGACGGTAATAATCTATCACATACACAAATAAATAACCGTTATCGACAACATGTTGTTGCCCTGATACTTCTTTTAATGCTTGTTTAATTTCTGGGTCTGTAATACCAATAATAGAATAAGCTTGAACGTAACTTGAAGTTGAAGCCATTTGTCCTGCTTTTACTAATTTTTCTACAGTCTCTTTAGAAAGAGGTTCATCTTTAAACTGTCTAACAGATCGATGCTGTTGAGTTAAGTCAAATACACTTTGATTCATTATGTTCAGTGCTCCTTTATAATTCTTATGATATATAAATGTTATCAAAAATATTAAAAATATTCATATAAGGTGCTTTAAATAAAAAATAAACGTTTAGGATATCAAATGAAATCCTAAACGCTTATTAAGTGAAACTTATTTAATTTTATTTAACGCTTGTTCTAAATCTTTAATAATGTCTTCGCTAGATTCTGTACCAACTGATAAGCGTACTAAGTCTTTTGTGACACCTGATGCAAGTTGTTCTTCGTCTGTTAATTGTTGGTGTGTTGTACTTGCTGGATGTATGATAAGTGATTTAGAATCACCAACGTTTGCTAATAAAGAGAATAAATTCAGTGCTTCTACAAATTCGGGGATAGCTTCTGAATCGCCTTTAACACCAAATGTTAAGATAGCACCTTGGCCATTAGGTAAGTATTTAGTAGCGAGTTCGTGATATTGATTAGATTTAAGACCAGGATAATTAACCCAGCTTACTTTTTCATGATTTTCTAGAAACTCTGCAACTTTTTGAGCATTTTCAGAATGACGTTCTGTTCTTAAATGTAAAGTTTCAAGTCCGATTAGGAATTGTTGTGCATTAAATGGAGAAAGTGCTGGTCCAATGTCTCGCAATAATTGTACACGTGCTTTCGTAATGTATGCAGCTGCACCAACGTCATTGACATAAGATACACCATGATAACTTGGATCAGGTTCAACTAATCCAGGGAATTTGCCATTATCCCAGTTAAATTGACCACTATCTACAATCACACCACCAATTGATGTACCGTGACCACCAATAAATTTAGTCGCAGAATGGACAACGATGTCAGCACCAAATTTAATTGGTTGTAGTAGGTGAGGTGTAGCAAATGTATTATCGACGATTAATGGAATGCCATTATCGTGAGCCACTTTAGCAACAGCTTCAATATCTAATACATCTATACGTGGGTTACCAATTGTTTCAGCGAAAATAAGTTTCGTGTTTTCATTGATTGCTGCTTCAAAATTTGCAGGATCATCTGGATCTACAAAGTGAACTTTAATGCCAAATTTCTTTAAAGTTACAGCAAATAAATTATATGTACCACCATATAGGTTAGTAGATGCGACTACTTCAGAGCCACTTTCTGCAATATTTAATATACTCAATGTAATGGCTGCTTGACCGCTACCAACACTTAATGCTGCTAGTCCGCCTTCTAATAAAGCGATACGTTTCTCGAATACATCATTCGTTGGGTTCATGATTCGAGAATATATGTTACCTTCTTCAGCTAAAGCGAATAAGTTCTTCGCATGTTCAGTAGATTTAAACGTATATGAAGTTGTTTGATGAATAGGTACAGCTGTAGAACCTGTTACAGGATCAGGTACTTGTCCACCATGAATGGCTAAAGTTTCTTTATTCCAATTTTCTTGTGTCATAAAAATAATCCCTCCTAAAGTTATATATGTCATTATAGTCAGATAATTTAAAAAATTCAATTAAATCCGAGTTAAAAGATAAGAAAATTTCATAAAGCCTTTTAAAATGCAATTTTAAATTAAAACCGACTTTACTTATAAGAATAGTTGTGATAAATTCAAAATATTATTACGTTCGGGAGTGAATGACTTGCTTAAAGTTGAAGGGTTGTATCATAAATTTGGTACACAAGAAATTTTGAAGAATATAAATTTTGAACAAGAAAAAGGTACCGTCACAACAATTATTGGACCAAGTGGATCGGGGAAGACGACGCTACTAAGAAGTTTAAATATGCTTGAAACACCATATAAAGGATTGATCGAACTAGGGAATTGTAAGTTCGATGTAGAAAATTATCAAAAACAGGATGTTACACGCTTAAGAAGTCAATCTGCAATGGTCTTTCAACACTATAATTTGTTTAAAAACCGTACGATTTTAGAAAACATTACAGAAGGTTTAATATACGGACAAGGAATGAAGAAGAAAGATGCTAAAGAAAAAGCTATGAAGTATCTTAAGAAAGTATCTTTAGATGATAAAGCAGATGTTTATCCTGTTCAATTGTCAGGTGGACAACAGCAACGAGTTGGTATCGTGAGAGCACTCAGTATCGAACCTGAAGTATTGTTATTAGATGAACCGACTTCAGCACTTGATCCGGAATCTGTACAAGGTGTGTTAAATATTATTCAAGAAATCGCAAGCGAAGGTAGAACGATGGTTATTGTAACGCATGAAATTCAATTTGCGAAAGAAGTATCTGATCAAGTTGTGTTTATGGATAAAGGTGAAATTATTGAAAGTGGGACACCAGAAGCCGTTATTGATAATCCAGCGTCTGAACGTACGAGAAGATTCTTAAGTCGTTTAACACCAGTCGGATTGTAGGAGGTAAAGAATGAAGTATATTAAATTATTGATTTTGATGATGCTCATCATTTCTTTCTCTGGTTGCGGCACAATCACAAAAGAAAATAACGGTAAAAAAGTAGTTAAAGTAGCTTTATCTGCAGAAGTCAATCCGCCTTATTTATATACAGATAGTGATAATAAACCAGTCGGATACGATATGGATTACATGAAAGAACTTGAAAAGAAATTACCACAGTATGATTTCCAATATGAATTCGGAGAAGAAGAATCTAACGTTGTCGGTATTGGTGTCGGTAAATTTGATATGGGTATTAATTGGTTCTTCAAAACGCCTGAAAGAGAGCAGAAATTCTTATATCAAAAAGAACCTTATGTATATTCTTTAACAACACTTATTGTACATAATGATACAAATGATATTGAAACTTTAGATGATTTACAACATAAAAGACTGACGCCTATGTCACCGAGTGGTGGCTTATATTCAATCTTAACAGGTTACAACAAGACACATAATAATCAAATCGACATTGATGAAATTCATAAAGTTTCAAATGGTGAGAATTTCAAAATGATCGAATCTAAAAGAAGAGATGCCATGTTCTTAAACTTAACAACTTACCAAGCAATTCAAAAAGAACTCAATGCTGATGTAAAAGTTGGTGGCGTTGTTTCAAAAGAATCTGTTCATATTTTATATAACAAGAAAAATACGCAATTACAAAAAGATATAGACAAAGCGACTAAAGAGTTAAAAGAAGACGGTACGCTAGAGGAATTATCTAAAAAATGGTTTGGATTTAATATATTTGATGATAAAGAGTCATTAAATGATATTAAAGACCGCTTATAAGGAGGAGACATATGGGAACAACTACTTGGCCAGATTTGTTTGTGCAAATACTGGATAAACTACCAATAACATTGTTAATAACCGTTCTTTCTCTTTTATTTGCGATGATATTGGGGCTAGTATTAGCAGTTATTAGAATCAAAAAAGTACCTGCACTATCCCAAATCGTAAAATTATATATATCCTTTGTTAGAAGTACGCCACTTATATTACAACTATTTTTAGTATATTTTGCGTTACCGATCATATTGCAGTGGATTTACATTGATATTAATCACTTTAGTAGACTTTTCTTTGTGATTTTGACATTCACGCTGCATACTGGTTCATATTTATCAGAAGTGATGAGAGCTGGATATAACTCTGTTGATAAAGGTCAAATTGAAGCAGGGAAAACAGTCGGTCTTAATGATCGTACAATTTTATTAAGAATTATTATTCCACAAGGATTTAGAAATAGTTTACCAAACATCGGTAATCAAGTTATAGAACTGATTAAAGACACATCATTAGCGTTTACAATCGGTTTAATCGACATGATGGGACAAGTAAATTTAATTATCGGTAATAACTACGGACTAGGCATGTTTCCCGTATATGTCGCGATTTGTATCATTTACTGGGTTATCTGTATCATAGTCGAATTTATCGTGATGCTTTTAGAAAAGAAATACAATATTCCATATCAAACTGAACAAATGAGGTGAGCAATTTGACGATAGATTTTCCTTTTATGTATGAACATGTTGGAGATATTTTAAAAGGTGTGCCAACAACGTTATTAATAGCAGTTGTCAGTATGGTAATTGGTTTAGTGATAGGTACTGCTTTTGCATTAATAAGACAAGCTAAGTATCCAGTTATTAACCAACTTATTGTCATATTTGTTTCATTCTTTAGATCGACACCACTCATCGTTCAGTTGTTTGCTTTTTATTATGGGACGCCTGTAGTCATAGAGTGGTTAAACAAAATGTGGCATTTGAACATTAATCCAGATGGCATAAATCCTTTAGCAATCGTATTATTTGTATTTACATTACATTCAGCTGCGTATTTGACTGAAGTGATGCGTGGTGGTTTACGAAGTGTTGATGATAAACAAATAGAAGCGGCACTTACAGTAGGACTTAGAAAACGTCATATACTTATGAGAATTGTGATACCTCAAGCTTTAGGTTATGCAATTCCGAACTTAGGTAATCAATTTATTGCTTTAATTAAAGGAACAGCAATCGCGTTTGTTGTGCAAGTAACAGAAATACTCGCAATCAGCCAAATTATTGCTAACGATGGTTATCGTTTTGTTGAAGTATATATTATAGCTAGTGCAATATATTGGATTATGGCTATCTTTTTCGAATGGATTTTTGGAAAGATGGAAAACAGAGTTGGAAAATATTTATATCAAACATAACGCGCAAGGTCATAGATTATTATTTCCTAGGAAATTTTAACTATGACCTTGTTTTTTTATAACTTTACATCGTATAAGTGTATACTAATAGATAAATAAATATCGGGGGTGCAACATGATTGAAATCCGACCAGTAGAAATGAACGACGCAAGTGAATTATTAGATATAGATGTACGTAATAGAGCACTATTTGAATCATATTCAGCAGCAGACAGAAAAGATTCAGACTACCAACTCTATAATTATAGAAAAATTATCGATAAACATTTGCAAGATATGACAGAAGATAAGGGCTATCACTATGTCATTGTACATAAAGAAGATAATAAAGTAATCGGTACGATAGATTTATTTGCAGTCGTTAGACACAATATACAGAGCTGTATGATGGGTTATGCATTAGACGCAGCATATAACGGAAAAGGTATTACAACATTGGCAGCAAAAGAAGTCATTCGTATCGCATTTAATGAATTAGGATTTCATAGAGTTGAAGCGGGCGTACAACCAACAAATATCGGTTCAGTTAGAGTATTAGAAAAAGCAGGCATGACACGCGAAGGACTAAACAGATCTAACGTAAGAATCAATGGCGAATGGAAAGACCATTACCTATATGCCATCGTAAACGAAAACTATTAAAGATAGGTGAGCAGCATGGTGGTAGTAGGGTTGGGTGTTTATATATGTTTGTTATTATTGGCTAATTACTTAATTAAAAATGAAAAATTCTATATTATTCATACGATGTTTACAATAATCTTTATTTGTTTTAGCCAAATTCCTTTAATTTATTATGCAAAACTTGAAGGGGACTTAAATGGCATTGTATTGATATTAGGATTGATATTTACAATACTGATGAGTGTATCGATGTTCCTACAAGTGATTTGTGATTTATTAGCATATACGAATTTGTTTAAAACAAAAACCATAGATAAAGTGTTCAAAATTGTATCTGATCCATTAGAGGTAGCTGGTAATGTAATGAAATCAGTATGGTTATTACTATTAGGCATACATTTAATTCAAAACAATGATTATGGGATAGGATTATTAGTTCTAATATGTGGTATAACGATTGTCTATTATATTGGCATCCTTATAAATTATTTAACAAGACACAAGAAAGGTATTAGTCCAAATGTGATTTTTATAAATATTGAAACACTATTGATATTTTTAATTCTATATATAGGAACTTTTGTTATATGAGGTGACTTTCTGGACCGATAAAAATAATTATCGGTCCAGAAATGAGAAATATGGACCGATAAAATAAATTACCGGTCCAGAAATGAGAAATATGGACCGATAAAAAAATTTACCGGTCCAGAAATGAGAAATATGGACCGATAAATAAAATTACCGGTCCAGAAACGAGAAATATGGACCGATAAAAATAATTACCGGTCCAGAAACGAGAAATATGGACCGATAAAAAAATTTACCGGTCCAGAAATGAGAAATGTGGACCGATAAAATAAATTACCGGTCCAGAAATGAGAAATATGGACCGATAAAAAAATTTACCGGTCCAGAAACGAGAAATATGGACCGATAAAAATAATTACCGGTCCAGAAACAGGATTACCAGGCCGATAAAATAAAATATCGACCCGAAAACGAGATTTGCAGGCCGATAAATAAAAATATCGGCCCGAAAATGGGATTTGCAGGCCGATAAAAATAAATATCGACCCGAAAATGAGATTACCAGGCCGATAAAATAAATTATCGGCCTGGTAATTTCCTGTTATCGCATTAAATGAAACAAGCGGAACCATAATCAACGATGGTTCCGCTTGTCCTTTTACCTTGAATCGGGTTGGTCTATTTTTCTATGGTGATCTATATATAATCCGAGTGGTGTTAGTATGAATGAAAGTATGATATATGCCCAATTTGATGTATATATTTTAGGTCCTAATTGTAAATAGACGCCTGGTAAATAAAAGGCTAGTATCGTTACAACTAATGTCCCGAATATCAATATATTAGTAATCATGGTTGTCCAATTGGATTCGCTATATATTCGTATTTGAACGACTTTAAATATCATCCATATAAATATAAAAATCATCGTAAATCCTGTTACAAAGGTGATGAGGAATGTGTAAAGATATGTGAATTCAACTTGTGTGAAGAATCCTGTGAATCCTCTTATGAATGAAAATACACCTAACAAAATAAGGATGTGTAATCCGATAAATTTAAATATATTCTGGAATGTTCTATTTGGCATATTTCTAATCATCGTGTCGGCATGTTTTTTTGGATCGTGGTCAAAAAATTCCATGGCATGCATGCCGTCTTTTTCGGCACTTAACAAATGATTAAGTATATTGAGCAACATTTTCTCTGAGTCATATTCATTGATGCTCAAATTTGCACGTACATATGTTATATAATTTTCGTAAACTTCTCTATCGTGACTATTGAGTCTTAATCGTTTTACGTTATTTTCGATTATAAGGTCGCGTGTTGATTTTTTCATCAGCGTTTTCCTTTCTGTTATCAATAATTTTATTTTAACAAGTATTTTCTAATAAAAACATTACAAATTTGAGGTTTATACTTTTTACAGATGATTCATTTTTCGATATTATTAAATGTAACAGGTGGTGTAGTCTTGGAGATCATGACATTATTTATTATCTTTTTAGTAGGGGTTTTTGCAGGAACGATTAATATCGTATCTGCTGGTGGCTCATTAATTGTTTTGCCATTACTTATATTTTTTGGACTACCAACTACTGTTGCGAACGCATCGAACAGGGTTGCGATTTTAGTTCAAAATTTATTAGCGTTATATGTGTTTTATATAAAAGGCATGAAAAATGTTAAGTTGAGCTTGATGTTAAGTGTGCCTGCTATTATTGGCTCTTTCATTGGCGTTCATTTCGCTATAAATCTCCCGGATGCTGTCTTTAACCGCATGTTAGGTATTATTATGCTTCTCGTTTTAATCGTTATGATTATTCCTACCAGATGGAAAGATACACAAAAACAATCTGAAAAATTATCTATCTTTAGAATTGTACTTCTCATTATTGTTTTTCTAGCACTTGGTATTTATGGTGGCATTGTTCAAGCTGCTGTAGGATTTTTATTTATTATAGCTTTAAATTTAATTATGCCAAGACTGACTTATGCTGAAGTTCAGTGTATGAAGACTTTAGTTATAACGATTTACTTATCATTATCTACTTTTGTTTTTATTTTTCAAGGTTATGTTAATTGGCCATTTGCCATAAGTTTAGCACTTGGTTCAGGATTAGGTGGCTTTATAGGTGGTCGTTTAACAGTTTCTTTACCTGAAAAGAAACTAAAAATCATAATGTTTATTATTATATTTATTTTAGCAATTAAATTATTAATCGAGAATAATTAGGTAGGGTAAAAATGGTTGTCATAAAAAATATAGAAGATGACGCAACGATATATAGCATTAGTGAAATGGCTGCTTCTTCATTTAAAGATGAAAATCAAAGCTTGAGACTTGCTACATCATTAGAATACGAAGCAATAAAGCGATCTCTTGAATATGAGAAGAGTGTTTTGAAAGGTGCTTTAATTCAAGATGAATGCATCGGTTTTATATGGGCGAAATATAATGTTCATGATCGAGAGGTTAAGATATACAACCTTCTCGTTGAGAAAAGTCATAGAAATAAAGGTATAGCAACCGCTTTGAAACGAGAATTAGAAAAGTGGGCGAAAGATATGGGTGCGTATACCATCGTTTCAACAGTCCATGCTCACAATAAAACAATGATTCATTTAAATGAATCAATGGACTACGAAGTTGAAAAAGTTATTATGCGTAAAAAGTTATTTTAAACAGAAGAGAGGAATTTTATGGCCATATTTGAAGGTTTCTTATGGTTCATCATGGGTATCATCCTAAGTTCAATCATACATCATTATATTTCTAAGATACCTTTAAGTTTTGTTCAAATCATAATTGGTTTTGTTATATTCTTATCTCCAATTCCAGTTGAATTAAACTTTGAGTCAGAAGTATTTATGGTAGGAATTATCGCACCATTGCTATTTTTAGAAGGTATTTCGGTATCACGTTTCCATTTAGCGAGATATTTGAAACCTGTTATGTCAATGGCATTAGTGCTTGTATTCTCAACAGTTATTGGTCTCGGCTTCTTATTACATATTATCTGGCCAGAATTACCATTAGCTGCATGTTTTGCAATTGGTGCAATTGTGTCACCTACAGATGCGGTAGCCGTTCAAGCTATTGCGAAAGGTAAATTATTGCCTAAAGGTTCTATGACTATATTAGAAGGTGAATCTTTACTAAATGATGCTGCAGGTATCTTATCATTTAAGATTGCATTAGCCGCATTAGTAGGTGGTTCATTCTCATTAACTGGTGCAGTTGGCCAGTTCTTCATAACTGCAATCGGAGGCGCAATTGTTGGTCTTATCATTGGTTATGGTGTTGTACAGTTACGTGTTTATTTAACTCGAAATGGGATTAATAACGGTAATATGTTGACGTTCATCCAGGTTATTACGCCGTTTCTAGTTTATATTATTGCTGAAACATTCCATTCATCAGGTATTATTGCTGCAGTTGTTGCAGGTTTAATTCACGGTGTTGAAAAAGACAGAATTGCTCAAGCAACGACGAAAGAGCAAGTAACATATAATCATACATGGGATTTACTGAGTTATTTATTAAACGGTTTTGTATTTATTTTATTAGGTTTCTTAATACCTGAGGTCATGATTAATATATTAGAAGAACCACAACATGAAATTATGCATGTTATTGGTATTACACTATTTGTAGCTGCATTAGTGTATCTATTTAGATACATTTGGGTGCTTATTTCATATCCATATTTCTATTTACCAGAAAGTCGATTTTCTAAAATGTTAAATACGGGTAAAGATATTGCGCCAGAGTCAGAAATAGATAAACCAAATCGCTTTAAATATGCATTTATTATGACGATTTGTGGTGTTCACGGTACCATTTCATTAGCAATCGCATTGATGTTGCCATTTAAATTGTCAGAACACACTGATTTTATTTATCGCGATCATCTATTGTTTATCGCAACTGGTGTTATTTTAATCAGTCTTGTGCTCGCGCAATTAATATTGCCGCTCGTTACACCAAAAGCTAAACCGAAAGATCAAAGTTTATTAACATTTAACGAAGCGAAAATTTTATTAATTGAAAGTGCATTAGAAAATCTACAAGAATTTTACAGTAAAGAAACAAGCTATATTTACGGTAAAATCACACGTAGTTATCATATGCAATTATCATTCTTAAGAGAAAATGAAGAAAAAGACGAAGATATTAAAGAGTTAGAACGTATGCAACGCATTGCGATTGATACAGAATTCAATACGTTGGATAAACTCATTAAAGAAAATAAAATATCTCAAAGTACATTTGATAACTACAGACAAATTACTGAACGTTCATCAACATTTAAAAATGCTTCATTATATACAAAAGTGAAATTAATGTTGAAATTATTTGTTAGACGTAGAAAAATTAAAACATTCATCAATGCTACAAGTTCACTTTCAATTGAAAGTAACATTAAAGAAATGAGATTTATCAGTAAAGAAGTGCATTTCAATGTTGTTAAAAGATTAACCGAAGAAATGAATGACAACAATGAATTTGAAATTAGTATTGTATGTGATTCTTACTTAAACAAAGTTGAAAGATTAACGCCTGATTACTTTAAAGGTAATCACACTGCTGTATATACAGAAATGGAAATTTACGCATTAAGAATTCAAAGAGAAATGATTAATCAGTTAACAGAAGAAGGTAAAGTCAGTCGTTCAATGGCAATCAAACTAAGAGAATCTGTTAATTATGATGAAATGATTGTTCTCGGTAACAGCATATAGTTTGTTTTCAATAGATAGCTTACATGTTGTGTGGTAAAATGTTTAAGACTATATATAGGAGGCGACACCTATGAAGAAGGCACTTTTACTTATGGTGAGCTCATCAATTATTCTAGCAGCGTGTGGCAATGATGATGAACAGAAAAATCTAGAACAAGAAATTAAATCTTTAGAGAAATCGACTAAAGATTATCAAAAAGATAAAAAGTCTTTAGAAAAAGAAAATGAAAAGTTAAAAGAAAGTATTAAAGATAAAGAAGAACAATTAAAAAAACTTGAAGATGAAGTGAAAAGTAATCAATCAGATACAGAAGAATCTAAAAGTAGCAAAGAAGATTCTTCAGACAAAAAAGAAACTTCAAGTGCTGAAAGTAAAGAGGACTCAGCAAAAAAGCCATTTCCTAATACAATTCGAACGTCAACAAATGGAGATGTTGAACTCATTCATGATCTTAAAGATAAACATTTTCAATTTGAAGACAGTGGCATGAAAGTCAATATTGATCATTTGCAAATTTTCCAAGTGCATAACATGCCTGAAGGACAGGTCTTACTGTTTAACGGTGCGAAAAATGGTTATGTCGTGATGTATGAAGTATTAACTGAAAATACTTCTAATCATAAGTTATACTATGATAATACGGCATCTATTCAAGATGGCAGTCATAAACAACGATCTGATTATGCATCATTTATACCAGACTCTCACAATGAAAAGTACATGAAAAAGTCTAAAGAAAATACAGATGAATATCAGCCTGGTGAAAAGACAAAAAGTTTAAAATCTATTCCAATTTCTCATGAAGCCTATGATGCGCTTAAAAATAACCGTGCTACTTTTAATATACACGGTGGTGTAAGTAAATCAGCTACATTTGATGATGCAACTGATAAAGTAAAATCATTTAAATTAGATTTATAAGTCGCGTTTAGATTGAATTGTATTAGGGAATAAACAACAAAGGATTATTTGAAAAGAGGGATGTCATCGTGCACGAAAAAGAATTTGTTCTGATTGAAGGCGGAAAAATGACATTATTAGAATTAGGTCATGAAATCGAAACAATCACAGGTCGAACATTACAATCAACAACAGGTGAGGTTAGAAGTTGGCCATCAGAAGCAGTAAATTTTAATCGCAAATCTAATATTAATCAAGTCACATATCGTTTTAATGATGTTAACGATTTGATTGATGCAACGATTGAAGTTCCTAGAGGCTTTAAAAATTATGATACTGATCCTGTAACAATTAAACTGCTAACATATATTAGAAAAGCATAGAACACATAACGGAGCGGGATGATGAAATCTTTTAAGTTTAAAAGATTTCTCACTCGCTCCATATTTTATACATAAGGAGAAATATAATGAAGTCTAAACTGTCGATATTGAGTTTAATAACACTGATTGTCTTTGTTATTGCAGGTTGTTCAAATGACGCAACTGAGAAAGAAGGTAAAGATGGAAAAATTGTATTATCACCTAAAAGTGATGATATAAAAGGGAAAGTCTTGTTTGATAGTGCACATGGTCAAACAGCAGGCAGCGCAGATTGGGTCATCAATGGTGGCTTTTCTGATTTTGCTGATGCATTAACTAAAGAAAACTATGAAGTAACAGATTTAGGGTATAACCAATTATTAGATTATGACAAAATGAAAAATTATGAAGTCGTTGTTATTCCAGAGGCTAATAATCCACTTAAAGCGAGTGAACAAGACGCTATAGAGCAGTATGTGAAGTCTGGTGGCAGTATATTAATGATTAGTGATCATTATAATGCCGATAGAAACTTTAATCGATATGACTCTTCAGAAGTGATGAATGGTTATAGAAGAGGTGCGTTTGATAATCCTACAAAAGGCATGAACGCTGAAGAAAGCTCGTCAGATAAGATGAAAGATGTTCAAAGTAGAGATTTCTTAAACGAAGTGTTTGGCTTAAGATTTAGATACAATGCATTAGGTAACATTAAAGTAGATGATTTAGCGGATGAAAAAGATAGCTTTGGAATTACTAAAGGTGTTAAAGCAGTATCGATGCATGCCGGTTCAACAATCGCCATTACAGATCCTAATAAAGCAAAAGGTGTCGCTTTTGTTCCTAAATTATCAAAAGATGATGCATGGAATCATGCTGTTGACCAAGGTATATACAATGGTGGTGGCCGCAATGAAGGTCCATATATAGCTGTGAGTAAAGTATCTAAAGGTAAAGGCGCATTTATAGGTGATTCTTCAATGGTAGAAGATAAGTCACCAAAGTATAAACGTGAAGACAATGGTGAAACTAAAAAGACTTATGATGGATTTAAAGAAGAAGATAACCAAAAAATGATTATGCAAATTGTAGAATGGTTAAATAAAAAAGATGACCAACAAGATTTATCATCTTTGAATGTTCAACTTGATGAAAAAACGCAGTTGTTAAATTTTGAACAACCAGAAAATAGTAGAGAAAATGAAAAAGAACCTTGGGGAACACCTAAACAAGGATATAAATGGTATGATTCGTCAACTTATGCATCTGGAAGTTATGGTGCAAACTCTGAAAGTAAGAATAATAAAGATGATCAATCAACAACACCTCGTTCAAAAGAACAAAATAATAATCAATCATCTAAGAGTGACCAAGGTGCATTTGAAATGCCATCATCTGTTCAGAAACAAGAGAAATTTCAAATAACAGTCCATGTCGATGAATCGAAATTAGTAAATCATAAATTCCAGTTGTCGATTAAAAATAAAGACGGACAAGAAGTAGGTATGTTCGACGGACAAGCACCAGGTGTTTCAAGTTCAGTATCACCAAAAATTAAAAACGGTGTAACCGATTGGTATTTTAAATCCAAAATAGCAAACGAAGCGGATAACGAAGTAGAAGTTGAAGTCTTATCAGGCGGCAACGTGATAGCCAAAACGACATTAAATGTACAATAACGGGTGTCGTTAGGGACAGAATTCTGAGAAATGTCCGTAAGAGGCGTTGTTAGGGACAGAATTCTGAGAAATGTCCGTAAGAGGCGTTGTTAGGGACAGAATTCCGAGAAATGTCCATAAGAGGCGTTGTTAGGGACAGAATTCCGAGAAATGTCCGTAAGAGGTGCTGTTAGGGACAGAATTCCGAGAAATGTCCGTAAGAGGTGCTGTTAGGGACAGAATTCCGAGAAATGTCCGTAAGAGTGGTTGTTAGTGACAGAATTCTGAGAAATGTCCGTAAGAGTGGTTGTTAGTGACAGAATTCTGAGAAATGTCCGTAAAGGGGGGCTCTAATTACCAGAATTCAGAATAATGGAAGTTACAGCGTTCTAATTACCACAATTCGAAATAATGGAAGTTACAGTGTTCTAATTACCAGAATTCAGAATAATGGAAGTTACAGCGTTCTAATTACCAGAATTCAGAATTCTGACATTTAGCGCTATCTCAATAAAATTCATATAACGACATTTAAGCGTCTAGGCATAAGTTTATGCTCCAGACGCTTTTTATATATAGATATTTGTAACTTTTTATTTAAATTTTTATTAATAATATAAAATGCATTTTATTTGATGTAAGCGTTTTCCTAGATTAAAATTAAAGTGTAATTAATCTAAGGGAGGCGTTTTAATATGGCTTTTGAATATCCAACTGCAGCAAATGCAAAATACAAAGTTAAAGACAAGTATCAGAACTTTATCGGTGGTAAATGGGTGGATCCTAAAAATGGTGAATTCTTTGATAATGGATCACCGGTAACTGGTGAAGTATATGCAAAAATTCCTCGTTCTACAAAAGAAGACATAGATGAAGCAGTTAAAGCAGCGCATAAAGCACAAGTTGAGTGGGCGAAAAAATCGCCAGCTGAACATTCGCAATTACTCTTAGATATAGCCGATCGTATTGAAGAAAATTTAGAAGAATTAGCAGTTATTGAAACATTTGATAATGGTAAACCTATTAGAGAATGTTTAGCAGCTGATTTACCATTAGTTGTGGATCATTTTAGATACTTTGCTGGTGTGGTCAGAGCAGAAGAAGGGGCAATCTCTCAAATTGACGACAATACAGTAGCGTATCACTTTAAGGAACCTATTGGGGTTGTAGGTCAAATTATTCCATGGAACTTTCCGTTATTAATGGCTACTTGGAAATTAGCGCCAGCAATTGTTACAGGTAACGCTGTTGTACTTAAACCAGCAGAACAAACGCCTGTATCTATTTTACATCTTATTGAACTGATTCAAGACTTATTACCAGAAGGCTTGATTAATGTTGTAAATGGTTTTGGTGCAGAAGCAGGACAAGCTTTAGCAACACATGAAAATATTAATAAAGTTGCATTTACAGGTGAAACAACTACTGGTCGTATCATCATGCAAAATGCGAGTCAAAACTTAATTCCAGTAACCCTTGAATTAGGTGGTAAATCACCAAATATCTTCTTCAAAGATATTATGGATGAAGATGATGACTTCTTAGATAAAGCTGTTGAAGGATTAGTAATGTTCGCACTTAACCAAGGTGAAGTATGTACATGTCCATCAAGAGCATTGGTACATGAAGATATTTATGATAAATTCATCGAAAAATGTATCGAACGTGTAAAACAAATTAAGACAGGTAATCCTCTCGATCCAGAAACAATGCTTGGTGCACAAACTTCACAAGAACAAGCTGAAAAAATTAAGAGCTATTTAGATATTGGTAAACAAGAAGGTGCAGAAGTATTAGTTGGTGGTAATGTAAGAGAAGAAGCTGGAGAATTAGAAAATGGTTTCTATATTGAACCAACAATATTTAAAGGCACACAAAATATGAGAATATTCCAAGAAGAAATCTTTGGACCAGTATTATCATTAGCAACATTTAAAGATGATGAAGAAGCATTAGAAATGGCGAATGATACTTTATATGGTTTAGGTGCAGGTATTTGGACTAGAAACCAAAATAAAGCTTATCGCTTTGGTAGAGGTATCCAAGCAGGTCGTGTATGGGTGAATAACTACCATACTTATCCAGCTCACGCTGCTTTCGGTGGTTACAAAATGAGTGGTATTGGCCGTGAGAACCATAAGATGATGTTAGAACATTATCAACAAACTAAAAACTTACTCGTGAGTTATGACGAGAAGCCTGCAGGACTGTTCTAAATGACTGAACAAGTCACTGCTACTGAAAAAGCCAAATCACTCATTAGAGAATTAAAGAAAACACATGGTGAAAACCTTATTTTTCATCAATCAGGTGGATGTTGTGATGGTAGCTCTCCAATGTTATTTGTTGAAGGAACATTAATTATTGGAGATGTAGATGTGAAATTAGGTGAAATTGAAGGTGTCCCATTCTATATGAATAATAAGCAATATGAATATTGGAAACATACGAATTTAGAAGTCGATGTTGTCGATGGAAGAGGCGGTATGTTTAGTATAGAAGGCCCAACTGGGAAGAGGTTTCACATTAGGAGTTCAGTAAGATCATAATTTTTTGAAGGATGTGCTAAAATATTAGTACATCCTTTTTTGAATATGATAAAGGTTGGGTGAATGAAATGAAACATTACATTGAAACAAAACGTTTAATACTTAGAAATTGGAAAGATGAGGATGTTGCATTATTTCAAAGTATGAATGCAAGTCCTGAAGTGAGAAGATACTTTCCAGATATATTGAGCTATCGTGCGACTGAAAATACGATTAACCAAATGAAATCAGTCATCGATCAACATGAAATTGGTTTATTTGCTGTGGAATTAAAAGAAACTAAAAGCTTTATCGGTATGGTAGGTTTGAATTATATTCCAGAAGGTAGCGAATTAAGTTTCCCAGAATTACCTTTTTATGAAATAGGTTGGCGAATGGATAAGGATGTATGGGGTAATGGGTTAGCAACAGAAGCGGCGGAAGCGGTATTAACGTATGCTAAATCAAAAGGTATCGATGAAGTGTATAGTTTTACGTCGGAAATTAATAAACCTTCCAGAAGAGTCATGGAAAAATTAGAAATGAACCATATTAGGAATTTCTTGCATCCAAAAGTCATACATGATGATGATTTAGCAGCACATGTTTTATATCATAAAGTATTGTAAGGAGTAGATGATATGATCGTTATTAGTGCATGTTTAGTTGGAGAAAAAGTAAGGTATGATGGCAACCATAAGTTGGATTTATTCTATAAGAATTTAATAGATGAGAAGAAAGCGATTAGTATTTGTCCTGAAATATTAGGTGGCTTACAAGTTCCAAGAGAACCAGCAGAAATCATCGGAGGAGATGGTTATGCTGTGTGGAATGATCAAGCAAAGGTCATGACTGTTACAGGTCGTGATGTCACAATACAATTTAAAGAAGGCGCTAAACGTGCACTCTCTATTATTAAAGATTTAAATGCCGATACAGTTATTCTGAAAAGTGACAGTCCTTCATGTGGTAGTACTGTTATATACGATGGTACATTTACGGGAAATAAAAAAGAAGGTGTCGGTGTTACGACAGCCCTCTTTACATTAAATGATATTAACGTCTATGATGAAAAAACATTTTTAACTATTTTTGATAATCACGAAGTTTAACGGGTTGTGCCATTTTCATAGCACTAAATAAATCATCGATATTTTCTTTAATAATCGCTAAATTTTTATAATCTGAACTGATAAATTCAGTCGATATTAAATGATCAATCATTAAACTTAATGGATTGAAAAATTGTTTAGTATTTAATGCACCAATTGGTTTATGATGTAGTCCTATTTGAGACCATGTATAAATTTCAAAGAATTCCTCTAAAGAACCAGCACCACCAGGTAACATAATGAATGCATCAGCCATATCAGACATCATTTGTTTTCTTTCATGCATTGTTTCGACAACATGATATTCTGTTAAATTTTCATGAGCGATTTCACGTTCTCCTAAAAATCTTGGCATTACGCCAATAGCAATACCATCATGGTCAATGACACCATTGGCTACTGCTCCCATCATGCCAGTTGATCCGGCACCATATACTAATTCATATTTATTTTCGGCTAAATATTTACCTAACGCATAAGCTTGTTCTGTATAAATTGGGTCATTTCCCTTACTTGCACCACAGAAAACAGCAATTTTCTTCATATATATTACTCCTCTCACATATGTAGTATAATAACTTAAAAGATACTTCTATTTATTTAAGAAGGGGGTATAACTGTGAATATATTTTTAATGGTCGTGCTTATTGTACTTATTTCATCAGTAGCGGGTCTTATAAAAAACCATCAAAGTAAAACGGTTAGAATAGAAAAAATTAAATCCCAACGTGTTAAAGATGAATTAGAACTTGAGAAACTAAAGCATGAGAACTATCTATTAGAAACAGATAAGATGCGTTTAGAATTAGAACAAATGAAAGAAACAGATAAAGTTAATTTAGAAAAAGCTAAAAAACAAATGATAGAATAATAACATTCTGGACGATTATCATTGTCCAGAATGTTTTTTTATTAATTTTGATAGAAATTCTGAAAAAACTTTATGGTCTTCTTGTGTGAGTTTTTTAGGACCTTTCGTTCTACCACCTTGTTGACGTACTTGAGCAGAAATATGTCTTTGCGTTAACAGTTGTTCAATATTTTGAGGCGTATACTCGTAACCTTTATGGTGGATAACGTGAAGGGCTTTATTTAATAGAAGACTCGCTAGTCCGTAATCTTGCGTTACAACGATATCATCTGGTTGCGTCAATTTGACAATTCTAAAGTCTGCACTATCAGCACCATGATCAACATATATTGTTGAAACATAATCGGGATATTCTGTTAGTGAAAAATGGTTAACACTTCTAATAATAAGAACAGAGATGCCTGTATGTTGAGTTAAGCGAATGATATCATCCGTAACTGGACAAGCATCTCCATCTATAATAATTCTGTTAATCATTTATTGCGGCGAAATCTTTTTTTAGATTTTTTATGTTCAGATGTATGTTCATCATATGGAAATTGACTGATATGTTGAGACATAGACGATCTATGTTGATTAAATAGAAGATGACTAGATTTTTCTTCTTTCTCATTTCTAACTCTTTCATTGACTAATTCTTGAATGTTTGGTTTTGCTTGTTTAGAGCTTACGTCGTTGATTGATTTTGCATGACTGCTTTGTGTAGTTGCTGTGTTCATTTGATGTCCCTCATATTTCTTTATTTCTTTAATGCGTTCTTCTTTGTTTTGTTGCTCTAATTTTTGTTCTTCTTGTTCACGTGCTTCGATATTACTTTGTAACTTTTTATCTAACTTAGATACATCTTTTTCGTTTTCTTTTTGAAGTTTTTCACCTTTTTTAGCTTGTTGTTCTTCAAGCTTTTGGTAGTGTGTGAGTTCTTTAATACGCGCTTTTTTATTTTCTTTTTGTGCTTTTTCTTCTTCTTTTTTACGAGCATCGATATTTTTTTGAAGTTTTTTATCTAAATGATCAATTTCTTTTTGTTGTTGTTTTGCTTCTTTTTGTTCTTCTTTAAAAGGTTGTTTCATTTGTTTGTTGTACTCATATAAACGTTTCTTTTGAACGACATATGATTTTACAGGTTGTGTTTTTTCTGCAACTTTATCTTTCGTTTCGATTGTTTTATCTTTTACTTTATGTGAAAAATCAACAGTCGTCTCAGTTACATGTTTAACATCTGGATGTTCTTTTATTTTTTTGCGTTCTCTAATTAATGGTACTAATACAAGTGGTAATGTGTTAACAATTAATTTAACTTTATCATTCATGAGTCATTCCTCCGTAGTTATTTCTTATAATATATCTTACTCCAATACCCTATATCATAATCTTCAAACGATTGGTACGATGTGTTAGCCGATATTCTGACCAATTCCAAAACCGAAATATGCAATAGCAATAATAATAACTAAAATAATACGATAAATCGCAAAAGGTATTAATTTTACTCTATTAATCAGTTTTAAGAATAATTTGATTGAAATCAGTCCAAATATAAATGATGCGATAAACCCTACAATATAGAAAGGTATTTGATCTAATGTTATAAATTGTAGATTTCCAAGTAACGCTTTTGCACTTGCTGCAAACATAATAGGTACTGCCATAATAAATGTAAAGTCAGAAGCTGCCTTGTGATCTAACTTTAAGAAGACACCTGTTGAAATAGTTGAACCTGAACGACTAAATCCTGGCCATAATGCAATTGCTTGAGATAGGCCAATTACAAATGCTTTTGGATAGTTCATATCATCTACTTTGTGTGGATTTGTGACGCGTTTAGAATACATATCCGCACCAATCATATATATAGCTCCAAGTAATAAACCGATTAATACAGTTGGGACACTAAATAAATGTTCTTCAATGAAATCATCAAATAATAGTCCGAGAATACCAGCTGGTACAAGCCCGACAATAATATGTGATAATTTTAATTTTCTTTTTTGCTGTTCATTTTGTTTAATATGTAACATTTCAAAATATCGATTTCTAAATATCCATGCTGCTGCAAGGATCGAACCTAATTGGATCACAACTTTAAATGTGAATGCTGATTCGCTTCCAAGAAAGGCTTTAGATTTTAACCACATATCATCTACTAAAATTTGATGACCTGTAGATGAAACAGGTGCGAATTCTGTTAAACCTTCAACAATACCTAATATAATAGCTTTTATTAATTCTAATATAAACATAGCTTTGCTCCTCTGTTTTTATGAAAGTCTGTGGTTATCTAGAGACAATCACCGTATCATCATTGTACCAAATATTACATTGTAATATGCTAATATTTAATAATACATTTTAGTTTATTTTTTTCGTAAAGGCGTTATAATGGAACAAGGTGGTGAGATTGTGAAAGATTTAACAAAGTATAGTATGCAGTATAAAACGTTGCAAATATTTATGTTTCTCGCTTCGTTTTTATTAAGTTTAACAGTCGTATTTCAAAATATATATTTAGGAAAAATTATTAACCAAATGCTCGTCGTAAAATCAAATGGACAACAACTTTATTTATGGCTAGCAATCTTGCTCATTGTATTGCTTTTAAGAGCATGCTTTAACTACCTTAATCAATTATCAGGACAAAAACTTTCTTATAAAGTTAAAAGAGATGTTAGACATCAATTGATAAATAATGAAACAGATAGAACTAAAATAACAATGATTACTGAAGTGGTTGAGGGTATACATCCTTTTTATGAATCATATTTGCCACAAGTCTTCAAATCAACCATTATCCCAGTATCGATTATCGTTACATTACTCTTTATTCATTGGCCAGCTGCGTTAATTATGATGATTACAGCGCCGTTTATTCCACTGTTCTATATTGTATTTGGGCTGAGAACTCGTGATAAAGCGAAAGACCAAATGCAATCGTTAGATCAATTTGCAGCAGAATTTATAGATTTAACAAAAGGTCTCGTATCGTTAAAACTTTTCAATCGAACACATGAAACGACTGAAAAAATCTATAAATCAAGTACGTCATTTAGAGATTTAACGATGGAAATTTTGAAAAGTGCCTTCTTATCAGGCTTAATGTTGGAATTTATCTCGATGCTTGGAATAGGTATAGTTGCGCTAGAAGTAGGGTTAAGATTAATCGTATTTCACGATGTATCTTTTGTAGTTGCCATTATTACTTTATTATTAGCACCAGAATTTTATAATGCGATTAAAGACCTAGGACAAGCTTTCCATACGGGTAAACAAAGTGAAGGTTATATAGAATTGATTGAAGATATGAATAATGAAGAATCTATACAAGCTTCAAACATTCAAATTTATTCAAATATGAATGATGAAGATATCATTCAATTTGATCATGTGTCATTCACTTACCCAGAGCGTAAAGATTTTGCATTTGATCAAATCAATATAAGTATAAAAGAAAATCATCATACAGCAATTATTGGACCGAGTGGTGCAGGTAAATCGACATTAATCAAACTTATGTTAAATGAATTGAATCCCAATGAAGGTAAGATTATTTATAAAAAACCACTCAAAATGGGGTATCTATCCCAAAGACCTTATATTTTCAGCGCATCTTTGTATGAAAATGTCACAATGTTCCAAAATTATGATGAAAATCGTGTTAGTGAAGTGTTAACTGAAGTGGGTTTACTTGAAAAAGTAAAACAATTATCTAAAGGTATGCATACGATGATTGGTGATGGTTATGAAATGTTGTCTGGTGGAGAAATGAGAAGAATAGAACTAGCCAGATTACTATTACTTGATCCAGATGTGGTTATTTTTGATGAACCGACAACTGGATTAGATATTGAAACCGAACAACTTATCGTGCAAACTGTTAACCAATTTGCGCATCAAAAGACTATTCTCACAATCGCACATCGAAAAGAAGTGTTGAGATATGCCACTGATTATATAGAAATTCATAATGGAACAGTTCAATCATATGACGCATCTCAAAAAGGTGGTGCTACGTCATGAAAAAATTAAAAATTAAATTTGATAAAGACTTCTATCTTTCTATTGTAATAGGCGTATTTGGCATGCTAACTGCACTTGGAATGTTTGCTTTAAGTGGATATATGATATCTAAAAGTGCGCTTGGAACACCTTTATATGCATTAATGATTTTAATTGTATCTATTAAGTTATTCGGTTTTGTTCGTGCAATAACTAGATATTTCGAAAGATTATATTCGCATCGTTCTACATTTACAATGTTGAGAGATATACGTGTTAACTTGTTTAATCAACTCATTCCAATCGTTCCAAACGTATTTAGAAGATACCGTTCGAGCGATTTATTAACGCAAATGGTAAACCACGTTGAACGATTACAAAATATTTTACTCAGAGTTTATTATCCACCAATTGTTATTATTATAACGACAGTTATAACAATACTCGTGATGATTAATTTCAATATATATGCAGGTGTGATTATAGGACTTTCAATGTTGATGTCAGTCATCATCATCCCTTATTTATCAGCTAAAAGAGCTGAAAGTTTGGCTGAATCTGTTCAACAAAGTGAAGAAACATATGTTGCTGAATACTTTGATTTTGAAAAAGGACGTTCAGAATTAAAAAGATTCCAACAATATCGTGCATTTAAAGAGAAAGTGTTAAATAAACAATATCAATATGAAGATAAAAAATATAAAGAACAGAAATTTTTAAGTTCTTATGACTTTATGCTGAATTTATCATCGATGGTGAGTATTTGGTGTATGACGATCTTATGTATTTGGCAAATTCAAGAAGGTGTATTAAACGCTGTATTCTTTGCGAGTATATTAATGATTACAATTACGTTATTTGAACAAGCTATCCCGATGACTAATGTTGCTTTTTACAAAGCGGATACAGAGCGAAGTCTTAAAAATATTGAAGAAGTCATCAATCAATCATTTGAATTACCTCAAGAACGTTCAGTTCAAAATCATGCATTGTATAAAGCAGAGAATGTAATGTTTAAATATGATTTTCAAGAAAGAGAAACGTTATCTCAAATTAACTTTGAAATAAATAAAGGAGATCATGTAGCTATTATAGGTCCTTCAGGTTCAGGTAAGACAACGATGCTTAATATATTAATGGGATTATATAGTGTGAACGATGGTACTTTATCCTATAAAAATGAACAGTTGTCTCATGTGATTCAAGAAGATTATGTGAATGAAATCAATACAATGTTGCAACATAATCATTATTTCGAAGGCACAGTAAGAGAGAATTTATTAATTGAAGTAGAAGATGAGCTGATGACAAACGTTCTTGCTGCCGTAAATTTAAATCATTTAAACTTAGATCAGCAGCTAACTAAAAACGCTGAGAATATTTCAGGTGGGGAACGTCAACGTTTATCATTAGCAAGATTATTGTTAAGAAAAGCACAAATATGGTTGCTTGATGAACCAACAGCTTCATTAGATGAAGAAAACGAAGAAAATGTTATGAATCTCTTATTAAATAAAGATGATACAATTGTGATTGTGACGCATAACTTGAAATATTTACAAAGCTTCGATCATATAATCGTCATGAATGAAGGACATATCATAGAACAAGGTAGTTATTCTCAACTCATTAAAGAACAAGGTTATTTATATAAAGTCATTCAATATAATGAACAATTAGAATAAATACTAGAAAAAAATAAGCATATCACTTTAAACTGAGCATTCAGTTGCGTGATATGCTTATTTATTTTGAGCAAGATGATAGATGCTTGCTGTATTATTTTTCTTGATTGATTTTATCTACATTATTGATCAATTTTTGTAATAAGTTGTTTAATTGATTAGTTTCTTCATCATTTAACTCTGATACATCTTGAATTAAATGTGAAGCTTGGTGTAAATGTGGTTTCATTTGTTCACTTTTTTCAGTTAGATGAACAAACACTTCTCTTTGATCTAATTCAGAACGTACACGTTTGATTAAATCTAAATTTTCCATTCTTTTTAATAAAGGGGATACAGTACCTGTATCTAGGGCTAAGTCTGTTACAAGCTTTTTGACATTGACCGGTGCGGTTTCCCATAAAATCGTTAATACTAAATATTGTGGATATGTAATATTGTACGTCTTGAAAATTTTGTTTGAATAATAGCGGTTAACTTGTCGTTGCGCATTATACAAATTAAAACACAATTGGTTTTGGATATCTAATTTATCCGGCATAATCTTTCCCCCAAACTACAAATGCAATGGTTCATTATTTTTTTGAAATCTCCTAATTCATTATATAATGAATAATTTTATTTTGTAAATATTTTAGTGGTGTGTAATTTATAAATATTTAAAGTATAAGTTATAGGATAAACTTTAAGTCTTTGTAGTTTCTGAACTTATATCATATAATTACAGAAAGGTGGTTTGAATATGAGTCAAAGTATGAAGAATAAAAATAAAATGGCAGTAACAATTTTGACAGGTTTTTTAGGTAGTGGTAAAACAACATTACTTCAAAGACTCATCATGAAAGCAAAGGAATCTGGTCAAAAGGTCGCAATCATTATGAATGAATTTGGTTCTTTTGATGTTGATAGCAATTTGTTAGGTGATGATGTCTCTACTCAAAGTTTATTAAATGGTTGTATATGCTGCTCATTGAAAGATGATATTGAAGTTGTATTACATAATTTATATCATAAAGACCAGCCTGATCTTGTATTAATTGAAGCGACTGGTATTGCGCATCCTGTAGAAGTAGTAGACGCATGTCAAAACCCTACATTAGTAGATAAAGTTGAAATGCCAACAATTATTGGTGTAATGGACGGGAAAAGATATTTAGAAAGATCGAGATATACCGTTCAGACGAAGCAATTAATGGAAGAACAAATGTTATATTCACATTTGATTATTATTAATAAGTCTGATGAATTATCTACTGAAGAAAAAGCGTCATTAGAAACGTCATTACAAACGATTAAGCATCAACCAGTTCTACACTTTACGCAGTTTTCAAATATTGATGGTGTTGAAATACCTGTAAATGAGGCTTTGTCACTTCAAGCTAAACATAGTCATCATCACGGTATTCAATCCATAAATTATACATTTAGTGGTCCGATAGAAATGGAATTATTAATGAATTTCTTAAGACAATTACCTGATTCAATTCTTAGAATTAAAGGATTTGTTAAATTTAGAGAAGAACCAGAACAAACTTATTTATTTCAATATGCATTTGGGGTACCTCAATATGAACCAGAAATAATGAATATGCCTTTAACAATTGTCATAATAGGTGAATCTATAGATAAAGCAAGTATTCGTAACAAGTTAGATATGTTGAATTTTTCTTAGGAGATGATGGGATGGAAAGAATTCGTATAAATAAACATGTTAGTTATTCTAGAATTGTACATGGTTTTTGGAGATTGAATGAATGGGGTTATAACAATCAACAATTAAATGATTTCATACATGAAATAGTTGATAGAGGCATTACAACAATGGATCATGCGGATATATATGGTAATTATACATGTGAATCATTATTTGGTGATGCATTAGCATTAACACCTAATTTAAGAGAGAAAATTGAAATCGTCACAAAATGCGGTATTATTTTACCGAATGATCAAATTGCTAAAAATACTGGTCATCGATATGATCAAAGTTATGATCATATTATTGAATCAGTTGATAAATCGCTATTAAATCTTAAGACGGATTACATCGATACGCTACTGATTCATCGTCCATCTCCATTAATGGATCCAGATGAAGTAACGCGTGCAGTGATGCATTTAGTTGAACAAGGAAAAATAAAAGCATTCGGTGTTTCAAACTTTAAATGTAATCAATATGAATTATTAAATGAAAGTTTGAAGAAAGAAATGTCTCATATCTCAGTTAATCAAGTTGAAGTTTCACCATATCAACTTGAAAATATTGAAGATTGTACATTAAATAGAATGTTGCAACATGATGTTAAAGTAATGGCATGGAGTCCATTAGCTGGTGGTAAATTATTTGATCAAAATGATGAAAAAGCAAGACGCATTATGGCAGTTATACAACCGTTAGCAGAAAAATATAACGTATCAGTGAGCACAGTGATTTACAGTTGGTTACTCAGATTGCCATCAAAAGTAATGCCAATTGTAGGTTCAAGTAAGATAGAAAGAGTTGACGAAGCTGTAAATGCTACGAAATTACAATTAACAGATCAAGAGTGGTTCGATATTTATGTCGCATCACGTGGTGAAGATATATTATAGTATGATAATGATATAAAAATGAGGCTAGAACCAATATACAGGTTCCAGCCTCATTTATTTTTAATAATATTTATTTTTCTAGTCTGTTTAATGTAATTTCTCCTAAAGATTTTGCTGCAACTTGCAAGCAATCTTCATTCACATCAAATTTAGGGTGATGATTCATATATGGTTCTGTTACGCCTTCAGGTTTACTGCCTACAATGTAGAATGAACCAGGAATTTTTTGTAGATAGTATGCGAAGTCTTCTGAACCTGTAACTTGAGGTATTTCAACTAATTGTTGGAAATAGTCACCTTTACTATTTGATAATATTTCTGCTACTTTATCAGTTTGTTCCGGGTGATTGTAAAGTACAGGATAACCAAATTGATAATCTAAGTCATATTCAATATCAAAGCCTACTGCAACACTATCTGCAATTTTTTTGATTTCTTGATACATTGTTTCTTCTAATTCGGGATTTAAATATCTAGCAGTACCTTTGATTGTAACGCTATCTTGAATTACATTGTATCCGCCTGGTGCTTCGAATGCGCCAATCGTAACGACACCCATATCTAATGGATCGATACGTCTTGATACAATCGTTTGAATAGCATTTACAAAGTTTGTCCCAGCAACTAATGCGTCATGTGTTTTGTGTGGACTTGCTGCATGTCCGCCTAAACCATTAATCGTCAACTTGAATGTTGAACTTCCTGAGAATGAAGGTCCTTTATTGTAACCAATAAATTCTGGTCCAGCTACTGGAACGATGTGGATACCATAAACTTCATCTAAGTCATCAAGTGCACCAGATTCTACAAGTGCTTTAGCACCACCAGGAGGTTTCTCCTCAGCATGTTGATGAATGATTTTAACTGTGCCAGGTAATTCTTCTTTAATTTCAATAAGTGCATCTGCAAGCCCCATTAAATAAGCAGTATGAGCATCATGACCACAAGCATGCATAACACCTTCATTTTGTGATTTGAAAGGAACATCTGTTTCTTCTGTTATAGGTAAAGCATCAAAGTCAGCTCTTAAACCAATCGTTCTACCTTCTTGACCACCTTTAATTTCTACAATAATAGCATGTTCTTTTTCTAAAGGTTGTGTTACTTTAACATCTTTGCCTTCGTAAAATGATTTAATATATTCAGCAGTTTGCGTTTCTTCAAATGATAGTTCTGGGTGTTGATGCAAATGCCTTCTAATATCAATCATGGCACTTTCTTTCTTTTCAATTAGGTTAAAAAGCTTTTCTTTTAAATTATTCATGATTTACCTCCTAAAATTATACTAGAAAAGTATTAACAGTAATCTTTTACTGTATAAAATGATTGCACTTATAAAACAACTAAAAAATTTTGGTTGATTTTGGTTGATTGTGAACGAAAGTGATTGACAATGAAATGAAAACGTTTTATTATGTAGAGGAATAGGGGAGATTGTATGTTAACGACTGAAAGACATCAATTAATATTAGAAGAGATTAATCTACGGGAAACAGTATCTCTACAAGAACTTATTAATTTGACGAATTCAAGTACATCAACAATTAGGAGAGATTTATCTCAGCTTGAAGAAAGAGGTATGCTCAAAAGAGTTCATGGTGGTGCAACTCAAATAACAAAGCGCCATGAAGAGCGTAATATGACAGATAAAGAATCGCGACATCAAGATGAAAAACGAGAGATTGCACGATTAGCTGTCAGTCAAATTTCAGATGGAGATACGATATATTTAGATGCTGGGACAACTACTTTAGAAATGATTCCGTTCATTACACAACAAGATATTATCGTTGTGACAAATGGTTTAACACATGTAAGACCGTTATTAGAGAAAGGCATTTCTGTTTATATGACAGGTGGAGAAGTAAAGGCAACGACATTTGCGAATATAGGCGTAAATGCAGTTAAATCCCTTGAAAGATATCGTTTTGACAAAGCTTTTATTGGTATGAATGGCATTGATTTGAACTATGGGTTAACGACACCAGACCCTTACGAATCAGAAATGAAAGAAACGGCCATTCATTTAGCATCTCAAGTATATGTCTTGTTAGATCATTCTAAATTTAATGAAGTATCGTTTGCGGAAGTAACATATGATAAATCAATAGAGATACTAACTTCACAAAAAGCGATTCAAACATTAAATAATTTAAATCAATTTAAAGAAAAATATAACATTAACGGAGGACAAAAATGATATATACAGTTACGTTTAATCCATCAATTGATTATGTAATGTTTACCAATCAATTTGAAGTAGGTGAATTAAACAGAGCACATGAAACAAACAAGTTTGCTGGTGGAAAAGGTATCAATGTTTCTCGAGTACTTCAAACATTAGATATCAAAAGTACAGCAACAGGTTTTATAGGTGGATTTCCTGGAGATTTTATTAAAGATGCACTTAATCAAGCAAACATCTTAACTGACTTCGTAGAGGTTAAAGATGATACAAGAATCAATGTGAAATTAAAATCTGGTTTAGAAACTGAAATCAATGGTCCGGGACCAAATATTGAACCACATAACTATGAAGAATTTTTAACTAAAATGAAAAATACGCAATCAGAAGATACGGTTATAATTGCGGGCAGTGTGCCAAGTTCATTACAAAATCCAGTCTATCAAGAAGTAGCAGAAATACTTAAACAAACTGGTGCAAATTTAATCGTTGATGCTGAGAAAGATTTGATGAAATCAGTATTAGCGTATAATCCGAAATTTGTTAAACCAAATAAACATGAATTAGAAGAAATATTTGATAAACAAATTGAAACAGATCAAGAAGTTATTGAATGTGCTGAGCAATTATTGAATGAAGGTGCTCAAGCAGTCATCGTTTCACTCGGTGGAGAAGGTGCTATTTATGTGGATCAACAAACACGATTAAAAGCTATCGTACCAAGTGGTCAAGTTGTGAATACAGTTGGTTCAGGTGACAGTACTGTTGCTGGTATGGTAGCAGGATTAGAAGCTGGCAAAGATATAGAATCAGCATTTAAATTGGCAGTAAGCTGTGGTACAGCAACAGCATTTAATGCGGATTTAGCTAATAAAGAAGATATAGAAAAAATAATTTCTAAAGTAATCATTAAACATGTTTAAAATAGGGAGGTTATTAAAATGAGAATTACAGAACTATTAACGAAGGAAACCATTGCAATGGATCTTTCTGCAACAAGTAAAGATCAAGTCATTGATGAGTTAGTTGCACAATTAAACAGCGCTGGGAAATTAAGCGATGAGGCAACTTTTAAAGAAGCGATTCATGCAAGAGAGTCACAAAGTACAACAGGAATTGGTGAAGGGATTGCGATTCCTCATGCTAAAACAGATGCTGTACAGTCTGCAGCGATTGCTTTTGGTAAATCTGTTGAAGGTGTAGATTATCAATCATTAGATATGCAACCAGCTCATTTATTCTTTATGATTGCTGCGCCAGCTGGTGGTGCACAAACACATTTAGATGCCCTTGCAAAACTTTCAGGTATTTTGATGGATGAAGATGTAAGAGCAGAGTTATTACAAGCGAAAAGTAAAGAAGAAGTATTAAATATCATTAATAAGCATGATGATGAAGCTTCAGATGAAACTTCAGAAGCAGCAGCTGCAACGAATGCAGAAGCGGATTCAGAAAAAGGACTTGTATTAGCTGTAACAGCATGTCCTACAGGTATTGCACATACTTATATGGCTGCGGATGCATTGAAAAATCAAGCTAAAAAAATGGGTGTACCTATTAAAGTTGAAACAAATGGTTCAGGCGGTATTAAAAATCACTTAACAGATGAAGAAATTGAAAAAGCATCAGGTATCATTGTAGCTGCGGATGTGCATGTTGAAACAGATCGTTTCGATGGTAAAAATGTAATTCAAGTTCCGGTTGCTGATGGTATTAAACGTCCAGAAGAATTAATCAATATGGCGCAAGATACATCTCGTAAACCATTCGTAGCTAAAGGTACGAAACAAAGTAGTGCTGCTAGCAATGAAAAACAAAGTGTATCGAAGACGATATATAAACACTTAATGAATGGTGTTTCTAATATGTTACCACTCGTTATATCTGGTGGTATCTTGATGGCAATCGTATTCTTATTTGGTGAAAACTCATTCGATCCAAAGAGTGGACAATATAACGAATTTGCAGCTAATTTATGGTCGATTGGTAGCGAAAGTGCTTTTAAATTAATCGTGCCTATTTTAGCAGGTTTCATCGCTAGAAGTATTGCAGATAAACCTGGTTTCGCATCCGGTTTAGTCGGCGGTATGTTAGCAGTAGCAGGTGGTTCAGGATTCTTAGGTGGTATTATCGCTGGTTTCCTTGCAGGTTATTTAACAGAAGGTATCAAATATGTATTTAAGAACTTACCTCAAATGTTTGAAGGTTTAAAACCTACATTAATTTATCCAATTTTATCAGTATCACTTACTGGATTACTTATGGTGTACGTGGTGAATCCACCAACAGCATGGTTAAACAATTTATTATTAGATGGATTAAATAACTTATCCGGTTCTAATATTATGTTATTAGGTTTAGTAATTGGTGCAATGATGGCAATAGATATGGGTGGTCCATTTAATAAAGCGGCATATGTATTTGCGACAGCAGCGTTAACAGAAGGAAATGCAGCAGCAATTACGGCAGCTATGGTTGGTGGTATGATTCCACCAATTGCAATTGCAACAGCGATGTTAATCTTTAGAAAGAAATTTACGAAAGCACAAAAAGGTTCTATTATTCCAAACTATGTGATGGGATTATCATTCATTACAGAAGGTGCTATTCCATTTGCAGCAGCAGATCCATTACGTGTCATTCCATCAATGATGGTTGGTTCAGGTATTGGCGGAGCGTTAGCTTTAGGATTAGGTTCAAGAATTCAAGCACCACATGGCGGTATCTTTGTTATATTTGCAACTGACTTCGGTCATGTATTACAAACATTACTAGCAGTAGTTATCGGTGCATTAGTTGCAGCAATTATTTATGGTGTTATTAAACCTAAATTAACGAAAGAGCAACTTGAAATCGCTGAAGAAGTAGAATAATCAATATATCGTATTAAATTATAAGCTGTCTACAGAGTTGTGACTTTGTAGACAGCTTTTTTTATCATTACCTTAAATCCTCGGCCAAAAGTATGACACTGATTTAACATGTTTAAAATTGAAAAGTTGGGGAAATTTTTATATGATTAAATTAAATTATTATAATATGTAGAAAATGGTAAACATAGGGAAAGATGTGAACAATGTTATATTACAAGACAATTATTAAATCAAATGACGCAGAATGGGTTACGTTGATACACGGAGCTGGTGGTAGTTCTTCAATTTGGTTTAAACAAATGAGATATTATAGGAAACATTTTAATATATTACTCGTAGATTTAAGAGGGCACGGGAAGTCTGCGAATAAAGAATGGAAGAAAAATGATTCATTTGAACATTTAGCAAAAGAAGTTGTAGATGTATTGGATTATTTAAATATAGACAAGACACATATTATTGGTATGAGCCTTGGCACAATTGTTGGTCAAACAATGGCGCAATCATATCCGGAGAGAATAACGACATTGGTTTTAGGTGGGGCCATCATTAATGTGAATTTAAGGACTAAATTCTTGTTAGCTATCGGCCGTACGATTATGAATTTTGTACCGTATATGTTGCTTTATAAATTATTTGCTTACATCATTATGCCTAAGAAAGCTCATGAAGAATCTCGCTTGAGATTTGTGAATGAAGCTAAGAAAGTGTCTCAAAAACAATTTATTAAATGGGTTAAATTAACGAAGCTTGTGAATCCTTATTTAGCACATTTACAAGTTGCAACAAGAGATATTCCAACGCTCTTTATCATGGGAGAAGAAGACTATTTATTTATGCCACCAGTAGAAAGACTTGTTAAAGAAAATGAAAACTTTTCAATAGAAATAATAGAGCAAGCTGGTCACGTATGTAATATTGATCAACCAGAAGCTTTTAATAAAATTAGTTCTAAATTTATCATGCAACACGTTGGAACGACGACTATATAAAGAATGTATGTGTAGACTTCTACATTTACATTCTTTCTTATATCATTTAAATTGAGATAAAAATATGGTACACTAAAAATAATATGCTAATATCGGGGGAGGTGACGCTAAATGGGAAGGATTTAGTTTTGAAAACGTATATCATAAATAAACTTATTGAACAAAATCATACAAAGGTGGCCATAGCGTCACCGCAAAATATTTGGAGGTGAATCCCTAGAAATAGGGAACTAATTGGAAATTTCGACCATAATAAACTTTATTGTATTCTTTATATTAATTGCATTTACAATGGTATTTGTAGGATCTGAATTCGCGCTTGTAAAGGTGCGTATAACTAGAATTGAACAATTAATTTCTGAAGGAAGTAAATCAGCTAAAATTGTACATAAAATGATCAAAGAACTAGATTATTATTTATCTGCATGTCAGCTTGGTATTACTGTAACATCACTTGGATTAGGTTGGATTGGTGAACCGACATTTGAAGTTTTAATACATCCTGTATTAGACTTCTTTAACTTGCCAGACGCATTAACTACAACTTTCTCCATAGCGATCAGTTTCTTAATTGTAACGTTTATCCATGTAGTAGTTGGTGAATTAGCACCAAAAACGGTAGCAATTCAACAGGCAGAAAGACTTACACTTGTCTTCGGCCGACCATTATATTATTTCGGTATCGTTATGAAACCGTTAATTTGGTCAATGAATGGCGCAGCACGTATTCTAGTTAGGGCAATAGGTATTCAACCTACTAACGAAGAACAAGCAATGTCAGAAGAAGAATTAAAGCTTATCATGACTCAAAGCTATCAAAGTGGTGAAATCAACCACACTGAATTAGCTTATATGCAAAATATTTTCTCATTCGATGAAAGATTAGCAAAAGATATCATGGTACCTAGAACACAAATGGTTACATTAACAGAACCATTTAATATTGAAGAATTATTAGAAATTATAAATGAACATCATTACACACGTTACCCAATTACTGAAGATGGCGATAAAGACCATATTAAAGGCTTTATCAATGTTAAAGAATTTTTAACAGAATACGCTTCAGGTGAACAAATTAAAATTAATAACTACGTACATGACTTACCACTTATTCACGAAGTTACAAGAATTAGTGATGCATTAGTAAAAATGCAAAAAGATCATGTTCATATGGCGTTAGTTATTGATGAATATGGTGGTACAGCTGGTGTCATCACGATGGAAGATATATTAGAAGAAATCGTTGGTGAAATTCGTGATGAATTTGATGATGATGAAGTAAATGATATCATTCAAACTGGTGAAGATACTTACCAAATTAATGGACGTGTAACTTTATCAGAACTAGAAGAAAAATTCGGAATTGAATTTGTAGATTCAGACGATATTGATACAATCGGTGGTTGGTTACAAGCACATAACCCAGAAATTGAAAAAGACGACTATGTCGATACAGAATATGATAAATGGGTTGTCATTGATGTTGAAAATCACCAAATTAAGACAGTTGCTTTACACAAAGATTTTATAAAAGAAAGAAAAAGTATCTTTGACGAAGACGAAGAAGACGAGGATTAAAACGTGAGCAAAACTACATTAACATCATTATTTAGGTTTACAGGATATTTAGAAGGTGGATCATTACTGTTATTAGTATTTATAGCAATGCCTATCAAGTATATGTTGAGTAATCCAAATGTAGTTTCAGTATTAGGCATGATACATGGTGGATTATTTTCAATGTATGTCATTATGATATTGGTAATGGCACTGATTGTTAGAATTCATATAAAGTGGCCAGTCATTGCTTTTATAACAGCTTTTATTCCTTTTGGAACATTTATATTTGATCATTTCTTTATAAATGGCAAATCTTATGAAAAGATAACGCAATCATAAATTGATACGAAGAGCATGGGACAAACATTTGGATCCTGTGCTCTTTTTTTATTGTATTAATTACAAAAGTCGGTGGAAGTGTAACTAAGGCAGCCCATACAAAAGTCGTCAGAAGTCCAAAATAGACACATACTGTTTTGTTTTAATGAAGATCATCATGTAAAATAGGGAATATAGTAGATAGATTGAGAGAGGAACCATTTTTATGAGAATTAATAAATTTCTAAGTGAAGCTGGTGTATGTTCGAGGAGAGGTGCTGATAAATGGATAAGTGCTAATCGCGTTCAAATTAATGACGAATATGCGACACTAGGGTCTCAAGTTGAAAGTACGGATGTTGTGAAGGTTGATGGTGAAGTCATTACAATTGATAAAGGTTATGTTTATATAGCACTCAATAAACCGCGTGGTATTACATCTACTACTGAGAGACATGTTAAAGGTAATGTTGTAGACTACGTCAATCACCATGAAAGAATTTTTCATATTGGTAGATTAGATAAAGATTCAGAAGGATTATTACTCCTTACTAGTGATGGAGATATCGTTAATGAAATCTTGCGTGCTGAAAATCATCATGAAAAAGAATATGTCGTTTCAGTAGATAAGCCTTTAACGAAAGACTTCTTAAAGCAAATGTCTGAAGGTGTTGAAATTTTAAATCAAAAGACACTTCCAGCGAAAGTATCGCAAATTAATGATAGAACATTTAAAATTGTTTTAACACAAGGTTTGAATCGTCAAATTAGACGTATGTGTGAAACGTTAGGATATAATGTAAAAAAATTAAAAAGAATACGCATTATGAATATTAAGCTTGATGGTATTAAATATGGTGAATGGCGTGATTTAACGAAAGAAGAATTTGAAGAACTGACACGTTCGCTCGCTTATACACCTAAAAGAGACCGTATGACATCTAAATAAAGGGGATAATAAAATGGTTAAATTAAATAACAATGTAGAGATACCAGAATTAGGTTTAGGCGTATACAAAATTGGAGATGCAGATGTTGAGAGAGTCGTCCACACTGCAATTGATGCAGGATATCGTGCGATAGATACAGCTTGGTTTTATAAAAATGAAAAAGCATTAGGCGAAGCTTTAAAAACAGTCAATATTAATCGAGAAGATTTATTTATTACAACTAAATTATGGAATGACTTCCAAGGGTATGATGCAACTATTAAAGCGTTTAATGACTCATTAGAATCATTGCAACTTACGTATATCGATATGTATTTAATTCATTGGCCATGTCCTGCAGACGGATTGTTTATTGAGACGTATAAAGCATTAGAAACGTTATATAAAGAAGGCAAAATTAAAGCAATTGGTGTATGTAATTTTAAAGAACATCATTTAGATCAATTATTAGCTGAAACTGAAGTTATCCCTGCAGTTAACCAAGTTGAGTTTCATCCGTTATTTAATCAAAAAGCATTACAAGCATATTGTGAAAGTAAAAGTATTAAATTAATGGCGTGGAGTCCACTAATGAGAGGTGGGGAATGGTTAAATAACGCAGATTTACAAAGTATAGCAGATCAGTATAATAAGACTGTTGCCCAAGTTATTATTAAATGGCATTTACAACAAGGTAGACTCGTTATTCCAAAATCTCAAAACGATAATAGAATCAGAGAGAATTTTGATGTATTTGATTTTGAATTGAGTGATGAAGATTTAGCCAAAATCGACCAATTAAATACAGATGAACGACAATTTAGAGATCCAGATGAAGTTAAAATTGGAGATATGAAGTAAAATATAGAACCTTCACAGATTTGTTTGAATTAAGATGTATTTCATATGCATCTTTTAGTAAAATAAAACTGTGGAGGTGTTTTATTTGTTTAAATTTAAAAAACCAAATCAACATGGCGTATGGTCAATGATTGTACTACCAATCGCATTCGGAATTGCAGCAACTGGTTTTACATACTTTCATTTATTATTGTATTTAGGTGTACTGGCATCTTATTTCATGAGTGACCAAATTTTCTTCTACTTAAAGAAAAGGAAGAAAATAATAGGTTATATTTATACGGCAGGCATATTTGCTTTGATTGTCGTCATATGTTTTGTACCAATCGTATTACATAAACCCGTTACGATATGGATTTTTCTACTGATGGTACCTTTATCACTATTAAATGCCTATTTTGCTAAAAAGAAAAATGAAAGAGCATTTACTAATGATTTAATAGCTGTCTTGATATTCTGTTTATTTGGTGTGATCAGCGCTTTCTTAAATGTATCTATAACAGATGTACAATCTTGGTTACCAGTCTTTATATTAAGTTTCTTATATTTCTTCGGTACAATTTTATACGTTAAGACGATGATTAGAGAGAAAAAATCCGTAAAATATAAATGGTCATCTTGGATTTATCATTTATGTATAGTTGTTGTAGGATTCTTTATACATCCATTAGTTATGTTGATGTATATACCGAGTTTAATACGATCAATCGTTTTATATGGTAAGAAAATAAAAATTATGCATGTAGGTTTAATTGAAATAGCTAATTCAGTATTTGTATTAGTAGTTGGATCGATATTTTTACATTAAAAAAGCAACCATCCGCGGATGGTTGCTTTAACTTTATCTATTAATTGAAGATTAATTATTTTTTGATTAATTTCAAAATAAATGATAATACAAGAATTAAAATAATTGAACCGATTAGTGCTGGTATGATTGCGACGCCACCCCATACTGGACCTAGGTCTCCAAGTAAAGAACCACCAATCGCTGAACCAATTAAACCGGCAATAATATTACCGACTATGCCGCCAGGTATATCTTTACCTAATATAACACCTGCTAGCCAACCTATTAGGCCACCTACGATTAACATTAATATAAAGCCCATTTGAGTGTACCTCCTTATTTATATTTCTTATTTCTATATTTAAGTACCCTGTTATTCACTATGTGAAACATAATAAGAAGTTTTGAATAACTTTTGCCATAAAATAAACATAATATAAAAAAGGAACACTGGTATTAATAGAAACCAATGAGGCGTAAGGACAATCATACATATTAACGCCACAATCGATAATATCTCACCAACTAAACGCGGATGAATAAAGTATCGATATATACCATTTTGGTAAATTTTTGCGAGCCTTTTACCGTCTGATTCAATAGGTTCTGTGAATAACGATAAATAAGCAATGATTTGGCCAAATATAAATAAACTGACACCTAAATAAGGTACAGATTGATAAATTGAAAGTGTACTATCTAAATAAACAATGTTTAAAGACATACTAAATACAATCGTAATGATATAAAGTACGAAATATTGATTTTCAATGTAGTTTGGAACGTATTTAATTTGAATCCATGTATGTAAAAATGCCCATATAAGTAACATAGTCGTTACAGCAATCGTGATGAAGTTGATTTCTTTGATGATTATAAAGGATATTAAACCATTCAAAGCAATTGTGATTGAAATAGCGTAATGATTGATACGCGATTTCTTATTCATTACTACAAAGTTATATGACATCAAGACGATACACAGAATGATATTAATTGAAACGAGGAATGCCATATCTGTCTCCTGCCTTAAAATAGTCTCATCTAAGAATTATAACAATTTCTAAACATATAATCACTAAATATATGTTTTGTGAAAAAAATTAAAGACCCTTTGACAAATGAAGGAAACTTTAATAGTATAAAAGTAAGCTATCTTGTAATACAAAATAGCTGTAAAAATTGGAAGAGGTTATTAAGATGTCGACAATTAAGACACAGATGAGAAAAGGGTTATTAGATGCTTGTATTTTATCTATCATACAATCTCAACCAGTATATGGTTATGAATTATCTCGCAAATTAAATGAACATCAATTTACCGATGTAAGTGAAGGAACGATATATCCTATTTTACTTAGATTATTGAAGAAGGATTTTATTTATAGTGAGTTTAAGCATAGTGAACAAGGACCTAAAAGAAAATATTATTATATTACAGATAAAGGTCGCGAAGAATTAGAAATCGTACGAAAAGAATGGCTTGAAATTAAGGATCCTATTACTAAATTGTTAAAAGGGAGCAATGAAGATGTCTAGAACTACTAAACAACTCATCAAAGAAAACAACGAGAAGAGAAAGCAGCTAAATGAAACGGATTTAGAAGTTTATGAAGATTTCTTGTTATATGTTAGAACAGACTTGCGCGTAAATGAACATGAATCAGAAGTCATATTAATGGATGTTCTTGATCATTTATTAGAAGCTGTTTCAAATGGCACAACTGCAATTGAATTTTTCGGTCATGATGTTAAAGGTCATGCCGATGATATATTAAACGAACTACCGAATGAATCTAATAAAGCAATTTTAAAAATGGTAGGAATGGGTGTAGCTTACTTCTATAGTATATATTTTGTTATTACAGGTATCGTAGGTATATTTGTTGATTATAAGACACCACTTATATCTACACTTTTCCTATTACTTATTGTACCAATAGGTGGATTCTTTATTGTTAAAGCATTATTCAATATTATCCAAAGATATATCTTTGATAAATCTAAATATAAGAAAATAAAAGAATCAGCATATGCTGGACTATTAGTTGGTGTTATACCAGCAATTCTAATATTAGTACCTAATCTTGTATTTAAAGATATGATGAAAGTTTATATTCCTTGGTGGATCTTCCTTATATTAGGGATTGCGATTTATGTTATATATAAAGTTATGAAAAGACAGCCAAAAGCTGTATAAATAATAGACTAAAATAAATAAGCACATCACTTAATGAGAATTTTCAAGTAAGTGATGTGCTTATTTTATATTGTGTATGCTATTTCCTAGGAAATATTAAACACCTTTTTTATTGCTCCATAACAGTGTATGTAGCTGAGGTAGAACAAAAATATCATTTAAAGTATCATTCATTACTTTATCGATCAGTTGTTCATATTTTTCGAGTAATTTTTCAGTATGGTTTGAAACGCTATCGTCTAGATATGGATTACCTACTTGTAAATAGAATGGGATAGAAGGATATCGTTTGTGTATATCTTTAGCAAATTGATAGTCTGCTTCGTCGAAAATCACAACTTTGAGTGAAAGACTTTCTTCTACACATTGTGCGATAACTTCATCTAGTATTGTTAAATTAGGTTTCATACCAGAACTTGGTGGCTTAGGACTAATCGTTAAGTCATCGATTAGTGTCATCCATTCTTGGAATTTAGAGCCTTGAGTTTCAAGTGCGGTCTTTATATTTCTTGCTTTAAGTGCTTCTACAAAAGGTCCGATATTTTTAATCAGAGCAGGGTTACCACCTGATATCGTAACGTGTTGATATTTATTTGGAGCGAGTTGATCTAATTCTGAAATAATATCTTCTGGTTCAAGTAATCGAATATCATCTTTAGCAGAGCCATCCCATGTAAAACTTGAATCGCACCAACTACATCTATAATCACAACCACTTGTTCTAACAAACATCGTTTTTTGACCAATGACTGCACCTTCACCTTGAATCGTTGGACCGAAGATTTCTAACACTGGTATTTTAGGCATTGTTGTCACCTTTCTTAGTTGGACGGTAAACGACATAACTTGTAGGTGTTTCTCTCACAAATACTTGTACACATTTAGGTTGATTATCACGTTTATCTAGAGATGCTTGAACGATATTATAAATAGTTTGAGCAACTTGTTCAGTTGAAGGACTATAATCTTTGAATTCTTCAAAGTCATTTAAAAGTTGATGATCATAACGTTTATGGATTAATGATTTTAATTCGCTAAAGTTCACTAAAAAGCCCATTTTATCTAATTCGTCGCCAGCAATTGTTAAATTAACAAAATATGTGTGCCCATGTACATTCATACATTTACCAGCTTCTTCATGTGGTATATAATGTGCACTTGAAAAATTAAAGTCTTTATTCAGTTCGAAAGCATAAGGGTGTTGAACGCTCGGATAGATTTGTTGTAACATTATAAACTTCCTTTCGTTTCTAGGTATTGGTCTAATCCTTGTTTTCTTAATTTACAAGCAGGACATTCACCGCAACCATCACTCATCACACCGTTATAACATGTTAATGTTTTTTCTCTAACATAGTCTAATGCACCTAATTGATCACTTAGTGCCCAAGTTTCTTTTTTATTCAACCACATGAGCGGTGTATGAATGACGAAATCTTTGTCCATCGATAAGTTAAGGGATAAGTTCATAGATTTAATAAAGCTATCTCTACAATCTGGATACCCGCTAAAGTCTGTTTCGCAAACACCTGTAATAATATGTTTAGCACGAATTTGGTATGCTAATGCACCTGCAAATGATAAGAATAGTAAATTACGTGCTGGCACAAATGTATTAGGTATGCCGTTTTCATCATTTTCTATTTGCATTGAATGGTCTGTTAATGCATTAGGGGATAGTTGTGAAAGTAATGACATATCTAGAATATGATGCTTTAATCCTTGTTCTTTAGCGATATTTTCAGCAACTTTAATTTCTAAATCATGGCGTTGGCCATATTGAAACGTCACTAATTCTACTTCTTTAAAATGTTCTTTCGCGTAGAATAAGCATGTTGTACTGTCTTGTCCGCCACTGAACACAACAACTGCTTTTTCATTCTTTAATGTTTCTGACATAGTGTTTCTCCTTTATAAAGGCATAAAAAAAGCCTGCCTTCTATAAAAAGGTAGACGTAGGTGTCTAGTTTTTTATAGAGGGTGTAAGCTAGTAACCTCTTAGTTTATTGAATATACAAATGATAATATAATCAAATTGTAAAAGCAAGTTTAGTATATGGTATGATTGACATGAAATTAACGAAAGAAGAGCGAATAAACATATGATTATAATGATAGATAACCACGATTCTTTTACATATAACATTATCGAGTATATTAATATACTGACAAAAAATGAACAAATAAAAATATTGAAATCTGAAGAGGTAAATTGTGATGTTGTACGTGCAATCAATCCAGATGCTATGATCATTTCACCTGGCCCTGGTCATCCAGATGATTATGTACAGTTAAAGGCGTTTCTTCAATCTATTTATACAGATATACCCATATTAGGTGTATGTCTTGGCTTTCAATTATTGATATCTACTTTTGGTGGCAAAGTCGTAAAAGGTCCACGTCCTGTTCATGGGCATACAGCAACGATTAAACATGATGGGAAAGGTATTTTTGAAGGATTGCCTGAATCATTTGAAGTGGCAAGATATCATTCTTTAATAGCAGATAAACACCATATACCTGAAGGGTTTACGGTTTCAGCATGGTTAGAAGAAGGTATTCCAATGGCTATACGACATCAACATTTACCTATTGAAGCGGTTCAGTATCATCCGGAAGCAATATTAAGTGAATATGGATTAGAACAAATTGCGAATTTCTTAGTAAAGGCAGGTGTAGAGATTGAAGACACATATACAATTTAAGTATATTTCAGACAGTCAAATAGAAGAGAAATTAGATTATAAATTTGAGAATCCAATTGTCATTAAATATGCAAGAACGATTGAAGAAGTATCAGAGCTTGTGCATGAAGCGGAGCGCTATCAAAAAGAAGGATACTATGTTGTCATGACTTTACCATATGAAAGTGCAGCAGCTTTTGATTCAGCGTTAAATGTTTATAAAGCGTCACATCATTATGGAAGTATTCAAGTATTCGAACAACCTGTCTCACACTTTAATGATAAAACGCAACATACATATATAAATGAACATATTGAATGGCGAAGAACAGATTCAGATGAACGTTTAGCAAACAATATACAAGCTATTCAAGATGAAATTAGACTAGGAAATACGTATCAAGTTAATTATACGACACAACTTGAATCAGAACCGATTCGTCATGGTTATGACTATTATCAATCACTCACAGAGGATGCTAATGGAGATTATCAAGCGTATATTGAGCTTGAAGATGAAACGATTATATCCATTTCTCCAGAACTTTTCTTTCAATATGGTACTTATCAACAGATGACAAATACAGTATTAACGAAACCTATGAAAGGGACAATTTCAAGAGGGAATCATAAAGTAGAAGATCAAGCAAATTATGAACAACTGAAGCATTCTCAAAAAGATAGAGCAGAAAATGTCATGATTGTAGATTTGCTTAGAAATGATTTGAGTAAAATTTCTGAAGTTGGTACGGTTAATGCCATTGATTTATTTAAAATCGAACCTTATCAAACGGTATATCAAATGACTAGCACGATTCGAAGTCAATTGAAAGCACAGCATTCATTATTTAATCTACTTCAAGCGCTATTCCCATGTGGCTCGATAACAGGTGCCCCAAAAGAATCAACGATGGCCATTATCAAACGACTAGAGAATAGACCAAGAGGCATATATTGTGGAACGATAGGTTTGTTGTTACCTGATAACAGAATGATTTTTAATGTTCCAATCAGAACGATACATTCAAATTCAGAAAGAGCAGTTTATGGCGTTGGAGCTGGTATCACAATAGATTCAAATGCTGAAGCTGAAATTGAGGAATTCAAAATGAAATCTAAAATATTAGAAAGCAGACATGTAAATCTTATTGAAACGATGAGATTAGAAAATGGAAAAGTCCAAAGACGTCACGAACATACGCACAGAATTTCTACGAGTGCTAAAGCGTTAAATATTCGATTTAATAAAGACGAATGGGAAACTATGCTTAACGACATGGTTAATACTTATGTAGATGGCACATATAAATTAAGAGTTGAATTAAATTCGGATGGTACATTTAATGCTGAAACTTCACCAATAGTCGATTCAACTCAATCTTTAACAGCTCAGTTGTTACCGAGTACACCAGTTTCTTCTATTTATACGATACACAAAACAACTGAACGTCATCATTTTCAACATAATCATGATACAGATGTCATATTGTATTATAATGGAGAGAATGAAATAACAGAATTTGATATTGGTAATGTCGTTATTAAAATAGGTGATGCATATATCACACCTCCATATCATGGACAATTTTTAAATGGTTGTATGAGGCAAGCGTTATTAGAAGATAACCTTATCGAAGAAAAAAATATTACTGTGGAAAAGTTAATCAACGATATCGAAAGTTCAAATTGTGAAATATACATGATTAATAGTTTGCGAGAATGGACAAAAATAGATTTAAAATTATGATGGTAATATAAAGATACAAATAGTAAAATAGTAAACATCATATAAGGACGGGTGAAAATAGATGTTCTTAACATTATTATATTTAGTAATAGTGATTGTTATTGCATTCTACTTAAAGCGCATCGTTTTAAGTGAATTGAGAAAAGAAAAAAATAAGCAAAGTTTTGCGTATTTATATATTGGATTTGCCGTTGCAATTGTTTTTGTAGGCTTATTTGTAAATCAATTAACACATGTATTTATTGATTTAACAGATGTATTTTATCGTAAATAATGATGCTTTATATATAGCAGAATAGAATGAGGTGTCTTAAATGCGCATATATCCTAAGGGCGATTCTGCATTAACTGTAATGAGCGATCGTGAACCTTCGAGACAGTTAACGCATGAAATTAATGAATTTAGATTAGAAATATTAAGTCAAGATATGCCTTTTATAGATGAGGTTATACCTAGTGAAAATAGTTTAATGGTTGTGTATCATCCTTATAGCATGATGATGAACCATAATATCAATGAGCCATTTAAATATATGACTGAATTTGTAGAACGTATTATTTATAAGAAAAAGCAAGACATTAATGATAGAGAAGTTACAAAGGAATCGATTATGATAGATGTCATTGTAGGTGGCGAATATGGTCCGGATTTTGATACGTTAACGGACTTGTCTGAAGAAGAACAAAGACAAGTGTTAGAATCTAGAACGTATTTTGTTTCAATGATAGGTCATACTCCAGGATGTCCTTATTTATCTGGTTTAAGTCATCGATTGCATTCAGGTAATGCACAGTTCAAACAATTTATCCCTAAAGGATCATTGTGTATTGAAAGAGATAAATTATTTATTACGACAACTGATACAAGTGGTGAGTGGCCAGTCATTGGTTGGACGAATGTTGAAATATACGATAGACAAAATAATATTTGTAAGCTTAATTTTGGTGATGATGTCATCTTAAATATTGTAGATCAACTACAAAGCAAGGATGGAGGGTATAAGCCATGTCATTAATTATTCGAGAAGCTGGACTATACTCTTCGATTCAAGATTTAGGAAGGCAAAAACAACAACATATTGGCATTGTTAAAAATGGTTCAATCGATCAATTAAACCATAGACTCGCTAATATGCTTGTAGGTAATGAAGAAGGCGAAGCTTTAATCGAAATGACGATTAAGTTGCCGTCTATCCAATTTACAGAACCAACTTTAATCGCATTTACAGGAGCTAACTTCCCAGCATTTGTAGATGGTAAGAAAATAGCACCATATAAAATTCATTTGCTGGATAAAGGTGAAGTATTAAAGTTTGGTGAAGCTTCAAAAGGTACGAGAGGTTATTTAGCAATTGCAGGTGGAATTGTTGCTGAAGAATGGTTAGGTTCAAAATCTACAAGTATCCGTTTAGAAATGGGTGGCTACCACGGTCGTACCTTACATGCAGGCGATGAAATTGAAATGTGCCGTAACTACACACCTTTACAAAAAAAGCTATTTGAAAATTTAGAAGATAGCAAAACAGCTTCATGGGGCGTTGACCAATATACATTAGCGTTAAATTATTTAACAGATATATTCCATGTTATATCGGGAGAAGGTATGACACACTTTAATGAAGCAGAAATCAAACATCTTGAGAGTCAAGTTTATAAAGTATCTAATCGCTTTAACCGAACGGGATTAACATTAGAAGGGAACTCCGTTATTAATCGTAGAATCGTCGATCAATCATTTTTAAGTGTTAAAAAAGGTACCGTTCTATTAAATGAAGGGAATCAACCGGTCGTAATGTTGAATGATCATCAATCATTATCGAGCTATCCTCAAATTGGAACAATTGCTTCTTATCATATCGATAAATTAGCACAAAAAAAGCAAGGTTCAAAACTCATCTTCAAGAAATTAACAATACAAGAAGCGGAACGCAATATGAGAAAACATGCTCAATTCGTTAAACAAATAAAAACCGGCATTAGATATAAATTAAATGAAGAATTAAACAAATAAATTACATGTGTGAATTGTGTCTATTGTGTGCACTTTTTACACATTTCTTATTTCTATTTTAGGTTTTTAGTTGAAATTTATTGTAAAATAGTATAAATTATAATACTGTACATTAAATATTACAAGAATATTACAACCTTCAATAATATGTAATGAAATAATAATGAAAATTGATATGAGTTGAGATACGGAGGAACAGTATGAAAACTAAAAATAGGAAGATAGGCGTCTTTACATTCTTCTTGCTAACGATTTTAGCAATTTCACTAAAGACTTATTTTGCCTATTATGTAGATTTGTCACTCGGGGTTAAGGGACTCGTACAGAATTTAATTTTATTAATGAACCCATACAGCTTGATTGCGCTAATATTGAGCGTATTCTTATTCTTTAAGGGAAGAAAGTCGTTCTGGTTTATTTTTATCGCTGGATTTGTACTATCGTTCTTACTATATGCTAACGTCGTGTACTTTAGATTCTTTTCAGATTTCTTAACATTTAGTACTTTGAATCAAGTAAGTAACGTAGAATCAATGTCTGGTGCAGTATATAGTTCATTCTCTTGGTACGATTTTATATATTTCACAGATACGATTATTTTCTTATTTGTGTTGATCTTTAAGAGAAATAATTTATCAGTTAAAGCATTTCCTAAGAAATTTGTCCCAGTTGTTATGGGTGTAGCTGTAGCACTATTTTTCTTAAACTTAGCATTTGCTGAATCAGATAGACCAGAATTATTAACACGTACATTTGACCATAAATATTTAGTTAAATATTTAGGACCATATAACTTTACAGTTTACGACGGGGTTAAAACGATTCAAAATAATTCACAAAAAGCATTAGCAAGTGAAGATGATTTAACACAAGTTAAAAATTATACAAAACAGAAGTATCAAGAACCTAACAAAGAAACATTTGGTATCGCTAAAGACAAGAACGTTATTAAAATTCACTTAGAAAGTTTCCAATCTTTCTTAATAAACTTCAAAGTTAATGGTGAAGAAGTAACACCTTATTTAAACTCTTTAGCTAAAGGTGATAAAGGTTACAAATACTATCCAAACTTCTTCCATCAAACGGGACAAGGTAAAACAGCCGATTCAGAATTAACGATGGATAATAGTATTTTCGGTTTACCACAAGGTTCAGCATTCTCATTAAAAGGTGACAACACTTATCAATCACTACCAGCAATTTTAAATCAACAAGGCGGCTATGAAACATCAGTTATGCATGGTGATTACAAAACATTCTGGAACAGAGATCAAGTGTACAAGCATTTTGGTGTAGATAAGTTCTATGATGCAACTTATTATGATATGCAACAAAAAAATCTTGAAAACTTAGGCTTAAAAGATGAAGTATTCTTTGATGAATCTATTGCACATCTAAAAGAACAAAAACAACCATTCTATTCTCATTTAATTACGTTGACTAACCATTACCCATTCACATTGAGTAAAGAAGATGCAACGATAGAGAAACCAGATACAGGTAGTGCAACATTAGATGGATACATTCAAACAGCTCGTTATTTAGATGAATCATTAGAAAAATTCATGACAGAACTTAAAAAAGAAGGTTTATATGATGATTCAGTAATCATCATTTACGGAGACCACTATGGTATTTCTGAAAACCATAATAAAGCAATGGCTAATTTACTTGGTGAAGATGAAATCACACCAGCTAAATTCATGGACTTAAACAGAACACCATTCTTTATGAAAGTACCTGGTCTTAAAGGTGGCGTCGATGAAACATACGGTGGCCAAACAGATGTAATGCCTACATTATTGGACGTATTAGGTATTAAATCAAATAACTACATTATGTTTGGTACAGACTTATTAGCTAAAGGACACGATCAAACGGTTGCATTTAGAAATGGTGATTTTATAACGCCAAAATATAAATCAATCGGTAGCACTGTGTACGATAATAAGACTAATAAACCTATGAAGACGAAACCTAAAGATTTAGAAGAAAATAAAAATAACGTCGAAAAAGAACTCGAATTATCAGACCAGTTATTACACGGAGACTTATTCAGATTCTATGATAACCCTGACTTCAAGAAAGTTAAGCCATCAAACTATGAATACAAATCCGGTAACGGCTATCAAGAAAAATAATTATGAGTATATGAGTACCACAAAATCATGAGATTTTGTGGTACTTTTTTGTGTTGGAAATGGGGGCTGTGGGGTGGTGACTGGGAAAAGTACTATTTAATAGGAATTATGAGTTAGAAGATGATGTGGTCGATACAGGATATAGGGTGGAGAAGTATGATTTAGTAGGAGATGTGAGTTTAAGAGGAAATAAACTCACGAGATTGAAGAAGATGTGAGTTAAAGTTGTAGTAAACTCACGAGATTGCTAAAGATGTGAGTTAAAGAGGAAATAAACTCACGAGATTGTAAAAGACGTGAGTTAAAGAGGAAATAAACTCACGAGATTGAAGAAGATGTGAGTTAAAGAGGTAATAAACTCACGAGATTGTAAAAGATGTGAGTTAAAGACGGAGTAAACCCACGAGATAGCAAAAGATGTGAGTTAAAGAGGAAATAAACTCACAAGATTAGAAAAGATGTGAGTTAAAGTTGGAATAAACTCACATCTTTTCAAAAATTAAATGATTATTTAGAAATGACATTTTTGATTACTTAAAAAATTACCGAAGTAATGGCTTAAGTCCTGCGTAAAGGCAAGAGATAGCTCAAGTCGTAGCTTAACTTCCGAATAAAGCCAAGAGATCGCGCAAGTCATGGCTTAACGCCTGAATAAAGGCAAGAGATAGCGCAAGTCGTAGCTTAACTTCCTAATAAAGCCAAGAGATCGCGCAAGTCGTAGCTTAACTTCCTAATAAAGCCAAGAGATAGCGCAAGTCGTAGCTTAACTTCCTAATAAAGCCAAGAGATGGTCCAAGTTGTAGCTTAACTTCCTAATAAAGCCAAGAGATAGCCTAAGTCGTAGCT
>NZ_JAJNJE010000009.1:0-85601 GCF_022386035.1 Mammaliicoccus sp. O-M54
TAATTATATCTTCAATTCCAGCACGTGACGCTTCTTCTACAATATATTGAATTGTTGGTTTATCTAATATTGGTAACATTTCTTTAGGCATTGCTTTTGTAGCAGGTAAAAATCTTGTTCCTAAACCAGCGGCAGGTATAATTGCTTTTTTTATTTTAGTCATAATAATCTCCTTTACTTAAATACATTTATAAATTCTTGTTTAGATTTTTCTTTATAGTAATTGAAATCAAATTCTTCAAACGATTTATTTCCTTCTAGATGTATCATAAAGCCATCTACAAGGCCTTCTACACTGTTTTCTGTAATTATCGCTTGATTTTCATTTAAATATTCAGTTGTTTCTTTTAAATTCACTGTTATTACATCAGTATTTAAAGCTAATGCTTCATATACTACTAACCCTAAACCTTCATAATTTGAAGATAGAACGAAAGCATCCACATGATCTAATAAAGGATATGGGTTGTTTATGCCACCCAGAATTACAATATTTTCTTTTGCAACTGAATCTCGAACCCATTGAATCGTTTGAGATTTCAAAGGTCCATGTGGACATACCATAATTAAAAATACATTAGGATTTTCAATATATACTTTTTCAAATGCAGCTATTAACTTATCGTGACCTTTTTGATAATCATATCTTCCAATATTCATGTATACTTTAATTTCTGGATTATACAAGGCATCGAGCATTCTACATTTTGAAACCCTCATTTGATTATATAATTCCACAGAATGAACAATAGGGTCCTTCTCATTTAAATTAAAGTATTCATCGATTACATCTTGGTTATTCACAAATAAATGTTTGAACGTTTCTGTTAACTCTCTATCTTTTAAGAAATCTTCATAAAGTCCAGTAATAGAGTTTACAATACTTTTTTCTATTTTATCTTTTTGAGTTACTAATGTTGATTTTGAATATTCTTCTTTAGTTTCCAATTGCTTTATAGAATTAGTTATATTTTCCGTCAATACTGTTTGTTCTGGATAATCCTGTATTATTTTATCATCTAGCTGTTCTTGATCTAAATTGGCAAAATCCAAATACATATTTTCGTTATAAGCATAATCAACATGTACAATATCAATTGATTCTAATAAATTTTCTTTTGCTAGTTTTCTTGTTCTTTGTTCTCCTAAGAAATTATTTACAGTGACGACTTTATTAGAAACTTGAGGTAAATGATTGATTAGATTTGCTTTTAGATTTCTATGAACAAGTACGATTTTATTTGCTTTTTCATATGCACCATAGATAATTTTTTTACTAAAATTCTTTTTAGCTTCATACTCAGCAAACATATCAGTATGAACCCAGATAGCAGTATTGGTATCAATATGTCGCATCATTTCAGCACTTTTTCTTTCAAAACCAGTATAATGAATAAACCAATCTATTTTTAAATCACCAAATAGTCTACTAAATTCTTCTTTAAAAATTCTGCTTAAATCTTTTTCCATGCCTTTAATTTTGAATTTTTCGTTCCATAAATATCTTTTCATCAGCAATCTATCTTTAATACTACCGTTTATTTCTCCAACTGTTGGATAAAAATGAACGTTTTCAGGTAAATCTAACAAGCGATAATAATGTTCTTTTTTAACCTTATCTTTTTCAAAGAAACAAATATAATTTTTTTCTGTAGTATCAATATTTTCTAATGTGTTGATTAAAGCAGTCGTAATACCATTGCTCCAAAATCCTCCACTAACAATTACTACTGTTTCTTTACCATTATGAAGATTATGTTCTTCAATCGTTAAATCATCTTTATCTAGAAACATATGATTAATAATAATTTTAGGCGCATCTATCTTGTCATACTTATTATATTCATTTTTAAATTCTTGATAATCGATTTGTTGCGGAATTTGTTCAACTTGCTTTAACAATCCTTCTAAGCTATTTGATTGTAGAAATGGGTATAATGATAAATCGTCATATAAACCTCTATTTTCTTTATAATCTTTATAATCATAAGTATAAAGTATAACTGGTTTACCTAAATTCACGTAATCGTACATTACTGATGAATAATCTGTAATAAGACAATCAGTGACAGCTAGAAATTCATATGTCTCAATGTTAGACGGGAATGGTTTAACTTTCTCGTATGAATCTGGAATAATCGTTTTTTCAAATGGATGAAGTTTTACGTATAGCACTGTATTTTCATCTAAATTTTCTTCAAAATATGTAATTAACTTTGTAACATGTTGTGAATTCTGTACACTACCAATATTCCCTCTCCATGTAGGCATATATGCTAGTATTTTTTTATTATTTAAATTCAAATCATTTCTATTCTGATTTCTTTTCTCTTCTTCAAAAAAGACACTGTTTCTTGGAGAAGGACCAACTATAAATTTACCGTTATAAACATTGTTTAAATGATGCGTTCTTGCCAATATTTCCATTGTTTTTTGATTATTGACATATATTCTATCAGCCATATAGAAGTTTCTTTGCACATTAGCAATATCTACTACTTTAGGAATATCTTTACCCATATGTTTTAAAGGTGTTCCATGCCAAATGATATAATATTTCTGCCCTTCTCTCTTATTAAAGAATGGATAAAATGTTGTATCATTTATTAAATATTCACAAGTAGCCATTAATTCATAGTATTGATTCGACATATGTTTTACAAAATTAATTTTCTTTAGTTCTGACTTATCGAAAAATAACTCAATATCTTCTGTCTCTTTCAAAGCTACATAAATTTTAAAATTTAGTTTACTATTATTTAACAATTCTTTTATCATGTAATAAATATGACCACTATATGTATCACCATGCACCGCTTCAAAAAGTATATTACCTTTTTTAATTTTTTTATTACGTCTTGCATTTACATATATTAACTTACCTTTATTTTTCTTATAATTATTATATTTCTTTAAAACTCTATTTTTCATTTTTTCCTCTTCTTTCTAATAAATTGTTATCTATTATAATTTCGGGAAATTCAGTCAAACTCGATCAACACATCGAATCGTCTGTCGATTATTCTATTCCTCTTTATATTCACCATTTTTAATTTCCAAATAATCTTGAACTATATTTTGTATTTTAATTAACATGTATATTAAAACCGTTGCCATGCTCATAAATTTGAGAAATAACTTCATATCTCAGCCCCCTTGTCCCATATCTCTTTATTTATAATTTTGTAAAATATCAAGTGTATATTTTGAAATCTTAACTACTATTTCTATTTATAAAACAACATATTAATAAAAGCGTTTTCAAAAATAGGAAAAATAATACATTTTACATACTATGATTATATCATTAAAATTCAAAAGAAAAAGGTAATTATTTGAAGTCGCAAAATTAAAACTTACTCTCTTCAATTTTAAAATAATAGACATTTATTTTTTTGTTTTTCTATAGTATTTTAATTCAAGAAATATCGAACAAATCTAAAATAATATATATTTCATACAAACTACTTATAATAAGTTGATTGTATGTCCTCCAAGATTTAATAGTATGATCCTCATATATTTTTAGCTACTTATTCTCCTGTATCATCTTATTATGTGTCACGCGGTTATCGAAATTTTTAGCGATATTAATTTTATAATCTGTATGTTTGTCATAATCTGTTCCATACACGCAAGCATACAAGATATCCATTAAGAAGCTGATGGAATCTCGAGTTGTGAAGTTGCTTATTTTGGAATATAACTTTTCTCTTGTTGAGATGCGTAATGTACTGTCTGCGTATTTGGTTACTGTATTTTCACCAATACTTGTGAGTCCGATAATCGGAATATGCTTTTTCTTTAACATTGGTAATAATTTCAAGATGCTTTGATTTTCACCACTATATGAAATGAAGATGGCACATGTATGTTTCGACGACTTCTCTATTTCAAAGTGGGGTTCGAGTGCACAGAGTTTAACGGTTTTGCCAATTTGGTTCATTCTCATTTCAAAGTCTTCGCATATCATCAAATTATGATACAGTCCAAAGATTTTAATGGTTTCCGCTTCTTTTAAATACGTGACTGCTTTATCCAATTCTTGATGATCGATTAAATGCACAGTATCGTCTATCGTTGTTTGATTGAGTCGTGCTAATTTATGGCTAATGGAAATGTTATTATCTGATGCATCAAATGGAAAGTTTGCATCTATTGATTCATAATGTCGATTTAAGTATTCTACTTCTTCTAAATAATGATCTTTCAACTCTAACCAACCGTCGTATCCTAACTTTTTAGCTATGCGAATACCAGTAGAAGGATGTGTATATGTTTCTTTAGAAATTTGATTTAACGTCTTAGACTTAATCTTCTCTTTTTCTTCAAACAAATATTGAATGATACTTTGTTCTGCTTGTGAAAATATATCTTCTTTCATTCTTTCTGTTAAAAGCATATTGATATCTCCTTTTGTAAAAAGTCATTACAAAAATCCGGTTTATTTTTAGGAAATTTGTAAATGCCATTTGATAATGCCCGATTTGCCTTTTTAATGATTACTTCTATTTTATACTTAACGTGTATAAGAAAGAAAATATTAGGAGGTCATTATAATGGAAAAAGGGATAAAAATTGTAACTATCGGTGGCGGCAGCAGTTATACGCCTGAATTGATGGAAGGTTTTATTAAACGTTATGAATCGTTACCTTTAAGTGAAATTTGGTTGGTGGACATTCCTGAAGGTAAAGAGAAATTAGAAACTGTCGGCAAAATGGCACAAAGAATGTGGGATGCTTCTCCATATGATGTCACAGTACATTTATCATTAGATAGACGCGAAGCTTTAAAAGATGCTGATTTCGTTACAACACAATTTAGAGTAGGTTTATTAGATGCTAGAATCAAAGATGAGCGCATTCCTTTATCACATGGTTTCTTAGGTCAAGAAACGAATGGTCCGGGTGGTATTTTCAAAGCGTTAAGAACAATTCCTGTCTTATTAGATATTGTCGAAGATATGAAAGAACTTTGTCCAAATGCATGGTTAATTAATTTTACAAATCCAAGTGGTATGGTTACAGATGCTATCGTACGATACGGCAAATGGGAAAAAGTACTTGGTCTATGCAATGTACCTGTGAATAGTTTGATTAATGAGCCGGAAATGTTGAATGTTGGTGAAGGAGAACTTACACATCATTTTGCAGGGTTAAACCATTTCCATTGGCATCGAGTTAAAGACGCAAATGGTCATGACGTGACTGATCAATTAAATAAACAATTAGTTGAAGATGCATCATCGTTACCTTCTAATATCTTTGATGTGCCATTTTTCGAAGAGCAATTACAACAAATGCAGCTCATTCCATGTGGTTACCATAGATATTACTACCGTGCAGAAGAAATGCTTGAGCATGCACTTAAAGAATATAATGATCCAGAAATCGGTACGCGTGCTGAACAAGTTAGACAAACGGAAAAAGAATTATTTGAACTCTATAAAGATGAACATCTCGATCATAAACCAGAGCAACTAAGTCAACGTGGTGGTACACATTATTCAGATGTCGCATGTGAGACAATTGCATCTATCGCTTCAAATAAGAATACACATGTCGTAGTATCTACTGTTAATAAAGGAGCAGTACCAGATTTAGCACCTGATGATGTGGTAGAAGTGTCAGCATATATCAACGCGACAGGTGCTCAACCAATCGCATTCGGTTCCTTACATCCAGCAGAACGCGGATGGTTACAAGTAATGAAGAATATGGAATTATGTGTAGAAGAAGCAGCCGTTACAGGAGATTACGGATTACTATTACAAGCATTTATTATCAACCCATTAATTCAAAGTGGAGAATCTGCGAAACAAGTGATGAATGAATTACTCATTGCTCATAAAGCATACTTACCACAATTCGCTGACACAATCGCTCAATTAGAAGCACAAGGTGTCACTATTAAAGATGACAAAGCAAGAGCATTGAGTGCAGAAACATCATTGAAAGAAGTGTAAGTAAGAGTATAGGAGTCTTGGATAAAGCGTGAGGCAGAATGATGTCTCACGTTTTTTTGTGTGGATGTGGATGTGAATGTGGTGCGCTAACGATCTTGTTTGTGATTCTTGAGCGTTAGAATTTCTAACAATCTTGTTTTGCACTCTTGATCGTTAGCGCCTGCGTTCCTCTCATTTTTTGAAAATTTCTACCGGCTAACGATCTTGTTTGCGATTCTTGAGCGTTAGAATTTCTAACGATCTTGTTTTGCACTCTTGATCGTTAGCGCCTCGGTTTCTCTCATTTTTTGAAAATTTTTATCCGCTAACGATCTTGTTTGTGATTCTTGAGCGTTAGAATTTCTAACGATCTTGTTTTTTCACTCTTGATCGTTAGCGCCCCCATCAAAATACAAAAAAGCCGATTGTGCCCCTGCACAATCGGCTTCAATACTTTCCTATATGATAATATTATCTATTAATCTTGCTTGGCTAAATTTAACGGCTAGTGAAATAAAGATTTGTCCTTCTATTGTATGTTGTTCTTCTAATTCTGGATAACTGTAAATTGCAACTTCTACTATATCTCCGCTCACGTTACTTTTTAAATATTGCGTGATAGCTTGTATTAAGACGTCACTATTTCTTTCGCCTTCATCATATTTCTTCTTAGCTAATGCTAAACTTTTAGATAAATGTACGGCTTCTTTTCTTTCTTCTTCTGTTAAATAAATATTTCTTGAACTTTTTGCTAGTCCGTCTGCTTCTCGCACGATATCTATTGGTACGATTTGAACTGAGTGGTTAAAGTCTTCTACCATTTTCTCTATTATAGCGAGTTGTTGTGCGTCTTTTCTACCAAAGTATGCGCGTGTTGGTTGAATAATATTAAACAGCTTATTAACAACTGTTACAACGCCATCAAAGTGACCTGGTCTTTTCTTACCTTCTAGCACTTGTGCTAAACGACCTACTGTAATCGTCATCTCTAGTTCTCCTGGATACATTTCTTCAACTGTTGGATGAAATACATAATCTACACCAATTTGTTTAAGTTTCTCTAAATCAGATTCAAATGGTCTTGGGTAATCATCAAAATCTTCATTAGGTCCGAATTGTAATGGATTTACAAAAATACTCACTGCGGTTACATCATTTTCTTCTATTGATTGTTTCATCATTTTTAAATGACCATCGTGTAATGCACCCATCGTTGGTACGAGTCCTATTGTTTTACCTTGAGATTTAAATTGAGATACGATTGAATTCATACCTTTAATACGTTCTACTACTTGCGTCACTACTCTGTCTCCCCCATCACTTTCTTCTTATATGTGTGTGCTTCTGAAGGGAATGCACCACTTTTAACTTCTTCATGATATGCTTTTAGTGCATCTACACCATTTGAAAAATCACCATATTGTTTCACAAACTTAGCAATATGTTCTGAACCGTAATTTAATAAATCATGATATACAAGTACTTGACCATCTGTACCTTTCCCTGCACCTATACCGATAACTGGAATTGTCAGTTGTTCCGTAATCACTTCTGCCAAATCACTTGGAATCGCTTCTAATACGAGCATCACTGCACCTGCTTGTTCAACTGCTTTCGCATCTTCTATCAGTTGTTCAGCTTCTCTTTTTGAGCTTGCTTGTAATTTATAACCTGTAATGCCGACACTTTGAGGTGTTAAACCTAAATGAGATACGACTGGCACACCAATTTGAGTACAACCTTGGATCAATTTCGTATGCACACCTTCGATTTTCACAGCGTTTGCTTTAGTATCTTTATACAATTGAATCGCATTTTTCATATCCGTTGTATGATCAATACCGACTGCTCCAAAAGGTACATCAACGATTACGTAACTTTCTGGTGCACCTCTTCTAACAGCTTTCGCATGATGTATCATATCTTCCATTGTCACTTCGACTGTACTATCGTAGCCCAACACAACCATTCCTAAAGAATCGCCTACTAAAATAGTGTCTATTCCTGCTGCTTCTGCTTGTTTAGCACTTGGATAATCGTATGCTGTAATCATGGATATTTTTTCTTTTTGTTCTTTCATGGACAACAATTGTTTAATGGTTTTCATCCCGTACCACCTTCTTATATTTGTTATTATGTATATATTAACATTGAAAGGAAAATAATAAATGAAAAAGTTTGGAATAATCGGTCCTGGCGCTGTGGGTACAGCCATTACATTTGCATTAACGCAATCAAACCTTGATGTTACGCTGTTTGGAAGATCAAACGCTACAGTCTATTTCCAAGAATACAATCAAGATGTGCAACATTCATTTCCCGTTCAATCTTTAGAAGATGCACATGAAAAAGTAGATATCTTATTTATTGCTGTTAAAGCAACGCAACTTGACGCACTCATCCCGTATCTTCATCATATCCTACATGCTAATAGCGTTATTATTTTAACTCAAAATGGCTATGGACAGTTAGAGAAAATTGATCACCCGCACAAATTTCATGCAGTCGTTTATATAAGTGGCCAAAAAGAAGACAACGTCGTCACGCACTTTAGAGATTGGACTTTAAGATTACCTGTTCACGCACAAACATTAGACATTAAAAGTTTAACTGAAAATAGTTTACTTAATATTGAATGTCTCGAAGATTATGATCAACATGTTTGGTATAAATTAATCGTCAATTTAGGCATTAACACGGTAACTGCTCTAACAAGACAACCAGCTCGTGTACTTAAACATGATCAAATACATGCACTTTGTTACAACTTATTAGTTGAAGGTAATCGTGTCGCTAAAGCTGAAGGTATTTATTTTGATGATGATTTTGAAGAGAGCATTATGAAAATTTATGAAGGCTACCCTGATGACATGGGTACAAGTATGTATTACGACATCATAAGTGAAAGACCTTTAGAAACAGCATTTATACAAGGTTATATCTACAAAATTAGCCAAAAACACAATTTAACAACACCTTATATAGATAGTACTTATGCAGTTTTAAGTACTTATTAATGCATCAATATTAATAGCCCCTATACCACGGGAATAATGGTATAGGGGCATTTTTTATACGTTTAATTTTCGAGTAAATAAAGTGACGATTGATAGCATAAATGCTATCATATAAATATGAAAAGCATAATATTTGAATACGACAATATAGTAAGTTTTCAAGAATATCTCAACAGCATACCTGTTAAAGATTCAGTTAAACTACTTCAGATTATATCTTTAATTGAAGAATATGGAATTCAACAAGCTCAAAAAATGGAATGGACAAAGAAACTAGAAAAGAATCTTTATGAAATACGTTCGAAAAGAGGTAGTAACATTCAACGAGTTATATATTTTAGAGTAGTTGATAACAGATATGTAATAACTCACGGTTTCACTAAGAAACAACAAAAAACACCTAAAAAAGAGATTGAAAAAGGTAAAAGAATTAGAAGAAATTATTTAGATTAAGGATGTGAAAAAAATGAGTCAAACAGACAAACTGATTGCTAAAAGTATAAGCGATAATCCTCATTTAGCTCATGAACATAAAATGGCAAGAAAAAAATTAAGAGCTGCAATGTTGGTTGTTAACTTAAGGGAGGAAAAAGGCTGGTCCCAAAGAGAGTTAGCTAATAAACTTAACAAACCTCAATCTACTATAGCCAGAATTGAAAACGGAGATGTTAACCCTTCTTTCGGTTTAATGGATGAAATCGCTCATTTAGCTGATAAAGAATTAACTTTGACTAAATTATAGAATACTTAATATTCTTTTTGGCTTTGACAAATTAATAGTACACATTAATTTATAGCCCCTATACCACGGGAATAATGGTATAGGGGCATTTTTTATACGTTTAACTTCCTATTTAATATATCTTCCATCATCAACCAACCTTTTTGATCTGTATTATCTGGGTCATATGGTTCGAAACCATAATTTAAATACATATTAATTGCTGGATAACTTGTTGTTTGTGTCGTTAAATATACTTCTTTATGACCAAGCTCTATTATTTTGTTAAGTGCTGCACTCAATAATGGCTTTGATAATTTCTTACCTTGATATTCCGGTTTAATGGCTACGAAATGTATTCTACCTAGATGTGAGTCTGTTAATGGTAATTGCCCGAACCATGCTGTCGTCGTTCCTATTACGTCTCCTGAATTATTCTCAATAAATAAGCATCTATATTTCATTTCTTCTATATGAGAGCCAAATTCTTTATGAAACCTTTGCAATGCTTCGTCTATATTTGAAAATTCTCCTGCAGCAGTTTCAACTTCTGCCCAAAGACGTTCGTCCCCTTCTTTAAACAATCTAATTGAGTAACCTTCTGGTAATTCATATTCAGGTATGTTGTCTAAATGATTTCTAATCATCTTAAGCTTAATTCTTTCCATAATAATACACCTCTATTTCTATAAAGTTACTGTAAACGTTTCAAATTACAACTTGTCATATGCCTATTATCTTTTTAATCTGACTGTCATAAAAGAAATTTTATTTTTATTCTCCTGTAACCTATGATATCAAAAATGGTGTTAGAGTGTATGAAGTAATAAAGATACAAAATTTATAAATGCTTTAAATAGCACATGGAGGATATTTTTTTATGAAGAAATTATTATTTGCAACAACAGCTGCAGCAGGCATTATTGCTTCTGGATTTGGCGCTCAAGCAGATGCAAGTGAATATACAAACTACTCTAATCAAAATACAAACTATAACTATACAACTACACAAGTCGCTCAACCGACTCAAGCAACTCAAACTACAGAATCAACTGATTCATCTAATACAAGTGAAGTATATAAAGAGTTTATCGCTGCTGGCGGTACAAAAGCATTATGGGATAACATCGTAATGCCTGAATCTAGCGGTAACCCAAATGCCGTAAATGAACTTGGCTACAGAGGTCTTGGTCAAACTAAAGAATCTTGGGGTACAGGTAGTGTTACTGAACAAACTAAAGGCATGATCAAGTATGCTAAAGAACGTTACGGTTCAATCGAAGCTGCAATTGCTTTCCGTCAAGCTAATAACTGGTGGTAAGATATAAATAAACAAACATCTGCTATGTGGATTTCCACATAGCAGTTTTTTTATACACAAAATCTTTGACAAAACCCGATATACATATTATACTCAACTTGTATCTAAATTAAATACAAGAAAGAGGTTATGTAAAATGAAAATAGGTGTTATAGCAGCAAACGGTAAAGCAGGTAAATTAATTACAGAAGAAGCAATTAACAGAGGATTAGATGTAACAGCCATCGTTCGTAACGAAAATAAAACAGTGGCAACACAATCTATTATTAAAGATATATTTGATTTAACAACTGAAGACTTAACACAATTCGATGTTGTTGTAGATGCTTTCGGTGAAATTAGAGAAGACAAACTTCATTTACACCAAGACTCTATTCAACATTTAAGTGATATTTTATCAAACACAAACACACGATTAATTATTATCGGAGGCGCTGGTAGTTTATACGTTGATGATCAATTAGAAAATCAACTTTTCGATACACCTGATTTTCCAGAAGTATTTAAACCACTTGCAAAATCTCAAGGTAAAGCTCTTGTAGACCTTCGTAAAAGAGATGACGTACGCTGGACATTTATAAGTCCTGCAGCAGAATTTATAGCTGATGGAGAAAGAACTGGAGAATACATTTTAGCTGGGGAAGTCTTCACTTTAAACGATAAAGGTGAAAGTAAAATAAGCTATGCTGATTACGCCATTGCATTAGTAGATGAAGCAACTGAAGGTAACCATATCCAAGAAAGAATTTCAGTATTATCAAAATAATACGCATTTACTATCGCAATTCTCATCTCTCAAAGTTATAATAAATAAGGAATCTAAGAGGTGAAAAGCGTGAATACACAAATATCAGTAGCAATTCATATATTATCATTACTATCTGTAAACAAAGAACCTATATCTAGTAAATTTATAGCAGGTAGCATTAATAGTAACCCTACACTTGTAAGAAAAATATGTAAATATTTAAGAAATGGTAACTTAATCGAGAGCCAACAAGGTAAATCAGGCTATCGACTGGCTCAATCAGCAGACCAAATCTTATTAGGCGACGTTTATAAACTTATTCAAGATGAAGAGCATTTCGCTAAAATTCATCAAGACACAAATCCAGATTGTATCGTCGGACAAAATATACAGTCTGCATTAGATGATGTATACACACAAGTAGATCAACAAATTATTGATACACTCAATCAAACATCCATATTAGATTTAACATCTAAAATGACCGAAACCGTACAGTAATTTTAATTATATAGAAAAAGCTGGAGACATCTTTAACAACAGATGTCTCCAGCTTTATTTTTGTTTAAATGAGAAACTGAGCGCACGATATCTACGAGTCTTCGTGCGTTACACCCCTATTTTGTACCCTAGCGCACGATATCTACGAGTCTTCGTGCGTTACACCCCTATTTTGTACCTTAGCGCACGATATCTCTCAGTCTTCGTGCGATACACTCCTATTTTGTACCCTAGCGCACGATATCTCTCAGTCTTCGTGCGATACACCCTTATTTTGTGCTCTAGCGCACGATATCTCTCAGTCTTCGTGCGTTACACCCCCATTTTGTACCTTTGCGCACGATATCTAATTAAAAAACACTAAATATATAAGAATATGTATTAAATTATTCAATCCATGCGCTATAATGGCTACTTCTAATCGGTTAGTCTTTAAATAAAGTGCGCCAAATAATAATCCTATTCCAAAGTAAATGATAAACTCACCTATGCTTGATGGTCCATGTGACAATCCAAATAGTACACTAGATGAGATATATCCTATTAATAGGTGTCCTTTAAACATCCCTTTTAACATGAAACCTCGAAATATAAGTTCTTCAAATATTGGTCCTAGTATCACAAATATAATAATAGATATGTATAGAGGTAAAGTATTTAAATCTTTATATACTTCCATTTGATTTTGTGGTTGTCCTATAATTGCCGATACAGTCCAATACATGATAAGTGCTATACCTAATGTACTCAATGTATATTTGATATCTGCTTTCTTTAAAGCTTCAAATTTAATAAGTTGTAATTGGAATCGATGCATTAAATAAAGTAACAGGATAAATAACACACACCCTATTAATACAATGAACAAATTGCTAGCTAACGCAATCGATGTATATGTACCCATGCATATAATAATGAGTAAACACGACTTTAAGATTACATACTTCGTTTGATCTTGAAAAATTGGTTCACTATCTTCAAACATTTGTTTCATACTCATTTATTTATCCTCATTTCAATAAATTAACAATTTATTTTTTATAAATAAATGTATTTCGTCCATTATAACAGGAAATCTTATGTTATTGTAACTTCTCATTATACAGCTTATTTCCAGATTTTTTACATAAAATACTGACATGACAATATGAAATATCGTATATTATATATATGTATAATTATATTTTGTAGGTGATTTAAAAGTGAACTATTTTATTGTAAATAATATCAATAATAAAATAACTGGCATTGAAAAATCAGTTATAAATAGACTAAAATTATTTAATTCATACAACTTGTCAGCAAAAATTATTACATTATCTTGGAATCCTAATTTACATAAGAATGCTCATATATTCGGAGTAAATAAACAAGTCTTTTCAATGTTTGATTATTTTCAAGAATCTATAAACATTCATATGAATACAGTTAAAGACTGGATTGAATATTGGCAACATGATTTGAACTATGAAATTAAATATATTCCTAATACAAACGATGTAAGAGTATTTCGCAATGGTAAGAGATTTATATATGCTAGTTTCCGCGACTCCGACTACAAATTATTAAATTTTGTGAATCATATAGATACAAAAGATAAAAAATGTAAAAGAGATTATTACGATTCTAGAGGTTTCTTAAGTCGTATTAGATATATGTGTGCTAAAGAAAAGCCGGTCTATGATGCTTATTTAACACCAAATGGACAAGTAAAGTTAGAAATATATTTCGATCAAAATCAAGAAAAAGAAATCATTTCTAGAATCATGCTTTATGATTTTCATTCTAAAGATTATATATTTGATAACAAAAATGAACTGGTCGCATTTTTCTATGAACATTTATATAAAGACGGTGACTTATTCTTTAGTGATAAGACTGCTATTACTTCTCCACCATTCTTACTTACAGATTCGAAAATACCCGTTATATCTGTATTACATAGTACACATGTTAAGGACAACAATGATATCGAAGGTTCAGACATTAAAAATATTTATGGTAGTGTATTCAATCATTTAGAGCGATTTTCTGGTATTTTAGTATCTACTCTTCAACAAAAGAAAGATGTAGAGAAGCGTATTCAATCAAAAATACCTGTTTATAATATTCCAGTTGGATATGCTCAACCAATAGAGCCGAATTATTCACCTACTGTGCCTGACGGACCAATTAAATTAATGTCGATCGCACGATATTCACCTGAGAAACAACTCGAGCATCAAATTCGACTCGTCGATAAATTGAAAGAAGATTTTGAGCAAATTGAACTTCATTTATTTGGATTTGGTAGTGAATTAAATAAATTAAAAGAATTGGTTGATTCATTAAGTTTAGAAGAACATGTTAAATTCCGTGGATTCATCCCTAATATTACGAAAGAAATGCACAAATTCCATGTAAGTATGATAACAAGTAATATGGAGGGATTTGCATTAGCATTGTTGGAATCATTATCAAATGGGCTACCTGCAATCAGTTATGACATCCCTTATGGACCAAGTGAATTGATTGTTAACGGTAAAAACGGTTATCTTGTTCCTAGAAATGATGAGGACAACCTTTATGAAACCGTGAAGTCTTACTTAAGTAATCCTGAACTGCAAAAAACATTCCGAGACAACTGTATGACTGAATCACAAAAATACGCACAAAGTGAAATTATTAAGAAATGGCTTCATTTATTAGGTGAAGTAAAATCATAAATTCAAACAAGAACCCCCAATTCATCATTCTGAATTAGGGGTTCTTATTTATGTTATTTCATAGGTACTATTAAATAAAATGTTGTACCGACATCCTCTTTACTTTCTACCTTTAACTGTCCGTCCATTTGTTCGGCCAGATTTTTCGCAATATATAAACCTAAACCTGACCCACCCGTATCTTTGTTTCTAGACGCTTCAACGCGATAAGTGCGATCAAATATACGGTGTAAATGTTGCTCTGCGATACCTGGACCATCATCAGAAACGGCAATGCATATATTACTGTCTTCTTTCGTAACTTTAATTTCAACTCTTGTTCCAAGTTGTGTATATTTAAATGCATTATCTAAAATATTCATGAGTATACGTTCTAATGGTACTTTATATTGTTTGAAGTAAGTGATATCTTCACATAAATTAACATCTATCGTGCGATTTTCACTCGCGATTTGTTGTTCATAAGATTGTAAAAGTGTCACAAAAAGTTTATCTAAATAGATCGTTTCTAATGGATAACTTTGTTTATGATCCCGATTAATTTCCATTACACTAGTCAATTCATCAAACATCATTGAAATTCTTTGAGATTGTTTAATTAACACACTGTAAGCTTTCTGTTGTTCATCTGATTGACTGATAATACCTTCTTTTAAACCTTCTGCATAGGACGTAATACTTGATAATGGTGTCTTTAAATCATGTGTTAAATTTTGTACCATTTCACTTTTTTCTTGTTGTTCATATTGAACTTGTTGTATTTGCGCTTCAATATTTCGAGCCATAGTATTAAAGGCCTCACTTAATTCTTTCATTTCTTTCGGACTATCTATTTTTATGGCCGTTTCACTATATTGTCCATCTGCTATTAATTTTGTTTGTTTATTCAACAATCTAATACGTTTAACTAATGGCGTAATAAACAACATACAAATGACTGTCGTTAAACAACTTGAAATAATCGCACTAATCGTCAAAAGTAATGTTGTATGTGCATTAAACCACATCCATTTATATGCAATTGCTAGAATAATTGTCGTTAATACAATGCTACTGATAAATGCAGTGATAACTTGTGTTCGAATTGTTAGCATTTATTTCGCCCTTTCAAATTTATAACCTAATCCCCAAACGGTTTTAATAACATATTCATCATATTGATGTTGTTCTAACTTTTCTCTTATACGACGTATATGTACATTTACAGTGTTGGCATCTTCGTAATAGTCGTATCCCCATACTTTTTCGAGTAGTTCTGATTTAGAAATGACCATTTTCTCGTGGTCTGCTAAATACCAAAGTACATCAAATTCTTTTACTCTTAATGATACTTCTTGATCATTTACTTTAATGATTTTTTCTTGTTTACATAATTGTAAAGAACCAAATGTTAAGTAATCTTGTTTAAAATATTTTTGAGTACGATTTAATAAGTTATGCGCTCTTAACACGAGTTCACGAGGACTGAATGGTTTCTTTATATAATCGTCTGCACCTAACGTCAATGCATAGATCGTATCGTGTTCTTGCGTCTTAGCAGTTAAATAGATAAAAGGAATGTCTAGTTCCCGCGCTTTCATCTCTTTAACGACATCATAACCGTTTTTTTCGGGCATCATAATATCTAATATCATTAAATCAATTGCGTCATTCAACTGATGGATGGCTTGTTGTCCATCCGAAGCTGTCACAACTTGATGCCCTTCATATTCAAAGTAAGTCTTACAAATATCTAGAATATCTTGTTCGTCATCTACAATTAAAATATGCGCCATAATCTCTATCCCGCTTCCTTCTTCATAAACTTCTTAACGATAGCAGCTGCTGATAATTTACGTAAACTTCTGATATTTAATGCAATCAATATAAAGCCTACAAGCTGAAGTGGATACGTAAAAATCATATCTGCTAAAATGTAATTTATCATTATAAATATACCAAAAAGTGCTGCATAATACTCCAGAAATCCTAGAATTAAAGCTAATCCTAAAAATATTTCACCTAAAGGAATGACCCATTCCCATAAAGTCGTATATGGTGCAATAATATGCTCAAAAAACCACTTGTACCACATAGGAGAGTCTTGATTCTGTGCGATTACTTGCGTTAATCCTTGTAAACTAAACCCTCCTGTTAATTTTTCATATCCTTGCATATAGATTAAATAACCACTATAAACGCGAATGATTAAACATATGAATGTATATATCTTTGTCATGACATGCTTTCTCCTTTTATAAAGTTTAAGGGAAACTCAGAATTACTGAATTCCCCCTTAGTGAAACGTATTTATTTTAATTTAGCACTACCGAATACAACATGTGCTTTATCACAATAAATTGTCACTTCATTATATTTAGATGTGTCCATGTCTTTTAAATCAAATGTTTGTTCCATCTTATCGTAATCTACTTTATCAATTTTCATACCTTTTTTAATATCGCCATCTTTAGTTAAGTAAACATGTAAGTCAGGTCCTTTTGATGATTTGAAATCAGTTAACATTAATTTATTATCTTTAATCGTTGCCTTACCTTCTACTTTTTCACCATTCATAGATTCAAACATTCCAGACATCATCATGTCTTTCATGTCACTGTCTTTCATGTTTTCTTTACTCATGTCTTTATCTTTCATTTCAGTTTTCGTATCCATCTTATCGTCTTTTTGCATATCATTATTACCACATGCACCTAATAATATAGTTGTTGTTAATGCAAATGCTCCAAATGTTGTTTTAGTTAAGTTCATTTAACACATCTCCTCTTTAGTTGATATGTTAAGTTTATGCCCTATGACATCAATAAACCATTAACTGTTTATTAACTACTATGAACTCATTATTAATTCTCGATTTTAATGACACTTTGTGTTTCAGAACGGCTCATGAATACTTTTTTCGCCATATTGATAAATAATCCAGTCTCTACAACGCCTATGATAGATATTAAATCTTGATTTAATTGTTCTGGATGATGAATCTCTCCAAACTCACAATCTAATATGTAATGATCATTGTCTGTTATATATACATTTGAATCTTTCGTTCGTAATGTCGCTTGGCAACCTAAACTTTCTATTGCACGTGCTGTGATTTCCCATCCAAAAGGCACAACTTCTACTGGTAGCTTAAACTTACCTAACGTCTTAACGTATTTAGTTTCATCTATAATCACAATAAAATTATCCGTGGCATTCGCAACAATTTTTTCACGTAGTAACGCACCACCGCCACCTTTAATCAATTGAAGATTTTCGTCCACTTCATCAGCACCATCAATAACTAAATCTAAGTGGCTCACTTCTGAAAAATCAGTAAGCGGAATTTGATGAATACGCGCTAATTCAGCAGTATCTTCAGATGTTGGTATACCTTTAATTTGAAGGCCATTTTTAACACGTTCACCTAACTTCTCAATTGCATAACGCATAGTTGAACCTGTACCAATTCCTATCGTCATACCATCTTGTATATCATTAACCGCTTCATAAGCAACTTCTCTCTTTAGCTCATCTTGATTCACGTTGTACACCTCATTCGATTTTTTCAATTATTGTTTCAAGTTTAACACACCTAAAATATATGTTCAGAGTACAAAAAAGCTGAGGCAACTTCATGCCTCAGCTAATCAAAACTATATATATAAAATTATGGATTATTTAGTTTGAGAAGTTTCTTGATCAGTTCTTGGTAATGGGTAGAAACCTGCTACAAACTGTTTCCATAATGGGTCTGGTAAATCATGTTTATCTGCTCTTTCAGGATCGAATACAGAAACGATTTCGTCTTCTTTTCCTTGTTCGATTTTTGATACGAATTGGTAATCAAGTAACAATTCTCTACCAAGTGCAATAAGTGGTGCACCTGTTTCAATTGCTGATAATGCATCGTCAGCAGTAAAGATTGAACCAATTCCTATTAATGGCACACGACCATTTATCCATTCTAATAATAATTTAATACGTTCTTCACCTTTATATTGACCTTCTCTTGTTGTTGAATGAATATCCATTAATGATACATGTAAGTAATCAAGTGGTTTTTCAGATAAAGTCTTAACAAGTTGTTCTGTTAATTCCATAGAAATACCTGGAGATTCTACTTCTTCAGGAGAGAATCGATAACCTACAATAAAGTCAGGTGTTGCATGTTCACGTACAACTTTAAGTACAGCATCAACAACTGCTAAAGGATATTTAATATGTTCACCCCACTCATCATCTCTTCTGTTGTAATAAGGTGAGAAGAATTGATGAATTAAATAATGGTTTGCACCATGAATTTCAACACCATCAAAGCCAGCATCTATTGCTATTTTAGTAGCGTTCGCGAAAGATTCAATAGTATGTTCAATTTCTTCTACAGTTAATGCTCTCGCAACATGTGTTTCTTGTTGTCCGAAGCCTTTCACTTCAACTTCACTAGGAGCAGCCGCTTCACCAGTTGGCGTTAATCCAGGTAATGCCATCGCACCACCATGATGGATTTGAATTAAAGCTTTCGCACCATTTTTCTTCATAACTTCAGCTTGTTTCTTCAGCCCAGCAAGATCCGCTTCTTTAGATACAGAAGGTTGTCCAGGGAAAGCTTGGCCAAGTGGTTCAACATAACTCGCAGCAGTAATAGAAATACCTACATCTTGAGAACGTTTTTCTATATATGGAATTTCAATATCAGAAATCGTACCATCTTCATTTGATGAAATATGTGTTAATGGCGCAAGTACAAATCTATTCTTAACTTCCACACCATTCGGTAATTTTAAAGATTTAAATAAAGGTTCATATTTTTTGTTCATTTTCAATAACTCCTCCTTATGAAATAACACTATACCACCATCAGAAAATAACATGCCAATTTAATGCTTATAGAAATGGTATGAAATAGATTTTTTTGGTTATCTCGTGAGTTTACTTCATCTTTAACTCATATGTTTGGTAATTTATGAAAAGATAAAATTTTCTTTTAGAATCAATTAATATCAAATGAAGTTTCTTATAAATTAGGTGTCAAATTGATAAGGGCGCAAATGGTGAAAGTTACAAATATTAAAGTTTATACCATGAATATAGTAGCAAGCGATTGTATTATTTCCATATATTCTTATGATTTATGACACCATAATGCATAAGAATATAAAAAAATTGTCAAATCAGAAAGAAATGGCTATAATTACATAAAAAATTTGTAAATGAAATATGCTAATTTAAAATATTAATACTAATAAATGGGAGGTTTTTATGAATAATATTAAAGGAAATAGATATATATATCATTATCATGTTTTTGAAAATGCTATAGAATCTTTTGCTAACTATAATTTAAGTAAAATAAGAGAAGTGTTACCTATAGTGGCATATGGTGAATTTCAGAGAGAAAATGATATAAATATTGGGAGAATTACTGAGAACCATAAGCTTTTTAAAAGCCAAAAATTTTATAATGAAATATTAAAATACGTAGGAAGAAATTATTTAGAGTCTGAAGGATATTACAATAGTTATATATCTATGGATTCATACTCTAGTTATCATACTTATTTCTTAGCACCTATAGTATTTGAAAAAATGAATAAAACTATATATATTTACTTTACTTTGAAAATTTTTGATCAAAAAATCTTTTATGTAGAAATATCTGATGAGTTAGATAAATTAGAAATAACAGAAGATAATTTCAATATTTTAGAAACTGCACAAAAAAACGATAAAGTTTTAGCTCCTAAATTAACAAATGGAGAAATTGACTATGAAGAAATGGTAATAAAAGATGGAGTAATAAATGACTTTGTCACTGACTATTGGAAAGAAATAGTCGAAAATATTGAAAAAATTTTTAATCAAAAAACTAAACATTCTTATTATACTCTTTTTATGATAGACAATAGTATGCATAATATTTCTAGTAATATTAACGATTATAAAAAACTTGCTGCAGCGCCATATTATAATAAATTAGGAACTTATTTTTTAAATGAAGTAAATCAATTTACCTTTAATCATTTTACTTTTATTGGAAATATCGATCGCATGGTTATTAATATCAAAAGTGGAAAAAATGAATATGAAATCCCCAAAAAAGAGTATTTAAATGATAAGACACATTTTAGAGGAATTAACAATGCCTTTATTATGTCTGCATTAAACCACATTTATATAAAGAAAACTATATTAAATCTTTTGGCAGAAACTACATATGTTGATACACCGATACATAAAGAATGGCTCAATAAACTGGAAAAAACTATAATACAAGGATATTCTTTAAAATACTTGCCATCTCATAATCTAAGAAGTAAACTAGACAAAAATTTTATAGATGATAAAGAGTTTGAAATAATACAAAAAGTACATTTAGAAAATTCTAATAATGTAATAAATAAACAACAAAAGGTTATGGAATCAAAAATAAATTTTCTAAATATTATTATCTTAATATTTACTATTATTTCATTAGGTCAAATTATTAATATCTTTACAAATAATAAATGGGTTATAATGGGTATTATTTTAGCTGTTGGTATTATTACTTTGGTTATATATATGGGTTATTTAAATTGGGTGAAAAAGAAACTTATTTAGATAGGGTTACTAGTTTGTTCAATTATATATCTTATTAAAAATTAAAATTAATGTTTATCTATAGTACACTCCCATATTACAAATAAGGTTTTGAAATATTAGAAACTCAAATATGAATCAAAGTATAAGGTGATCAAATACTTATATACTATACGAGAGTATGTATAAAAATTCCTAATAATTTGAGAAGATATCTTTTTTTCTATATGGTACATTCAATCCGGAAAATAGTGAAAATAATAGTCCAATTATTCCTATAATAATTGATATAATTGTACTTGGAGAAATTATATACATACCAAATACATCTTTAACAATATTGGATTGATGTATAACAATACACAATAATATAATACTTAAAGGGTAAAAAAGTAATAATATTTTGATTGCCATACCTATATAATTAAATAGAATAGTCTCTAAATTAATCTGTTTATTTATAAATGATAGTAAAAAATACATTAACCCTAAAATAAAATAAGATGTGCTAATAAAATAAGGCGTTAATAGAAGTACGTTTCCAACATTTATTAGGTTTCCAGAATTAGAGATATTATCTATCAATGAATATATGAATGATATTCTATTAAATATAGGTGAAATAGTTAAATCATATAAACCTAAAATGGTTATTGAAAAAAATATAATTGTTAGATTTTTTGTATACCATTCAAATTTTAATAAATCAATAAGCTTAATGAATAAATTTTCCATATATCTTTCTCCTTAACAATTATTCTATAGCGTCTATTCCATATCCTCTTCTCAAATAACTGTTTATTCATCGTATAAGGAATTAATTACTCTTTCTAAGATATGCTAAAAAAGGGAATCCTTCTTTTTCCCTTTCCTTTTTTCCGATACTTAACTTATATTATAGACTCGGATTCGCTTAATAAGTTAACTCCCAGTTCTAAAAATATACTTATCATAAAAATTTGCCCATATGTTTTGATTGATACATTCATTTTGAGCTGTGTAAATTAATATTATTATAATTTAAACATTAGGAGAATCTATTAATCTTTTAGATTTTCATACAGCAATTATACATCCTAAACAAATCTTTCGATTATATTAACCACCCATTAAAACTATGTTCTAGTTTTAATACATACATATAATCAGTTTTTAGGATTTAATATTATACTCTATTTATCTAATATAGTTGCTTAAATTATATTAGTTAAGATATCTGGCTTATTATATCTTTCTCATAGTGCTTCACTTGAGAAAAAATAGTATCCTTAAATTTCTTCTCAACATTTTCTTCATCAGGCTCTATATTATAAAAGTTTTTTAGAATATAACGTTTGCGAGATAAATCTATTTCATCAGGTTTAAATATATAGTGACTTTTTTGTAAATTATATTTCATCTCAAAATAAGTTTTGCTGAACTTTTTGATTTCTTTTATTTTTTCATTTGTAGTGATTTCACTAACTTTACGTTTTACGAGCATATCTAAATGATATAAAATTGTTAAATCTGTTATTTGTAAATAATGAAATAACCATCCATATCTATTGTGTTTATGGCTTCCATCATCTTTATTATTGATTATACAACCTGTTATCAATAAATTTAAGTTAAATATCATTTTTTCAAGAGAATACTTTTTGTCTCTCTTAAAGGCAGTAATTATATTTAATAGTTTATTCTCTAGTTTGTTAATACTTTTTTTATTCATCACAATTCTTACAAGATCTTTAGAATTACTTTTATTCCCTATATCATAGCCTAAAAAATTAAACTTATCATTATATATATTACCCACTCTACATTTACTTTCGTTTATTTCTAGACTTAAATCTTCTTTTAGTTTCACTCTAATTTCCTCTTTAAAACTATTTGCCTCTTCTTCACTTGGAAATAATAATAGTAAATCATCCACATATCGTATATAAGTTACGTTTTCTTTTTCATTATAATATCTATCAAATTCTTTTAAATATATATTAGATAAAATGTTTGAAATTGCTATACCTTGAGGTAACCCTCTATCGTTTTTACTAGTACTTGGATATGTAGGTGTTTCAATAGCTTTTTTAATAAGATTAATTGTTTTCTTATCTTTAATCCTATTTTTTAATTTCTTTAATAAAATGTCATGTTCTATTTCATCAAAAAAACTCTTAATATCTATTTTTAAAAAGTAAGATCTATTTTCATATTGAAATTCTTCTTTTATTTTCTTTATCCATTCTTGTGGTAATTTGGTTCTTTTGTATTCTGGATAATAATTTTTCAATGTTTCATTTAATGCTTTTAAACAAACTTTATCAGTCATTGTAGGTATAGATATACATCTAGGTAGTTCGTTCCTACCTTTTAATATTAATTTTTCTTTATATGAAGTAAAACGATAAGAATCACATAAAACATCACTTCTTATTTTTGATATAATTTCTGGCTCAATTTCCTTAAATCTATTATGTGTCATATTGTCTATACCTATGGCAGTATTAAACTTCACACATTTATTACTTATTTTTATTAAATTGTTTAATTTGAATTGGCTTTTTAGTAGTTTTCTGTTCAAAATATCGACCTCTATTGATCAAAAATATATTAATAGTACGATTGGGAATATTAAAATAAATATATAAAGCAAATTATATATATAATTACTTAAAATTGGCCAAGATGTGTTGCTTTCTTTTCTTCTCTTAACTTTTTGATAATCAATTTCCTTATGATTTGGAGTACTTTCTAGAATTTTTATATAATCATTTTTAATTTTCATAAACAATTTTGATGATTGTTCATCATTATATTGATCAAGACAATTTTCTAAATCATCTAATTCCTCTTCAATTTTCATTAATTCTAAATATGATCTTTTATATTGAATTGCCTGCTCTTTAAAATCCATGGAAGCTATAATTACGCTGACTCCCATAATAGCTATAGACAAAAACAAACTAATTAATGATTGGATTTCACTATTATAAACAATAGATAATATAGAGATTATAATTAATAAAGCAGAATAAAAATTTAGAAATATTATTGCTTTATTATTATTTGCTAAACACCTTGCTTCAGCGTTCATTCGTGCTTTTTTAGTAATCCAAACTTTATTATTTTTATAATTTTGTACTATATCTTTAATTTTTATTTCCTCATTTCTAGTTTAAATAAAGGTAGAAGCAGAGGTATAAAAGAAGAATATGCTAAGTAGCCTTTAAACTATTTTGTTATGGTATTAGGTAACAAGAATATTGATAATATCTTGCCTTTAAATCGATTGATTTAAAACCTCTGCCTCTTTAATATTTTAAAATAAAATCAAATTTATAACAACTATATTTTAGTTTTATCTCTTTTAATATTCCTTCATTAAATCTAATATTAATTTATTTTAAAATTGACTATTTTTACCGTTTTACGATTAACACCATCGAATTTTAGAGGCTCTTCCCAGCACACGAAAAAAACTGAACTTAATTTGATAAGTTCAGTTTTTCCTATTATATCCTAAGCTTTTTTCTACTTTTCTTCGGATAGTTTTTTATTTGTACGTTGTTGTAATAATACGGCTACTGCTCCAATGATAACGATAATTGCAATAACGCCTGCGATTCCTAAGAATTTCGCGATATAACCGACTACAATTCCGACTGCTAAGAAGTCTGTGTCTGAGAACGTAGTGGATGCTGCGCCTAAATCACCCATGAATGGTAATAGTAATAATGGTAAGAATGTTACTAAGATACCATTTAATGCTGAACCTGCGATTGCACCTTTAATACCACCTCTTGCATTACCGAACACACCTGCTGTTGCGCCTAAGAAGAAGTGTGGGACAACGCCTGGTAATATAACGACGCCACCAATTAAGAACATAATAAACATACCGATGACACCTGTAATGAAACTTACAAAGAATCCAATTAATACTGCATTTTGTGCATAAGGAAATACGATAGGACAGTCTAATGCTGGTTTCGTATTAGGTACAAGCTTTTCAGAAATACCTTTAAATGCTGGTACAATTTCAGCTAAGATCAGTCTAACACCTGTTAAAATGATAAACACACCTGCAGCAAATGTCACACCTTGAATAACAGAGAAGACAATAAAGTTAGTGCCATCACTTAATTCAGAATGAACGAAACTTGGACCTGCAAATAAAGCTGCTATAATATATAGAACGATCATTGTTAGTGAGATACTGATTGTACTTTCTCTTAGGAAACTCAATCCTTTAGGGAAGTTAATATCTTCTGTTGATTTTGATTTCCCAGAAAATAATTTACCGACTTCTCCTGCTGCCCAATAACTAACTGTTCCAAAGTGACCAATTGCCACTTGATCAGACCCCGTAATTTTCTTCATTGTAGACTGACCAAGTGCAGGTAATACAGCCATAATCAATCCTAAAATAATAGATCCCATAACAACTGTCATCGTGCCTGTAATGTTACCAACAGTTAGAAGAATCGCTAGAAACGCTGCCATGTAAAAAGTATGATGCCCCGTTAAGAAAATGTACTTCAAGTTCGTAAATCTTGCTATAAATATGTTCACAAGCATACCGAACATCATAATTAATGCTGCTGTTGTACCATAATCTTTCAGCGCAATTGATATAATGGCTTCGTTATTCGGCACGACGCCTTGAACACCAAATGCTTCATGAAACATTTTTCCAAAAGGTTCTAGTGAATTTGTTACAACGCCTGCTCCAGCACTTAAGACTAGGAATCCGAGTATCGTTTTAATTGTGCCTGACGTAATGTCTGCTGCTGATTTCTTCTGTACAATTAACCCGATTAACGCGATAAGTGCTACGAGTATAGCTGGTTGACTAAATACATCTACAAAAAATCCTAAAATTGAATTCATGTTGGTGTCTCCCCTTTGCTTATAATATGTTCAATCCTTTTAATTTTTCTTCAAGTTTATTTTGCAATTCTTCTTTGTCTAAAATATTATCTAACACAACTACTTCACCTAAACGTTGTGCATTCTCTTCTAAGTCTCTTCCACAAATAAATATATCTGCCATATCTGGACTAGCTGTCATAATATCACTGTGTTCTACTTCTATATCAGATGGTGCTTGTAAATTCTTCAAAGCTTCTTGTGCATTCATTTCTACCATGAAACTACTTCCTAAACCGTGTCCACATACTACTAAAATTTTCATATTAATCATTCTCCTTAAATATATTGATAATTTCTGATTTGCTGTTCGCATCAATCAGTGATTGAACTGTTTCTTTGTCGCTTAAAATAGTTGCTAATTTCCTTAAAATTTCAAGATGTGCTTCATTATCAATTGCACTTAAAACAAATATTAACGATGCATAATGGCTATTATCCGAGAAATTAATATGTTCATTTAATTTAAGTAAGCTTAACCCTACTTTATGAACATCATCATTCGGTCTTGCATGTGCAATCGCAATCTCTGGCGCAATAACAATGTATGGTCCCATATCATGCACACTTTGAATCATTGAATTGATATAAGCTTGATTAAAATAACCCACTTCCAATAACGGTTGAGCTGCAATTTGAATACTCTCTTCCCAATTGGATACTTTTTCTTTAATTTGAATGTGTTCTTCTTTTATAATCAAGGTCAAATTTAGACACTCTCCTCACTTTGGCTTGCTTTTTTTATGAGTTGTCGTATTACTGCTTTGTCGCCTTTCATTAATTCTGCTCTTGCGTCTTCATCCATAATGATTTGACTCAACTGACCAAGTGCATTCAAATGTATTTGTGGTTGGCTCGTCGCAAGTGTAATCACAACTTTTACAGGATCAAATCGTTCATGACCGAAGTCTATGCCATCTTCGAAATGTGTAATAGACATGCTGACCGGTACATTTACATTTTCAAAATTCGAATGAAGTAAAGCAATATTCGGACCAATGACCATATACGGTCCAAATTTATCTAAATGCTTCATAATATCGGTACTATATTGAGGATTTACATGGTTTGAATTCACCAACATTTCAACACTCTTTTGGATGGCTTCATTTCTACTTCCAACTTTCACATGTGTTTCGATATGTTCTTCTAGAATGACATCTTCTAAGCTCGGACCGACCGTTTTGAAACTGGATATATATCGTTCTCTATAATCATTAATCATTTCATTGATCTTGTTTCTATCATCTTTATTCAAGAATGGTGACACTTCTATCGTTGGTACTGAAAAACCTTCTACTGGAACGGTCGAAAGTATATAATCTACACCGTGAGATTTCAGAAAGCTTTCTGAAATGTCATATATTGAAAAGGCATCTAATATTTCTAACTCTGGGTAAATATTTTTTATTCGGCTTTTCAACAATTGTGATGTTCCAACGCCAGAACCACATAATAAGATGACTTTAATATGTGTCGTTTCCTCGTTAGACATGCGTTCTATTGAAGATGCAATATGAAGTGCTAAATATGCAATTTCATCTTCGTTAAATTTAACGTGATAGGCTTCTTCAAATATCCAAACTTGTTGTTTAATCGCTAAAACTACTTCATAATACTCTCTTAATATCTCTTGCTTTAGAGGATTCTCATGTTGCATATTGAAAGACATGCGATGAATTGCCGGTTGTAAATGTGTGACAAGTCCTGTTATCAATTTATGGTCATGCATAAGCGGAACACCTATTTGAGCACTGACTTTTTGAATAAATAATTTAGATAGTTCCGTAATATTCTGTTGTGATTGTTCTTGATGATACTTGTTTACACGTGCACCTAATAAATGCAAAGTTATAAATGCCGCTTCACTTTTAGGAAATACGATATCAAATAACTTTTCTAACTCGGCAGTTATTTGAATGGCAATTTGAAATGCCTCTGTCTTACGCAGCCTCTCATACTCTTCATCAGGGATTTCAAATACAAATTCTGCTTTGGCACGATGAATTGCAATAATAATGTGATATATTAAACCATCAATACCAACTTGAACTAATTGAAAGTCTTGATTATTAATGGTCGTAATCACAGCTCGTCGTATTTTCTCAAGCTCTTCTTTCGAGAATACTTCAATACCAATTTGTGCAGTGGATTTCTTAAAGTATTCATTCACCACATGCGCATATGCTTCTCTGAGTTGCTTTTCATTACCTTCTATTACAAAACCTTTATTCTTTTTATATTCCAGCATAAGGCCATACGTTTCTAACCAAGCTTGAACACTTTTCAAATCATCTACAACCGTTCGTCGTGATACATTTAACAAATCTGCTAAACTTTGAGAACTGATTGGCTGTGTAGATTCAAATAATCTTAGAATAATTTGTTCTTTTCTTTCATTCTTAGAATAATGAATATCTAACTCAACATCGGATGATGCCATGTAGCTTTCTTTATGTGATAATTTGACGCCTAAACTTTTATTTCTTTCAACATCAATATTCAATTTCTCTTTAAACGATTCGATATACTCTAAATCATATTGAATCGTACGTTCACTCACTTGAAATAAAGATGCTAATTCAGAAATCGTGACGAAGTTGTTCTCAGATGATAAATAAGACAATATATTTCTCTGTCGTTTACTCAGCAATCAAATAACCTCCCTGTATTTATTGTAAGCGTTTACTGATTGTTATAGATGTGTAATCTACTTCGTTATATAATCCGAAACATTTCACATCAATGCAACTGATTGCATTATTGCATAAAAAAACCACATAATCTGATTGTGGTCAGATTATGCGGATATTCATTAAATCAGCTATTTAGTTGTTCAAACAATTCTATAATTGCGCGCCGTTTGTTAAGATAACCTCTTTATACCAGTCGAAAGAATCTTTTTTAGATCTATTGCCTGTACCGTTGCCGTCGTCATCTTTATCTACATATATAAATCCGTAACGTTTACTCATCTCACTTGTAGACATAGATACTAAATCAATAGGTCCCCATGCTAAGTAACCCATTAAATCTACACCGTCTTGTACAGCTTTTTTCATTTCTTGTATATGTTTTTGTAAATAATCTATTCTATAAGTATCGTGAATGCTTCCATCTTCTTCTACGACGTCTTTCGCACCTAATCCATTTTCTACGATGAATAATGGTTTATGATATCTATCCCAGAATTCATTTAGCACGATACGGAGTCCTATTGGATCTATTTGCCAACCCCAATCTGATGCTTCCAAGTATGGATTTTTCAAGCTATTCATCAAGTTGCCTTCTGTTACTTCTCCTTCTTCACTGTTTGCGGATAATAACGACATATAATAACTAAATGAAATATAATCTACTGTATATGCTTTAAGTGTTTCTAAGTCACCATCTTCAATCTTTAATGAAAAATCATTTTCTTTTAAAAATTGTTTATAGTAGTTTGGATATTCTCCTAAAGCATGAACATCTGTATATAGTAGATTCATTTGATCTTCTTGCATAGCTTTTAGTACATCTTCTGGATTACATGTATATGGATAATGTTTCATTCTCGCTAACATACAACCAATTTGTGCGTCTGCATCAATTTCTCTTAGTGCTTTTGTTGCTAAACTAGATGCTAATAATTGATGGTGTAACGCTTGATAAGATGCTTCTGTTGGATTCTCTAATTTATCTGAAATGATACCGCCACCTGTGAATGGTGAAATATTAATGATATTGATTTCGTTAAATGTCATCCAATATTTCACTAAACCTTTATATCGATTAAACACAGTTTTAGCATAATGTTCAAAATGTCCAACAACTGCACGATCTACCCATCCATTATATCGCTCTGTTAAACCATATGGCGTTTCATAGTGACTCAAAGTGACAACAGGTTCGATATTATATGATTTTAATGTTTTGAACACTTTTTCATAAAATGCTAATCCCGCTTCATTTGGTTCTGCTTCATATCCTTTAGGGAAAATTCTAGACCAATGAATAGATAATCTAAATGCTTTAAATCCCATTTCAGCTAATAATTTAATATCTTCTTCATAACGATGATAAAAATCAATACCTTCTCTTTTAGGGAATCGACCGGTATGTTCACCGCTCAACACTTTCTGAATATGTTCAGTTGTCACTTCCATATGATTATCTTTCGTTCTTTGATCTTTCGGAATATATTCTACAAAGTCCGCACTTGATAAACCTTTACCATCTTCATCAAATGCACCTTCTATTTGATTGGCTGCAGTTGCGCCACCCCATAAAAAGCCATCTTTAAATCCAGTGTTCGTCTCCATATTCATTACTCCTTTGATAGTTGAAATTTAATAGCTTAAGTCTTCACCATTTGTTTGAATCACTTTTTGATACCAATAGAATGAATCTTTAGGTGTACGGTCTAAAGTACCGTTACCTCGATTATCACGGTCAACATAGATAAAGCCATAACGTTTCTTCATTTCTCCGCTTCCTGCTGAAACAAGATCAATACAACCCCAAGATGTATAGCCTAATAACTCAACACCGTCTTTAACAGCTTCAATCATTTGATCTAAATGTTCACTTAAATATTTAATTCGATATTCATCATGAATCTTACCGTCTTCAGTTACTTCATCTTTCGCACCAAGTCCATTTTCTACAATAAATAATGGTTTTTGGTAGCGATCATAAATTTGATTCATTGTAACGCGTAAACCTACTGGGTCAATTTGCCAACCCCAATCAGAAGCTTCTAAGTAAGGATTCTTTAATGATGCAAATGCGTTGCCGGCACCTTTTTGTTTATTAACTTCTTCATCTCCACTTTCTAATCTGCTTGAATAGTATGAGAATGAAATAAAATCGACAGTATGTGCTTTTAATATTTCTGCATCGCCTTGTTCTTGTTGAATCTCTACACCTAATTCTTCAAACATGCGTTTACTATAACTCGGATATTCACCTCTTGATTGCACATCAATAAAGATATATTGTTCTCTATTTTTCTGAAGTGCTGCTAACATATCTTGAGGATGACAAGTATTTGGATAAACTTCCCCAGCAGCTAACATGCAACCAATTTGGAAATCTGGATTAATTTCTTTACCGACTTTAGTAGCAAGACTTGAACCAACTAATAAATGATGTGCAGCTTGATATTTAATTTGTTCAGCATTAGCTTCATCTTCAATAATGAGCCCACCACCAATATAAGGTATGTGTAAAATCATGTTGATCTCGTTGTGTGTTAACCAATATTTCACTTTATCTTTGTAACGTTCAAATACAACTCGACTGTAGTTCACAAAGAAATCAATCGTTTTTCTGTTATACCAGCCACCGTATTCTTGAGCTAAATAAAGTGGTGTATCAAAATGATTTAATGTTACTAAAGGTTCAATGTCATAAGCTTTTAAAGTATCGAACACTTTATCATAAAAAGCTAAGCCTTGTTCATTTGGTTCAGCTTCGTCACCTTTCGGGAAAATTCTTGGCCATGAAATAGACATTCTCAACACTTTATAGCCCATTTCTGCAAATAGTTTAATATCTTCTTCATAACGATGATAAAAATCAATCGATTCATGACTTGGGTAGTAATCAAATGTTTCTTTTAAACCTTTAGCTGGATTGAATAATGGAATTTGTCTTTCTTCTCCTGCTGGTAGAACATCCACTAAACTTAATCCTTTACCATCAACATCATATGCACCTTCACATTGATTGGCTGCTACTGCGCCACCCCATAAGAAATCTTTACTTAAACTCATTTAAAATCCTCCTCTATAAAATAACCGTCAATATATGTTTACCTGTTTCAATCGTTTTATGATCTTCAAGAACGACATCTTTTGCTAAATTTGAATTTGTGACAACAACCGGAATAACTGTATCGTAACCTTCTTGCTTAATTGCTTCTCTATCGAATTCAATTAAAGGTTGTCCGATTTCAACTGTTTCTCCTTGTGATACAAGCGGCTTGAAATACTTTCCTTCTAATTTAACTGTATCAATACCAATATGAATCAATACTTCAGCACCATTGTCTGATTTTAATCCAATTGCATGACCAGTCGGGAATAAACTTTCGACAACACCATTAAATGGTGCCACAACAACATTGCTATCCGGTTCAATCGCAATACCTTTACCCATTGCTAAAGATGAGAAGACAGGATCTTGAATCGTTGTTAAATCTACAACATTACCTGATACTGGTGATTCTACTAATACATCATTTACGACTGCTTCTTGTGCTGTTTCTCCAGCGTCAGCACCTTTTTCAATTGTTGCTTCTTTCTTATCACTATGCGTTAAATAACCGACAATTAAACCAAGCACTAATGCTGCACCTGTTGCGATTAATGACATCCAGAATGCCATATCTAATCCTGCTTTGCCGATAAAAATTGTATATCCGAAAATACCAAGTCCGCCCATAAAGAACATTTTCGTACCTGCCCAACCGATCATAGCGCCAGTTATCCCCGCTATAATACAGCTATAAATAAATGGTTTCTTTCTAGGTAAAGTAATACCGTAAATAGCAGGCTCTGTTACGCCAAAGATACCTGACACGAATGCAGGAATACTTAAAGATTTAAGTTGCTTATTCTTAGTTCTAAAGAATATACCTAATACAATACCTGTTTGAGCAAATGAAGCTGCAAACGTTAAAGGTATAATAATGTCGTATCCTGATGTTGAAATATTATTAATGGCAATGGCTACTAGCCCCCAATGTAAACCGAAAATAACAAGGACTTGCCAGAATGCGCCAACCAATAATCCTGCAAATAATGGACTAAAGTTATATAAACCTATTGCACCTGCACCAATTAAATTGGCTGCCCATGTAGAGATAGGTCCAATAATTAAGAATGTTAATGGCACAATAATAATTAATGTAAAGAATGGTACTAAGAACGCCTTCACGACATCTGGTATAACTTTCTTCAAGAATTTTTCTAATTTAGATGCAAAGAATACTGAGAACACAATAGGAATAACACTTTGTGTATAAGTCATTGATATGACTGGGATGCCTAAAAATGTTAAAGCACTTTCTGATTCAAAGAATGTGCCACTAAAAAGCATCGTTGCATTTTCATTACCTAACGCCATCGCACTTACAAGCGTTGGATAAACAAGTGCTGCACCTAGTGCCATACCAATAAACTGATTAGAGCCAAATTTCTTCGCTGCTGTTAAACCTAAGAATATTGGGAAAAAGTAGAATAATGCATCACCAATTGCATGCATGATTTGATATGTTCCCGACTTTTCAGTAAGCCAACCAATTGCTAAAAATAGTGCTGCGAAACCTTTGATCATCCCCGCTGCAGCTAACACACCTAAAATTGGTTGGAATATACCTGAAATCAAATCAATAAAGCGATTAAATAATGATCCGTTGCTTGATGAACTACCACTAGAAGCACCATCACTCATATTTGCTTCTTTACGAACTGCATCATATACATCTGGAACATGATTACCAATTACAACTTGGTATTGACCGCCCGATTCCATGACCGTCACAATACCTTCTTTATTCTTTAAATATTCTGTATCAGCTTTTCCCGTATCTTTTAGCTGAAATCTTAATCTTGTAATACAATGCGTTAAAGAATTGATATTTTCTTTACCACCGACTTTCTCTACGATATCTTTTGCTAACGCTTCATACTTCATTTAAATCCCTCCATTTTCATAGAAAAAACCCAGAATAATACATACGAATCCCAATGTTCGTTATGCATTACTCTGGGTTTTGCCTACTTAAAGTTACAATCCCAAACAGCAAATTCACTTGCCGTTTAAAGTAATTGTTTATTAATTTAAATTTATTATAACGCTTACATTTTATTTGTCAACGCTTTCATGCAGATTTTAATAATCGAGCAATATGTAGAATAAGATAAACCCTTTCGTCATTAGATAAATCGTGATTATAATTTCTTTTTAGAAAATCACCAATTTTATCGACACAACGGTTGGATTCACTATATTTTCTCTGTAAAGATGCCAATAAAGATATATCCATCACTTCTTCTAAACTTTCAGAATTAATTAATCTCTGACTGAAGAATTTTAAATGTGTTATAAAACGCGCATAACTTAATTCTTCTTCAAAAATATCTAAATTAAAGTGATATCTCACTAGATTCACAATACTCTGAGTGATTTTTGTAATTTCATAAACGTTTGAGATAGACTCGTTCATATTCGCATTGACGATATGCATCGCGATAAAGCCAGCTTCGTCTTTAGGCATATCAAGATTAAAATGTTTAGCCACCCTATCAATACCGAACAAACCAATTCTATATTCATCTGGATATAATCGCTTAATTTCATAAAGCAAAGGATTATTAATAACTGTACCTTCTTTATGACGTTTAATTGCATAATTTATATGATCCGTTAACGCTATGTAAATAGATTCAGACAATGGTTCTTTATAAAGTTTATTCGCTTCAACAATAATTTCCTGAGAAATGAGTAACACATCATCATCTAATTCATTAATTAAAGTAAGCATTCTCTCTTGTTCGTCACTCGTCATTCTAAAAATCTTATCAATTTTATCTTTCTCAATAGCCTGGCCATTCTTCTTCCCAAAAGCAATACCAGCCCCCATTACAATGCGTTCTTCCCCATTAATCTTAGAAATCACAACATTGTTATTTAAGATTTTCGTAATCTTCACGACATTCACCCTTCCAATAAATGTACTGACTTTTCAATTAATTATCATTATAGCAAGAATTAAAAATAATGAAATAATTTATATAGTTGTTTTAATTCAGTTCTTATATTTTTGGTGAGTCTTTGCTTGGGGATTATATAAGGTGATATGGTGGCGTTGTGAACACTTTCGTCCAAACTTGTTCATAACAGGGGCGATAGTTACAAAACTCAGCCGAAGTGTTACTATAGACCTCCTTAGTTACAAAACTCGGTTGAAGTGTTACTAACACACCCACTATTTGCACTTCTCAACAAACTTGCTAATAAATCTTATCTAAAAGGAATTCCTTCATAAAAAAAGCCAACAAAATCAAAACTATGACTTTGTTGGCATGTACGAGACTATTATTTATATCTCTTTTAAAATTTCTTTATTTACTGTTTTTAGTTTTTCTTCTACCAAATAATAATAATGAACCTAATCCTGCTATAAGTGATCCAAATAATGCATATTGTGTATTATCTAATTCACCTGTATTTGGTAATTCATTTTTATTTTCTTGCTTTTTACTTTGTTCTTTTGATTGTTCAGTAGCCATTTTTTCTTTATTTGTTTCTTGTTTTGTTGATTCAACTTTATCTTTGTTTGCTACTGTCATAACTGAATTCTGTTGATCTTTATTTGTCATGACTTGATCTTTTGTAGACATAGTTGTTGGTTGCATACTATTATTAGCAGCTGGTTCTGATTTGTGATCCATTGTTGGACTTGTCTCCGGACTTGGTTCTGGCATTGGCTCTGGTGTTGGCTCCGGAGTCGGCTCTGGTGTCGGTTCTGGACTTGGCTCCGGACTTGGTTCTGGCATTGGCTCTGGTGTCGGTTCTGGACTTGGCTCCGGACTTGGCTCTGGTGTTGGTTCTGGCATTGGCTCCGGACTTGGTTCTGGTGTTGGCTCCGGAGTCGGTTCCGGTGTTGGCTCTGGTGTTGGCTCTGGTGTTGGTTCCGGTGTAACAGCTGCATCGCCTAAGTCTTGAATTCTGACATGGTAAGCACCTTCGTAATCTACATTTTCTGTAACGAGATGAATTTTAATGATTGCATTATAGAGTTCTTGACCTTCTACAATAGGGAATAAGATTGTTCTTGTATCTTTTTCACTATCTTTATCAATAATGATAGGACGTTTATATCCATCTTCACCTTCTACTTGGAAATCTTTCCACATTGAATCATGTTTTAAAGTAACAGCCAACATCTTCTTACCGTCATATTCAACTACTTTAGCAGGATGTTCAACTTCGAAGTCCATATGCGATTGTTCATCTTTAGAACTATGCAATACTTTAAAGTTTCTATCTTTTGCTTTTGACATATCTACATTTGTAACGGGTGCTTTTTCAAATTCTGTTACAGCAGATTTTAATTCTTTATCTAATTTTTCTTTAAGTACTTTTAACTCTTCTTGAAGTTGTGGTTTTTCATCATCAGATACTTTATTGATTAATTTTTCAAGTTCACGAACTTTATCTTCTAAAGTTATCGCTTTGTCATATTTCTCTCTATCTTTTTGTTTCTTATACTCGTCTTCTGTAACATAATCAGAAGCGTCTTTAGTAATTGGTTTAGCAAATACGATATGACCAAGTTCATGTTCAGACTTTTCGCCAAATATTAATGAAGAACCTTTTATTTTTAATTCTTTCGTGTTCTCATTAACTTTAACTCTAATAGTTGCGACTTCATTTTCTGTATCAAATGATACAACGTCGTAGTCTAACTTTTTATCACCATCAAAGAGATCAAACTCAACCCATGTAGAAGGCGCATCTACACGTAACTCTAATACTGGTTGATCACCATCAAAAATCACACTTGCTGGGTCTTTAATCATAGCCCCATAGTAGAACATTTCTGAATCATCTTTCGGGTTGATAACTTTAAAGTTAATTGGTCGTTTTTCACCATCAACTTTTTTATTATGAATGTCTTTGTTTTTAACATCTTCTCTTAATTTTGAAGTTTCTTCTTTTGGCTTTTCTGGTTCTACTTTTGGTGCTTCTGGAACTGCATTATCAAAAATAACACGTGTTGTATATTTGTTGTCATAGTTAATAAAAGGTACAACGATATGTACTTTTGATGTAAGTTCTGAAACGCCTGATGGTACTTCAACTTTAACAACACGTTTATCATCATTTTCTTCTAATGTTGTCATATTAAGTTTTTCATCACCATTATATAATTCAAACATCTTCCACCAGCTAGGATGTAATAATGTGAAATTCAAATAGTTTTTCCCATTTTCTTGGCTTAATTTTGATGGATGTTCTAAATAATCATCCATTACAGATTTTGCATCTTCCGTTTCTTTCTTAACAATAAATCCAAAGTCTTGTGCTTCATTTTCTTCAGATACAGCACTTTTCTCTTTATCATTTGTTGCTTCACTAGTTGCAGTTGAACGTGTTGGTTGAGCATTAGCTGTTTCTTCAGTTGCTACTTTGTCTTCTGATTCATTCGATTCTTTAGATGAAGTTAATGTTTCCTCGTCTTTAGATACTGTCGTTTCTTTATTTGAAGCTGGTGTTTCAGTTTCTTCTTTTACTTCAGTTTCTTTATCTGAACTTGTTTCATCTTTTGTAGCTGTTTCTTCAGAAGCTGGTGTTTCTTCAGAAGCTGGTGTTTCTTCAGAAGCTGGTGCTGAGTTTGTATCTTCCGCTTCAGTTACTTCATTTTCTTCAGCTACATCAGTATTAGGAGTAGCTTCTTTATCTGTATTTTCTGATTCTGCTGATTCTGCTGATTCTGCTGTTTCAGTAGCTGTAGCATCGTTAGCTTCTGATGGCTCACCTTGACTATCATCTGTAGCAGTCGCCGCTTCATTTACTGTATCAACTTTATCTTCCATTGCATTAGCTGTTTGACCTGCTCCTAAAAACAATGTCGCACCAATTGCAATTGAAGCTATCCCTCCCGACAATTTTCTAATTGAAAAATGATGTTGTTTCTTGATTGTAGAACGATTCTTGTTGTTTTCTTGCTGTTTTGTCATATTCATCTCTCCCGTATTTTAAAGTCGATAATGATAATCGTTATCATTTGTCAATTCAAAATTATACCATCTAATCAAAAATTTAGGAATATATAAATGGATATTTTTGTCATTTTTTTGACGGATTATACTCGTCTAAATGAGTGCACAAAAAAAATCAGCTTAGGACATGTTCATCCTAAACTGATTTCACATCTTTTATTCAGCTACTTTAATAACTTGTTTACCAAAATTATCGCCTGTAAATAACTTACGGAATGCATTTGGAATTTGATCAAATCCTTCATCTATAGTTACTTCGGATTTAATTTTCCCTTCTTGTACCCATTGTGCTAACTGTTCACTTGCTTCTTTAACATCTTCATTAAATTGTGCAACAATGAATCCTTGCATCAATGCTTGGCTTTTAATCAATGTTTGTTGAATACGTGGTCCAATATCTTCGCCTTTAAGATTATATGAAGAAATTGCGCCACAAACTGGTATACGCGCAAATTTATTTAAATGTTTAAACACTTCATCTGAAAGTGCCCCACCAACATTTTCAAAATAAACATCAATACCATTTGGAACGGCTTTTTCTAATGCTTCAGCAAAGTCATCTTTCTTATAATCTATACCTTCGTCAAAGCCTAATGTTTCAGTTAAGTAATTTACTTTCTCTGATCCGCCTGCAATGCCTACTACGTGCGCACCTTTCAACTTAGCAATTTGTCCTACGACAGAACCAACCGCACCCGATGCAGCTGAAACAACTACTGTTTCACCTTCTTGAGGTTTACCAATTTTCAAGAGTCCTTGATAAGCTGTCATACCAGGCATTCCTAGTACACTTAAATATAGGTATAACGGTACTTCAGTTGATGGAATTTTAGTAACATATTTTTCATTGATTGTTATATATTTTTGCCAAGGTAAAATACCTGTTACAATATCGCCTTCTTTAAGACCAGAAGCATTTGATTGAACGACTTCTGCAACGATATGGCCGTTAAATGGTTTATCTAATTCATAAGACTGAGTATAACTTTTAGAATCATTCATACGTCCTCTCATGTATGGATCTACAGAAACATATATTGATTTTAATAATACTTCTTCATTATTTGGTTCTTTCACTTCTATTTCTTCATAACGAAATACATCATCTTGAGGGATACCTTCAGTTCTTTTAGCTAATACAATTTGTTCATTTTTCATGGATTATCCTCCTCATTTATAAAAAACAATTACTTACTTTACGCTTGTCAATATTAAACGTGATTATTGAGTGAGTCAAACAGTCTGTTCAAAAATTGATTTATCTAAACTTTTATCATATTTTATTTAAAATTCACTAAATTTTCAAATTAAATACATAATAATTCCTTTTTAAAAATAAAATTACACTAATAGAATTATTTAAACATATAGAATTTTTAGACAAATCTCTGTATAATTGTCTGCCGGAGGTGCAACATGAATCAATTTTTCAAGAAGAAAGAACACCTTTCTTCTCAATCGAATAAAAAACTTAAAAAAACACTCGGCGCTTTTGATTTAACCATGCTTGGAGTCGGAGCTGTTGTTGGTAGTGGTATTTTTATCTTACCTGGTGAAATCTCCTCTACAATAACTGGTCCTGGAATTATGCTTTCATTTATTATCGCTGCAATCGGATGTGGTTTAGCAGCTTTATGTTATTCTGAATTTTCATCAAAAATTCCACAAGCTGGTAGCGCCTATACATATAGTTATTATGTTTTTGGTGAAGGTATTGCTTGGATATTAGGTTGGGCATTATTACTTGAATATGGCTTAGCAATAGCAGCAGTCGCAAGTGGCTGGTCTTCATATGTTGTTAACTTATTATCTGGTATGAACATCCATGTCGTAAAAGCTTTATCTGGTTCATATGACCCATCTAGTGGTCATTATTTTGATTTACCAGCATTTATTATCATTATGATCATTGGCGCATTATTAATTATTGGCGTAAAAGAATCTACGCGCATCAATAATATTATGGTTATTGTCAAAATAATGGTCGTCCTACTCTTTATAATAGTAGGTATTTTTTACGTTAAACCTGATAATTGGAGTCCATTCTTACCATTTGGTTTCAATGGTGTGTTAACAGGTGCTTCAATGGTGTTCTTTGCATATATTGGATTTGATGCAGTATCATCTGCAGCTGAAGAAGTTAAAAATCCTCAAAAGAACATGCCAATCGGAATTATTGGTGCATTAACGATTTGTACGATTTTATACATTATCGTTTCAGCTGTACTTACAGGTGTCGTACCCTATCAAAATTTAGAAGGTGTCGGCGCACCAGTTGCATATGCATTACAATCCATTAATCAAAATTGGATAGCTGGATTCCTGTCACTAGGTGCAATCGTTGGTATGACAACAGTTATCTTCGTCATGTCTTATGGCGGAACGCGTTTAATATTCGCGATGAGTAGAGATGGTTTACTACCAAAAGTATTCTCTAAAACGAACCAAAAGCAAACTCCCGTACAAAATACTGTCATTCTCACATTATCTATGGGAATCGTATCAGGTCTTGTACCTTTATCAGAACTCGCTTCATTAATTAATATCGGTACATTATTTGCATTTTGTACCGTTTCAATAGGCGTTCTGTTCTTAAGAAGAAATCATACATTACCATCAGAAGGCTTTAATGTACCTTTATATCCTGTATTACCAATCGTATCCTTTATCATCTGTTTATACTTGATGACAAACTTAACACGTACAACTTGGATAGCATTTATTATATGGTTTATTTTAGGAATTATCATGTACTTTACGTATGGAATAAGACACTCAAAATTAAGAACCAAATAAATTTTTCAATTCCAAGATTTCAAAATTTACAATTCTATCGCTTTCTGTCATGATTCAAATATAGAAATCAAATTGATAGAGAGAAAGAGGTTATCTTATGTTAATCATAAATGCGAAGTTTGAAGTTCAAGCACAAGCAGTTGAACAATATGAAGCATTGATTAAAGATTTAGTAGCATCATCAAGACAAGAAACAGGAAACATCGGTTACGAACACTTCAAATCAACTGAGTCAGACAACACTTATTTAATGTATGAAATTTGGGAAAACCAAGAAGCTATAGAAGCACATAATAATAGCGAACACTTCCAACAATTTATTAAAAGTGTAAAGCCATTATTAGCCGGACCTTCAGATATTAAAGTAAGTGCAAGCAAAGAATAGAACTTACTCATAGCTGAAGAATCCTATAAATAAACGAATAAGCATATCACTTACCTGAAAAACTCAGAAAATAAAGTGATATGCTTATTTTTTGTGTGATTACGATGGGCTAACTTCCATTTTTCTGAATTCTGGTAGTTAGAACGCTGTAACTTCCATTTTTCTGAATTCTGGTAATTAGAATGCTGTAACTTCCATTATTCCGAATTGTGGTAGTTAGAGCGCTGTAACTTCCATTTTTCTGAATTCTGGTAATTAGATGGGCGCTCACTTACGGACATTTCTCAGAATTCTGTCCTTAACAGCACCTCTTACGGACATTTCTTGGAATTCTGTCCCTAACGACACCTCTTACGGACATTTCTCGGAATTATGTCCCTAACGACGCCTATATCAAACTAAATTCAAATACTTTCTACTTCCAAGCTGGTTTATCTGATCCTCTGACCATCAAGACTGTATCGTAATGTCCTGGTGTTTCACTCATTTCTACTTGGTCTGTTACACCTACATATGTTCCAAGTGGTGTTTCTGCTTCAAATTGTTCTGGTGCTACGGCACGATGCTCTTCATTACTATTTGCTACTTCTTGTGCATATGCTTTATCAAATATACCTAAAGACATTAAATACGCAGACACTTTACTTAATGATACAGATACACTATAACTACCCCCTTCTACTGCTCGTCTTTCTAATGCTTTAATTGTACCGAGTTCTAACAACCATGAAATAACATAATCATTTACAACAACAATTGGTGGCAATGCGGGTTGTTCATCTGTTCCTTCTAAACTCATGACACCTGTGACACTTCCTGCCGTCTGATCAAATCCATTTCTATCTGACCATGGTCCAGCATGTCCATGTAAATTAACAGAAGCATGTATGATACCTGGTTTCTTCTCTGCTAATGCTTGAGCTGTCACATTGTAGTTTTCCATAAATCCATGTCTTTTATTAATGAAGAATATATCTGCATCACTTAACAATTCATCAAATTTATCTCTATGTGACTGTTGATTTGTAATATCTAAATAAGTTGAACGCATTCCGACATTAGAAGTTAAATACATAGTTTCTACTTCTAACTCAGTTGGTCGCCATACATTGAGTACGTCTGCTCCGTGTAATGCTAAACCTCTACCGAGTCCAGCTCCTGCTATAACATGTCCCATTCCTAATGCTCTTATGCCACTTAATGGTTGTTCTGGGTTCTCAGTGAATGGTATCGGTTCAGATTCTCCTATTTTCTTAATTTCAATGAGTTCTGATTCTGCGATATATTTAAACTGTTCTTCTTCAACAAACTCTTCAACAGAGCGTACGAGCGGCATCACGATACCTTTTTTAGAACCCGCTTCTTCTAATTCTTTACCATTCCACTGTTTAATCGCTTTAGTAACCGCTTCTTTCGTTCCACGACAATCTAATAAATCTAATACATGTTCTTTAGCATTTGGATAAGGGTTTAATGGCATTACCCATCTATTATCTTTCGTTTCATAAAAATTAAATCTAAATGGTGTATGTGGATCTTCTTGACCTTTTGCTGGAAATCCATTTAATGTTTCCCATTTTCTTTCGTAAAAAGGTGATAATCTTTTTAATGCTTTTCTAATATCGACATGAATGTCTTGTCCTTTACCACCTCGAACTTGCCATAAATGCGCTAAAGCAACTGATTTAGCTGCCAAACCTAACCCTGCTAATCCGGCAATTCGCAATGTACTTGGTAACACCGGATCTTTACCATAGAATGTAACATTACCACCACTATCTGCAGTCGTATAACCAACTGAATTAAGAATTTCTTCTAAAGCTGCATTTAAATCAAAGTGATCGTCAGTTACTCTATTCTGTTTATTATTTAACAACGTTTCTTTCAACATTTCGGCATCTTGTTTCAATTTGTTCTCCTCCAATATTTTTCATATTATTATTATAAAAATGTTCGACTTTAAAAAACAATGTGTGTAAAATGAGAAAAGCAACACATTTTCAAATTATGTTGCATTCATAAGAAGGTGAACAGTTTGGACAAGAAACAAAAACAATCCAGAAACAAAATTCAGAATGCATTATTAACATGTTTAAATACAACGAGCATTCAATCCATAACAGTTAAACAGTTATGTGAAGAAGCTGAAATCAATCGTTCAACATTTTATAGACATTATCCATCAATTGAAGTATTAATGTCTCATACGATATCCAGTTACTTTCAACTACTATTCGGAGAGCCTTATAAATTTTATTTAAAACATCATAGCATTAGTGAATCACAATTCTATATCGCTAATAATATCTTTAGCCATATATCCCATAATGCGTATTTCTATCAAACGATGTTCAAACACTATCCTAATTTCTACATCTTGCTTAAAAATCATATCCATCAAAGATACATTATCTTTTTTGAAGATACTGGCTTTCAAAATGACATGATTTTAGATAAAGATATTGTCGCTGAATACGTTGCATCGGCTTATGCAGGCATGATACAAGGTTGGGTCATTAGAGCATTAGACACACCACCTGATGAAATGGCACAAAGATTAATCACACTTAATTCGACAGGACCCATCAAATTATTAATAGACGCAGAGAAAAAGCCAAGGCAATAAAATCATTGCCTTGGCTTTATATGAACTACATAAATTCTGATATTGTTTCTACAATTAAATATATATTAAGCACACTTAGAACTACTGCGAGTATCCAAGATATAATATTAACCCATCTTTTATTGACGAATTGTTTACCCATGATGTTTGGATTACTTGTTGCCATGATTAATGGAATAATACTAAATGGTAAAGCTAAACTTAAAAATACTTGTGTGAAAATTAATAAATCTTCTATTTTTGTATCGCTTGATCCGTATAACCATAAACATAGAAATACTGGTATAACTGCGATAACTCTTGTAATGATTCTACGTACCCATGGTTTAAGTTTAATTTTCAAGAAACCTTCCATAACAATTTGTCCTGATAATGTACCTGTTATTGTAGAATTTTGTCCTGAAGCTAATAATGCTATTGCAAATAGTGTACTCATGACAGCACCACCTATTGCACCGCCTACGTGAGAGTGGCTTAAAGCATCATATAAATCAAAGAATCTTCCTAAAGCTTCATGACTACCAAAGAATAATGCTGCACCTAATACTAATAATAAACAGTTAATAATAAACGCAATTGTTAATTGAATATTAGAATCGATTGTTGCATATTTAATCGCACTTTTTTTACCTTTATCTGTTCTTTCATAATTTCTAGACTGAACGATTGATGAATGTAAATATAAGTTATGTGGCATAATCGTTGCACCAATAATACCTAACGCAATATATAAAGCGCCTTTATTCGTAACAATTTCAGAACTTGGTAAAAATCCTGCCATTAAGGAACCAGCATCCGGTGAAGAAAGATACACTTCAAACATAAAGATAATCAGAACTGTAAATATAAGTACACCTACAATTGCTTCTATTTTTCTAAATCCGAGTTTAATAATTAAAAGTAAAAGTAAAACATCTAATACTGTGATCGTTACCCCTAAAGTCAATGGAATGTTAAATAGTAAATTTAAAGCAATCGCACTACCTATTACTTCAGCAATATCAGTTGCCATAATAGCTAATTCAGCTAAAATCCAAGCAAATACACCTAAAGATTTATTGGTCATATGCTCCGTAACTTGTGCTAAATCCATCCCACTTGCTATACCTAATCTTGCACACATGCTTTGTAAAAGCATAGCAGATAAACTAGATATTAAAATCACAAATAATAATATATAACCATACTGAGCCCCACCAGACATTGATGTAATCCAGTTACCCGGATCCATATATCCGACTGCTACAAGCAAACCAGGACCTAAATACATTAGGAACTTTCTAAATGCATTTGCTTCAGCATCAAAAGAGACCGTACTATTAATTTCTTCTAAACTTTTGCCCATGTCTAACACCTCTATATCAAGAGGATATACCTATCTATTTAATTTGTAAACATTTTAATTAGGGTAACCTAAACTTATTGTTATAAAAAAAGAATCCAAAGCACATAACGTGCCTTAGACCCTTAAAATATTATACATTTTCTTCTTTTACTAAAGGATTGTCAGGTTTAATAAAGAACCACATGATGATTGCGAATGCTACTGGAACCATCATTAATTGTAGTGTCATTGTCCAACCAATTTTATCTGCTAGTAAACCAGCTAAGATTGGACTTAATAATGCACCAATATTGCCCCATAAGTTCATCCAACCTGAAACTGTACCAGAGAAGTTACGTCCTAAGTCTGTAGCAGTTGCCCAGCTCATACCCATTGATAAACCTACACCACCAAGACATAAAGATAACCAGAAAATATTCATATATAAGTTATCTGTAGCTAACGCAAAGTATAGTGATATACAGAATACAACAAATCCAGAAATTGCGATTACACCACGTGCAACAAATTTAGATTTACCTGTAGATAAAATTTTATCTGAAATTGTACCACCTAGCATAATCAATATAAACATTGCTAACCAAGGAGCACCCGCGATAAAGCCCATTTGTTTAAATTCTACATGATATTCTTCGTGAATATATGTTGGTAACCAAATTAAGAATAATGTAATGACAAATTGTACAACAAAATATTGTGCTGCAATTGCATAGAAACTGAAACGTTTGAAGAATACATTCCAAGGTGCAGTTGTTTTACCTGTATCTACAACGTCACGTGTTTCCATAATAAATCTTTTTTCTGCTTCATTTACCATTTTATGTTGTTCTGGTAAATCTTTAGCGATAATTACCCATAAGATTGCAATTAATATTCCAACTAAACCGAAAATATAAAATACTGCTTGCCAACCAAACGCATTCATAATTGCGATTGTTACAATTGGTGCGATTACTGGACCGAAGTATGAACCTGCTAATAATGCAGAAGATGCACGTCCTTTTTCATTCTTATTAAACCAGTAACTATTAAATACAGCATTTGATGGGTACATAGGTGCTTCACCTACACCAAATAAGAAACGTACTAAGTATAGTAAGCCATGATTTTTCACAATACCTGTAAGAATTGTGAAAGCACTCCACCATAATAATGCGATTGTTAACATTTTCTTAGGACCAAACTTTTCAGCTAATATCCCTGAAGGTACTTGCATTAAAGCATAACCAAGTGAGAAGAATGATGCTAATAGCCCGAATTGAGCTTTGTTCATATTTAAATCTTCCATCATAGGTCCGGCGATAATAGAGATGTTTGAACGATCCATATATGCGATAATCCCTATAATAAAGAATGCAATTGCAAAAAACCATCTTATATTAGTTCTTTTTTCTTTCATAAATATCCAACTTTCTTAATTAATTTCCCTTCAAATTCATGTGGTCATATGATGACTCTATTTATTAATAAGTTGAATATAGCACAAACAGGAAACGCTTACAACATAAATTTTAAAGATTTATAATATTATTTCATTGTGAATAAATACACAAGTATATAAAATTAAAACCCAGACATATGCCTGGGTTCATTGCATGATTACTTTTCATATGGGATAACATTATCGCCATATTCATCTTTAATATATTTCTTCATTTCTTTAGACTGTAGAACTTTCAGAAGTTCTTGGAATTTCTTATCATTTTTATGTCCTTCTTTTACAGCTAATATATTCGCAAATGGTGATGACTTATCTTCAATTGCAATCGAATCTTTCACTGGATTCAGTCCGTTATCAATTGCATAGTTTGAATTCATAATGACTAAATCGCCTTCACCACTGTTATATGTTTTAGGTAAAAATTCTGCACCTTGTTTGTTATTAAAGTTCAAATTCTTTTTATTTTCTATAATATCATCAAATTTGGCATCTTCAATTTTCACTTTTGGATCTATTTTGATCAATCCTTCATTAACAAAGAATGATAAAAATCTTCCTTCTTCAGCTGGGTTGTTAGACACATAGATTGTTGCGCCATCTGGTAAGTGTTTCAAATCTTTATGTTTTTTACTATAAACACCCATTGGCGTTGTGAAAACTTTTCCAACCTCTTCAATTTTATATCCATGTGTTGCTTTTTCAGCTTTTAAGTAAGGCACATGTTGAAATAGATTTGCATCAACATCACCTTTATCTAATAATTTGTTAGGCACTTTATAATCATTCACTGTTTTAACTTCTAAGTCATAACCTTTTTCTTTCATTTTTTCTTTAGCATGTTCAACGACATCACCATGCGGAGCCGGAGAAGCAGCAACCGTAATCTTTGTATTTTCACTTCCACTTGACTTTCCACACGCAGCTAATAATAAAATAATACCGATAAAACTAACAAACTTTACGAATTTACTCATATGTATACACGCCTCTTTCCGATATAAAATTAAAAATAAAAAAACTTCCTCTAAAAAATTAGAGAAAGTTAGATAAACCTCCTCTCATCTTCAAAAGTTTAGACAAACTTTATGTGAATTAGCACCTTTCCAAATAGAAGGTTGCTGGGCTTCATAGGGCACATCCCTCAGCCACTCTTGATAAGAGTCTTTTATTATTTTTTATTAATCCTATCATTGTACTCAAGATTAGTCAATTTGAAATTTTACACTGATGAATGGGGGTGTTGGATTGGATGGTGGTGATGAGAGCAATAAGATATGTGAGTTGGGGGAAAGTTGGGGGGATTATATAAGTGTGAAGCCATATCTTAGGCTATACTCGGTATTTAAGCCATGACTTGGCTCATCTCTTGGCTTTATTCAGCACTTAAGCCACGACTTAGGCCATCTCTTGGCTTTATTCGGTATTTAAGCCATAACTTGGACTATCTCTTGGCTTTATTCGACACTTAAGCCACGACTTGCCTCATCTCTTGGCTTTATTCAGCACTTAAGCCATGACTTGGCTCATCTCTTGGCTTTATTCAGCACTTAAGCCACGACTTGCCTCATCTCTTGGCTTTATTCAGCACTTAAGCCATGACTTGGCTCATCTCTTGGCTTTATTCCGCCTTTAACTCACATCTTGCCTCATTCTAAATAACAAATCCTCCTACTTCACGATTTGATTATCTTCTTTTATATCGGGTAGTGTAATATTACAAACTTTTTTTGTCACTTAGCCAACGGATTGTTATATCTATTAAAGGGAGTGAAGACAATGAAGAAAGTTTATCAGTTAATTGGTACGACTGCGTTATCGACGAGTTTATTACTTGGTGTGTCAGCTGTCGAAAATTCTGATCAAGCTATTGCAGCAAATTCAAAGTCAGAAACAACACCTTGGTATAACTATGATGGCTACACATATAATAACCCGTCCTTTGTATTAGATTATAATTTTGTAGAAGCACTTTATGCAGATAATGTAACGATTAATGGTTACCAAACGGAATATGATGCTAAAACTGGTACTGGTGGTCATTCATCTAAAGTCTATGACACGACAATATTAAAAGACGACAATGGTAAAGTTGGTACAATCATGTTTGATGTTAAATCTGGCGTTGTTACAAAAGCTGAATTTAAAAAAGCACATGAAGCAACGATGTTAGTTGATGAAGGAGACCAATATTTAAAATATGGTACTTTAAATCAACATTACCTCGCCTCTTTTGATAAAGATGGTTATTTAGTTCATATGGAAATTGGTGTTATTCCTCAATAATTGATATGTTCATATTAAAATAAGCGAGATAGAATTCTGATTCCACAGCGTTCTATCTCGCTCTTTTTCATTATTCATGTGTCTCGATACAAAAACTTTCTACATTACAATGAGGACATAATAGCTTTCTTGTTTGATAAGTATGATTAGATTTGAACCATTCTGAGAAGATCGGTTTAAATTCATTTTGGCAATTTGGACATAAGTAACTTACAATAGCATAGTATTTTTTAACGGCAAATGCTGCATACAATAGTACGAATGGATAAACGATGATAACTGGTTTCCATTTTTTCTTTGTTATTGCCATGGCAATGCTTGTATATTGACCAATGCCGACAATCATAGATACAAACATAAATTTGCTTCGGAATTTTTTCATTAGTTGATGCTTTTTAGATTTATTTTGTAAATTTAAGATATTAGATACTGGATATTCACTTTCTTCACTTATATTCTTTTTAATAAATTGAATTTGTTTCAATTGGTCACTTTCATTTTTAATATTTTCCTCTAGTTCAATGATTTTTTCACTTAACAGTACATTGAGTGTGTTGATAGACTCATTTGATTTCAACAATTCTTTAATTTCTTTCAAAGAAAAATTCATACCTTTCAAAATCAATACAATCTTTAATTGATTCAAATCCGCTTCTGTATATAATCTTCTATTATTCTCAGATGTCTCACTTGGACTAACAATGCCTTTCTTATCGTAATACTGTACTGTACGAACTGTTACATGACATTTCTTAGCTACTTCTCCTGTAGTCATCATATTAACCACTCCTTGTATTATTGGTTTTTATACTTATATCCTATTTTATGACGTAGCGTCACAATCAACTTAAAAATACAAATTAATTTACTTTATAGCCGGTCAGACTGCCGGAACTCTAAAAACCTGTCATTCCTATAAAACTGGTGCGTACAGCGATTTGAAAACGCTTGATATTTACAACGGAATTTGACTATTAATTTTATAAGCGTATAATATTGTCCCGTGCTTTAATTTTAACAATAAAAACAAACAAAAATTGATTAAAAATTAGAATGGGAGATTGGATGAGTAATCATAACGAAAACAAAAAAATTAACTTGACCCAACTCGTACTATTAGGACTTGGTTCTTTAATCGGTTCTGGATGGTTATTTGGGGCATGGGAAGCATCATCAATTGCAGGTCCTGCCGCAATTATATCTTGGGTAATAGGCTTTATTGTTATAGGATCGATAGCTTATAACTATATTGAAATTGGAACAATGTTCCCACAATCTGGTGGTATGAGTAACTACGCGCAGTATACACATGGTTCACTGCTTGGTTTCATAGCATCATGGGCAAACTGGGTATCATTAGTAACGATTATCCCTATCGAGGCTGTATCAGCTGTTCAATACATCAGCTCTTGGCCATGGGATTGGGCTAAACCTACTAGCCAACTTATGCATGATGGTTCAATTAGTAATATTGGATTATTTGCAGTATTTATTATCATTATTATTTTCTCATTATTAAATTATTGGTCAGTTAAACTATTAACATCATTTACAAGTTTAATATCATTCTTCAAATTAGGTGTGCCACTTGTAACGATTATTATGTTAATTATTTCTGGATTTGATACAGGAAACTATGGTTCATCAATAGGAGAATTTATGCCGTATGGTAGTGCACCAATATTCGCTGCTACAACAGCGTCTGGTATTATATTCTCATTTAACGCATTCCAAACAATTATTAACATGGGATCTGAAATTCAAAATCCTGAAAAGAATATTTATAAAGGTATATTAATTTCACTTTCTTTAAGTGCTGCATTATATATTATTTTACAAAGTACATTTATTACATCTATGCCAGCAGACATGCTTTCTGAAAGTGGTGGTTGGAGCGGTATTAATTTCGACTCACCATTTGCTAACTTAGCCATCATATTAGGATTAAACTGGTTAGCTATTCTATTATATTTAGAAGCCGTTGTATCACCATTTGGTACAGGTGTTTCATTTGTAGCGATTACTGGTCGTGTATTACGTGCAATGGAGAAAAACGGTCATATTCCTAAATTCTTAGGTTCTATGAACGAAAAATACAACATTCCACGTGTCGCAATTGTATTTAACGCTATCGTCAGTATGATTATGGTTTCATTATTTAGAGATTGGGCAGTATTAGCAAGTGTTATCTCTACAGCAACACTTGTTGCATATTTAACTGGTCCAACAACTGTTATTTCATTAAGAAAAATGGCACCGAATATGCATAGACCATTCCGTGCGAAAATGCTTGGCTTTATGGCACCATTTTCATTCGTTGTTGCATCACTCGCAATATATTGGGCTATGTGGCCAACAACAGCACAAGTTATATTTATTATCATTTTAGGTTTACCAATTTACTTCTTCTATGAATATAAGACAAATTGGACAAATACTAAAAAACAAATTGGTGGTAGTATTTGGATCATCGCATACCTTATCATTCTTGCTTTCTTATCATTTATCGGAAGTAAAGAATTTAACGGACTTAATTGGATCCACTACCCATATGATTTCATCGTCATTGCAGTTGTTGCACTTGTATTCTATAAATTAGGTACAACAAGTTACTTTGAAGGTATTTATTTCAAACGCGCGAAGAAAATTAATAAAAAAATGAAAGAAAACCTACCAGATGAATCTCAAGAATAATTATTAGTTAAAAGCAATCGCTAATCGAGCGATTGCTTTTTTTATGTTCTTATCCCCTTTTTACCCCTTTTCTTACTTAAGTTAAATCTACTATGTATTCAATTTTAATAATATTCATACATTTTGAATTATTCGTTGTGTCTTACAAACGTTGTCATATCAGTATAATCACAAAGGTGTACACAAAAGTTAATAACATTTGTGATTAAAGCTTGTACAACTCTTTGATGACCTGTGTTAAATTATGACTAACAACAAAGGAGGTATTCAAAATACAAAAAGAAAACTTTAATATCATTTCAGAAATGATAAAAAATCCAAAAGTAAAAGGCAAAGACTTAGAATCAATGTTTAACATTTCACGAAGACAACTTGGGTACAGGATTCAAAAGTTAAATGACTGGTTTAAAGAACATGATTATCCGGAAATCGAACGAACTAGCCAAGGTTATTTTATCGTTGATGACACCATTAAAGATTTTCTTAATGTTCCAATTGAATCCACCTATCAAGAGAATGAGCAGGTATATACCGCATACCAACGTGCACACCTCATTTTATTGATGTTGTTTAGTGAAGAAGAAGGTCTTTCATTAAATCACTTCTCAATTGATTTAGAAGTCAGCAAAAATACGATTCTAAATGATATTAAGAAATTGAAAGAACTTCTACAACCATACGAAGTTAATTTGAAATATAGTCGTACAAATGGTTATTACTTAGCTGGTAGTGAATTTGAAATTCGAAGGCTTCTTATGAGGCTCATCGATAAAGTCTTTACAATGCATATTGTTCAGTCTGATATCGTCAAAAGTTTAAATATTATTGATGAAAAAATTGAATTAATCAATAAACAAATCACTAAAATCGAACAATATTTAGACAGGAAATTCATTGATCAAAGTACACAAACATTACCTTATAAACTTTATTTAATTTTACGAAGAATTAAGCATGACAAAATTGTTTCATCATTTTCTATAGGATATGACGATTTATCGGATACGAAAGAATATCAAGCAACAGAAATTTTGACATCGAACTATCCAAATATTCCGAGACAAGAAAAGTTATTCATTACTTTACAGTTGTTGTCAACGAGTGTTCAGTGGTCAGATGTCAGTGATGTTCAACATATCCCAGAACTCAAAAAAGCACTTATAGACATGATTGTTCAATTTGAAAAAATTACTTTTATTAAATTTAAAGATAGAGATTCTTTGATTAACCAATTAATGCTTCATATGGAACCTGCTTTTTACAGAATTCGATATCAATTATCTGATGTAGAAGGTTTAGAAAATTCCTTAAAAGAAGATTATAAAGAACTCTTTCATCTCGTTAAATTATCTTCAAAACCTTTAGAAAAGTTCTTCGGGCAATCATTACCTGAAAATGAAATTGCTTATTTAACCATACTGATTGGTGGCAGTTTAAGAAGGCAAGATGAAGAAATTGAACAAAAAGTAAAAGCAGTCGTTGTTTGTACACAAGGTACATCCATTTCTCAGCTCATGTTACAAGAGTTGCGAAGTGTATTTCCTGAATTTATATTCCTTGATGCATTGTCATTACGTGATTTCAATCAGTATGAATTAGACTTTGATATCGTCTTTTCACCGATGCATATCATGACACCTAAAAAATTGTATATCACGAAAACGATATTAACTGCTCAAGAAAAACATGAACTACGGCAACATGTATTCGGTCAATTAAATAATACGATGGAAACAGAAATACAAGTCGAAAAAATGATTTCGGCTATTAGAGAATATGCAACAATTCATAATGAATCAGAGCTTTTCAAAATCGTAAAAGCACAATTTGAAGATACGTATGCATATTCATCAGTTAAAGCATCAACATTATCTATTAATAGTACTTTGAACTTACAAGATTTATTACCAACCAATCATATCAATTTTGTAGAGCGCGTAGCTGATATTGAAGAAGCCATTCAATTAACGGCTAATCCGTTAGTAAGAATGAAATATGTCGACCCGCTTTATATAGATAAGATGCATGCAGCATTTGATGATACGTATATGGTTATTAACCAAAATATCGCAATCCCTCATGCTGATGGTGATCAAGTCGTTCATAGAACTGCAATGAGTATGTTGATTTTGAAAGAGCCACTCGAGTTGAGTACTGGATTAAAAGTTCATATCTTCGTAGCAATCGCTGCTACAGATAAGTTCAAACATTTAAGACCACTACTACAACTGAGAGATATGTCTCAAGACGATGAAGCTATACAACAAATTGTTCAAACAGATTCAAAAATTGATGTATATAAAATCATTCAACACTTTTCAAAAATAGATTAAGTCAAAGGGGTTGCATAATATGCAAGATTTAAAGATCGATGCTTCTAACGTCATTCTAGATTTAGAAGCTAAGACGAATGTTGAAGCGTTGAGTAAGTTGTCAGATGTTATGTATCAAAATAATTATGTTAAAGACACTTACAAAGACGCAGTGATAGAAAGAGAAAAGTCATTTGCAACTGGTTTACCAACTGTATATTGCTCAGTGGCAATCCCACATACCGACATACAACACGTTCAGACGAGATCAATAGGTATTGCAGTACTAAAAGAAACCGTTCCATTTGTCATTATGGGAGAAATTGAAGAAACAACAGATGTGAAATTAATATTCATGTTAGCAATGGATAAAGAAGATGCTCAACTATCATTATTACAAAAACTGATGGGAATCTTCCAAAACGATCAATTACTTGAATTGATTGCCAATGCACAAGATAAACAAACAATTGTAGATGCAATAGATAAAGAATTAAGCGAAGTATAAAAAAATTAACAGGAAGAGTTCGATGTACACATCGACTCAAATTAGGAGGAAATTATTATGAAACAAGTATTAGTAGCATGTGGAGCAGGAATCGCAACGTCAACAGTGGTTAACAACGCAATTGAGGAAATGGCTAAAGAACACAACATTAAAGTAGATTTAAAACAAATCAAAATCTCTGAAGTTGGTGCATACGCTGATACAGCTGATTTATTAGTAACAACAGCAATGACACAAAAAGAATACAAATTCCCAGTTATTAACGCACGTAACTTCTTAACTGGAATTGGTGTTGAAGATACTAAGAAAGAAATTTTAGACGCTTTACAAAGTTAAACAAATTCAAAATTAAAAACTAGCATGAGGTTGGAATAAATCATATTTCATCCTCATTCTTCTAAAAAGAGGATGGTGTAGGGAATGAATGGTTTTGTAAATTTTATTCAAGCATTTCTTGATTTAGGTGCAACGGTAATTTTACCGATTGTCATATTCTTATTAGGGTTATTTTTCAGACAGAAAGTTGGCGCAGCATTTAGATCTGGTTTAACGATTGGTGTTGCCTTCGTAGGTATTTTCTTAGTAATTGATTTACTTGTTAACAATTTAGGACCAGCAGCACAAGCAATGGTTAAAAATTTAGGCGTAAGTTTAAATGTAATCGATGTAGGTTGGCCTGCTACATCATCAATTGCATGGGCATCTGTTATCGCTGCATTTATTATTCCTTTAGGTATTGTGATTAATGTCATCATGTTATTAACTAAAACAACTAAAACAATGAACGTTGATATTTGGAACTTCTGGCACTATACATTCTGTGGTGCAATGGTTTATGCCGTTTCAGGGAGCATTTGGCAATCATTAGTTGCAGCTGCATTATTCCAAATCGTCTGCTTAAAAGTAGCTGACTGGACTGCACCAATGATGAGTAAATTCTATGATTTACCAGGTGTATCTATTGCAACTGGTAGTACGATTTCTTATGTACCTGGTATCTTCCTTGTTAAAGGTCTTCAAAAAGTGCCTGGTATTAACAAATTAAATGCTGACCCAGATACAATTCAAAAACGTTTTGGCGCTTTCGGTGAATCTATATTTGTTGGTCTAGTACTTGGTTTAGCAATCGGTTTATTAGCTGGCTACAACGCTGGTGACGTTATTAACTTAGGTATGTCAATGGCTGCTGTTATGGTCTTAATGCCTCGTATGGTTAAGATTCTTATGGAAGGTTTAATGCCTGTATCAGAATCAGCTCGTACATGGTTAAACAAACGCTTTGGAGATCGTGAAATTTATATCGGTTTAGATGCTGCGGTTGCATTAGGTCATCCAGCTGTTATCTCAACTGCTTTAATCTTAGTACCTGTAACTGTATTATTAGCTGTTATTTTACCAGGTAACCAAGTATTACCTTTTGGTGACTTAGCAACAATTCCATTTATCGTCGCATTTATCGTAGGTGCAGCACGCGGTAATATCATACATTCAGTTATCGTAGGTACAATTATGATTGCAATTTCACTATACATCGCAACAGATGTAGCACCTATCTTCACAAGCATGGCTGACGGTACTAGTGTGAAAATGCCATCAGGATCTTCACAAATCTCAAGTCTTGACCAAGGTGGTAACATCTTAAACTATATTATCTTCAAGTTCTTTGCATTGTTCAACTAACATTAAGGGGATGACTTTAAATGAAAGCATTAGTAAAAACAGCACCTGGTTTTGGTAATTTAGAAATTTTAGATAAAGAAATTCCAGAACCAAATGAAAATGAGATAAAAATAAAAGTTCATTATGCCGGTATTTGTGGTACAGATGTCCACACATATGAAGGTCATTACAATGTAAACTTCCCTGTAACACTTGGCCATGAATTTTCTGGAGAAATCGTTGAGCTTGGTGATAAAGTTGAAGGATTCGAAATTGGTGATCGTGTAACGTCTGAAACAACTTATTATATTTGTGGTGAATGTGAATACTGTCAATCAGGAGACTACAATTTATGTAATCATCGTAAAGGTTTAGGTACGCAACAAAACGGTGGCTTCACACAATATCTTGTAGCAAGAGCAGCAAGTGTTCACAAGTTACCTGACAATGTTTCTTATAAAGCCGCTTCTATGACTGAACCACTTGCTTGTGCACATCACGCAGTATCTAAAATTGAAATTAATCAAGGTGATACTGTAGTTGTTATGGGACCAGGTCCAATTGGCCTACTCGTTGCACAAGTCGTTAAAAGTAAAGGTGGCAAAGTCGTTATAACTGGTTTAGATAACGATAAAGCGCGTTTAGCAAAAGCAGAAGAATTAAATTTAGATCATGTTGTGAATATTCAACATACAGACTTGAAAGAATATGTTAATAACATTACAGACGGATACGGTGCAGACGTTGTATTAGAATGTTCAGGCGCTGTACCTGCTGCTAAGCAAGGTCTTGATCTATTACGCAAAAAAGGTCTATATGTTCAAGTTGGTATTTTTAAAGATCCCGAAATACCTTTTGATTTAGAAAAAATTGTCCAAAAAGAAATTAGAGTTGTTGGTAGTAGAAGTCAGAAACCTGCCGATTGGGAACCATCATTACAACTCATGAGTACTGGACAAGTAAATGCAGAAGCACTTGTTACTGCTGAGCTTGATATTACTGAATGGGATGAAGGTTACAATCACATTAAAGGCGGCGAAGGTATTAAAGTATTACTTCGCCCTATCGAATAAAACAAATAATCTTTTAAAAGATAAAAAAGGAGAATGTTGATTATGGTTGAACACATGTTAGATTTTATGCTTGGGCCAATGAGAGGTATTACGCAATTCTATATGGATAATTTACTCGTATGTAATAGTGCTGTCTTCTTAAGTTATTTCGGTTCTAAACTTTACAAGAAGAAGAAAGTGACTTCAGAACAAACCTCATAATATAAATAGAGGGGAGGATAATACTTTTGAAAGCCTTAAATTTATATGGTATTGAAGATTTAAGATTTGAAGAAACAGCTGTACCAAAGATAGATGCACCAAATGATGTCATTATTAAAGTTAAAGCAACAGGTATCTGTGGATCAGATACCTCTCGTTACAAAAAGCTTGGACCTTACAAACAAGGTATGACGTTCGGACATGAATTTTCAGGAATTGTTGAGGAAGTTGGTAGCGATGTATCAGGGTTAAATGTCGGAGATGCTGTAACAGGATGCCCTGCTGTCGTATGCCATCAATGCCATTACTGTGAAAAAGGCGAATACTCACGTTGTGAAAATTTATATGTGATTGGATCATATGAACCTGGTTGTTTTGCAGAATATGTGAAACTCCCAGCAAGCAATGTACTTAAAGTACCAGACAATGTAGATTTAGATACTGCAGCAATGGTCGAACCTTCTGCAGTCGTTGCACATGGATTTTACAGAACACGAATGAAGCCGGGTGCAACTGTAGCAGTCATGGGATGTGGGAGCATCGGATTACTAGCCATTCAATGGTCGAAAATATTCGGGGCAGCTAAAATTATCGCAATAGATATTGATGATCATAAGTTAGAAATCGCTAAGGAACTCGGAGCGGATTATACGATTAATTCTAAAGAAACAGATTTAGATGAGGCTATATCTGCAATACCTGAAAAAATTGATGTTGCTGTTGAATCAGCAGGATCACCGTTTACGATAGGACAAGTACTTACCTTACCAACTAAAGGTGGCGAAGTCTTACTATTAGGTATTCCATATTCAGATATCGAGATTCATCGTCAACATTTCGAAAAGATATTAAGAAATGAGCTTAATGTTATAGGTTCATGGAACGGTTTATCCGCCCCATTCCCAGGAGAAGAATGGGCAGCTACACTACATTATATGTCTACAGGAGAAATTGATGTGAAACCCATTATCTCCGATGTACTTCCTTTATCAAAAGGACCAGAAACATTTGATAACTTAGTAAACAGAAAGAAACAGTACGATAAAGTAATCTTCCACCCATAAATAAACATAACCATATATCAATATTATCTTAAGAAGGAACAGGGGCGCACATGGTGCACCCCTGTTTTTTGGGTTGGGGATTGGTGGTTGTTAATAAAAGTACAGCCCCTATTTATCTTGTTTGACCAGTCTTGATAAATACAAGGTCCCTATTTATCTTGTTTGGTCAGTCTTGATAAATACGAGCTGCCTATTTATCTTGTTTGACCAGTCTTGATAAATACGAGGTCCCTATTTATCTTGTTTGGCCAGTCTTGATAAATACAACGCGCCTATTTATCTTGTTTGCTCAGTCTTGATAAATACGAGGCGCCTATTTATCTTGTTTGCTCAGTCTTGATAAATACAACGCGCCTATTTATCTTGTTTGCTCAGTCTTGATAAATACGAGGTCCCTATTTATCTTGTTTGGCCAGTCTTGATAAATACACTTCAAAACTTAAAGATGATACTTATTTATTATCAAGATAATATTTCTTTGGCTTCTTATTTATAAACCTAAAATTTTTATCAAGCACCCTTCTAATAGTTAAACTATTCTCCACCTCACACCATTTTTGAGCTTCTGATAAAGTAAAAGGCTCCCCTTTACAGATATAGAATTCCATTAAATTATACAAGTACAATTTATTTCTACTAATTTCAACGTGACAGAATTTACAACGTAGATATTTCTTTCGTTCTTCTACCTCAACTGTATTCAATCTCTTACATTTCGGGCATTTCAATCCTGGTCTTAAACTAGCCATTGGGACTTTTTTAATGTTGTTATAAAGATGCGAAAAGTCACTATGCTCTTGTTGAAACATATGTAAGATATTAGCATTTTCTATAGTATGATTATTTTTGAACATATATTTAAGTTTGTGTAATTCTGTTGGTAATAGGATATTGAATTGATTAGGCATTGTACCTTTTAAAGTAAATTTGGGGTTTGAAAAAATAAGATAGGAATGTAAGGGTTTGTTGATATTCAAATGGGATATTAAATGATTCAATTCATGATTGGCTCGTCGCAGTTGTTGAAAAGGTGTATAAAACATGTTTCCAAATTCGTTCATAAGCTGACCATCTTTAATCGTATAATCTCCAGAATAATGCTTTACCTCAAAGTGACATATAGCATCATCCGTTACAATTAAAAAATCAATTTGAACGCGATTTTTGTAGTTTATATGAAAATCATATAAATAATGAAGATCTGGATATTCATCAAGAATATCTTTAATGAAAAGTTCACCCTCCAGACCTTTAATATAGTTCCTCGTATCTTCATCAAGTTTATCTTGAATGATACGATTTTTGAGAGCCAGTAAGTATGTTTGACTGTTCATCGATGCACCTCCATAATTCTTTACAATTATTATAGAGAATGCGCAGGAAAAGATAAACTAAAATGTTAAAGTTCCTTATACTTAATTAATAAACCTATACAACATTAACTTTCCTGCAGTTTATCACAAAATAATTTAGTGTCATATTTAGACTTTAATATTACCCATTCATTTTGATTACTATATTTATCTTTTAAATCAAGTAATTTTTTATCATGATTTTCTTTAAAATTCCAAACAAATTTGATAAAACTCCAACTCATTCTTTTAGGATTTCCCCCTTCAGATTTTCTATAAAAACTTTGAATAAACCTTTTAAAAACTCTAAATATACAAATTGTTCTACTATAATTTAACCAGATCACAATGTCAGCTTTCTTCATTCTTAATTCCAAAGTACTGTTATAATTACCATCAATAATCCATTCATCTAATTGAGTAATATATTTTAATATTTCTTCAAAAGTCTCACTATCTATTGTTTTGTTACTATTTTGCCATTTTATTTCATCTAAATGATATAAAGGAATTCCTAAGTTATTATGTAATTTATTTGATAATGTTGATTTACCTGAGCCCGGACATCCAATAACCATAATACGTTGTTTCATACTTCCACCTTCTTTTTATAAAATTCAAACATTCTCCCCCACCACCAACCATTTACAATCACTTCTTCTATCGATACAATACTCTCAATAGTTAAATTTGAAGGGGCGTTTTATATGACTTTATTATCTATGACGATTTATGCGATTGTTTCTAGCTTCACGCCTGGACCTAATAACATTATGTCTTTATATTATTCTAAACAAACTGGTCTGCGAGGTACAGTAAGATTCTGTATTGGTGTCGCACTTGGTTTCTTTTTATTACTACTCGTATCTAATTTTTTTAGTTCTGCTCTCTATCACCTATTCCCTAAAATACAATTATATATGAAGATTTTCGGGGCAATTTATTTACTTTATTTAGCATACAAAATTGGAACGAGTAAAGGTACGGATGCTCAATCGTTTAGTAACAGATACAATAATATTAAATTTGGTATGTTGTTACAGTTCGTAAATCCTAAAGGTGTGATTTATGCGTTAAGTGTTGTAGCTGCATTTATTACGCCAAATTTTGAACATTTCTCTATCCAAATCATCTTAATTACATATTTAGCACTTATCGGATTTCTATCCTCATTCAGTTGGAGTGTCTTTGGTTCAATCTTTAAAAAGTTTATTAATCAACATGAATTAGCATTTAATCTCATAATGTCACTACTTCTCGTTTATACTGCCTTCTCCATCCTCTTCACATAAAAAATCCCCCCTAATCCATGATTGATGGTTTAGGGGGTTTTTGTATTAACTGTTTTGTTTTGAGAATGCTTGTCCGATTGCGTCTAGTTTTTCTGGTGCGTCTGATACGCCCATTTTAACTTCTATGAAATGCATTTGATTTGGTTCGTTGTTAATTTTTAAGAATACATTTTCTAAATCGGCAGATGTTTCTACGTCGTGAACGGCTACTGTATCTTTACCGCCAAATACGGCTGGTAACATTTTGTAGTCCCGCATTTGAATATCATTATAAACTTGGTGTTCACCGTGGATTTTTCTTTCAACTGTGTATCCATCATTATTAATAACAAAAATAACAGGTTTAAGGTCGTTTCTAATCATTGTTGATATATCTTGTGCAGTTAATTGTAATGAACCATCACCGATTAATAGTATATTTCTTCTATATAAATTAGACATTTGTGTACCGATTGTTGCTGGTAATGTATAACCGATTGATCCCCATAATGGTTGTCCAATAAATGTATTGTCTTTATATAAGTTAAGGTCATACGCACCGAAGAATGAAGTACCTTGTTCTGCTAAGATGATATCATCTAATCCGATAAAATCTTGCATCATTTTAAAGTAAGTTTCTTGTGTAAGTGGCGCATTATCAACTGTGTAATCACCTTTTTCAGGACGATTATTTTCTGGGAAATGTGCTTCATTTTTATATTCAATATCAAGTAATCCGTTCATTAAACTTGGTAATGTATATTCTGATGAAGTTGTATCATTTAATTTGAAATCTAAGTGATTGATCATCACGACATCATCAATATCAAAGCCATAAGAATAACCTGCAGTTGCTGAATCTGTTAATTTAGCACCAATATTTAAAATAGCATCACTGTTATCTACATAATTTCTAATCTCTTCTTCTGCAATACTACCATCATAAATGCCCATATAATAACGACTTTCTTCATTAAATGCACCTTTACCTAAAGAAAGTTGTGCAACTGGAATTTGAGTTTGTTCAACAAAGCGTTCTAATTCATCATGTAATTTAAAGCTATTAATTTCATGTCCAGTAATGATAACTGGTTGCTGAGCTGTTTTTAATTTTTGTTGTACCATTTCAATGTAATGTGAAACATCTTGATTAATCATTTCTGCTGGTTTAAAGTCTTCTTCAACTTCAATTTCTGCTTGTGCTACATCGATTGGTAAATGTATATGAACAGGTCTTTTTTCAGCTAATGCTGCATTAATTAATCTTGGAATTTCAGTCTGAGCATTTTCTACTGTTATATAACCTTGAGCTGTTGTGATTTCTTTAAACATTTTTCTATAACTATCAAACTTACCTTCACCTAATGAATGGTGAACATATTTACCCGCTTCTTCAACAACTGTTGTTGGTGCACCTGTAATAGCTATCACTGGCACGCGTTCTGCATAAGATCCTGCAATACCATTAACTGCACTTAGTTCACCAACGCCAAATGTAGTGACCATTGCGCTGATACCATTCATTCTTGCATATCCATCAGCAGCATAACTTGCATTTAATTCATTTGTATTGCCTACCCATTCCATATCTTCTCTGCTTACAATATCGTCTAAAAATGCTAAATTAAAATCTCCAGGAACACCAAATACTTTTTCTACTCCTACTGTACTTAATGAATCCATTAAATATTCCCCAACACGTTTTTTCATATCCGATTCTCCTTTTCTATTTTTATGAATCAATTTAAGTCAATATGGTTGACCTATTAATGTAAAAAATAAACCTTTGATTAAATATCAAATGTTTAATAATCCCTTTAACAATTCTTAGTATATACCTACTTTTAAATTAAGTCAACCTCATTGACCTAAAAATGAATTTTTAACAACTATCCTTTATAATAGTTGAAAAGGAGTCGACACGATGGATAATAAAAACAATTATGATCATATGCTTTTTTATTTCGCATACAAAACATTTATCAATACAGCTGACGATATTATTAAAAACCATGGCATGAATAGACAACATCATAGATTTTTATTTTTTATAGATCAAATGCCAGGTATAACAATTAAAGATTTATTAGATACACTTGAAATATCTAAACAAGCTTCTCACGCATCTTTAAAAAAATTAAAAGAGAAAAAATTAATTAGATATGTAGACTCTGACAATGATAGACGTGTGAAACATTTATACCCTACTGAAGAAGGTAGTGCATTAGTTCATAAATTGAACCAAGCACAAAATGAATTATTACAGCAAACGTTTGAAGAAGCTGGTACAGAGTGGCACGATTTTATGGAACATCTTGCAAGTATGAAAAGTGGATTTAAAAATGTTAAATCTATTAAGCCGAAAGAATAGAAATCAAAAATGGGAGCTGGACAACACGTCCGGCTCCCTTTCTTAATATATTAAAACTAATCTCTTTGTTCATATGTGCGCAATGAACTATAAACGACAATGCAGATGAAATATAAAATAACAATGATGATGAAACTATATGGCACACGTTCTAAATAGAACCAACTTAATTGCAAATCAGTAAATTGATTAAGCTGCTGAATGACATATCTTGCGACTAATAGCCCTGAAAATACGACAAATAATATGCGTGCGACTTTCTTAACTATTTCAATCATTATTATTTCATCTCCTCTTCCCTACTTTAATTTTCCAATGTGTAAACATACGAAGTATATATTCTAACGGACCATATCGCCAATGCTTTTGATACCATGTTGCAAAAAGCATTTGTAATACATAAATTAATATAAAACTAAACGATGTCACTATGAGTATATCTTTACCGAATAATCCTAATCCATAGCCATATAGAATGAGTGTTCCGATAATACTTTGTAAAATATACATCGATAACGACATTTTACCGAGACTTTCAAACCCTCTAAATATTACGTTCTGTTGATACGTTTGATATAAATATTTAAATAAACAAATATAGCTGATGGCCAACAATAAACCAAATATCATGGCAATGCTCTCTGCTGCATTTTCATTCGATAACCATAAATAAGAGGACTTTCCTAATATCCATACTGGTGTTGTATATATAAACCATTTTGAAATGTGTTGATCTTTAATACGTTTTTCAAACCATTTATATTTAGATAAACATATACCTAAAGTAAAATACGGAACTTCTATAAACAGAATCATTACAAATAACCATCCTATATTATCGCCAAGCATTGCTTTTAATTGCATGAATTTCGGATCTTGTATCGTGTCATCTGCTTCACGAATATCCCAATAACTACCTTCACTAAATAATGTTTTAACTTCATGCACATACGAAGCTTTATCACTCGTTTCTAAAATAGGAGCTGTGGTATCAAATAAAGAGCCAACCGACATTGCTAATATCAACCCAAATCCAATAATCGTAACCCATTTAAAAAATTTACGATTCAATGAAATGAACGGAATCACGATTAACATCGATAGTGCATAACCAAATAATATATCTCCTTCCCATATAAAATAAGCATGTAAACTACCTAATATTAATAAGAAAATGGCTCTTCTTAACAGTTTAATTCTCGGACGTTTAACTTGTTTACTTTTCATAGATTGATAGAGCTTATCTAAAGAAAAACCAAATAAAATCGCAAATATGGGCATAAAGCTGCCTTCAAATATAATCTTGATAATATGATAAATTGTTTGATTCAAACCACTTAAATGATACTGTTCTATGTATAATTGGCCTGTTAAACCAAATTGAAAAATTAATAAATTGGCCATAAATATGCCAAATAAACTAAATCCTCTTAGTGCATCGGCAACTTCTATTCTGTTCATTCTATTCACCTCACATATTATATTAACAAGTTAAAATAAAATGTGACTTATATAAACCTTAAATCTGACTTAATTTTACATATACGTGTAGATACATATAAAATGAAAATATACAATAATATAGAGGTGTAAAAATGACTGCCAAAATATTAATAGTAGAAGATGATTTAGATATACAAACATTGATAAAAATATCCTTATCTAATAAACAATTAGGTGACATATATTTAGCAAGCGACAAACCAGAAGCTGAAGCAAAATTAAAAGCCCATCGCTTTGATGTCGTGTTGCTTGATTTAAACTTAAAATCAGAAAACGGCTATGAACTCGTGAAATATATTAAACATGAAGATACTAAACTTATTATCGTTACAGCGAAAGATTCTGATTTAGATGTTTATAAAGGATTTGAAAATGGTGCCGTAGATTATGTTAAGAAACCATTTGATCCTATTGAACTTGCTTATCGCGTCTCTGTACATATTAAAAATATCAATACACATCACAATAAGAACTTGCAAGTCAATCTCGATACAACTGATGTCATCACAAATAACAAGAAGGCTAATCTAACATCAAGAGAATATGACCTTCTCGCTTATTTCATTAAAAATAAAAACCAAGTTTTGACAAAGAGTCAACTATACGAACGTGTATGGGGTTATTCAGTCAGTGTGGATGACAATACATTAATGGTTCACATACGTACACTACGCAAAAAAATAGAAGATGACCCGAATAATCCTCAACTTATACAGACAGTTCGAGGCAAAGGTTACATATATAGAGGTTAATGAAATGAATAAAAGATTCACATGGAAATTTACGAAATACATTTTTATTTTTCTTACGATTACTTTTATTATAGGTGTTATTGGCATATGGCTTTTCTTTACAAATGTTATAAAAATTTCTTATTCCAATTTAGATGATGTTGATGATTTTTATATGGATTTTTCAATATCAAATGAAGAAAATGGCTATAAACTGAGTGATGATTTAAAACAAAAATTAAAAGACAATCATGTTCAGTTGTATATTATCGATAAAGATGCCAATGTCCTTTATCCTAAAAAACAAATGAATTTGAAAAATAAAATTGTTGAAAACTTATACAATATACAAGGCATTCCATTTCGTAGTGATGACTATAGCGTCATATTAATTTATCCAAAATCTCACAACCATCACATACATTCAATAGAAGAAATTGATACTAAAAAATTGATAAGTAGCTTGTATATCAATAATTATAATAAATATTATCATGTCGAAAAGGATAATCAATTAACATTTATAGATAATCCCGCATATCATAAAGTTCAATATACAGATGAGTTTAATGACATTGAAAATAAGACATTTAAATTTTTAGCATTAACATACCTATTGTTACTTTTACTCAACATGATTTTAGTGATTATTTTTGCATTTATCATTTCTAAAAGACTTTCTAAGCCATTATTCTTCTATACAGATTGGATAGAAAATCTTTCTAAAGGTAAATTGTTTAAGCCAAGCTCTAAACACTACAACAAAAGAAGCAAAAAATTATTTAAAGAACTTAATGATTCTGTAGAAAGTTTAAACTTACAACTGACTGAAGATAAAATCTATCAAAATCAAATTAATTACTACCGTGAGAAATGGCTTAATCAACTATCTCATGATTTAAAATCACCTTTAACATCTATTTATGGTTACGCCAAGCTCTTATCATCAGAAGAAATTGATACTAAGAAATATGCGATTTTAATTTCAGATAAAGCTGCATATATGACTGAGCTGATTGATAGTTTAAACAATAACTTCAGATACGAAACAGATCAAATGACCATTCATAAAGAATCATTCGATATTACTGAGACATTAAAGCAGCTGAGAAGAACCTTACAATATGACAAACTTGAAATTATCAATGAATTAACAGAACAAAAATTTTATGGCAATAAACTATATTTTGAACGTATGATGATGAACCTTATAGATAATAGTATCGATCATAATAAGTGTAACCCAAACATCGAAATCAACATTAAGAATATAAATGAAGGTTTAGAAATTAACTACAAAGATGACGGTGTTGGCATAAGCAAGACGACAGAGAAACACATGCTTCATTCAAATTACACAACAAAAGACAACAAAGAAGGACACGGTATCGGTTCAACAATCATCATGGATTGCATCACATTTCATAACGGAACCTTTAAAATTATGCCCTCTACAAAAGGTGTAAACTTCAAAATCCATTTAAATTAAGGAGCTGAGAAGAATGAAGGAGAAATTGTTTTATAGTGTGACGTATGGATTGTATATGATTTCAATTCTTTTATTAACCCAACTTATTATCTTCAACAAAGTGGATTTAGCGTCATTAATTGGTTCAATAATCGGAATTTCACTAGTTATGCCACTAGTTTTAGCAAGTGATATATATAAAAAAGAAAAATACAATATCTTTACTAAAGAATATTTAATACTATTTAGCTCATTAATTATCGCATTCATCTTAATAAGATTATTCGTTTCTCCCGATTACAGAATATATCCTATGATGGTGATTGTTGTTATCTTGATTACATATGATTTCATTAAGAGAAGAAAGAAAAAGAAGCTCGAGAATTGAGCTTCAGGTGTTTAAGTCACTAGACAAATTGTATTTTTTCATGATATTCTATAATCAAATAAAGGTAACGTGCTGGTACACGTTACCTCAACAAGCCCGTTTAAGTGACGGTAGCTGTATAATTATTTTAAAATAACCATTAACTAGCTAAAGTTGTGACGGTTATTTTTTTTGTCTTTTATTAATTACAATGACTACTTCAATAAACATTAGTACTAATATACTCATGCTTATTTTGAGTTGCATTGCAATTTCAATAGAAAACAAAGGCTATCCTCCTTTCTAAAGATTGTTTAAATACCTTCATAGGCATCAACCTCCTTAGATTGGATTAGCCACCATCTACCCAACTTGCTTGTGACATCATTATACCATTATATGTTTTTCTAATTCTATAAAAAACACATAAAATTTTAGTGAAGTTATATCTATACAAATACTAATAATTTATTTATAATAGAATTATAAGCCCGTTTAAGTGACGGTAGCTGTACATAATTTTAATAACCTTCTATATGCATGCTAAAGCGAATAGAAGGTTATTTTTTTATGTTTTTATTCATAAAAAGACGCTCAAAAATTGAGCGTCTTTTTTGTATAGTCGTTAGTCTTTATTTGCAATTAAGGCCAACATTTACCTTATTTTTGTTTTTTTCTAAAGAATAGTAATACAGATCCAATTGCTAATAATAATAGTATGCTTGCTGTTGTTATTATTGGATGATTTTGTATGACTTCACCTGTATTAGGCAATATTCCATCTTTATCATTTTTTTGTTTTTGTTGTGTTTTGTCAGATGTTACTGTCATATTTCCATCTTTTTCAGTATTATTTTTAGCTTGATCTTTATTTACATTTTCTTCACTTGATTTACCTGATTTTGCTTCTTCTTTATTTTGAGCTTCTGGTGTTGGTTTTTCATGTGTTGGGTTATCTGGTGTTGGATTATCTGGCTCTGGTTTGTCTGGATTTGGATTATCCGGTTTTGGGTTATCTGATTTTGGATTATCCGGTGTTGGGTTATCTGGTTTTGGATTGTCCGGTTTCGGATTGTCTGGTTTTGGATTATCTGGTTTTGGCTCATCCGGTTTCGGATTATCTGGTTTTGGATTGTCCGGTTTCGGTTTATCTGGTTTTGGTTCATCCGGTGTTGGGTTATCTGGTTTCGGTTTATCTGGTTTTGGTTCATCTGGTGTTGGATTATCCGGTGTTGGATTGTCCGGTGTTGGATTATCTGGTTTTGGATTATCTGGTTTTGGTTCATCCGGTTTCGGATTGTCCGGTGTTGGATTATCTGGTTTCGGATTATCCGGTGTTGGATTATCTGGTTTCGGATTATCTGGTTTTGGTTCATCCGGTTTTGGGTTATCTGGTTTTGGCTCATCCGGTTTCGGATTATCTGGTTTTGGTTCATCCGGTGTCGGATTATCTGGTTTCGGTTTATCCGGTGTTGGATTATCTGGTTTTGGATTGTCCGGTGTTGGATTATCTGGTTTCGGTTTATCTGGTTTTGGCTCATCCGGTGTTGGGTTATCTGGTTTTGGCTCATCCGGTGTTGGGTTATCTGGTTTTGGCTCATCCGGTGTTGGGTTATCTGGATTGTCCGGTGTTGGGTTATCTGGTTCTGGATCTTTAATGTTCACAACAGTCAAATTAATTTCTTTATCTTTTTCAAAATCTAATACAACCTTACTAGGAAAATCAGCTTCATTAATTTTATATCCATCTGGAATTTTAGTCTCTTTAAGCGTGTGTGTTCCACCTTTAATATTTTCAAAAACTAACGTCCCATTTGAATCAGTCGTTCCTTTACCAACTACTTCTCCATCTAAATTAACTAATTCAAATTCTGCACCTTCAAGTGGTTTTGAATTTCCTTTTTCATCATTTCCAACTTTAGAAATCACTACTTTACCACTATATTTTGCTAAATCTCCTTCTGCCTTACCGCCAGAGTTAATATTCTGAACAACAGCATTAGAATGCTCTATTATTTGTTTTTCATTTTTATCTATATATGTAACTGATGATTGATTTTCAAATGATTTCAATGAATTATCAGTGATCTTTGTTGAATAATAGACAATTAATTCATTGTAACTAGGTGTGTTGAACCTAATATTTATCGTTTTATTGGTAACATCAACATTTCCTAATCCAGCATTTTCAAATTCTTCAACTGTATAAAATCTTGGTTGTGCTTCATTTACTTGTTTTACCGATAATTGCAAGCTATCTTTATTTAATTCCATACCGCTTCCAATATTATCAGATATTAAAGCTGGATCATTTCCTCTAAAATAATCTTGCTTGTTATTGAATCTTATTGCCCATTGTATATTATTTACGTCATCTGGGAGTATCTGTCCGGTTTTATGAAATATCTCTTCCGATTTTCCTCCTGCAGAAGACCCATTATTTACAGTTATCACTTTAGTGATATTTGTATTTCCAAAATCTAAGTCAACTTTATGTGATCCTTCTTCTGATTTATTTATTTCTGCTTCAAAGAAGAATTCTCCTCTAATATTATCTAATTTTTCTACATTGTCATTAAAAGTACAATTAACAGAATTATTAGATACCTGACATGTACCAAGTTCTGTACCCTCAGAATTTTTCAAAGAAATTGCTGAATTAAATCCTAATAATTCCTTCGGGAGCAAAACTGATAAAGTATCGTTTGGTGAAATTTTAGTACCATTTCCGGCAAAGGTTACGGATATTTTAGTTCTTTCTCTATGTGAAAATTCACCATTAGAACCATCTTGTTTAGTAACATTGATGTCTTTAATAACATGGTTCGTTAAGTCCTTTGCTTGAACTTGATTGTTAAAACTAAAAATTTGTGTAAAAAGTAATAAAAACATAATTATAATTGAAACTTTCCTCATATTAACCTCCTAATTTTTGTATATTTTTGGTTATTATACCATTATTTATCGAAAATAAAAATATTTTCTAAACAAAATTGTTTGAAAAATATTTATATTATAGAAATTAGTTAGCTTTATCTAAAAGTTTATTTACTAATAATAAAATATAGTATTTCTATAAAAATAGTCACCTTTAATTCAATATACAAACATTTTATAAAAATTGATTATTCTTTTAACCCTGTCTAAAAAGTCATTAAAAAATGCCACTAAAGTCATAGACTTTAGCGGCATATCGAGCATCTTTTATTATTTATGAACTTGTTTGAAGTTCGTCTTCGTGATAATTAAAGTACTTATTAGATATATATTGTTGAACGATAAGTACGATCGCACTTGCACTCCAATATAATGGCAGTGCTGCTGGTGTGCTCATACTCACAATAAATATCATAATTGGACTTATATACATGATGTATTTCATTTGTCCATTTGATTCTTCTGGTAAATATTTTGTGGATAAATATGCTTGTAATAAATAGAGTGCTCCGGCAATCAGTGCCATAAATATATTTGGTATACCTAGGTTAAACCAAGCGAAACTATGACTTGCAAGTGCATCATTATGAGATATTGCAAAGTACAACGCCATTAGTATCGGCATCTGTATAATCATTGGTAAACATCCCATACCTAAAGGATTTATACCATGTTCTTTATATAAAGCCATCATTTCTTGGCTATATTGTGCACGTTCTTGTTCATCTTTAGCTGATTTCATCTTCTCATTAATTTCATCCATTTGTGGTTTTATTTTCTTCATTTTAAATTGCATTTTCTTCTGTCCTTTAAAAGAACGCAACATAAACGGCATAACAATTAGTCTTACACATATAGTAACGATGATAATGCCAATTCCGTAACTATTATTAAAGAATGATGCAAAGAATTTAATCAAATAAATGAATGGTTCTACTAATGAATTATAAAATACACCACCTTCTTGTGGTGCACATCCACTTAGTAATATCGATACTACTAAAAATGCTAAAACTGTATATAATTTTTTCAAAATTTCTCCTCCAATATATTAATTATGCGTTAATATATTGGACTAGCGTCTTCTTCATCGACGGTTTTGGATAAGCAACGTGTTCTCCACCTTAAAATAGGGACTATCCATTCGAAAATGTATTGATCCTCTACTTCAGTTGAAAACCTTACAATCCAATCTTTGTGGAGCTTGATGTTTGCCTGCATTTGCAAGTAAACAAACAAGAGCGTTAATAACACAGGAATGAAATAATGTATGCTAAATGCAACATAATTAATTAATATCTCTTCACCTAACAACCCTATGAGCCATTCCATTACGCCTTCACTCCTTTCCAATTGAATTTACTACGTTCAATATACATGGTAAAAATATGATATTCAAATAATTACACTCTTTAAATTTCGCAAAACCTATTGTAATATCACTATATTTTGATACAATTGAGAAAGATTATCAATATCAATAACAAAGGGGAGGCCTTTTAATGAAAAAGGTATTAATTTTAGTATTAACGTTAATTTTATTTGTTGCAGCATGCGGGAACAACAATGACAATAAAGATTCAAGTAGCAAGAAAGATTCAAACTCTGATACAAAATCATTTACGATGGATAATGGTAAGAAAGTTGACGTACCAAAAAATCCTAAACGAATTGCAGTATTACATCCAACATATGTCGGCGCATTAGTTAAATTTGATCATACTCCAGTAGCGGTACCAGAATTTATTAATCAAAATAAAGTACTTAAAGATGTTACGAAAGATGCTAAGAAAATAGATCAAACAAATGTTGAACAAGTTGCGAAATCTAAACCAGACTTAATTATTACAAGTGCACAAGACAAAAACCTTAATAAACTTAAAAAGATTGCACCTACAGTTACTTTTGATGCAATGACTTCTACATATAAAGATAATACAACTAAATTAGCAGAATTAGTCGGCGAAGAAGATAAAGCCAAAGAATGGATTAAAGAATGGGATAAAAAGCTTAAAAATGATAGAGAAGAATTAGATCCACTTATTAAAGGAAAAACAGCGACAGTCTTACAACAAACACCAAAAGGACTAATGGCATTCAGTGCTGAATTAGGTCGAGGTACTGAAATCTTATATAGCGGTTGGGGATTAAAACAACCAGAAGACCTTAAGAAAGCAACAGAAAAAACAAATGCTATCTCAATAACACCAGAAGAATTCGATAAATATTTAGGTGACTTTGTTGTAATCGCAGCAAACGGAGATCAAAAAGCACCATTCGAAGATACAAATGTTTGGGCAAATACAGAAGCTAAGAAAAATGATCACGTCGTTAAATTCGATGTATCAGAAACACAATATAACGATCCAATTTCATTAGAAAAACAAAGAGAAATATTCTTAAAAGCATTTAAAGAAATGAAATAAATATGAAAAGAGCTAGGATACGTGTCCTAGCTCTTTTTTTGATGGAGAGTGTGAAATTGAGAGATGTTGGGCTTTAATTTGTAAATTAGTAAAAGATGTGAGTTTATTCTGCCTTTAACTCACATGTTTTGCGATCTCGTGAGTTTACTCCGCCTTTAACTCACATCTTTTGCGATCTCGTGAGTTTATTCCGTCTTTAACTCACATCTTTCCCAATCTCATGAGTTTTCTCTATCATTAACTCACAAGTTTCTAAATCCCAAATATTCACTTGATCATTAACACATAGATTCCCCCATTATAAAAGGACATTTTCTAAGCAACCACTCCAAAACTCACCCTTCCCTCTCTCTAACTTCAGACAACCCGCAGTCTTACCTTGCGCTTAATGAACGTCTGCTTACAAAGGTTAGAATAATGATAACTATGCCTATCAGCATACAGAATAAGCCTAGTTCATGTATACCATTTGTGATGTGGTCACCTTTGAATAATGTACTGATGAGAGTGGATGATACGATTGCTCCGATATACATCGCAGTTCTTAATAATCCTGCTGACATGCCTATCATTGATTTTGGTGCTTGATGATAAAGTGCATTTTGGTTTGCTAAATTTAATAATCCTTGTGGCACACCGAAAATTGCTGCTAATAATATTAATATCCATATTGGTGTATCAGCTTGTATGAATTGAAACCCTATCATCGTAATGAGTGCGCAAATTGTTCCTAAATATAGTTTGAACTTGATTGATAGTCTTGTGCCTGTTAATTGTGCCATAAAAATTCCAACCAAGAATTGAGGTATCATCATGAGTCCTGCATGTGCAGCAGTCAACCCCCTACCCTCTTCTAACCATTGAACATATCCATATAGCACACTATAAGAAATAACTGCTGTAAGTAGAGATCTTACATACGTGTTGTTTAAGGCACCATTATGACCAAGGACTCTTAAATCAATGAATGGCTTTTTAGATTTGAGTTCAACAATGACAAAAGCAACTAAACTGAACAGTCCAATTATAAATAGATAAAAAATGGATTGATCTGGCTCCATAAAGAAAATCATCCATGTTGTTAAAGTAATTGTAAACAACGTTATACCTATAAAGTCTATCTGTTCTTTTAATGCATTTAATTTTTTCGGACTTTCAACTTTTGGATAATATAAAAATCCAAATACGAATGACAGAATGGAAAGTGGAACATTAACTAAGAATATTGCTTGCCAACCGCCACTGTGAATTAACAAACCACCGATTGTTGGACCAATAACAGAAATCGTCTGATTGGATATCGATAACATTGTTAATATTTTACTTGGACTATCTTTACCTGTGCGCTTGCCCTCATAACTGATTAAATACATTGCTGAAGGATAACCTGCACAAGTACCAATACCTATAAGAAATCTTGCTAATACTAATCCATAAAAAGATGGTGTAAAAATCGCACTCAAACTTGCTACACCTACTAAACTTGTAGCAAATAAAAACAACCCTCTAGGACCAAATATATCTATAAGCTTACCTATCACCGGTTGACCAATACTCGTTGCTAAATATAACGATGACACAAGCCATGTCGTTTGATAAAAAGGTATATCAAAAGCTTGTGCAATTGGTATAAGTGCAACAGCTAACATAGAAGAGTTGATAGGATTCAATATTGACCCTAAAATCATTGGAGGATATAGTTTCGTATTAAAGGTTTCCTCACTCGAAACTTGACGCATATAAATTATCTCCTATCTATACGATTGTATTTGACCAATCTATCGTCTCAGTTACTTCCGCATACCTAGGAAAAATTTTATCAATGAGAAATTGATGTGTTTCAAGATCTCTGTCTGTCATCGCATCTGATAAGACCGTTAATTCAAAGTCTTTGTCTGCCGCTTCAACTAAAGTAGATAATACAACACCACTCGTTACCACACCTGTTAAAATAAGGTGATCAATTTGCATACCACGCAATAACACTTCTAAATTACTACCTGTAAAAGCACTAAAGCGATGTTTTGTAACAACAACTTCATCTTCATTTGGTGCAAGTTCGTCTATAATTTGAGTTGATGCATCATTCACACTCATTTGTTGTCCACTTGCTTTAATTCGTGAAAATGATTTGTTGTGAGGTGACACTTCATGAAATCCTTTCGAAAAAGCGACTCTCACAAAAATAACTGGAATTTGATGTTTCCTAGCACTTTCGATAGCCTTTTTGTTTTTATCGATAATTTCACTCGAATTAGATAAACTACCAACAATACCATTTTGCATATCCATAACTAATAAAGCAGATTGATTAGACATACTTACACTTCCTTAATATTCTTTTTAATGCAATGTTATCACAGCCATATTTCTCAAGAAATAATTATGCCTATCAAAAATGCCGAAACAATCATGACTGTTTCGGCTAAATAACTCACTACACACTTTGAGATTTTTTTAATAAATATAAGAAATAAGGTGCGCCTATAATGGCTGTTACTACACCTGCAGGAATTTCGAGTGGTGGAAACAACCCTTTACCTATTGCATCTGCTACTAATAAAAATATTGACCCTATTAAAGCTGACAATGGTAACAATTTAATTGCTTTTGGCCCAACTAATAGTCTTGCAATATGGGGTGCAATTAAGCCTATAAAGCCAATTGTTCCTGTTACTGACACAACAGATCCAACGCAAATTGCTGCCATTACAAGATATACATTTCTAATAAGTGATACTTTTTCACCTAAACTGACAGCAGATTCATCACCTAAACTTAATATGTCAATTTTACGAGCAAATAAGAAAATAAATGGCAACACCACTATGCCTGGGATAAAGAACCATAAATCATCATAATTCCGTCCCCACACACTTCCTGACAACCACAATAATGTCGTATTAATATTGTCTGGATATCTAATCATGAAATATTGAAGACCTGCCTGACATATCGCACTTAAAGCAACACCTATTAATGCAATGGTGTATGTACTTGCTTGGAACAATTTGCCGATAAGCATAATAAGCATGATGAGTACAACTGCACCTATAAATGAAGCAATACCTAAGAAATAAAATGGTAGTGCTGGTAACAATAATGTTTGTGCGACTGCAAATAATCCTGCTCCTTTTGTAACACCGATGATATCTGGTGATGCTAAAGGATTTCTCAGTAAACTTTGGACAATAGCACCTGATACACCTAATAAGCCTCCACCAATCAATGAAATAATCATTCTTGGCAATCGATAATTATATACAACAAAATCATAATCATCTGAAAAGCCAGTTAATGTAGATATAATCTTTGATGTACCTATAAACTGAGAACCTACTTGTAGATTAATGAATAATGCGACCAATAGTACGAGTGAAACGATGATATATTTCCATTTAAGTTTCATACTTTTTGAACACTCCTTCCATTTTTACATAAGTAAAGGAAGAATGGTCCGCCTATTAAAGCTGTTACAATTCCGACAGGCGATTCATAAGGATAAGCAATAATATGTGATAACGCATCTGAATAAACGATTAACACTGCACCAATGAGTGCTGTTAATATAATATGTCTTTCATAACCGCCTCTAATCAACCTCTTAGAAATATGAGGTGCAATTAAGCCTACAAAGCCAATTGGACCTGCAACAGATACTGATGAACCAGCTAGAATAATAACCATCAATCCAAATACGATATAAATCAGTTTCTTATAAACACCTAAACCTGTTGCTAAATCATCACCAAGTGAAATAACCGTTAAATGTCTCGCTAACATAATTGTGATAATCGTACCGATTACAAACCACGGTAATAAGACTTCCACACTATCCCAATCTTTACCGTTTAACGAACCTGTTAACCAATATAGAATATCTGTGGCGTTTTCGTTCATTAATATCAACACTTCAGTGACTGAAGATAGTAGTAAATGAATGGTCATACCCGCTAATGCTAAACGAACTTGATTATTCTCATGTCCATAAATAAAGGTATACACAATCACGCCACCTAAAATCGCACCAATAAATCCAATATATGCACTTTGATTACCATTATAATCAGGAAAGAAAACTAATGCCGCAACAAGTACTAACGAAGCGCCGGCATTAATACCAAATGTTTGAGGTGAAGCAAGTGCATTTCTCGTAATACCTTGCATGATTGCACCTGCTAGCGCTAAACTCACACCAACCATAATCGCAACTAATAGTCTTGGTAGTCTTACCGTTCTAATAATTAATGTATCTTTCGAATGATCATTATGTAATAAAGCATGAAATATCGTTTTAAAACTCATAATTGACGAAGCAAAGCTTAAATTTATAAACATGCCTATTATTAAAATTATGACTGTTGCTATAATGATTATCGTTTCTTTTTTCATAACATCACCAACTCAACTCAGAAATAAAACAATGAACGGACAATTGTATGTACGTTCATTGTTCAAGTATTTATTTCTCTTCGTTATATTTTTCTAAATCTTTTATGATATAGTCATTTGCATTAATACCTCTAAATCTTGTCCAGAAGTCTCTATCTACTTGGTATATTTGACCTTTTTTATATGCTTTAAGATCTTTCCAAATCGCTTTTTCTTTCCAATCATCTGTTATTGGATGCTTTTTGTCAGTTGTAAAAATGATTTTATCCGGATTAATTTTAGATAAATTTTCTAGATTAATATCTTCATATGCATTTTTAGATTCTACAGCGTTGTCTAATCCCAATTTCGTTAATAGTTGACCAGCATAAGAAGTAGAAGTATGAGCTTGGAATGCATCTTCCCTCGCAACAGCTATCATCACTTTTTGACCTTCGTTTTCTTTTGTATCTATTTTATCTTTAGCTTTTTTAATTTTTGCATCTTGCTCTTCAAGTAATTGATTCGCTTTATCTTCTTTACCTAAAGCTTTACCAATTGTTTTAAATGACCCATTCACATCATCGTAGCTTGCTTCTCTACTTTTCAATACAAGTGTTGGTGCAATTTTCTTCAAGTCTTCACTTATACCTTTATGACGTTGAACATCGGCTATAATCAAATCTGGTTTAAGTGAACTGATTGTTTCTAAGTTTGGTTGTTTACGTGTACCAACTGATGTATATTTCACATCTTCACCATATAATTTTTTAATAATTTCTTTCTTATTATCATCCGCAATACCGACTGGTGTATTGCCAAGATTCTTAACTGCATCTGCAAAAGAATACTCTAACACGACAATGTTTTTAGGATTCTTTTTAACTTTTTGAGTACCTAATTCGTCTTTTATTTCTATTGTTTCAGATTTCTTAGCACCTGCTTCGCTACCTTTATTATTGCCACATGCTGCTAGAAACATTGCTGAAACAACTAATACTGCCATAAAAATCCTTGAATATTTATTCATGATGTCCTCCTATTAATTGATAACTGTTATCAATTGTATTATATTCATAAAATAATGTCTATAGTCAATTTTGAATATTTAATTTATAAATCCCTTTATTCAACTGTTATATAACAATTCATAGTTATCAAATGGATTTACTTTATTTTGATTCAGACTATAAAAAAATACATATACATTCAAAATGTACATGTATTTTTATTCATATATTATGGCTTTTTAATAAATGCATATAAGCTAATGATCGCAATAAATACGATACCAATAATGACTGAGATTCTTGTTTCAGCGTTGAACAACATGCCAATAACAACTAATACAAGCATAATAATTGTGATTATATTACTGACTGGTGCGAATGGCATCTTAAATGGATGATCTTTAATTTGTTCTCTCTTTCTAAAATTCATATGACTAATTAAAATAGCAAACCAAGGTACCATACCTGGAAGCACACCTGCGCTGAACACATAAACAAATATATTCGTATCTTTACCTAATATCAGAGGTAATACAATATCTAAGACGATACCGAAGAAGATACCAATTGATACTGCGATAACAGCGATATGAGGAACACCATTTTTATTTGTTCTATAGAATATTTGAGAAATTTGCTTTTGTTTAGATAACGTATAAAGCATACGACTCGTACTAAATATACCAGAGTTACATCCTGACATTGCTGCTGTAATTACAACAAAGTTAATAATAGTTGCAGCTGCAGTGATACCCACTTTTGCAAATGTCGCAACAAACGGTGAACCAATTTGATTCACTTCATCCCATGGATAAACAGTTACAATAACGAAAATCGAACCGATATAGAAAATTAATATTCTCCATACAACACCGTTAATAGCTTTTACTATATTTTTCTGTGGATCTTTCGTTTCACCTGCAGTAATACCAATTAATTCAATACCAATATAAGAACCAAATACGATCGATAATGCAAAGAAGAAACCACTTAGACCACCTGTGAAGAAACCACCACGATCCCATAAATGACTGATTCCAATCGGATTAAAGTTATTACCTATTCCAAAAATTATTAACCCTAACCCTGCAATAATCATTAATATAATCGTTACGACTTTTACAGCGGCAAACCAAAATTCAAATTCACCAAACCACTTAACAGAAACTAAGTTTGCAGAAAGCAATATGAGAACGACTGCTAAACCTGGTATCCATGAAGGTAAATCTGGCCACCAAAATTTAAAATACGACCCTACTGCTATAACTTCACTCATACCGACAATAATCCAGTTAAATGTACTACTTCCAGCGGTTACGAATGAAAATGACGGGTGAATATAATCATTTGCGAACTTAGCAAATGAACCTGTATCTGGATAAACGTAAACCATTTCACCTAACGCTCTCATAATTAAAAATACAAACACACCTGCAATCGCATATGCTAATAACACGGATGGTCCAGTCCACTTAATCGTACTTGATGCCCCCATAAATAAACCAACACCAATTGTGCCACCAATCGCAATCATTTGCATTTGTCTTGACGTTAACTCTCTTTTTAAATTATTATTCATGTCTGACCCTTCTTAATATGTATGTACTAAATTTTCAAACTGTAATTTTAAAAATATTCTATAAATATAGCATTTTTAATAATTCAAAACCAAGAATTTTCAGATAAAAAAATAATATTTTTATAAACTTTCTCACAAAATCTACACATTTGTGCTAAATACTACCAGATATTTCTGAATTTGTTTATAATATATAACTATATTTAAAAATCATACCAATAGATAAAGAAAGGATATTCCCAATGTCTACAATAAATGAAGTAGTAAAAACAGAGTTACACTGTCACCTAGACGGTTCTGTTAGTATCGAATTAATCCAGCAACTTGCACGAGAACAACATGTATCTATTAATTTAGAAGATATTCAAGTAGACCAAAATTGCGAAAGCTTAGATGACTACTTAAAATCTTTCGACACCATTTTAAAAGTTTTACAAACAAAAGATAGTTTAGAGAAGGCAGTTGTCGATGTCGCACAACAAGCACATCATGACAACATTAAATATATAGAAATACGATTTGCGCCACTTTTCCATACAGATAAAGGATTAAATATTGAAGAAATTTTAGAAGCTGTTAACAACGGAGCAATCGAAGCTGAAGATACATATGATATTAAAGTCAATTTGCTAATTTGTGGCATGCGACATCACGACAACCAAACAAACATTGAACTATTTAAATCAGTAGATCAGTTAAATACAACCAATCGTCACATTGTAGGTTTTGATTTTGCAGGTCCTGAAGAAGCATTTCCTACAAAAGTCATACAAGAAGCCATTCAACATTCTACAGATTCTGGCCACCACTTAACATTGCATGCCGGTGAATGCGGATGTATACATAATATAATAGAAGGAATTGAACTCGGTGCACGAAGAATAGGACATGGCGTTGCAGCAATTCAAGACAATCAAGCATTATCATACATTAAACAACACAACGCATTATTAGAAATTTGTCCAACGAGCAACTTACAAACAAAAGCAATTCAATCAGTAGAAGAACTTAATATTAGAAAGCTTATAGAACAAGGCATTCCATTTAATATTAATACAGATAATAGAACAGTTTCGAATACAAACTTAAACAAAGAATATCAACTCTTGTACAACCATCAGTTGTTAACAATACCAGAAATGAAAGACATTAATATTAAAGCAATAGACCATGCATTTATATCAGACATTGAAAAAGAACAATTAAAGACGAAATATTAAAATACCAAAAGGCTGAGACAGATCGTACTGTCCCAGCCTTTTAAGTTTCTTGATTATTATTTACCTGATTCTTTTTTTATGAAATATTTATTTTCAATAATGTAGCCGATAAAGATAACAATACACCAGCCAAGCATATACAAAATATTTGGGCCACTATCACTTTGGTATGAACTGAAAATATATAGAATCATTAATACAAAGATTATTATGTTAATGATGAGCCTAAATACCATAAAATGCTTCAAATTTTTTGCTTCCTCTTGTCCCTTTAGCCAATCTCTAAACATCATGAAAATGATTAATACAGGAGATATACATATCAAAATTTGTTCAAGATTTAGGAATAAACCCAACAACAAACATATTCCTATCATGATAAATACAAATATCAACGTTAATAACTCTCTATTTTTAATTAATTGTTTCATCATACAACCACCATCTTTCAAAATAACCTTTTAGCTTTTATCCAAATTCGTGTTCATATTGTTTTGTTTAAGGAAATATTTATTTTCAATAATGTCAGCGATAAATGATATTATAAGCCATGCAAACAAGTATAAAGACTTTACGTCTTCTCGATAAATACTTAAAAAATATTGAACCAATAATACAACACCTATTAAGAGTATAATTAACCTATAGGTCATAAAATGTTGTATGTTCTTAGCTTTTTCTACACCTCTTAACCAATCACAAAATATCACCAATAATATAAACAATGGAACCATGAAAATAAGCATTTTCGGAACTGACATAAATGAATATAGAAGTGCTCCAATTACAAAGATTAAAAACAAGCTTGCTCCTCTTATTAGTGTTTGATTCTCTAATAGTCGCTTCTGCATACAACCACCATCTTTCAAAATAACCTGCTACCTTTTAAACGCATTTGTCGTCACATTGATTTGTTTAAGGAATTTTTCTATTTTTGCTTGTTGTCTACCATTTACATTTTGACTATCTGGTACGATATCTTTTATATCTTTTGTTGAGATGGTACCTTTTTCTGCTTTATCTTCTATTTTTTGCACTTGTTGATCTAAATTTTTAATTGTTTGATTGTAACTTGTAAAGTACTGACTGATTCTATTTGTTTCTTTTTGATAGCCTTTAGGGAGTGTATTATTTTCTATATAATTCGAGAAGTTCTGGTCATTCTTTTCTAAAAGTTTTCTACCTTCTTCTAATTGATCTGCTTCTCTCTTCGTTAAAGGTTGTTCGTCCCATACTTTTTCTTCAATCTTTGTTGTCACTTTATAAATACTTTCACTTGTATCTAAATAACGTTGAATACTTTTATGTATTTCTGATTTTGATAATTTTTCATTTGTTAACTCAGATTCAAATACAATAGTAGGCAACTTCGCATTTTCATGTTTATTTGACTGCTGTTCTGAATTATTGTGCTCATTATCTTTACTTGCTGAACTTTCTTCGTTTCCACACCCTACAAGTAATAAAGCTAAACTACTATATATAATGACTGATTTAAACCCCTTCATTTTATCTCCCCTATGTATAATTTAAACCTTTCAATATATATGCTATCACTAGTTCATTGTAATTTCTACCATATTTTAGCAATTAATCATTAATTGTTAACCTTAAAAATATTTAGGTTTACAATTAAGAATATTATTAGTATTCTATTAATAATTATAGAGGGGGAATTTTAATGACTTTAGGAAATAACGTAATCAATGGTCATCACTTAACATTTGATGAAGCTTTAAAAATTTATCAAGATGAATCGATTGATACATTAACACTTGTTCAAGAAGCTTATAAAGTTCGACATCATTATTATGGTAAGAAAGTAAAACTGAATATGATTTTAAATGCCAAAAGTGGTATTTGCCCCGAAGACTGTGGTTATTGCGGACAATCAAGAGATGTTAAACAAAAATCTCAAAGATATGCACTGATTCCGGAGAATCAAATTGTTGAAGGTGCTAAAGTGGCTTCTGAAAATAAAATTGGAACTTACTGTATTGTTATGAGTGGTCGTGGTCCTAGCGATAAAGAGATTTCTCACATTACTGATTCTGTTGAGCAAATTAAAAGAAATCATCCTCAACTTAAAATTTGTGCATGTCTCGGATTAACAAATGAACAACAAGCTGAGTCTCTTAAAAACAGTGGTGTAGACCGATATAATCATAATATAAATACTAGTGCTAACTATCATGATGAAGTTGTGACAACACATAGTTTTGATGATCGTGTAAATACAATTAATATAATGAAGGAAAAGAATATTTCACCATGTTCTGGTGTGATTTGTGGTATGGGTGAATCTGACGAAGATATTATCGATATGGCTTTTACATTGAATCAATTAGATGCTGATAGTATTCCAGTCAATTTCTTACATCCTATAAAAGGTACGAAGTTTGGTAGTATGGATGACTTAACACCTATGAAATGTATTAGAATTCTATGTATGTTTAGGCTCATTAATCCTACAAAAGAAATACGTATTGCTGGTGGACGTGAAGTAAATTTAAGATCGCTTCAATCATTATCACTCATGGTTGCGAATTCTATTTTTGTTGGAGACTATTTAATTACTGGTGGTCAACCAAATCAAATGGATTATGACATGATTCAAGATTTAGGATTTGAAATTGATTATTAAAGTATTATTAGAATTTTCAAATTATTATATTAATTTTTAATGTAAAATGATATAATAAACATATGCTTTCTATTACACTTTAATGTGTTGTAGAAAGCTTTTTAATTTTTAATAATGTAAGCGCTATATTAAACTGAGGGGGATAAAAATGGAAGAACCAAATACGCTGCTGACAATAGTTGGACTCGTTATTATTATTTCAATTGTCGCAATGTTAATTATGAAAAAAATTAGTCCAGTTGTAGGAATGATTTTAATACCTGTAATTGGCGCATTAGTTATTGGTCATGGATTTGGAGATATTCGAAAATATGTCGAATCCGGTATTGATCAAGTATTTAATGTCGCAATCATGTTTATTTTTGCGATTATCTATTTCGGTATTATCTCAGATAGTGGTTTATTCAGACCTTTTGTTAGAGGAATGATTAAATTAACACGAGGTAATATTATTATCGTAGCAATTGTCACAACGATTATCGGTACTTTTGCACAATTAGACGGTGCTGGTGCCACTACTTTCTTATTAGCAATTCCTGCTTTATTACCATTATACAGGGCACTAAAAATGAGCCCATACTTATTAGTACTACTTCTTGCATTAAGTGCAGCAATTATCAACATGGTACCTTGGGGCGGACCAATGGCAAGAACCGCTTCAGTTCTTAAAGTCGATAATATCAACGACTTATGGTATCAAGTTATACCTATTCAACTAGTCGGAATCGTACTCGCAATTCTATTCTCTATCTATTTAGGAATCCGCGAAAAAAGACGTATCGCTAAAGCTTTTCCTAATGAAGATGTTGTGAAAATCAATATGGATGAAATTATTGCAAACTATGAAAAAGACCAAGAAGAGAATGCTACTATTAAAGGTGAAGCTACTAAGCATACTTACATACTTTGGCTCAATTTAATACTTACAGTCATCGTCGTAGCTATGATGTTATTAGATATTGTTCCACCTGAATTTGCATTTATGCTCGGTGTCGCAATCGCGTTACCATTAAACTTTAGAGATGTCGACGAACAAATGGAGCGTATTCGAGCACATGCACCAAATGCCTTAATGATGGCAGCTGTTATATTAGCAGCCGGCGTCTTCCTAGGAATACTTAATGAAACAGGCATGTTAGAATCGATTGCATTATCGTTAATTGCAGTATTACCAACAGTTGTAGGACCATATTTACACATTATAATCGGTGTATTAGGTGTTCCTTTAGATTTATTAACAAGTACAGATGCTTATTATTTCGCTATCTTACCTATAGTAGAATCAACAGCCAGTCAATTTGGTGTTCCATCACAATCAACAGCCTTTTCACTTATGATAGGTAACGTAATCGGAACATTCGTCAGCCCATTCGCACCAGCAGTATGGTTAGCCGTTGGACTTGCAGAAATCAATATGGGTAGATATATCAAATACGCATTCTTCTGGGTTTGGGGCTTCTCCATCCTAATGCTATTTATCGCTATCTTGATGGGCATTGTGACGATATAGAATGTGATTTTTGAAAAAAGTGAGGATGTTTAGGGTTTAAGGAAAGACTTTGACGATCTCTTAGCTTTATTCACTACTTAAGCCAAGACTTGGACTATCTCTTGGCTTTATTCAGGCGTTAAGCCAAGACTTTGACGATCTCTTGGCTTTATTCTGGCGTTAAGCCACGACTTGGACCATCTCTTGGCTTTATTCTGTACTTAAGCCACGACTTGAACGATCTCTTGGCTTTATTCAGGACTTAAGCTAT
>NZ_JAJNJE010000010.1:0-80541 GCF_022386035.1 Mammaliicoccus sp. O-M54
TTTCCACTATTATCTTGACCATTCAATGTTATATCTTTGATTGGTGTGTTTACTTCTGTTGTTTGGTCTTCAATAGAATCTACCGTTGGTGGCAATGTATCTTCAACTGTTATTGTGAATGTTGTTTCTGTTTTGTTGCCTGATTCGTCTGTTGTAACTACTGTTACATCATAGCTACCTACTGTTGTTGGTGTGCCTGAGATTGTATTTGTTTCAGAATCATATGTCACGCCTTCTGGTAATCCTGATACTTCATGTGTCACTGGTTTTCCACTATTATCTTTGCCATTCAACTTCACATCTTCAATTGGTGTATTCACTTCTGTTGTTTGGTCTTCTACTGGGTCAACATCAGGTGATGTTGTATCTTCAACAGTAATTGTGAATGTTGTTTCTGTTTTGTTTCCTGACTCATCTGTTGAAACAACCGTTACGTCGTAACTGCCTACTATTGTTGGTGTGCCTGAGATTGTGTTTGTCTCTGGATCATATGTCACGCCTTCTGGTAGTCCTGATACTTCATGTGTCACTGGTTTTCCACTGTTATCTTTACCGTTAAGTGTTATATCCTCTATTGGTGTATTCACTTCTGTTGTTTGGTCATCCACCGGATCAACATCAGGTGCTGTTGTGTCTTCTACTGTAATCGTGAATGTCGTTTCTGTTGTATTACCAGATTCATCTGTTGTAACTACTGTTACGTCGTAACTGCCTACAGTTGTTGGTGTACCTGTGATTGTATTCGTTTCTGAATCATATGTTACACCTTCAGGTAGCCCTGATACTTCATGTGTCACTGGTTTTCCACTGTTATCTTTACCATTTAACTCGATACTAGTAATTGGTGTGTTTACTTCTGTTGTTTGGTCTTCTACTGGGTCAACATCAGGTGATGTTGTATCTTCAACGGTAATTGTGAATGTTGTTTCTGTTTTGTTTCCTGATTCATCTGTTGTCACAACTGTTACGTCGTAACTGCCTACAGTTGTTGGTGTACCTGAGATTGTATTCGTTTCTGAATCATATGTTACACCTTCAGGTAATCCTGACACTTCATGTGTCACTGGTTGGTCACTGTTATCTTTACCATTCAATGTTACATCTTTGATTGGCGTATTTACTTCTGTTGTTTGATCTTCTACAGGGTCAACCTCAGGTGCTGTTGTGTCTTCTACTGTAATCGTGAATGTCGTTTCTGTTTTGTTTCCTGATTCATCTGTTGTCACAACTGTTACGTCATAACTTCCTACCGTTGTTGGTGTGCCAGAGATTGTGTTTGTCTCAGAATCATATGTCACGCCTTCTGGTAGACCTGATACTTCATGCGTGACTGGTTGGTCACTGTTATCTTTAACATTCAACGTTACATCTTTGATTGGCGTATTTACTTCTGTTGTTTGATCTTCTACAGGGTCAACAACTGGTGCTGTTGTGTCTTCAACTGTTATTGTGAATGTCGTTTCTGTTTTATTACCAGATTCGTCTGTGGTAACTACTGTTACATCATAGCTACCTACTGTTGTTGGTGTACCTGAAATTGTATTTGTCTCAGGATCATATGTCACACCTTCGGGTAGTCCTGATACTTCATGTGTCACTGGTTTTCCACTGTTATCTTTGCCATTCAATTCAATATTTGTAATTGGTGTATTAACTTCTATTGTTTGATCTTCAACCGGATCCACTTCAGGTGCTGTCGTGTCTTCTACTGTAATCGTGAATGTAGTTTCTGTTGTATTACCTGATTCATCTGTTGAAATTACTGTTACCTCGTAACTGCCTACCGTTGTTGGTGCGCCTGAAATGGTATTTGTTTCTGGATCATATGTTACACCTTCTGGTAAGCCACTTATTTCATGCGTAACAGGTTGACCACTGTTATCTTTACCATTTAACTCGATACTAGTAATTGGTGAGTTCACTTCTGTTGTTTGATCATCCACCGGATCAACATCAGGTGCTGTTGTATCTTCTACAGTTATCGTAAATGTTGACTTTGTTTCATTACCCGCTTCATCTCTTGTTACAACAGTAATATTATAATCACCAGTTTTGGTTGGTGTGCCTGAAATTGTTTTTGAAACTTCATCATACACGACGCCTTCTGGTAGGCCGCTTACAATATGAGATACTGGTTGACCACTGTTATCTTCTCCACTTAATGTAATATCAGTTATCGGTGTGTTTACTTCTGTTGTTTGATCTTCTACAGGATCTACTGTTGGTGGAATAGTATCCTCTACTGTAATCGTGAAAGTCGTTTCTGTCGTATTACCTGACTCATCTGTTGAAACTACTGTTATATCATAATTACCTACAGTTGTTGGTGTACCTGAAATGGTATTCGTTTCTGGATCATATGTCACACCTTCAGGTAGTCCTGATACTTCATGTGTGACTGGTTGGCCACTATTATCTTTACCATTAAGTGTAATGTCCTCGATTGGTGTATTTACTTCCGTTGTTTGATCTTCTACAGGATCCACTGTTGGTGGTAATGTGTCTTCCACTGTAATTGTGAATATTGTTTCTGCAGAATTCCCCGCATCATCTCTTGTTACTATTGTAATTTCATAATTTCCTGGAGTTGTAGGTGTACCTGATATTGTTTGTGTTGCTTCATTATAAGTTACACCATCTGGTAGTCCCGTCACATCATGTCTCACTGGATCTCCACTATTATCTTTACCAGTTAATTTAATATCTGTTATTGGTGTATTTACTTCTGTTGTTTGGTTATCTACTGGATCTATTGTAGGTGCTGTCGTATCTTCTACTGTGATTGTAAATGTTGTTTCTGTTTCGTTGCCTGCTTCATCACTCGTTATAACAGTCACATTATAGTTTCCAGCTTTTGTTGGTGTACCTGAAATTGTATTTGTTTCTTCATTATAAGTCACACCGTCTGGTAAACCAGTTACATTATGAGTCACTGGATTTCCACTGTTGTCTTTGCCATTTAAAGTAACATCGGTAATTGGTGTGTTCACTTCAGTTGTTTGATTTTCAATTGGATCCACAGTTGGTGCTGTTGTATCTTCTACTGTAATTGTAAATGTCGTTTCTGTTTCGTTATATACTTTATCTGACGAAATAACAGTTACTTCATATGTTCCTGCTTTTGTAGGTGTACCTGAGATTGTATTCGTTTCTGAATTATATGTAACACCATCTGGTAAACCGAATACGTCATTTCGAACTTTTTCACCACTATTATCATTCGCATTAATAACAATCGGATCTATTGCCGAATTTACTTCTGTTGTTTGATTATCAACTTTATCAACAACGGGTGGTGTCGTGTCATCAACAATTACACCTGATGAGTTATTACTTGATGGTTTACTTTTTCCTATTTTAGATTGGCTACTTCCAGAAGCAATATTGCTTGCACTTAATTGTATTGTACTTTCAATAAAAGTTTCAGGAACAAATGGTTTACTTGTTTCAGAATTCACTACGATTATATATGTGCTATTCGTATTTCCTAGATCTATACTTATAGTGCCGTCACTATTAAAGATTATATTATGTGAAGATGATACATCAACATAAGTGACATTCTTATCACTTCCACTTTGATTCAATGTATTCCTATCAGTAACTTTCAAAATTTGAACTTTAGTAATATCTTTATTAAATTGGCTAATGACATCTGGATTTTTTTCACTGCCCATAAATGGAGTTATTTTAACCTTGGCATTATTTAAAGTCCTAGCTTTTCCGTTTACTGTATATGTTGTGTTATATGGATTATGATCATCTACTTTTTCTTGAACACTAGAATCTTGATATAAATCTAAATTTCGTGCATCAGTTGAATATTCTATTTTTCTTGTAGCATTATATTCTGAATCACCAATTTTTAAATTCAAGTTATAGTTATCTGTTTTGGTTGCTTCTTTAAAATTGATTAACCCTAAGAAATCAACGTGTGCACTAGTGTTTTTATATTTTTCTATATTATCAGTAAACTTGAATGTAAATGAATTATCGGCACGATTATAAGTACCTTTTGCATAAATACTATTTGCATCATTTCCTAATAGTATGCCATTATCTCTATCTGCAGATGTAGGATTTATTTCTTTAGGTATATGTACAGTAAAATAATCATTTCTTTTTACGTCATTCGGAATAGATATATCAAAACCTATTTCAAAAGCAGCACCTTTTTTCCATGTACCCTCTTCAAACTTAACATTACTAGATTTAATCTTGCTATTTACATCATCTCCACCTAATGGACTACCATCAGCTTTTGTTGCTTCTTTCTCCATTTTTGATGAAGATGCACTTAAAGCTTTTAAATTTTTATCAGTCTTACTTTTATTTTTTGATTTTTGGTCTATATCTTCTTTTTCTTTGTCTGTTAATGGCTTAGTCGTTTTTAAGTCTGTAGCATCAACATTTGTGTCTATATTATTATCATTTTCAGAGTCGCTTGTAGATAAATCATTGTTAGCAGTATCTGGTTGTTCACTATTATTATCTAATGGTTCTTCTTTTGTTGGTTCCTCTAAAGTCTCTTCTTCATTTGATTTTGGTTCTTCTGTTGTATCTTTGTTATCTTCTTTAGAATCTTCATTTGTTGAATTTTCATCTGATTTTGTTTTATCTTTTGTTGAGTTCTTGTCATCAGTTTTAGATAGATCTGTTTTTGAGTCTTTATCATTTGTTGGTTCTTCCGATGAATCTTCTTCAGTTGATTTTGGTTCCTCTATTGTATCTTTGTTATCTTCTTTAGAATCTTCATTTGTTGAATTTTCTTTTGATTTTTGTTCATCTGATGTCGGCTCTTCAGTCGTGTTTTCTTCAGTTGATTTCGAATCTTTATTCGTTTGTGGTTCTTCTGTTGATGGTTCTTCCGCTTCTTCTACATTAATGGTAAAAGTAGTCTCTTTTTGAACGCCTGAATCATTTTTCGAAATTACTGTTATGGTATAGTTGCCTACAGTAGTAGGATTTCCTGTTATTGTATCTGTGCTTGAATCATATGTAAGTCCATCTGGTAATCCTTGTACTTGATTCGTATTGTTCTCAGAACCTTCTACATTTATCTTTATAGGATTAATAGCTTCATTTGATTTCACAGTTTGATCGTTTATTGGATCAATTGTAAAGTCGCTTTGTTCCTCTTTATCTTCTTTAGCATTTTCTTCTGAAGTATTTGTTTCTGCTGTATCATTTTCTGTTGTTGGATTTTCAGTAGATGTTTTCTGAGTTAACTCTTGCGCTGTTTCTTCTTTAGTATTTGTTTCGTTAGTTTCATTTGATGTTTCTATATTCGTATTTGAATCTGCATTTGTAGTCGATTCTGTACTCTGACTTTCCTCTTTTAATACATTTGATTCTTCTGCATTTACGATATTTGGTGTGCTCAAATAAAGCATAGCACCGATGATTACTGACCCAGTTCCAACAGAAAATTTACGAATAGAATACCTGTTATTTTTAAACATTAAATACTTCCTCTCATATTTTGGATATAATAATAATTATTATAATAGTAACAAAAAATATAAGATATTAATATACTTATTTTGTAAATTCGAAATTATTACATACTTAACATTCAAAAAATTGGCATTTTCTAAAACGAAAATATTTATTTATCAAACTTTTTATTAATCAAAATATTTATTCTTAAAAATCAAAAAAGCCAACGAACCTCTATGATTCGTTGGCTTTTTATGAATTATTGACCAGTAAAGACTTCTGGGTCTGGTCCGATTCTTTCATCTTTATTTAAAGCATTTAATCTTGAAAGTTGATCTTCTGATAACTCAAAATCAAATACGTTTAAGTTTTCTTCAATTCTTGATGGTGTTACTGATTTAGGAATAACAACAATATTTTCATCAATATTCCATCTTATAATAACTTGAGCTGGTGTTTTACCTAATTCATTTGCAATTTCTTTTACAACTTCATCTTCCAATATTTGTCCATTCATTAAAGGAGACCATGATTGTGCAACAATTTTTTGCGCTTCTAAATAAGTTCTTAATTCTTTTTGAGTTAAGTATGGGTGACATTCTATTTGATTAATAACTGGTTTAATAGAAGCTTCTTGTAATAATGATTCTAAATGATGTACGTGGAAGTTACTTACACCTATGTTTTTAATTTTGCCTTCATTATATAAGTCTTCCATAGCTTTCCATGTTTCTGTGATAAGGTCTTTATCTTGGCCAGGCCAATGAATTAAATATAGATCTACATAATCTAAGCCTAATCTTTCTAAAGATGCTTCATATGCTGATTGAACATTCTCTCTACCATAATCTGTCATCCAAAGTTTAGTTGTAATAAATAAATCTTCTCTATTTAATCCTGTTGCTTCTAATCCTTCTTTGATACCTTGTCCAACTTTTTCTTCGTTGTGATAAGTTTGAGCTGTATCTATATGTCTATAACCACTTATAATAGCGTGTTTAACGGCTTCTCTACATTCGTCATTATTTTCTACTCTAAATGTTCCTAATCCTAAAGCTGGTATAGAATTGCCATTGTAAAACTCAATTATTTTCTGTGTCATTTTACTGCCTCCTAATTTTAGACGATACTTAAATTAAAATTGAAACAACTTTAGTTTCTAAATATGGTTCAATACCTTCTGAACCACCTTCTCTACCAAATCCACTTTCCTTCATTCCACCGAATGGAATATGAGCTGCACTTGGTCCGCCATCGTTCCAACCAATTACTCCATAATCTAAGTTCTCATACAACTTTATACCATTACTATAGTTTTCAGTAAAGAAATATGCTGCCAAACCAAATGGTGTATCGTTTGCTTTTATGATAACTTCATCTAAATCTTTATAAGTTTGAATTGGTGCTACTGGTCCAAATGTTTCTTCAACCATGATTTTCATATCGTCTGAAACGTCAGATAGAACAGTTGGTGTAATAAAATAACCACCATCCTTATAACTATCTCCTCCAGTAATCACGCGAGCGCCTTTACTTGTAGCATCTTCAATATGAGATTTAATTTTTTCAAAACCATCTGCATTAATAACAGGACCTATATCTGTTGATTCATCCTGACCATCGCCTACTTTTAATTTACTAACTTCTCCTCTAAGTGCATCTTCAAATGCCTCTTTAATAGATTCATGAACGTAAATTCTATTTGCGCATACACATGTTTGTCCTGCATTTCTAAATTTAGAAGCAATTGTTCCTTGAACTGCTTTATCTAAATCTGCATCTTCGTGAACAATCAATGGTGCATGACCGCCTAATTCAAGTGTTACTTTCTTCAATGTCGAACTAGATTGTTCCATTAATTGCTTACCTACAGGTGTTGAACCTGTATAAGTTATTTTTGAAATTAAAGGATGCTTTGTGAAAATTGCACCGACGTCTTTACCTGAACCATTTACATATTGGATAACACTTTGATCAAACCCTGCTTCATGTGCAAGATCAACTAATTTCATAGTTGTAAGAGGTGTATCTTGTGCTGGCTTACATATAAACGTACACCCTGCTGCTAATGCTGGTGCTGCTTTTCTAGTCATCATAGCTGCTGGGAAGTTCCAAGGTGTAATACTTGCTACAACGCCAACAGGTGCACGTGTAACGATAAGTCGTTTGTTATCAACATGTTCTGGAATGGTTCTTCCATAAGTACGTTTTGCTTCTTCTGCAAACCATAATATATAATCTGTCGCATATTTAACTTCGCCTAAAGCTTCTTTTAATGGTTTTCCACTTTCTTTTGTCATAATTAAAGCAATTTCTTCTTTATTTTCAAGAATCAATTCATACCATTTATATAACAATGCACTACGTTCATGAGCCGGTTTCTTTTTGTATGTTTGAAAAGCATCGTGTGCCTGTTCAATCTTGTTGTTAATATCTTCTTCCGTATTGTTCTTAATCGTTTCGATTACTTCACCAGTTGCAGGATTTTTAACTTCAAAATTTTCTTTTACCATACTTATAACCACCTTTTTTAGTATAAAAATAGCGCTACATAAAATGCAGCGCTTAGTTATTACGGGTTAAACTTTTCAATTTCATCCATAATTCTCTCAAGGTCTTCCACACTGTATTGGAATCTACCATGGAAAACAAATTTATTAAAGAAGTGTTGAAGTTGTTTTTCACCAACTAACACTTTAATGTTAGGGTCTTGAGAATAATTACTGATAGTTGCTTCACTTACTTCATTTGGATGGAAGTAAATAATTGGTGTCGGTGTATATTTAAGTTCTAACTGTCTTTGTAATTCTTCAGTTGTATTATCAACTTCTTTAACTTCGTCAGTATATGAATGGAATGCTGCAGTTTTATTATTTGATTGTTTTTCAAGTAATAACGTTTGTTCTTTGTTTGGGTTTAAATCCAATGTTTCAAAGACTTGTCCTAATACTGGAAAATCACTAAACTGCTGTTCTGTAATACCGTGATAGATATGACCACTTACTAAATTAGAGTCAATTACGTATATACCTGTTCTTGTTAAGACTAAATGATCAATTTGTCGAACTTTACCTAATGGATCTTTAGGTAAGAAGATATTTGCCATAATATGCATATCTTCAGGTCTAATTCTACGTTCGTTAACAAGTTGGTCTCTCAACTCTAATAAATGTCTATCAGTTATATATTCCCCTTCATTCTTAGAAAATAACTTTAATGAGTCAATTTCTCTTTCTTTTTGTGAAATTGCTTCTTGATGAGTTTCTTCTTGTTTCGTTAGAACCTTTTTATTTTCCACTCTTTCATGATCTAACTTTTCTTTATGTTCAGATTTAAGCGTCTCATTTTCTTTTTTATGAGCTTCTTGAATCTTATTCAAAGATTTTTGTTTCTGTTTTAATGAAACAAAGAATAATATAATAAATAGTATCGCAATAACGATCGCTGCGATTAATCCATAATGAATCGGTTCTAATTGACTCATAATTGTAGATCGCTCCCTTTCATATGTATTAATTCCATTATATTAAAAATTACAAATAAATTCAGTATATATCATGAAATATATTGATAATATAACGTAATTTCTTATACTTCATACATTTGAGTAGTTAAACCACACTTAAATAGTAAATATTTTATAAAAATTCAGTTCATTATGAACAACTTGACTTAAACTTGTTTGTAACGGAGATGTTGTGAACACTTTCGCCCAAACTTGTTTATAACGGGGGCGTTGTGAACACTTTCTCCCAAACTTGTTCGTAACGTGGGTGTTGTGAACACTTTCCTCCAAACTTGTTCATAACAGGTGCCTTAATTACAAAACTCACCCGAAGTGTTACTAAGGATAGCCATGGTTACAAAACTAGGTCGAAGTGTTACTATGGGCAGCTATAATTACAAAAGTCGCCTGAAGTGTTACTATGGACGGCCTTAATTACAAAACTACTCAGAAGTGTAATTAACGGTACCAGTATTTGCATTTCTAGCTAAAACTGCTAATAACGACCCCAGTATTTGCACTTCTCGCCTAAACTGCTAATAACGACCCCAGTATTTGCACTTTCACCCAAAACTGCTAATAACAACCTCAGTATTTGCACTTCTAGCCAAAACTGCTAACAACAACCTCAGTATTTGCACTTCTAACCAAAACTGCTAATAACACCCCCAGTATTTGCACTTCTAACCAAAACTGCTAATAACGACACCAGTATTTGCACTTCTCACCTAAACTGCTAATAACGATCCAACTTCCACCAAACCTAAAATAAAAAACTCTGCATAAATCCCGCAAGATTATATACAGAGCTTCATCATTTATTTTAATAAGTCTTTTAATAAATCTACTTTATCTAATTGTTCCCATGGTAATTGAACATCTGTTCTACCGAAGTGACCGTATGCTGCTGTCTTTTTGTAGATTGGTTGTCTTAAGTTTAACATTTGAATAATGCCTGCTGGTCTTAAATCAAATACTTCTCTTATTTTTTCTACTAATACAGTTTCTTCTACTTTACCTGTACCAAAAGTATCTATTGAAATGGATACTGGTTGTGCTACACCAATTGCATATGCTAATTGGACTTCACATTTATCTGCTAATCCACTTGCTACTATATTCTTAGCAACATATCTTGCAGCGTATGCTCCTGATCTATCTACTTTAGTAGGATCTTTACCACTGAAACATCCTCCGCCATGTCTTGCATAACCACCGTATGTATCTACAATGATTTTTCTTCCTGTTAATCCAGCATCTCCTTGTGGTCCGCCGATTACGAATCTACCTGTTGGATTAATAAAGAATTTAGTTTCTTCATCTAATAATTCTTTAGGTACGATTGGATAGATAACATGATCTTTAATATCTTGTTGAATTTTTTCTAATTCAATTTTTTCATGATGTTGTGAAGAAATAACGATTGTATCTACTCTAACTGGTTTATCATTTTCGTCATATTCAACTGTTACTTGTGTCTTACCATCTGGACGTAAATATTCTAAAGTACCGTCTTTACGTACATCTGTTAATCTCTTCGCAAGTTGATGAGCTAAATAACCTGGTAAAGGCATGTATGTTTCAGTTTCATTTGTAGCAAAACCAAACATTAGACCTTGGTCACCTGCACCAATTGATTCTATTTCTCTATCTGATAAATCATCTCTATCTTCTAATGCGCAATCTACACCTTGTGCGATATCTGGTGATTGTTCATCAATAGCTGTTAAAATCGCCATCGTTTGGAAATCATAACCATACTTCGCTCTTGTGTATCCTATATCTTTTACTGTTTGTCTAACTACTTTAGGGATATCTACATAAGTTGAAGTAGAAATTTCACCTGCAATTAAAGCCATACCAGTTGTTACTGTTGTTTCACAAGCGACTCTTGCTTTAGGATCGCCTTTTAATAATTCATCCAGGATCGCATCGGAAATTTGGTCCGCAATTTTATCTGGATGCCCTTCTGTTACTGATTCTGATGTGAAGAGTCTTCTATTCTTTGACATAAAAAATCTCCTTTAAATAAAGTTGTACGGTCTCTTCCTCAGCGCAAATAAAAAGTGCCTTCTCTCAATAAAGATATAGAGAGAAGGCACACTCGTCCATTCGCTCTTATCGTTCAGACAATATTGGTCTGCAAACGGTTTGGCACCTTTCTTTCATTAGAAAGAGGTTGCTGGGTTTCATTGGGTCCATGTCCCTCCACCACTCAGGATAAGAGAATCCGTCAGAAATGATAATACTAAAGTTTTCATAATATGTCAATGGAACGAAACACATTCAAATTTCTAAAAAAATTTTATAACAAATTTACTCATTAGTATAGACTATATATTTTAATGTGTTATACTAATTCCATGAAAATGCTTACAACATTAATATTAGACATGGGGGTCGTCATTTATGGCAATACAGTCAATTACCGAATCAATCGAACTTTCAAACCTTTTAAAGAAGGACACTACACTACAGCAACTTTCTAGAACTGAATTGTACAATCACATTCTAGAAGCAGGAGAAGGCGTATTAACAGAATCTGGCGCAATCAGAATGGAAACTGGTAAATACACAGGTCGCTCTCCTAAAGACAAATTTATCGTTAAAGAGGAAGATACTGAACAAGATATTGATTGGGGAACAATCAACCAACCTATCTCAGAAAGTAACTTTTTAAATTTATATGATCAAGTTATTGACTACTTAAACCAAAAATCACAACTTTATGTCTTTAATGGATATGCAGGTGCAGATGAATCATCACGTTTAGATTTACGTGTTATTAATGAGTTACCTTGGCATAATTTATTTGCACAGAACATGTTTATCCGCCCAGAAACTAAAGAAGAAGCACTTAATATCAGCCCTAATTTCACTGTTATTAGTGCACCAGGATTTAAAGCTGATCCAGAAAAAGACGGCACAAATTCTGAAACATTCATTATTACTTCGTTCAAACACCGTGTCATATTAATTGGTGGTACTGAATACGCTGGTGAAATGAAAAAAGGTATATTCTCAGTAATGAACTATTTATTACCTAAAAAAGGCATTATGAGTATGCACTGTTCAGCAAACGTAGGTTATAACAAAGATGTAGCTTTATTCTTTGGTCTATCTGGTACAGGTAAAACAACTTTATCTGCAGATCCTAATAGAAAATTAATCGGAGACGATGAACATGGTTGGAATGAAAATGGTGTCTTCAATATCGAAGGTGGTTGCTACGCTAAAACAGTAAGTCTTAGCCGTGAAAAAGAACCACAAATTTACGATGCTATCCGTTATGGAACAGTTTTAGAAAATGTTACCGTAAATCCTGATGGTTCAGTAGATTATGACGACACTACATTAACTGAAAATACAAGAGCTGCATACCCAATAGATTTTATCGATAATATTATTACACCATCAATAGCTGGTCACCCAAATACAATTATCTTCTTAACTGCAGATGCATTTGGCGTATTACCACCTATTTCTAAATTAGATAAATCACAAGCTATGTACCATTTCTTAAGTGGTTTCACTTCTAAGTTAGCAGGTACAGAAAGAGGCGTAACAAGTCCTCAACCAGTATTCTCAACATGTTTCGGTTCACCTTTCTTACCATTACATGCGACTGAATACGCTGAATTACTTGGTAAACTAATCGATGAACATAATGTAGACGTTTATCTTGTAAACACTGGTTGGACTGGTGGCGAATACGGTGTAGGTTCAAGAATGGACTTGAAACATACACGTTCAATGATTCGTCGTGCAATTAGTGGAGAAATTAAGAATTCAGAGTTTGTTAAAGATGAAATCTTTGGTCTTAATATTCCGAAACATGTACCAGGTGTACCTTCAGAAATATTATATCCACGTAATACTTGGGTATCTTCTGACGCATATGACGAAAAAGCAAAATTACTTGCTAAGAACTTTAAAGAAAACTTCAGTAAATTCGGTGAGTCTTCTGAGCATATTCAAGAAGAAGGCGGATTTACGTATAATCGCTTATAAAATATTAAAAGAGCTTGGGCCTTATTGGTCCAAGCTCTTTTCACATTTATACATCCATTCTTTAATTTGTAACAATGTTTGTTTTTCTATTTCTGGTCTTAAAACATGTCCTTCTCCACTTAAATAAATTGTTTGATGATCTACCGCTTCTTGCTTTAAATGTTCTTCTAGATGATATGCCATATTAATATTGACTTGTTTATCTTCATCACCATGAACGATTAATATAGGCGGACTATCTTTATGAATAGATTGCAATGCATTTCTACGTGCATATGCTTCATATAGCTTTTTAGGATGTCCAACCATTCTTTTTAACATCCCTCTTAGATCAATTCGTTCTTCGTACATCATTAGTAAATCTGAAACGCCACCCCATATAATATAACTCGTTGCTTTCACTTTTTGATACGTAAGTAAGCCTTGAATACCACCTCTAGAAAATCCAATCATATGAACAGGAACATTTGGGTAATGTGACTTTAATATTTCGATACCTTTTATAACATCATGAAGGTCATCACCACAAAATTCATCTCTACCTTCACTACCATTACTACCTCTGTAATAAGGTGCAAAGACAAGTGTATGCTTATCTTTAAATTGCGCCATACGACCTGGCCTCACTCTACCTACTTGTCCTTTACCACCACGTAAATATACAACGATGCGATTAACACGTTCATTTGGTGTCATCAACATGCCTCTGACTTTCAATTCATCCACTTCATATATCACTTCTTCAGTTAGATGATGATTAAAGAAAACTGGCATTTTTTTCTTACTGTAGAAATCCAAGTTTATACACCCTTTCAACGCACTTTAATATTGCTGTATCTTTTAAAAGAAAACTCTTCTCTTCTTCAGGTATATCATTGATTTCTTTAGCAATAACGGGTCCATAAGTTTCGAAATACGCTTTATTGCTATCAATAGATTCGACTTCAATAAAATAGACATCTTTATTAAACGGAATTGTATCATGTACAGTATATGAAGCTATAAACGTTATATTTTTAGCGATCGCACCCGTTTCTTCATATAATTCACGCTGAACAGCCTCTTTATTCGTTTCATTTGGTTCAACTTTCCCACCAGGAAATTCAATACCTCTTATCTTATGATGCGTTAACACATATTCATTATTAAAAATCGGAATACCTAGAACATGTTTCGCATTTTGTTGATCTGTTGGACATTTATATGCTAAATCAACATCCAATCCATTTGGATCTTTGTAGCGCATGATACACGACCTCTTTCTTCAATTATGATAAACTGTATATACATATTATTAGGAAGGTAGAAGATATTGAAAAAGTTAACCTTAACGACCTTAGTATTAACAATTACTCTTATTCTAGCAAGTTGTAGTCCAGAAGGTCAAAATAAATTTGATGATAGTAGCGATGCTATCGAAGCTTTTCAAAAAAACATTAAAAAAGTAGATTCACATTCGATTAAATCTAGTAACGAGACAACAGTTGATTTTCAAGATAAAAAAACAACGCTTAAACAACTGTCACATGGCCGAACAAACCACCATGATAAACTTGCATTTAATGTCGAACAAGAAAGTAATACAAAACAATTTCCAGTGCATAATAAAAGTGTTTGGATTGATTCAAACGAAATCAAATCCTCCCCTAAATCTAAGTATTTAAATTATCATGCAAAGAATGCCGAAATAGATTATTATCAAAAAATTGGACAAGATTGGTTCGATTTAACGACTTTTAATCAAAGTTTACTAAAACCTATTGAAGACGATGTCACTTTAGAAAATGATACCCTTTCATATGAAGGTACAGGTAAAGTTATGGAATATCTCTATCAACTAGGGTTTAGTCAATCACCATTGGCAGATCAAGCGTCATTAAGCAATATTAACGACTTAAAAATTAAAAGTGGTAAGTTTAAGCTTACATTCCAAAAAGACAAAACATTACCAAAAACGTTAACCTTTAACATTAAAGCAACTGGAAAAATTAAAAATGAAACGATTAACATCCATATGAAACAGACAACAGATTTCTATAAATTCAATTCCACTGATGTTAAACCATACCAGAACTTAACAAAAAACAATTATAAATAGGAGCATTGCTATGAAAAAAGTATTTATTAAATTAATACGCCTTTATCAACGATATATATCCCCATTGACACCTCCTACATGCAGGTTCCAACCTACATGTTCTAACTATGCTGTTGAAGCTATTTCAGAATATGGGGTTATTAAAGGGACATGGTTAGGTACGAAACGTATCTTAAAATGCCACCCATTTCACCCAGGCGGCTACGACCCTGTTCCACCTAAAAAAGATTCATAACATTTATTAAAAGGAGGCTGGGACATAATGTAATGTCTTAGCCTCTTATAGTATCTTGGCAGTAGATGACTGAATTGAAAATGCGCTTGTACCAAGCTTTTTTCAACTCTAGTCATCCTTGCCGGGGCGGGACTACGAAATCTTTTTATACAAATTAGATTTCTGTCCCGCTCCCCTTTTATTTTGTTAATTTATCTTTATCAACGATTGGTGGCACATATTTAATGAGATGACCATCAGTCTTTGCGCTATCAACAACGAAATCTTCCGTGAAGTAATAATCACTTGGCGTCACATCACTCGGATAAGAACTGTGCTGTGCTAAGTATGCAGTAAAGTAACTACTAAGCCCAAATTCATACATTCCACCTATGACATATTTAAGTCGATGTTCGTGACAATATTCAATAATTTCAAGTGCTTTATCTATCCCTCCAACACGTGAAGGTTTAATCACAACACCATCGATAAGATGTTGCTGATTAAATTGAATAATTCGCTCTAAATTTAGAGCACTTTCATCAATAAATACTGGTAACTCGAGCGTATTAACATGCTCAATATAGTCCTCAAATTTAGAAAATGGCTGCTCAATATATATAAATTGTTCATCTTTAAATGTATTTAATAAAGACACATGTTCATAATTCAACACTCCATTTGCATCAATCGCTCTTTGTATTTGCGGATAATGTTCTGTTAAAAAATCTATATCTCGATTAACTTCTTCATGCCATTTTAATTTAATTCTCGATGGTAATTCACCATTATATTGCTTGAAATATTGTTCAATATTTTGATTAATTGTTGCACCGTATGCTACTTCAATCGGCTTTAACTCATGGAATTTCTGAAAGAATATCATAGACATAACGCTACGTGCATTCGGGTATTTACTGAGTTCATCTATTAATTCACAACATAATGGATAACTATTAAAATCAACAAATTCATGTTTTTCAAACCATTTTAATAGAGTTTCTTCAACTTTATTTATTGTCTCGAAATGATACCAGTCACTATTAAACGCATTACATTCACCATAATACGCAGACCCATTCATGTCTTGCCATTCTACAATTAATACTTCTCGCTCATTTAATTCTATTAAAGGTGTTCGTATCGGTACTCTGAAAGGTGCTTTGAATCTATAGAAATGCAAACTATTTTTTCTCATTCATGACCCACGCCTTTACTTTATATCTTGAAAGTTTACCTGTTGAAGTTCTTGGTATTTCGTTTATTTTATAAAAGTATTTTGGGTGTTTATACTTTGCTAAGTTTGAATTGAATATATTTTTAAATGTATCATCTTGGATAGTCTGTTCCGCTTCATACACTAATGCAGGTACTTGCCCCCACTTTTCATCATCAACTGGTACAACAACGCAATTTTGAACGTCCGGATGATCTAATATCACATGTTCAATTTCAAATGGATAAATATTTTCTCCACCGCTAATGATTAAATCTTTTCTTCTATCATAAATATATACATAACCGGAATCATCTATTGATCCAACATCACCTGTTTTAAAATAACCATCTTCAAATGTTTCTGAATTCTGACTACCTGTTAAATAACCATTCATCACATTGCCACCATATACAGCGACTTCCCCATGTCCTTCTTCATTTTGATTTAAAATTTTGAGGCGAACATTTGAAGGTACTTTCCCTACTGTACTTGGTGCTTCACGTAACATCTCTGGACTTGCTGTCACAAACTGAGAGCATGTTTCAGTCATTCCAAACGAATTATAAATCGGTAATTGATTGTCTAACGCTTTATTAATCATCGTTTCAGATAACTTTGCGCCGCCTAATAATATTTTTTCTAATTGATATGGTTGTGTTAACGTATCTTGCATCAACCATTGTAATGTTTGAGGTACTAATGAAATATGTGTGATGTTCTCATTTTTAATTAAATGCATTACGCGATTTACATCAAATTTCGATTCTAAAATAAGTGTAAAACCTTCTATTAAACTACGTATTAACACACTTAAACCTGAAATATGGTAAATCGGTAAGACGGACAACCATCTCGTTGATTCATCATAGCCAAGACTTTCTTTACAACCCATTGCACTAAAATAATGATTTGAAAAAGTTTGTGGAACAGCTTTTGCAGGACCAGTTGTACCAGAAGTAAACATAATCGTCGCGATATCATCCATATTAAACGTAAAATCATGATCCACATGTTTACTGTCGTCTATATAAATATCCTCAATATCAATACAATTTTGCTTGATATTTAAAGGTTTAAACGTAAAGACCGTTTGAACGCCAATACTGTCCAATTGTTGTTCAATTTCGACTGGTGTTAACTTCGTATTAATCATAACCACTTCTACATTTGCTAACCAAGCTGCAATGATAAGTGATGCATGTTTAATATCATTCTTGATATATAATCCAACTCTTTTCAATTGAAGTTGTTTAATGTAATGTGCTTTATTTTTAGAATCATTAAATAGTTGTTCATAAGTTAATTCAACATCACCTTGTTGAATTGCAATTTTATGTGGTGCACGTAACACCTGCTGTTCAATCCAATGTTTCATCGTTTGGACCTCCTTATACCATTATTCATTATAACGATATTTTTGAATTTAAACATAAAAAATGCTTTATAATATCAAAAAACCTAGGCGATCAATTCACCTAGGTTTCCATCATATTAGATTGCTTCTTTTTCTCTTCTTTGCGTAACAAATCGTTCAAGTAATAAGAAGACAAGACCTATAAGTGTTAAAAATGGTGCAACTAACGCTAGATCCTTAACTTCTAATTGACTTACTACGATACCGCCGATGAACGCACCAAGCGCATTACCGATGTTAAATGCTGATTGGTTCATCGTACTAGCAAGCATTGGTGCATCTTGTGAAATGACCATACTTTTAAATTGTAATGATGGACTCATACTAAAGCCAATCAAACCAAATACAAAAATACCGACAACCATTAGCAAGCTATAGTTTTGAATAAAGTACATCATAAAGATATATATTGGGAAGACGATAAATATCGTATTCAGTGCTTTATTTAAATTCCAGTCTGCTAATTTCCCACCAATAATATTACCAAATGTTACACCAACACCGAATATAATAAGGACAAATGAAATCCAACGTTCTTCTATATGCGAAACATTGATTAATATTTGAGAAATATACGTGAAATAAGCAAATACACTACTGAATCCGAACAGTGTTACACCTAGTGTCAGCCAAAGTTTAACATCTTTTAATACACTCAATTCATTTTTAATTGAAATCGGCTGTGTATCTTTTTGGTTAGGTACAAATCGAATAATACCTATTAATGTTAATAGTCCTAGAACACTAATAATAATAAATGTCATTTTCCAGCCAAATATTTGCCCTACAAATGTTCCAAAAGGTACACCAATGATGTTGCTCATTGTTAATCCCATAAACATTAACGCCATTGCACTTGCTCTTTTATGAGGCGGTACCATACTTGCTGCTAGTATTGATCCAATACCAAAGAATGAACCGTGTGCTAAAGCGGCAATAATTCTACTTAACATAAGCGAACCATAATTAGGTGCAATACCACCTATCCCGTTACCTATTATAAAAATAGCCATTAATAAGACGAGTAAATTTTTTCGAGGTAATTTATAAGTCGCTAACACTATAATCGGTCCACCAATTGCAACACTCAGTGCATAACCTGTAATCAATTGACCCGCATCAGATACGGTTACATCAAGATCTCTTGCAATATTAGGTAACAAACCCATGATTACAAATTCAGTCATACCTATCGCAAAAGCACCAAGGCTTAGTATCCAAATCGCTAAAGGATATTTTTTCATGTCTCAACGCTCCTTTAATCTTATTATTTTAATCAGATTTATCCATATTAGTACTTTTGCTATGCAATTACAAGAGTTTTTTGGAATTTTGTATATAAAAAAACCTGAGAAATTAAATTCTCAGATTTTTAAACGTTTTCATTATTGAGTTTGTATCCAACCTATTCCAATCGTGCCATATCCCGTATGAACAGATGCTACTGGAACTAAAGGTTCGACATATACATTAACATCTTTATTTAAAGTTAATATGCGCTCTTTCCATACATGTGCTTCTTGCTCATTTCCAGCATGTAACACACCAATATTTGTAACACCTTTATCAATAATTTCTTTAATATGTGTGATTAAATAAGCTTCTATTTTCTTATTGCCTCTAGACTTAAGTTCTAAGTCGATTGTACTATTCTCTAATTTCAATAATAATTTAATATGAAGTAAGCTACTTAATAAATATTTGCTATTCGAAACCCTTCCACTATTCTTTAATTGTTGTAAGTTTCGTGGCAACAAATATAATTCACTTGTATGTTTAACTTCTTCTAACTTATTAACGATTTCTTCAAATGAATAGTCCTCGTCATAAAGTTTTCTACCATACTCGACCAACTCTTTTTGAGGAAAGCTTCCTGTTCCACTATCAATTACATGAATTTCCATAGGGAAAGATTGTGCTGTTGATAGCGATGATGCGTATGTGCCAGATAAACTACTAGAAGGATGAACCGCAATAACATGCGTATAACCTTCTTCTTGAATTTGCTCATACGTCTCTATAAAATCTTGAGGTGTAGGTTGAGCCGTTTTAGCACCATTACCATTTTCTTTTAACATATCAAAAAATAACTTTGAACTTTCAAATTCTGAATCTTTATAAGGTTTGTCATTAATAATTGTAGATAAAGAAACGACAAATAAATCTTTATCATCCATATTTTGATCAATATAAGTTGTTGTATCAATTAACCACGCTAATTTCATTACTTCCTCCATTGTATATACAATAAATGCATTCACTTTATAACTAAGTATTTTTAACCTAACTTAATTAATAACATATAATCAATATTGAAACAATTAAAAAAAGAACTGATAAGTTAAAGCAATCATATAATAATTACCACAAATATCATTCTAGTATAATAAATAGATAGATATACTGAAATTCCAATACTTTCATAACAATGAATCGAATGTTATTTCTATAAAAATCCTTAAAATTTACTATTAAAATATACCAAACATAAGATTAATAAGTTTATCAAAAATTCATAATAACCTATACGCATTTAACCTTCTTATGCTATCATTCTAATATTCACATCTAATTAGGAGTCATAACAATGAGCTTATTAAAAACTGAACTACAAGAGAAAGATTATCCACTTGCATTAAAAATTTGGGAACGCTCCGTACTTGCAACCCATCACTTTTTAAAAGAAGAAGACAGAATTGCATTAAAAAAAGAAATACCAACCTACTTTAAATACGTAGATGCAAATTTATGGCTTTACGATGGAGAAGCTGTAGGATTTTCAGGTATCAACGAAGATAACTTAGAAATGTTATTTATAGATCCAGAACATTTCAGAAAAGGATTTGGAACTGAAATACTTAAACATTTGCTGAAAGAAGATCATATCCAAAAAGTTGACGTAAACAAAGATAACGAACAAGCCTTGAACTTTTATATGAAAAATGGATTTAAACCATATAAAGAATCTTCACATGATGGACAAGGAAGAGATTATCCAATCATACATCTAAAATTATAATTTAAATTGAGGTTTTGCTTATGAATAAACAGACAAATATGTTATTACTTATTTCAATCATTGCAATTTCGCTAGCTGCCATATTAGTAAAGCTATCAAACGCCCCTTCTAGCGTAATAAGCATGAACAGAATGTTTATAGCAGTCATCTTGCTAGTACCCTTTGCATATCGATATAAAAAAGAAATCTTTAAATTAAGTCTTAAAGATTTTCTATATCTTGTATTAGCTGGTCTATTTTTAGCACTTCATTTCGGATTATGGTTTGGTTCATTAAAATTAACAACCGTTGCTAGTTCAACAGTCATATTATCTTTACAACCTATTGTTGCGATTATTGCAAGTTTCTTATTTTATAAAGAAAAAATAACACTAAAAGTTTTGAGTACAATTTTAATATCGTTTATCGGTGTTGTAATCGTAAGTTGGGGCGACTTTAATATAACTGACTTAACTGCAATGATTGGTAATATATTATCTTTATTAAGTGTTATATCAATAGTGTGTTACCTAATGATCGGAAAGAATGCAATGCTCAAACTCACACATTGGGTTTATAGCATCATCGTGTTCTTCTTCGCAGGCGTCTTTTTACTCATTTATAACATCATCACGCACGCTACATTAGTAAACTATTCAATGAAAGAATGGCTATTATTTATATCATTGGCCATTTTCCCAACAATAGCACATGTCATATTTAATTATCTCTTAAATATTATCAATCCAACAACCATATCAATGAGTATGCTATTAGAACCCATAGGCGCATCAATATTAGCAATATTTATATTGAAAGAATACTTAGGATACGTACAAATACTAGGTATCATCATCGTACTCGTAGGTGTGTATTTCTTCTTAAAAGCACAGAAAACTGAAGTATCATGAAAACATTTAAAGGCTAGGACTTATATAAAAAGTCCTAGCCTTTGTTTTGATTTGATATTAATAAATATATTATTTACTTTTTGTTATAAAATCTAATAATTTAAACATAACATCTTTATTTTCTTTAGGTACTTCATAGTCAATTATTTCTTGAGGTGTTTGATTCAATACAGAATCTACTGCATAAGAAAAGTCATTCGTAACAATTTCTTTAACATCAAAAGATCCAGGTTCAAAATGAAATTGTAAGCCAATAACATTATCTTTCAATAAGAATCCTTGGTTTGTTAAGTACTCACTTGAAAATAGCAATTCTGCATTTTTAGGAATTTGGAATGTTTCTTCATGCCAATGTAATGCCATTAATTCTTTAGGTAGATCTGGTATAGTATCACTTTCAAGATAAACTTTATCCCAACCCACTTCTTTTACTGGTGATTTACTCACTGTATAACCTATTGCTTTTGTTATTTGTTGAGCACCATAGCAAGCTCCAAACATTGGTTTGTTAGCTTTCAATAACTCTCTTATTAACTCTCTTTCTTTTAAAATCCAATCATCTGTATCATTCGGACTCATTGGACCACCCAAAATAATTAGTAAATCAGTTTCTTCAGCAGAAGGTAATACACCATTATAAAAATACGGATGATAAATATACAAATCATGTCCTCTTTCTTTAGCCCAATCACCTATTGATCCAACACCTTCATTTGGCGTATGTTGTAAAACATTTATTCTCATAAAATAAGCAACTCCTTATATAATTAACAAATTCTAATAACTATATTATAAGTCATTTAAGCAAAATAATGTGAATATCTTTTATTTTAGAAAAATCAAAGGCTAGGACTTATGTAAAAAGTCCTAGCCTTTGTTTTGCCCATATTTCGTAACAAGGTTACAATAAAAATAGTAAATAAAACGTTAAACCAAGTAATGCTATACCAGTGATATAGTTCAAAATCGTTCTGATCCTAATTTTTGTAATATTTGACAATGTGATCAACTCCAAATCTTATATTACGTATGATCTTAGCGAATTTATCTGTTATCTATCACATTGAATTATCATACTTTAACAACTCTATTATAATATATTTAACATTAAAGGAGTGATAAATTTGACAAATTTCTATAGAGTCATAAATGCTATTTTAATTAAAGAAAATGCTATTTTATTAGTTAAAAACGAATATAATAATGAATATTTATGGAGTTTACCTGGAGGCGTAGTTGAGCAAGGTGAGTTTTTGTATGAAGCTTTGATTAGAGAAGTATTTGAAGAAACAGGATTAACGTTAAATCAATACGAACTAGCATATATAGCTGAAAATAACATACCTATTGATAACGCTCATTGTTTAGTAACTTATTTTAAGTGTTTAAATTTCAACGGTGAAATATCTATTAATGATCCTGACAATGAAATTGTAGAATTAAAATGGGTCAACTTTAATGAAATTCAAAATTATATTATCAGCGAAGATATTTTAGTCCCTTTACAAAATTATTTATTTAAAGACAAAAAAGAGTATTATTTCATTGATGATTTGAGGTTTTAAATCATTAGTTCTTCATATATATAAGTCATACATAATCAATTTTACAAAAAAATTTATCATGAAAAATAAAAAAGTTCAATTTCAAAGGAATGATACACATGTCCAAATATACATTAGACAGCACATTTTTATACATGGCTCTTATGACTTTGCCACTTATTTTTATAATGCCTGTATTGTTTAGTGTTCCACTTGTTTTATTAATTTTTAGTATTAAAAAGAAAGAAGACTGACATGATTTTATAAATACTCTTGTTCACTAGCGTTATATAATTAGAAAGGGTGAAATGAAATTGAAAGCTAAAAAAATGGATAAAATGTTGTTTCAATCTAAATTCCCTGAAGTTGAAGTCTTACTTGAATCTGAAACATCAACAAAGATTGATAAAGAGTATGTAATAGGTTCAATTTTTGTGACAATACAAGAAATTATATTAGTGCAGCATAAAGCAAACTTAACTTTTCAAATCCCATGGTCAGAGGTTGTTTCATTAGATACAATAGAAAACTTTATTTCAAATAAATTAACTTTAGATTATGGTGAAAATCGAATGTTAACTTTTTCTTTTACATCGAGTGATCCAGTTCATGCAATTCAAGTATTTTACAAAACTTTAAAGCTAGAAAGAGAGATTAATCATTTTAACAATGATGATATAAAAGCACTTCAACATAAAAATGAACAATTGATTAAAGAAAATTTTCAATTAAGAAATGAAATTAATAAATTAAATGAAGAGAATCGCGCGCTTCTTGATAATATGCAAAATCAAAAATCTTATACATCACCCTATCGTGCGCCAAGAAGAACTTATGCTCGTTCAAATAATTCAATGGATTTAAGTTATACAAAAGTTCGTAAATTAACAGATTCCTTTATTGTTCTAGATTTCGAAACGACAGGTTTAAAATATAACGAAAACGAAATTATTCAGTGTGGCATTATTGAATATGAAAATGGAAAAATCATTAGTGAATATAATGAATACTTCAAACCAAGTAAACCAATAAGTAAAAGAATAGAAAAAATAACAGGTATAACAAATGAGTTTTTAGAAGATAAACCTAGTTTAGGAAAGGATAAATTAGAGGAATTATATAATATCATTAGAAGAAGAACGATAGTCGCACATAATGCACCATTCGATATGAAGTTCTTACTCTACCAACTTCAAATCAATGATATAGAATATGAGAAATTGAGAGTTATTGACACGCTCACTTTTTCAAGAAAACTAATCAGAGAAACACCTAATCACAAACTTCAAACTTTAAAAGAACATTTCAATTTAGACGATGGCGAATCACATAACGCAATTAATGACTGTAGAGCAACCGGGAACTTACTATTACTATTGATGAGTAGACAGTGATTATAACAGTAGTAGTATATAAAAAGCGTTTTGGAGTTAAAATAAAGTCTTATTGAATTCCGATACTTTAAATTTAATTTCTTCAAGTTTCTCCTGATAAGTTATTGATAAGTCATCAAATTTTTTTGAAGTAACAATATCTTTAGAATAAACAGTGGATTGTTTGTGTGTTCTAACATAGCAAATTTCTTTATAGCTGCTATGAAGACTTGGACATTCAAGCAATCCAATATTTACATCATAAATAGAATGTAAATTCACTTTATTAGAAACAGTAGATATTGGTAACATCGTTAAATCACATTCAAAGCAATCTTTTTCGGCACCAATGATTAATACTGGCCGTAATTTATAGCCTTTTTTATTTGTTTTTAAATCAAAATATGGAAAACTTGCATATACTATTTTATTAATTAAATCACGAGGAGTATTAACTAAATCCAAGATGAACTTCCTCCTCATTTAAATCTTCAAATTCATCTATGTACATATCATAAACATGATCGTATAGCCTAACGCTTTTAGCATCTTCGATTATATCCTCTGGCGTTATTTCTCTATTCCCTACCTCATTATTGTTCAAGTTAATTCTACTTTTTTTCCAACATTTTTCATGATGGGATAGTTCTCTTAGATACCAACCAGAATACATGCCATATTGAGAGATAACATTATTAATTACATATTTTTCAGTATCATTTAATTTATCAGTATCGCTTGGTTCATACATTTCATCTAAATAATACCTTAATTTAGGTATAACCGGACCAAATTTCCACCCTTCAATTCTATCATTAAATAGAACCTCGCCCGTTAAAGCTAAAGATTCTCTTTGTGCAAAATAAATTAACTTTTGCAGTTTTAATTCGTTATTTTCAAACTTAGTACCAGTTTTAAGTTCATATGAGTATATAAGGTAATTAGCAACATCTTTTACATCTGCCATTAAAATCACTCCTATCTCAGTTATAATATAATATTTTAGCTGCAAGGTAAGTTTAAGTTAAAATAGTAATGCTACTAGTATAGTGATAATCAATGATAAGAGACTTAAAATAGTTGGTATACTAATACCTATCCAGAAACGTTTTGATGTAAATTTATTATCGCTTATTTCATTTTTTAACTCGGAAACAGCATTTTTTATTTCTCCTGATAAAACGTCTTTAGTTAAAGAAATTTTATCATTGATTTCATCGAATCTATTATTCATATTTATTACATGCTGCTGAAATTCTGATCTTGTAATATATTCACTATTAATAAAAGCACCCCCTTATATACTCCCACTCTCTAGTTTAATTAAGTATATATTACAACAAAATCAAATTGGGCACAATATAGAATGTTAAAATTAACAAACTCTTGTTTATAATATAGTAATCCCCTTCTCTCCCTAGTCATGGAATGTAATTTATGTTGACGTTGGCGTTAAAAACACCAAAATAACATGCTCGTTGGCATTAAATCAGATCATTAAAATATAGCAATTACTTTAGGAATTTATTCGCAACTTCTATATGAACATAAAAAAAGCAAGTATCAAAAAGTAAGAGAATTTTTCTCTAGACACTTTTTTGACACTTGCTCATATGGATTAACTTACCAATTGCAAGAAAACCCAGCAATATCAACGTCTTGGATTAGTTGATTATTAAGGTACAAACGGAGAGTGAGGGATTCGAACCCTCGAGACGCTTGTGGCGCCTACACACTTTCCAGGCGTGCTCCTTCGGCCAACTCGGACAACTCTCCACAAACAAAAAAATCAGAAGCGATATTTCACCTCTGATTATATGACCCCTACGGGATTCGAACCCGTGTTACCGCCGTGAAAGGGCGGTGTCTTAACCGCTTGACCAAGGGGCCTTATGGCTCCACAGGTAGGACTCGAACCTACGACCGATCGGTTAACAGCCGATAGCTCTACCACTGAGCTACTGTGGAATAATAATGGAGCGGGTGATCGGAATCGAACCGACAACATCAGCTTGGAAGGCTGAGGTTTTACCACTAAACTACACCCGCTTAAGTAAATAATATATATATGGGGCGACTGATGGGAATCGAACCCACGAATGTCGGAACCACAATCCGATGCGTTAACCACTTCGCCACAATCGCCATACTTGTTTAAAAAAGTATGGCTCAGGACGGAATCGAACCGCCGACACAAGGATTTTCAGTCCTTTGCTCTACCGACTGAGCTACTGAGCCAAAATAAAAATGGCGGTCCCGACGGGAATCGAACCCGCGATCTCCTGCGTGACAGGCAGGCATGTTAACCGCTACACCACGGGACCATCATTAAAAAGTATTGCGGGAGGCGGATTTGAACCACCGACCTTCGGGTTATGAGCCCGACGAGCTACCGAACTGCTCCATCCCGCGCTAATAATAAGTAATTTGGCTACCTTATTAATATAACACATTCATTAATATTATGTCAATAAAATTTTAATAAATTTTTATTGAAAATGGTGACCCCTACGGGATTCGAACCCGTGTTACCGCCGTGAAAGGGCGGTGTCTTAACCGCTTGACCAAGGGGCCTCTAATTGAGAACTACTTAAGTATATATAGAAATATAAAGAACGTCAATGCTATTTCTTTACTTTTCTTAATAAAAAATTTGAACTTTTAACATCTATGTGACAATTGTCACTAAAGGGAGAAATAATCATTCAAAACACCCTCTTTTTTAACTTTAGAAGTGTCATTTATTCATGATTTTTATAGAAAAAAATGATCATAAAGTAGTTTTTTTCGAAGTTATTGTGAAAAAGATGAATTAAAATTCCACGTTTTTAATAAAGTAAGCATTAAGTTTTATAGACAGCTCTATGTTACTTGTTTGAGCAGTCTTGCAACTTACAGCATCTCTATGTTGCTTGTTTGCTCAGTCTTGCAACATACGAGGCGCCTATTTATCTTGTTTAGTCAGTCTTGATAAATACAACGCTCCTATTTATCTTGTTTCACCAGTCTTGATAAATACAAGGCCGTTATTTATCTTGTTTCGCCAGTCTTGATAAATACAAAGCGCCTATTTATCTTGTTTGTCCAGTCTTGATAAATACACTCCTCTTATTTATCTTGTTTCACCAGTCTTGATAAATACACTCCTCTTATTTATCTTGTTTCACCAGTCTTGATAAATACACTCCTCTTATTTACCTTGTTTGGCCTGTCTTGCAACTTACAGCATCTCTATGTTGCTTGTTTACTCAGTCTTGCAACATACGGAGCTCCTATTTATCTTGTTTCACCAGTCTTGATAAATACAAAGCGTCTATTTATCTTGTTTGTCCAGTCTTGATAAATACACTCCTCTTATTTATCTTGTTTCACCAGTCTTGATAAATACAGTCCTCTTATTTACCTTGTTTGGCCTGTCTTGCAACTTACAACGGCTCTACGTTGCTTGTTTGGTCAGTCTTGCAATATACGGGAGTTCTATGTTGCTTGTTTGCTCAGTCTTGCAACATTCAGTCCTCCAACATTGCTTGTCAGCTCCCACTTTCAATATTCACCTTACCCCTCCAACAAAAAAACAGAAATTCTAATGTTAAATTAGAATTTCTGTCCCGCTTCCACGCTTTTCCATGCGCTTCTATCCTCTTCCACACACTTCCGCGCACTATCTACTTACTACTATCTACAATCTACTTCAAATACTCTATCATCTTGTCACTTGCGTTCTTAGCCATTTGTACGCAGTCTGGTAATCCGACTGCATCAAATGAAGCGCCTGTTATGATAAGGTTATGATAATTTTGATCGATATGTTCTTGTATATCTCGAATACGATCGATATGACCGACTTCATATTGAGGCATGCTGTGTGGTAATTTCGTTACGATAAAGAATTCTGGTTCTCCTTTGATCGTCATGATTTTATTCAAATCGTTTAGTGCGACTTGTTTCAATTGTTCTTCATCTTTATGATGAATAATATTTGAGCCTGGTTTACCTACATACGCTCTTAATAAGACTTTTCCTTCTGGTGTTGTATGTGGCCATTTTTTGTTTGTCCAAGTACATGCTGTGATGGCTGTATCACTTGTTCTTGCAATTACAAATCCAGTTCCATCTTTATCGTTAACGACTTGGTCTTTATCAAATGCCATAACGACTGTTGCAACACTTGTTGAAGGCATATAGTTAAAGTAATCCAATTTAAGGTCATCTTCAAACCATTTAACGAAATGTTGATGTGGTATTGTAACGATTACACCATCATATTCATGCTCTTCATTATTTATCGTCAAAATTGTTTTGTTATCTTTTTCTACTAAATTTTGAACTGGAGCGTTTAAATGTATTTGAACACCTTTATCTTCAAGACTATCACGTAAAGTTTGAATGAATGATTCAAGGCCATGTCTAAATTGTTTAAATTGACCTTTTGGTTTGACTGTTACTTTTTTATCGGCATTATTTTTAGCTTTTTGAGCTATCATACCTTTTATTAAGCCGCCCTCTTTTTCTTCTTGTTCTTTAAAATGAGGAAATGTTGTTTTTAAGCTTAATTTATCGATATTTGCACCATATATACCTGCCATTAAAGGTTCGATTAAGTTTTCTAATACTTCATCACCTAATCTTTGTCTAAAGAAATGACCAATTGATATATCTGTATGCATCGGTTTAACAGGTAAGAAATAATCTAAACCTGCTCTTAATTTTGCTGCTGGCGAAATCAATTGTGTCTTAAGAAATGGTTTGATTTCTGTAGGTATGCCCATAATTGAACCACCTGGTATTGGATATAACTTATTATGGCTATAAATATATGATTGCCCTGTTTTATTTGTTACTAAATCATCAGCAATCCCAATTTCTTCAGCCAATTCTGTCATAATTGTCTTTCTACCTAAGTATGATTCTGGCCCTAGTTCAATAGTATAACCATCTTTACGATACGTTTTGATTTTGCCGCCCACTCTGTCTGATTGTTCATATACATCAATTGCTGCATCTGGATAATCTCTTCTTAAATAATGGGCAGCAGATAACCCAGTTATCCCTGCCCCTATTATTGCAATTCGTTTTGACATACTTAACACTTCTTTCTTATTCGAATATCGAATTAGAATTTTTTCTTAATTGCTGATACCATTGCTTCAATAAATTTAGGATCAATATTTGGCATTGGTGGTCTGTGATATTTCACGCCTAATTCATCACAAACAACTTTACATTCATAGTCGTTATCATATAATACTTCTAAATGTTCACATACAAATCCTACCGGTGTATATATAAAGTGTTTATAGCCATGTTCATTATATAAGTCTCTCGTTAAATCTTGAACGTCTGGTCCTAACCAAGGTTCTCCAGTTTGACCTTCTGATTGCCAACCTACTGATACATGTTTAATGTTAGATTCTTCACTTAAAATTTTAGCAGTTTCTTCTAATTGATCAGGATATGGGTCATTTGCTTTTTTAATTTTTTCTGGCAAACTATGCGCTGAAACGATTAATACTGTTTCATCATGACTTTCTTCTGGAATCGTTTGTAATGTTTCATCAATCATGTTTGTCCAGTAAGATATAAATGCTGGTTCATTGTAAAATTGCTCAACGTGATGCATTGAAATACCATATTTATCAGCTTCTTCTTGAGCACGTTTATTATAACTTCCCACTGAGAAATTAGAATAATGAGGTGCTAAAACAATCGTAACCGCTTCTTCAATACCATCATTATGCATTTGTTCTACTGCATCTTCAATAAATGGATGAATATGTTTTAAACCAATGTACAATTTAAATTCAACATCTTCATAAGCTTCATTTAATGCGCCAAGTAAACTTTCTGCTTGTTTCTCTGTTGTACCTGCTAATGGTGAAATACCACCAATCGCTTTATAACGTCCTTTTAAGTCTTCAATTTGTTCATCAGATGGCTTACGACCATGTCTAATGTGTGTATAATAAGGTACAATGTCACTTTCTTTATAAGGTGTACCATATGCCATAACTAAAAGTCCCACTTTTTTATTCATCTTCTATACTCCCTTTAATAAAATTAAGCTGTTTAATAACCTATCTTTGTTGTGATTTATATTTTGCTGAATAATCATGCACAAACTTAGCAACTCTTCTTAATGTATCAGGTTGCACTTCTGGAAAGACACCATGTCCAAGATTAAAGATATAATTATGGTCTACTAAACCTTGATCCAATATTTGAACGAGTCTTTGTTCAATAACTTCCCATGGTGCTAGTAAAATAGCTGGATCTAAGTTTCCTTGTAACGTCTTAGTAATACCTTTTTCCCTTGCTTCTTTGATTTGTAAGCGCCAATCTAGCCCGATTACATCAACCGGTAATTGATTCCATTCTTCTATTAAATGGCTAGCTCCAACACCAAATGTTGTAACAGGTACGTTTTTTTCTTTAATTGCTGCAAAAATTTTATTCATAGATGGTCTAATGAAATAATGATAATCTTCAGCATTTAACGCACCTACCCATGAATCGAATACTTGAATCATCTTACATCCAGCATCAATTTGAGCATGTGTATAGCGAATTGCCATATCAGCTAATGTATCCATTAATTTAAACCAAGCTTCTGGCTGTTTATACATAAACGCTTTAGTCTTATTATAATTTTTAGATGGTCCACCTTCAATCATATAGCTCGCTAGCGTGAACGGTGCGCCAGTAAATCCTATTAATGGTACGTTTAGCTGTTCTTCTGTTAAAAGTTTAATCGTATCTAAGACATATTTCACGTCTTCCTCAGGATTTATTTGACCTAATCGATTAATATCAGAAATGTCTTTAATAGGGTTATGTATAACAGGACCTATTCCAGATTTAATTTCTACATCTACACCAATTCCAGTTAAAGGTGTCATAATATCTTTATATAAAATTGCAGCATCAGTATTATATTGGTCTACTGGTAATTTTGTAACATATGCACAAAGTTCTGGTTGATGTGTAATTTCAAATAATGAATACTTTTCTTTAATTTTTCTATATTCAGGCTGTGATCTACCTGCTTGCCTCATAAACCAAACTGGTGTATGAGTTGTTTTTTCTCCCTTTGCTGCTTTTAAAATTGTATCGTTAAACGGTACACTCATTTATTTCACCTCATTATAATCATTACAATCTATTTTAACATATTCTATTATAAAGACATCTATGTGTACAAAAATTCATAAATTATACAAAAGATTTCATGAATTGGTTGATTTTAGCGCTTACATGTTTATAATCTAATTAAAGAGATATAGGAGGTATATCATTATGAAATGTTATATAACAACAGGTACGTATCATTTTCTGCATAGTATAATGAAGAAACATCCAGATGAAGATATTCATCATTATACGAGACAAGATACGACAGTACTTATTCATGAAACAAATGGTGATACAGTATTTGCACAACCAAGAGAATATCGAATATTAGAATCAAAAGGTGTTTTTATCAATCATGAATTTATAGCAGCAAGCTACATTCCTGTATCTGATGAAATGCAACATCGATTCGAAAATCATTATGTAGATATCGACAGTCAATTTGATAATTTCGAAGGGTTCGAATCATTTAGATTACTTAAACCTCGAAAAGGCGATACTTATATGATATTAGTAGGTTTCGATTCAAATGAATTATATGAAGATTTCACAAAATCATCTTTCTATGCGGAATATTTCTCAAGAGAGGCTACTCGTAAATTCTCTGGTGCTGAACAATATTCAACAGCAAATTATACAAAGTATTGGTATAGACCTGAAGAAGATGAAGAAACAGAAAACGAAGAAGCATAATTATAAAATAAAAAAGAAGAAATGATTCTCACTGAGTCATTTCTTCTTTTTTATTGTTATTAATCTCTAAGTAGCTCTTGATGTTTTTTAATTTTCTTAATGGAAGAATCTATTGTTAACCAACCAACAATGAAGAATAATATAACGAAATAAATCGCTGTAACAAATTTCAAGATATATATGATTGATAAAATAATACCTAAGACAATCATGATATTAATTAAAAATTGATGATAGCCTTTAACAACATGTCCTTCACTAACCGGCCATACTTGTGGCCACAATCCGTATGCCTGTTGTTTATAAAATTGAGATAATTGTAATATCAACAAGTACATGATTAAAGCACCTAATATGGCTGATATAACTGGCTGATCAATCCACCAAATTAATACAAGTCCGATAATCAATAATCTTAATACGATAAAGAATGCATCTTTCCCTCTTGCAAAACTTCTTACAAATAAGAATTTATACATATAATTTTGATTAAATTTCTTAGGACTCGGAACTTTTAAGAAGACATCTAAATATCTTCTGCGAACTGTTCGTTCATTTAATACTTTTACATCTGTAAACATATTAACGAATTTATAATAATTCATCTTATGATTATGTTCGATAGCGATTAATGTTTCCCACTGATAAAAAGTACCTCTATTGATATTTTCTAATAAAATAATTAAAGCAATCAATACGACAATAGATAATAGACCTGATAAAGCCCCTACTTTTAAAGTTGTGTAATATCCACTCGCATATACGATAAAGAGTAATACATTAATTCCCCATATTTCTAAACCATATTTTAACCAGAACCATTTCATCATCAGTCCTAGAATTGGAAAGATGAAACTCAAAACCATTACCGTAATATATAAATAAAATTTACCACCCATTAATTGATAGAATAATGGTAAACCGATCACTAATATCACGACTGGTAAATATAGTCGATTAAAATAACTATATGTTAGAGCTTTTCTAATATAGAGTGTTAAGTGTTTCTCAAATGGTAATAAATATAATTTATCCGCTTCTCTAAAGAAAGTCCTCATCGGAAATATCGAACAAATAGATAATATAACCGAAAAGATTAAACGATAGTTAATATTTTGTGGAATGTCCTTTAACCAATTACTATATCCTAACGCAAATGCGCCAATCATAATGGTTAAAAATATTAAGAAATGACCATTAAAGATGAATTTATTGTAATTCATTTTCTCTAATACTTCTTCTCTTTGTCTAACCTTATATAAAGTATTTACATCATTCATACGCTTCACCTTGTGTTAAATGTATATAAATATCATCTAGTGTTGCATTAGTAAGTCCAGTTTTTTCTCTCAGTTCTTCTAAATTGCCCATCGCTACTAAACGACCTTGATGTAATATAATAAATCGGTCGCAATACCTTTCAGCAGTTGCAAGTATATGTGTAGACATTAATACTGAAGAGCCTTGATTACGTCTTTCTACTATTAAATCTAACATTGTTTGTATACCTAATGGATCTAACCCTAAGAATGGTTCATCTATGATATATTGCGTCGGTTCAACTAAGAATGCACAAACAATCATAACTTTTTGTTTCATACCTTTTGAAAAATGTATCGGAAAGACTTTTAATTCATTTTCAAGTCTTAGTCTTTTCAATAACGGCATTGCTTTTTCAAGTGCTGTATCTTTATCAATACCATATGCCATTGCAGTCATGTAAATATGTTCTTCTAAAGTTAATTCATCATATAAAACTGGACTTTCTGGTATATATGTAAGATTTCTTCTATAAGATTCTATATCTGCTTTAATATCTATATTATTAATGGACATCTCACCTTGTTGTGGTGTTAATAAGCCAAGTATATGTTTAATTGTTGTACTTTTCCCTGCACCATTTAATCCAATAAGTCCCACGACTTCACTTGGTTTACATTCAAATGAGATATCATGGATAACAGCTTTTTTACCGTATCCACCTGTTAAATTATTCACTTTAATTGTCACGTGAACACACCTCCAAAATATATTGTAGCATGTTCTCAATGTTACATTCATTAAATATTATCTTAATCAGTGAGATGATATTACGAGCATGATATAATAAAACTAATATTTACATAGGAGATGATAGTATGTCAGAAACAATATTCAGCAAAATTATCGACGGTGAAATCCCATCATTCAAAGTTTACGAAAATGATTATGTATATGCATTCTTAGATATTTCTCAAGTAAGTAAAGGACACACATTACTTATTCCAAAGAAAGCTTCACCCAATATTTATGAAACAGACCCAGAAACAATGAAACATATAGCTGAAGCTTTACCGATCGTTGCGAATGCCATCAAGAAAGCTTTCAATCCTGATGGTTTAAATATTATTCAAAACAATGGTGAGTATGCTTCACAATCTGTATTCCATATCCACTTCCACTTAATCCCTAGATATAAAGAAGATATCGATGGTTTCGGTTATATTTGGAATACGAATGAAGATCAATTAGATGATGAGAAAAAAGCAGAAATCGCACAAACAATTCAACAGCATTTTTAATACACTGCATGTTTACAAAAATTCAGGGTATATATTTAAGTAAGAGAAATCAAGGAGGATAATTATGAAATTTTCAAGACTCGCAATTGGCGTTGGTGTAGGATTTGTTACAGGATTTACAACAGCCATTTTAAATACAGACCGTTCTGGTGATGCTTTAAAGACAGATTTAAAATCAACTGCTGACGGATCTAAAATTCAATTAAGTGAAATTAAAGACAATGCTATTGAAATAAAAGATTATGTATTAAAGACTAAAGACGAAAGCCAAATCGCCATTCAATCATTAAGTGAAGAAATTAAAACGATGATTAATGAATTTAAAGCTGATATTAACCCTAATATTGAACAAATACAGAAAAATATTGAAAATATTAGCAATCGTGGCAATGAAATTCAAAAAGAAATTCAAAATACTAAGCTTCCATTTCTAAAAAATTAGAAAACGTGTTAAAATTATTATATTATTAAAGTGTTATAACTAAGCATGATACATTAGTATCATGCTTTTATTATACAAACAAAGGGGGATTTAACTATGTCGAATGAATTGGACATGATTGAAAAAATGTTATTTACTCATAAGGTTTCACAGTTATCTAAAGCTTTATGGAAGACAATCGAGAAAGATTGGCAGCAGTGGATTAAGCCTTTCGACTTAAATATTAATGAACATCATATTTTAATTATTATTAGAAGCTTAAATGAAGCTACAATTTCTGAAGTGAGTAAATATGGTGTCATGCACGTATCTACTGTTTTCAATTTCGCTAAAAATTTAGAAAAACGCGGTTATTTAACAATGCCTAAAAGTCAACACGATAAGCGTACGACTTATTTAGAATTAACGGATAAAGGTCTTGCAGTGTTAAGAAAGACATATTTAAACTATTCAAATGATACGAACAGATTATATGAAATTGCTGCAGATTATGAGAAAGTCATGTACAATATGCCAGAATTTACAGATGTGAAATATATCGTTGGTCAAATCTATGGTAGCGACTTTATTCATCACATTGAACAAAACCATGAGCAATTAAGAAAATATCTACTTGACGAACAGTCTGAGGATGATGCATAATATCAAGATAAATCATATCTTAGAAGGTGACATTAATCATGTTTTTGTGTTCTAAATCAATTAATATACAGTCTCGTTATGGATTGCAGAGAATTGTATTAATTAGTGCTTTAGTTTCATTCTTAACATTTATCGTCACTTACGAAATATTCAATTATATACAAACAGAACCATTAAAGGACGATAAGTTTATACTATTCTTATTCGTCCTTTGCTTAATTTATCCAATTCATAAATTGTTGCATTTGATTGTATTAATGTATTATCGTAAGTCATTTAAAATGAACAAAACGACTAAAGCTAAACGTGCTTTACCTTTATATAATATTAGAGTAGATCAACCAGTTAATAAGATTGTATTTTGTTTTGCACTTATTTGTCCGCTCGTTACGATAACTACCCTATCTATTGCACTCGTAAATATAATTCCACAATATGGGCATTACATTCTATTTATAATGTCTATCAATATTGGCATATCGATTATCGATTTACTTTATTTGAAGATTATTTTATTTACAAAAAAAGGTACTTATATTGAAGAAAGAAAAAATGGTATCGAATTGTTAACAAAACGTTCACTGGATGCCGAACATTTATAGGTTATTTTTTGTAATTAAAATAGCAAATATGCTATATTTATCATTGTATTCTTACAAAAGGAGTTCTATTTATGAAATCAATTAAAAAAATAGTGTTACCTGTAACACTTTCAGCATCAGTATTAACTTTAGGCGCTTGTGGTAATGGTTCAGATAATTCTGGAGAAACTTTAGTAGAAACTAAAGCCGGAAACGTAACTTCACAAGACGTACTAGACAAAATGGGTAGTAACGAAGTCGCACAAAATGCATTTCAAATTGTACTTAACAAAGTCTTAAAAGATAAATACGAAGACAAAGTTGATACGAAGAAATTAGACGAACAAGTTGATAAACAAATCGAGCAATACGGTGGTAAGAAGAAATTTGAAGAAGCACTACAACAAGAAAAACCAGGCGCTACTATAAAAGACTTTAAAGAATCTCAAAAAACTTCTAAATATCAAGAAGAATTTATCAACGATGCCGTAAAAGTTTCTGACAAAGAAATCGATGAAAATACTAAAAAGGCTTCACATATCTTAATCAAAGTTAAATCAGATGATTCTGATGAAGGTTTAAGTGATAAAGCAGCTAAGAAAAAAGCTGAAAAATTACTAGCTCAAATTAAGAAAAATCCAGACGACTTTGAAAAAATCGCTAAGAAAGAATCACAAGATGAAGGTACTAAATCTAAAGGCGGCGCTTTAGGATTTGTATTGAAAGGTCAAATGGATGAGTCATTTGAAAAAGCATTATTCAAACTTAAAAAAGATGACGAAATTTCAGATGTTGTTAAATCTCAATATGGTTACCACATTATAAAAGCAGATAAAGGCGAACCATCTAAGAAAGAAAAAGCTAGCCTTAAAGAACAATATCGTCAACTAAAAATCCAAAAAGAACCTAAGATCATCATCAATGCTTACAAAAAATTATTAGACGAATACAAAGTTGACTACAAAGATAAAGATATTAAAAAAGCAATCGAAGATAATATCTTAAACGAAAAAGCATTACAACAACAACAAATGCAAGCAGCACAACAATCATCAGCAAGCTAAAATTAAAAAGCTATGAAGCAACGTTAAACGTTACTTCATAGCTTTTTTTGATTAATCTAAAGTTTCAGGTTTATAAAACTGTCTATTTTCTAAAGCAAATATGCGCTCTGTAAATTGACCTTTATCTACTTTTTTAAGATGTTTTTCAAACATCATCATTCTCGCATCAATATTATCAATAAAATGAAGAATTTCTGCTTCTTTAACCATAGGTAATTTTGGAGATCCATACTCTAATTTACCGTGGTGACTTAAAACTAAATGTCTCAATAAGAGGACTTCTTCCCCTTCTATATTGTGCTCTTTTGCAACTTGTGCAATTTCATCACTAACGATTGAAATATGACCTAATAAGTTTCCTTCAACTGTGTATGATGTTGCGACTGGTCCTGACAATTCTTTTACTTTACCTAAGTCATGTAAGATAATACCACTATATAATAAACTTCTATTTAATATTGGATAAATATCACATAACGCCTTCGCTTGTCTTAACATTGTTACAACATGATAGCTTAAGCCAGAAACAAAATTATGATGATGTGAACTAGCTGCTGGGAATGTAAAATACTCTTTTTGATATTTTTTAAGTAAAATACGTGTAATTCTTTGTAATTTAGCATTTTCAATATCTAGTACATACGTCATAATTTCTTCTGACATATCGTCGATTGATAATGGTGCCGCTTCTAAAAAGTTTTCTAATTTCACATTATCTTCATCTACAGCCACTCTAAATTGATTAACTTTCATTTGTTTTCTTCCACGATAATCAATTACGTCACCTTTCACACGAATAATCGTTTCAGGTACGAGTAGTTGAATATCTTCATTTGTTACCGTCCATACTTTTGCTTCTATATCACCACTTTTATCTTTAAGATAAAGTGTCATATATGGTTTACCTTGAGCTGTAACACCTTGAGTTGCTCGATGAATCAAAAAGTAATGATCTACTGAGTCTCCTGGTTTCAATGTCTCTATAGTTCTCATTTGCTCTTAGCTCCTTCTATTTTTGTCAGCGTAATTGTTTGTTTCTGAGGTACATTTTGATCTTTATTACAAGTGAAATAAAGTATTTGAATATCATCTTTCATACTCATTAAATATTTAATCATAATTTCTTTACGATGTTTATCAAAATGCACGAATGCATCATCAACGATAATTGGGAATGGATAATATTTTTGTAATGATTTAATTAAACTAAATCTTAACGCGATATATAATAATTCTTTCGTTGATTGACTTAATTCAGTAGGATGGAATATTTGTCCATTTTCATGTCTCACTTGTACATTTTGTTCCTCATAAATAACTTGATTATATCTGCCTTCTGTTAATGCTTTTAAGATATCTGTAGCATCTTTTACAACATAAGGTAGTCGTTTATCTTTAATTTGTTTAATATGTGCTTCGACTAAGTTTTGTAAATAACTCAATGCAGCCCAATCATTTGCAGTTTCATTCACTTTATCTTTAAGTAAATGGTATTCATGTCTTAAAGCTGAAAGTGTTTCATCTGTTTCCATATGATTGATTTGCGCATTTAAATCACTTAATTCTGCTTGAACATTTAAATAACGATCATTATATTCATCAACTTGACCTTCTAACTGAGTACGTTCATTTTCTAGGTCTGTTTTTGTCATATAACTTAGTTGTGTATTTTTATCGTAATCGTAATTTTGATTGTTCAATAAATCTGTTAAATAATTAAATCGTTTTAATTCCTCATGATAAGACACATAGGCTTTATGATGACGATAATACGCTTCTTCATTATCTACACTAATAAAGTCAAATAATGATTGAATCACATTGTTATTTTCTTCTAAACGCGCGTTTAATGCATTTATTTCATTGGTTAATAATGCTTGTTGGTCGTTATTACGTGATTGAATATTAAATTCTTTTTGATGTTCGTCTAAAGCTTGTTTGACATCATGAAATAGTGAAATCTCTTGATAATGTAGTCCAGCATGACTCACAATGCTATCCGCTTCTCTATAAAATGCTTCTAAAGCTGCTTGTTTCTCATCTCTTATTTTAGTAATGCGTGTAATTTCTAATCTATTTTGTTTAATTTTTCTAATTGTCGACAATGCATCATTTAATAATTGTGATGATATTTGATTAGATACATGTAAACTTACTTTAGTTTCTTTAAGTGCTCTTTCTTTAGTCTCAATAATTTCTTCTACTTGCTCAAGTTCTTTATTCAATTCACTTTGCTTAGTAGATAAGATCTCTTGAGACTGATAATAACTTTCTAATTCTTGTCTAATTTTCGTTTGTTCATCAAGATTAAAGTCTAAATCATAAAATTGCTTTAAGTGTTGAACTTTTTCTTCTAATTCATCTATTTCTTTAGAAAATGCTTGATCATGATTTAATTCTTTAGATTTAATCATAAAGGCTAATCCAACTAATACGACACCTACAACAGCAAATATAGCACTAAATACAATTTGTGATGCGATAAACGCATAAATGGCAATTGCGATTAATAATATGCCACCAATGCCAGAAGCAAGTCTATATTGCTTACTTCTCTTTTCGCTTTCTTCTTTTTGCTTATTAAAGCTTTCTTCCATTTTTTTGTATAGTGATTTCTTTTCGCCAAGCTCTAGCGCTTTTTGATTATATACTTTCTTTTGTTCATAGTTTTCATCAGATACGAGATCATTATGCAATTTATCAACATTGTTAGTATAACGCTCTTGTTCAATTGATAATTGGTTGAGCGAACGTTTAATTTGTTCTCGTTCTGCAACATTTTCTTCTCTTATGTGATTGACTTCAGCTATATGTGTCTTCATCGCGTCTGACGTATCAACATCTAAAAATTCTTCATTCCAACCGATATCTTGTCTAAGTAATTCATTATCACGTTCAGCATTATCGATTTGCTGGTTTAATTGTTTTAATTCTTGATGTTTCTCTTTAATATCAGATTCTCTTTGTCTAATACTATTGAGCGCTTTTTCATCTCGTTCAGACATAACTTTAACATTTTCTAAAGTATGTACGACTTGTCCAAGCTTTTCATTTCTTAACGTTAAATCACGTTTAATACTTTCATTTGAACGTACAGCTGATTCGTAGCGCTCTATCCCTTGTTCAGGGAATTCATATGGTTCTATATTTAAATTACTTTCTAACTTCTTCCATTCAACCACTTCGTTATGTAGTGAAATTTCTTTTTCTTTACTCGTTAACCTGTCAGTTAGTTTGCCGAGATTTTCTTTTAATTGATTTAATCTTCGAGATGTTTTATCGCGTTCATCTTGAAGTCTTTCATATTCTGAAAGTTTCTTTTCTTCGTTTTTAATCTTAATTTCTAAATCATTCAGCTGCTCTAATTGAACATTTAGCACTGGATTTTTACCATTCTTCTTATATAATGCATCTTTCTCAACTTGCATTAAATCACTCATACCAGTGAACTCAGTTGAACCTAGTGCTCCTGCTTGAAGTAAATACATTTGAAGTTGGTCTTCAGTTAAGTTCTTATGGATATCTTGTAATCCTAATACATTAAAAGAGAAAATACCTTGATAAGTTCGTTTATTAATGAAATTTAACTTTTGTTTCAGCCACTCTTCATCTTTAACTTTACCGTTAGAAAGATATACTTTAACGTCACCTGTTACGCGACCTTTAACTCTTTCTACTTCTACAATTTGACCATCGAAGTCTAACACTAACTTACCGCCGTATTGGTTCCCTAGTCTTGGTTCCAATCTTGGTTCATTTTCTTTTTTAGTTGGAAAGCCAAATAATATAGAATGAATGAACGCTTGTATTGTTGACTTCCCTGCTTCATTCTCTCCATATATTTGCATAAAACTTTGATCAAATTTTATTTTTCTAGACATGAGTTGGCCATAGCCATAAATTTCTAAAGATTTAATTTTCATCGCTTTAACCTCTCATTCTTCTTTTTAAAATTGCTTCCCCACGTTCAATAAGTGCTTGTTTATCAACATCACTAAATGGTTCTAAAAATCGATTTGCTTTTGGATTCATGTACAAATCACTGAGTGCTTCTTCAAGAATTTTCTCGTCTTGTAGGATATCATCATTGAACTCATTAGCTAAAGCTACTTCTGAATCTTGATCAAAGAATACATTCAACTGTTCAACAAAGATAAAGTTTGTTTGATTCTCTTCATACTCTTGTATCAATTGTATAACTTGGTTAATTTCATCTTGTTTTAAAATTTCATCATGCTTAACATAAACATCTAATTGATAAAAAGCCTTACCTTCAGTTCTCACACTATCTTTGAATTTTTGTATCGCTTCGTATAATGCATGCTTACCTTTAGCTTGAGTTTCAATGACCGCTTTTTCAAACCTAATATATTGAGTTGGTTTGAATGATGCTTGTAATTTAGACTCATCACCTTCAACTAATAAATAACCCTTTTCACCTTTTTCTTTAAAATGACGGGCTTGTATATTACCAGGATAATGGACTTGAGATAACTCACTAATCATTGCTCTTTCATGAATATGCCCCAATGCCCAGTAATGATATAATTTGCTATTTAAATCTTCAATATTGAATTCAGTATATCTTTGCTTCACTCCTGAAGCTTGTGAATATGTACCATGTAATACACCAATATGTATCCCTTTATTACCTGTAGATTCAGGATATTCATCAATTTTATTCTCATAACTTTGATCTTTTTGATAACTAAAACCATGTAAATAAACAACTTGTCCATTTTTCGTAATAAGTTGATAAGTAGAAACTTTATCAGAGAAGACTGTTACATTCTCTGGCCAAACTGTATGGACACCGACTGATAAAGGATCGTGATTACCATGTATAATATAAACAAAAATTTGTTCATCTTGTAGTCTAAGAAATTGCTCTCTTAAAAACACTTCCGCACGCAAAGTTCTATTATTTTGATCAAATAAATCCCCTGCAATGACGATGAAGTCAACTTGCTCTTTAATTGCGTCATCAACAATTTTTCTAAAACTATTATATGCACTTTGTTTTACATCGCTTAAAATAGAAGGGCTTAAATAATGTCTAGACTTAAATGGACTATCAAGGTGTAAATCCGCACAATGTATAAATTTAATCATATACCTAACCTCTTTCAATATTAGCTCATTTCTTAATTATTATATTCAAGCTCAACCAATAGAATAATCAGATTTATAAAGATTTTTAATGCTTTAATTTTACCATATTCCGCGCGTATACGATACATCGCACATATAAGATTAAACAACAAAAAAGCGACATATGAATTGTTAATACGGGAGATTATAATGGATGCGTTATGAACACTTTCGGCTAAACTTGTTCATAACGGGGCTCTTATGAACACTTTCGGCTAAACTTGTTCATAACTGGGGTCTTGTGAACACTTTCGGCTAAACTTGTTCATAACGGGGCTCTTAATTACAAAACTCGGACGAAGTGTTATTAACGCCCCCACTATTTGCACTTCTCATCAAAACTGCTAATAACGACGCCACTATTTGCACTTCTTACCAACACTGCTAATAACGCACTCAGTATTTGCACCTCTCGCCAAAACTGCTAATAACACCTCCACTTATAAACATTCCCTACTCTATATAATCCTTCATAAAAATGCCCACAAAAAAAGCCGACAAAATCGAATGACTTTGTCGACTCATAAAAGTTAATTAACCTTGGTTTTCTTCAAGGCTACCGTAGATATCTTCTAATGGTTTCATGATAACACGGTTTAAATCTTGAATTAATTGACTCATTGCTTGTTCAGCTTGCATTAATTCAGCAATTGTTTCGTTTTGTTCAATTTCTTGAGCAGATTTTTGAGCTCTAGCGATATCTACTTCATAAATTTCTTCGCCTTGCATTTGTTTAGTTTGTAATTCTAATTGAATTTCACGGAATTCATCGAATAATTTTTTTGTTTCTGGGTTTGCATTAACTTTTTCATATTGTTCTTTAATTTTGTTATATTCTTCACTTGCACGTAAAGTTTGTTCTAGTTCATTCGCTTTGTCGTAAATGTTTACTTCTGCCATAATTAATTCGCTCCTATAATAAATAAATGTATTAGAAAATCAATTCCAATAATACTGTATCATAATTCTAAGTCTTATACAAAAATAGCGATTATTCCTTGTAATAATCCAATAATTCCACCTAATACAAAGCCTAATAATGTAATTAATTTTAATTCTTTATTAGAGATTTCTATGACTAATTTTTCTAAATAAGATAATTCAAATCGGTCAATTTGATCTTTAATCAATTCTGCTAATTTCATTCTTTCTAAAATTAAGCTAATATTATCGCCAACTTTACCAATCATATAGTCAATAAATCTTTCTGTTCCTCTTCCTTCCATATATACAAATAAGTTTGGAACGAGTTCATCTAAAGGTGTGTTTAAATATTTATTAACATTAATAGATTCTGTAATTTCTGTTGCGAATAATGTTTTGGCTTTTTCTTTTCTTTCATCTGTTAAAACTTCTTGTAAAGGTTTAGCCATCCATTTGTCGTATTGATTATGCACTTGCAGATCAATCATATTTTTGATTTTTTCTTGTTTAATGACATTTCTGAGTTCTTTTTTAACTCTATATACAATGTCTTCCGTTGTCATAAACATTTGAATCATGCCGACCATTCTACCTTTTTGTTCAAAAAATTCTTCAACCATTGAATGAATATCTTGTTCGCCTTTTTCAGAAACTAAATATTCATCAATTTTTGATAAAATTTCTGGTGTTACACGATTCAGTTGAATGTTTAATTGTTCAAGTATTTCTTCTGGAATGAGTGATTTAATGTCGTCATTCTTATGAGAAGCATAATATTGATCAATCTTTTCTTTAATAGTAGATTTAATCGTTTCATTTAATTTCTCTTCTAGTGGATAATCAATTCGATCCACAAAGTTTTGAATCGTATATTTTTTCTCTTTCAAAGTATTAAATTGAACTTTAATCGTGTCTTCAAGTACTTTCTTCGTACTTGGATTCACAAGTTTTTCTTTAAATACTTCAGGCGTTAAGAGATGTTTAGTAACCATCTCACCTACTTTTTCTGATAATTCATTTCTTCTTTTTGGTATTAAGCCTGGCGTGAACGGTAATTTATATCCGAACCATCTAATTTCATGATATGGATGAAATAACATTTTAATTGCGATAAAGTTTGTAAATCCACCTATTAACGCACCAATTACCATCATACTAAATACGGTTATAATTGTTGTCATGGAAATTCTCCTTCTAAAAAAGCTACTTCTTTAGAATAATCCAAGAAGTAGCTTTTAACAAATATTATACAAATTTTAAACAAATAATGATTGCGTTTTACGTAAGAAATAAGTTTCTGCTTCACGTTTTTTCGCAGTACCGAAGATTGGTTGACGTTCTTCGTTTAATACTCTGTAAAGATCTGATTTTTTATTAGATTGTAAAATATAGCCAGATTTAGCATCAAGTGTTACCCAGTAAATATCGCTAGTATTGTCATGGTTTGGATATGCACAATGATGACGAGATATGATTTGAATAACTTCTAATGGGTCACAACCAAAAGTAGTATTTAAAACATCTGAATCTCTGAATAATGCACAAATTGATACACATGTCGTCCAGTTAGGTAATACTCTCTCTTTTTCAATTTGCACTAAAGTTTTCTTAGATAATCCTACTGTGTTCGCCATAGTATCTTGAGTGTATCCAGCCTCAATACGAACCATTTTGAATTTTGTTTGGATTATTGTTGTAAATGTTTGTTTATCCATCTATATCTACCTTTCTTTTTAATATTTATATTAATTGATTTAATATGTTGCAAAAATACACGATTTTTTCAAGCACAAGTAACATCATAATACATTTTTAACCAAATTAAAAGAGGTAAATTGAATTTAATATCAATTTACCCCTTTAATACACTAAATTGTTTATTCTTTTACAAATTTTGACTTTTCTCTTTCAGATAAAATTAGTGCACATGCAGCATCTCCAGTAATATTTACAGAAGTTCTTGTCATATCTAACAATCTATCTATACCTAAAATAATACCTATTGCTGCGGGGTCTAATCCGACTGAAGTCAGTACCATTGCTAACATTACAAGGCCAACACCAGGAACACCTGCAGTACCGATTGAAGCAATAACGGCAACAACAACAACAGTTACCATTTGCATAATTGTTAAATCGATACCTGATACTTGAGCTATAAATATCGTTGCGACACCTTGCATAATAGCTGTACCATCCATATTTATCGTAGCACCTAATGGTTGAACAAATGAACTAATTTCTTTTCTCACACCCATTTCTTTAGTACATTCCAAAGAGATAGGTAATGTTGCATTTGAACTTGATGAACTAAAGCCAACTGTCATAGCTGGGAAGAACTTTTTGAAGAACCAGAAAGGATTCTTACCTGCTAATAATTTAACAGCCCCACCATAGATCACAAAGAAGTGCACTGCTAAGGCTAATAATACAACAAAGAAGTACATACCAAGTTGTTTAATTGCGCCAAATCCTGCGTTTGTAAAAGCTGTTGCAACTAGTCCAAATGTACCAATTGGTGCGAAGTAATTCATAATCATCGTAACGATATACATGAGTATATCATTGGTCTGCTCGAAGACTTTTTTCACCGCTTCAACCTTACTACCAAGTGCAATCATTCCTACACCAATAAAGATTGCAAATGTAATAATTGGTAACATATCTTGTTCCACCATAGATTTCATTGGATTTTGTGGGAACAAATTAATCAATGTTTGATCAAATGTTTGATTTTCTGGTGCAGCTTGATCTGATGATTTAGCTTTTTGTTCAGCACCATATTTTTTAACATCATCACTATTTAATAAATCTGATTGACCAACACCTGGTTTAAATACTAAAGCAAGTAACATTGCGATAGTAATCGCAATTGCCGTAGTACATAAGAAGAATGTAACGGTTTTTAATCCTATACCACCTAGTAATTTTGGATCACCTACGCCAATAACCCCTAATACAATTGAAACAAATACGACTGGTACTACAAGCATGAATATGAGGTTAAGGAATATTTGACCAATTACATTAAATACGTATTGATTTGTACCTTGAACGAAACCCGTTCCGGCAAACATATTAAAAATAGAACCAACTGTTATACCTAGTACTAAAGCGATAACAATTTTTAAAGTTAAGTTTTTCCTGACTTTCATATTAAACTACCCCCTATAAAGTAAGTAAAATCATTTCTCCCATGTAACATATTATACTTTAAGGGCTTTCATTTTGTAAATTTATTTTTGTAATTTTACATAAAAACGAGTAAGTATTGAATATGACAATACTTACTCGTAAAAATATTATATCTGTAATTAAATTAATAATTGGTGTTCCATTGCATAAACGGCAGCTTGTGTTCTGTCTGATACTTTTAATTTATTTAGTATATGACTGACATGTGTTTTGATCGTTTTTTCAGATACAAATAGTGTTTCTGCAATTTCTTTATTGGTTTTACCTTTCACCAATTCTGCTAATACTTCAAGTTCTCTTTTGGATAATTTATTTTCTCTATGTGGTTTCCGTTCACTTTCAGAAATAACAGACTGTACTTTTGGATGAATTTTCTTCTCACCATTTAATACAGATCTAATTGTTTGAATAAGCGAATCAGGTTCTACATCTTTAATTTCATAACCATCTGCGCCTTTATCAATCGCTGATATGACATGTTCTTCATCATAAAAGCTTGTTAAGACTAATATCTTAATGTTTGGGTATTTCTTCTTCATGATACTTGTGATTTCAATGCCATTCATATCAGGCATAACTAAATCTAAAAGAACGATATCTGGTGATTCATGTTGTTCTAAGTATTCTAGCAATAACACACCACTTGAGAAATCAGCTTGTATATTGAAATCTGGAACAGTATCTAGTAAGAAACTTAATCCTTGTCGCACAATATGATGGTCATCTACTAAGATTATATTATAACTCATGTGTGATACTCCTAACATTTAAAGTGGAATAGAAATCACAATTTCTGTTCCTTCATTCAATTTTGATTTGATATCTACATGTCCCTTCATACCTTGAACACGTTGTTTAATATTTCTCAAACCGTGAGATAGCTTGTTGTCTAAATCTTGGCTTTCAAATCCTTTACCGTTATCTACAATTTTAAATTTAAACGTCTTTTTATTTTGTTCTAGAAATATTTTCGCACTATTTACACCTGAGTGTTTATGAATATTATTTAATGATTCTTGAATAATGCGATAAACATTCTCTTCAATTGTATTTGGCAAATCAATAAGTCCTTCAACTTCGAATTCAGGTTCAATATGAATTAACTGGCTATATTGTTTAATAGCTGAAATTAAACCTTGTTCCAATCCTATCGGTTTCAGTTGCCATATTAGTGCTCTCATTTCATTGACAGCACTTTGACTCGTTTCTTCAATTGTTTGAAAAGCTTTTTTAGCCGCTTCTTGGTCATCAAGACTTTTCGCTGCGTGTGCAGTGATTTTTAAAGAAAATAACATTTGATTAACAGAATCATGTAAATCTCTCGCTAACCTATTTCTTTCATTTATACGAGCTGCCTCTTTTTCTTGATCCGTTAATAATATACGTTTAATCGCAGAGCCGATTTGAAATGCTACAGACTCTAGCAATTCTAAATCTTCTTCTGAATATCGCTTCGTATTTGGTGTCGCAATATTAAGCAATCCAAACTGTTCATTACCAGAACGAAGTGGCACAGTTGCATGATGTGTAATGCCATCCGTCTTGTCATGATGTTCTTTAGTTGCTTTTACAATTCTTGAACATGTAATAATATTTGAAGCTTTCGTCAGTTTTTTATTTTGATATGCTGTTACACACCAACACGTACCTTCTGTCATGTATTGGCAACTATTATGTGTTAAAGCGGGCGGTAACGCTTCTTCTGCAACAAGTTCATGTTTACCTTCTTCATCAATAAAAAATATCCAACCTGTATGAAAGTTACTGCCGCTTACTAATTTTTTAAGTGCGCCATGCATCATACTATACATTTCAGTCTCTTCATTTAAAAATTCCGCAATTTCTTTTAAAAGGCTTGTACGCGTTGGTTTTTCCATATCAATCACCTTTATTATTATTGATTATACGTAATATTATATACGTCATGTCGTCTATCTCTAAGATGTCTAACAGTTCCGTTTTCTCTACCTCTTCTTAATACTTCTAAGTCAACTTCGCCGATAGCAACCATTTCTAAATTCTCACCTGTTTCACTCACGATACCATCACGAGCAAAACCATAGTCTGATGGAGAATATATTGCTGAAGCACTATATTGGATATCCATATTCTCAGTTTGTGGCAAATTACCGCATGTTCCTGAAGTTACTGTGTAAACTTGGTTTTCTATAGCGCGTGCCATACAACAATATTTTACACGTAAATAACTTTGTCTATCTTCTGTTGAGAATGGTGTAAATATAATTTTTGCACCTTTTTCCATTGCGATTCTAGCCATTTCAGGAAATTCACTATCGTAACAAATTTGAATCGCAATTTTACCACAATCAGTATCGAATACTTCAACGCCATTACCAGGTGATACACCCCACCATTTTCTTTCATTTGGTGTTACATGGATTTTATATTGTTTTTCGATAGAGCCATCTCGTCTAAATAAATATGAAATATTATAAATATCTTCACCTTCTTCAACGAAATGAGAACCACCAATAATGTTGATGTTATATTTCATTGCAAACTGATTGAACATCTCAATATATTGTGATGTGTAAGTAGTTAATTTTCTAATAGATTCTGCCGGATTACTTTGTTCATCAAAGCTCATTAATTGCGTCGTCAACAATTCTGGAAAGACGATAAAATCACTATCCGCATCGTATGCAACGTCAATAAAGTATTCAATTTGGTTTGCAAACTCTTCAAATGAATTAATTTTACGCATCATATAGTTTACTGTACATATTCTTACAGGTTCACTTGTTTTAAAATGAACATTACTTCTTGCTATGTAATCAGGATTATTCCATTCCATCAAAGTAGCAAATTTCATACTTTTAACATCATCATTTAAATAATTTGGATTAATACGCATTAACGTAAAATCATTCATCAATTGAAATGTTAATACCGGATCTTTAATACGATGTTTAATGACACCTTGTACATATTCACGTGGTGTTAATTCATCACTATATTGATGATAGTTTGGAATTCTACCACCTATAATAATACTCTTTAAATTTAATTCATAAGCAATTTCTCTACGAGCTTCATATAGTCTTGCGCCAACTTTCATCCCTCTATAATCAGGATGAACCATGACTTCAATACCATATAAATTATGTCCGTGATCATTATGGTTTGTAATATAACCATTATTCGTAATACTATCCCACGTATGTCTATCATCATATTCATCAAAATTGATGATAAGAGAAGAACATGAACCTATAATTTCACCTTCAAATTCTACAACAATTTGTCCTCTCGGAAACATTCTTAAGTGACTTTCAAGATGACCTCTCTCCCATGGTTCCATCCCTGGAAAACATTTAGACTGTAATTCAATAACTTCATCAATATCATCAAAAGTCATCTGTCTAGTATTAATACTTACGTTAAATTCATTATTATCGATTGATTTTGACATGAAACATACTCCTTATCTCTTTTTCTTGTTATAATAATTATAACTTATTTTTTGTTATAATATAATTTTTCCCGATTTTGAGAGAAATATTCCTGGAGGACGCTATGCAAATTACAATACCATCAAAATTTGAAGGTCAAACAATCGAAGAGATGTTTAAATCTTTACATCTACCAAAGAAAGAACTTCATCTTTTAAGAATGTCAAAAGAACTTACGATAAATGACGAAGCATGTACATTAAGAGATACAGTAAATGCCGGAGATAAACTCAATATCCCATTATTTGACGAAACAAGCCAATATGTTTCTAGTTACCGATTAGCTGAAATTAAATACGAAGATGAATACTTAGCAATTGTCGTTAAACCTAAAGGTGTAAAGACACATCCAAACGATTTAAAAGAAGCAAACACACTTATGAATCACGTAATCTATACGTTAGATTCAGACTATGCTGAACCTGTTCATAGACTTGACCAAGAAACTGTTGGATTATTGTTAGTCGCAAAACACCCTATCGCTAAAAAAATATTAGATCGTATGTTAGAAGATAGAGAAATTACAAGAACATATAAAGCTCAAGTTGATAGTTTATTACCACTTAAACCACAAACAATTGATATGCCAATTGGTAAAGACAAGTTCCATCCAAACAAAAGACGTGTATCACCTACAGGTCAACGTGCTATCACACATATACTTGAAAGTCATATGATTGATGAACATACGGCAGAAGTAGAATTAAAATTAGATACGGGTAGAACACACCAAATCCGTGTCCACCTTGCAGAAATTGGACATCCAGTTGTCGGTGACCCACTCTATAACAATAGTAAACTGAGAAAATTAAAATTACACAGTTATAAAATAGAATTCGAACATCCATTTAAAGATGAAATGATTTCAGTTACGTTAGACGATTAAATAACTAAAAAAGCCAACAAAGCTTTAACTTTGTTGGCTTTAACTATTTATCGCTTTAATCTTTCTTTAAATTTATTAATTAAGTTACTTCTTTTACTCGTTACAGGTCTCCCTATATTTAAGTGAGACTTTCTCATTTCTTTCCCAGCTAACATTGCCTCATCCATTAACATTTCTTGTGAGTTCATATGTTTATTCCCTGCATCATTGTATTGATATACACCTTCATTATTTTGAATACGTCCTTTTAGTCCATCATTGAGTTGTAAATCAACAATGCCTTTTAAACGTTTAACTAAATTGGGATCTAATACTGGGAATAATATTTCAACACGTTTAATCATATTTCTTGTCATCATATCAGCTGAAGAAAGATACATTTTTTCTTGTCCATTATGATAGAAATAATAGATTCTTGAGTGTTCTAAAAATCTACCTACAATACTGATGACTTCGATATTCTCACTTACACCTTTAATACCTGGTTTAAGACAACAAATACCACGAATAATCAGTTTGATTTTAACACCACATTGTGATGCTTCAAATAATTTTTTAATTACTTTTTTATCTGTTAACGAATTCATTTTAGCGATAATGAGACCATTACCATGTTCTTTATGCGACTTCATTTCTTGTTCAATATGTTCAACAAAGAAATCTCGTATTTCAAATGGTGCGACGATTAGCTCATTATAATCAGGCTTTAATGAATAACCACTTAAATAATTAAAGAAGTTAATCGCATCTTGCCCTATTTTCGGGTTAGTAGTAATAATACCCATATCTGTATATATTTTAGCCGTCTTATCATTGTAATTTCCTGTTCCTAAATGAACGAAAGGCGTCACTTTTCCTTTAACTTTCTTAATAACTAGCGTAATTTTACTATGTGTTTTAAGGAATGTCATACCATATATAACATTACAGCCTGCATCCTCCAACATTCTCGCCCACTGAACATTGTTTTCTTCATCAAAACGCGCTTTTAATTCAACAAGTACTGTAACTTGTTTACCATTTTCAGCTGCATTTTTTAAAGCCTGAATGATCGGTGAATCACTACTCACACGGTAAAGTGTTTGCTTAATAGCAAGTGTATCTGGATCTTCTGAAGCTTCTTTTATAAATTCAACAATCGGCTCAAAAGATTCATATGGATGATGGAAAAATACATCTCTTTCCAATGCTAATTCAAAAACATTATTTTTACTTAATGAGGAAGGTAATTGTGGTGTATAAGGTTTAAATAATAGTTCTGGGAATAAATCTTCTAATTGTCCTACAAGAGAGAATAACACTGTTAAATCTAGTGGACCATTAACTCTGTATATATCTTCATTTGATAACTCAAGTTCATTCATTAAGAAAATACTCTTCACTTCTGAATCTATATGTCTACTATCAATTTCAAGTCGTACTGCTGCACCACTTTTTCTTTCTTTTAAAAATCGTTCTATTTCTATTAATAAATCTTCTGCACCTTCTTCATGAATTGTTAAATCTGCATTTCTTGTCACCCTGAATGTGTACGTATTAATCACTTCATATCCCTTAAATAATTGTTCTATAAATAATGAAATGACATCTTCAAGAAATACAATATATTTAACGCCTTCATGTTCTAACTTAATAATTCTATCTAATAATGTTGGAACGGGTACGATTGCCGATCTAATTTCACCATCATTTAACCTAATATCTACAAACAAATTCAACATTTTATTATTTAATTTTGGGAATGGCCTGTATGCATCTATCCCTAACGGTGAAAGTGTTGGTAATATATCAGTATTAAATTGATGCTGAAGTTGCTCAATTAAAGGTTCTGGCAATCTTTCTGGTTGTGTAATAAATATTTTATAGCTCTTTAACAAATCTTTTAATTCATTAAATCGCTTATATTGAAGCTCGACGTTCACTCTATTTTTCTTTTCAATGCCGATAAGTTGTTCTTTAGGTGTCAATTGCGCTTTATTCTCTGGTTCATTAAAATTCATCTTAACTTGGTCTTTCAACCCCGCTACTCTAACCATAAAAAATTCATCTAAATTAGAACTATGAATTGCTAAAAATTTCAACTGTTCTAATAAAGGATTGTTAGGATCAATTGCTTCCTCAAGAACACGATAATTAAAGTCTAGCCAACTTAATTCTCGGTTGTTGTAATATTCTGGATTGTCTAAATAAAATTGTTCCGCTTGTGCTTCCATAATTATCTCACCCTTTACAAATTTCCAATCAAGATTATAAAATCACACTACTTCATTTAAACGTAAGTTTATTAATCTTGTGTAAATATAATATTAAGTTTTTTCGGTAGTAACTTTTCTAAATGTTTTTTCTGTCTATCAGATTGATATTCTTCAGCGATTGGGTCTGTAACATATTTGGCTCTTAATTCAAATTCATTTTTCTTTTCAATTAATGCCATTGATTCGATGCAATCGGTATTGGAAACATTTAAAGCATGGGCAAACTTAATGATGCCACCAAGCTTTTGAATAAGTTCGATTTCTTCATCATCAAACCAAGGCGTCCCCTTTATATAAAACTTTAATAACGTCTTGTTTTTAAAACTTGCCAAAAGTGCTAATTTAACCCTTTCTTTATGCGATAAGCCATTAATACTTGAATTGGCTATAATATAATACGTATGTTGTGAACTAGAATCTGCATCAATAAATGAACCTAAATAATATAAATATGCCGCTTCTTTAAATATTTCTTTATCTTCTTTTGGAATTTTAAAACTAGTGATTTCTTCTAATTTGTTTAATAAATCTTCAGCTAATTTCATGCGCTGTTTACCATTTGAAGCATTGATATTATATTCATTTGCTATATGTTTTAATGCATCACTTGTGACATTATTTTTATTAAATGCCTTTGGAAATTCTTCTTTAATTCTTGTCATCACTAAACCTTCACGTAGACCTTTTCTTGAGAACGTAAAACGTTTTGCATCTGAGATATCGTATAATGTATTAAAAACAATAGAACTAGGTAAAATGATATCTGTACGGTCTCTACTTAAACCATCTAAATCTTTTAATTCATTTTTATCAGATTTTTTCAAGACATCAAACACTTCTTCAAGCCCTTTTTTAGTCATGTCATACCCATGTACACCTGCAATTGGATAATTATTTAATGACTGATGTATACGCGCATTATTTCGGGCAGATCCACCAATCCCAATAATAGGAACGTTTTTATCTTTTATCCATTTTTCAGATTCAAACTGTTCTTTAACATACTTCTCACATTTTTTTATCGCATTTTTATCATTATGATCTTTATCAGCGAAAAACATTTTCTCTAAAGTTACAACACCAAAAGGAAAACTTATTGCCTCTTTTAACTTTTTATCTTCAAAATAAGTAATTTCTGTTGAACCACCACCTATATCAACTGTAATACCATTATTTATATTTAAAGTATGTGTTGCTGCATAAAATCCGTAAAACGCCTCATCTTGTTCTGGGATAATTTCAATATCGAGATTCGTTTTGTCTTTTACACTTTTAATAATTTCATTTATATTTTTAGATTGTCTTACTGCTGCTGTAGCTGCAGGGACAAGTTCTTCCACTTGAAATTTTTCGGCAACTTTTTTAAAACTATTTAAAGTTTCTACTAAAATATTGATTCCATCTTTATTCATTGTTTTATCTTCTTCTAAATATTGACTCAAACGTGCTGGTGTTTTAACGTTTTGTAGTTCATTTAAACCTGTATCTTTAGAGTATTCAAAAATAACAAGTCTTATAGTATTGGAACCTATATCTATTAATCCTAATCTCTTCATAAATTGCCTCCAAAGTTATATTTTGATACAGAAAAAGGTGCCTATAGCACCTTTTTTCTGTTCTTTATATTTGTGTCTTAAAGCTGCTATTATTTTTTAGAGCTTATCATATCTTCTGGTTTAATCCACTCATCGAATTGTTCTTCAGTTAGAAGTCCAGATTCAATTGCAGATTCTTTTAATGTTAATCCGTTTTTATGAGCATTCTTCGCAATTGCTGCTGCATTTTCATATCCAATATGTGGATTTAACGCAGTAACAAGCATCAATGATTGATTTAAATATTTATCGATATTTTCTTCAATAGGTTCTATTCCAACTGCACAGTTGTTATTAAATGTTTCAATACCATCTGTTAATAAATAAATAGATTGTAATGTATTGTATAAAATAACTGGTTTAAATACATTTAATTCAAAGTTACCTTGTGATGCTGCTATACCAACTGCTGCATCATTTCCTAATACTTGAACAGCAACCATTGTTAACATTTCACATTGAGTTGGGTTTACTTTACCTGGCATGATTGATGAACCTGGTTCGTTCTCTGGAATTGAAATTTCAGCTAATCCAGCTCTTGGTCCTGAAGCTAACCATCTTACGTCATTCGCAATTTTCATTAAGTCACTTGCTAATGCTTTAAGTGCGCCATGAACATAAACAACTTCATCATGAGCAGTTAATGCATGGAATTTATTTTCAGATGATACAAATGGATAGCCTAATTGTTCGCTAATTTGTTTAGCCACTTTATCACCGAATTCTGGATGAGCATTGATACCAGTACCAACTGCTGTACCACCAATTGCTAAGTTTAATAATTGACCTTTAGATTCATTTAATAATGATTCACATTTATCTAACATATATCTCCAACCACTAACTTCTTGACCTAAAGTTAAAGGTGTTGCATCTTGTAAATGTGTTCTACCGATTTTAATAATATCTTTGAAATCTTCTTCTTTTTTCTTAAATGTATCTCTTAACGTACCAATTGCTGGTAATAATTTAGATTCAATTTCATGATATAAAGCAACATGCATTGCAGTTGGATATGTATCATTTGAACTTTGAGACATATTAACATGATCATTTGGATGAACGGACTCTTCTGAACCTTTTTCTTTCAAGTATTCATTTGCAACGTAGCTCACAACTTCGTTCACGTTCATATTACTTTGTGTACCACTACCTGTTTGCCAAACGACTAGAGGAAAATGTTCATCTAAGTTTCCATTTAAAATTTCATCAGTAGCATATACAATGGCATCTTTCTTATCATCAGATAATTTACCAAGTTCATGATTTGAAATCGCTGCTGCTCTTTTTAAATGTGCAAATCCATAAATCACTTCAATTGGCATTTGTTCTTTACCTACTGGGAAATTCTGTTTACTTCTTTGTGTTTGTGCTTTCCAATATTTCTCACTTGGAACTTTAATTTCACCAAATGTATCATGTTCAATTCTGTAACTCATTTCAATACTCCCCTTTATTTCTTGAATTCATCATTCTTTATTCATCTCTATTATATCGTATAAAGAAAGCGATTTAAACTCTCAGTTGTCAGATAATTTAAATTAACGAAAAAAATAAAGATTGAGACATAGCGTATTGTCTCAATCTCTATTTTAAGATTCTTGTTCAGATTTCTTTTCTTCAAAAGCTTCATCATTTTGTTCTGATATTTGTTCCATTTCTTTACCTAGTTCTTTAACATCTTCTAGGTCTTGAACCATTTCATTTTCTTCTTCTAGATTTTTATTCAAATTTCTCACCTTCTTATGAAAATTGAATTGAGAAGTAAGATCTAACGTCTTCAGGTAAGCCTTGTGCCGCTTCATTATCTAATACAACTGTTACCATTCTATGTTGTTTTAATTTAGCGGATTCAACAGAACCATTTGCAGGTTCTTGATATAACTGACTTACTGCTTTAGCTTTTTCTTTACCAGTGACAAGTACGATAACTTCTCTTGCTGGGTGAATCGCTTGGTCATAGTCTAATCCAGTTCTGCTATCTTCAGTTAAAGTGACAACATCTAACATTAATTTGTTTTTCTTTTTGTCAGTATTCACTTTTTCTCTAATAAATGCTTCAACATCACTACCGACATCAGTTTTTAATACTTGTTTAGCAGGAACACCTAATTCTGTGTAATAATCTTCTTTACCATCAAAATCTAAAATATGAATTTGACTGAAGTTCACAGGATTTTTCTTAACATCATCTAATAGTTCATCGAAAAATGATGTTTGCTCTGCTTCTAAATGTACGCCGACAACTGAAGTGCTGTCTGAATTAAATTGTTTGCGAACTACATCTGCAGCATATCGTGCAGCAATATCTTTTGTTTCAAATACTTTAAAGTTTAAAGCCATTTTGTCCACTCCTCATTTCAACTTGTCTATTTACAAAAATCATAACCTTTAGTCATTATCTATAATATACCCTTTTTTAATAGTAGTTAAAACATTTAATTCTGAATCAGCTATAACTAGATCTGCTTGTTTTCCAACTTTGATTGAGCCAATTCTATCATCAACTTTCAATCTAATCGCTTGGTTTAAACTTGCAGTACGCCATGCTTCTTCAAGCGGTATATTTGCAAAGTCCATTAAATTTTTTAAGCCTTTATTCATAAGTAATATACTTCCTGCAAGTGAACCGGTTTCTAATCTTGCTTCGTTATTTTTAACAAATACATCTTGACCACCAAGATCATATTTACCATCTTTCATGCCTTTTGCACGCATTGCATCCGTAATAATACAGAAATTCTCATTGCCTTTAGCAAGGTATGCTAATTTAACTGCAGCCGGATGAGAATGAATGCCATCAACAATGACTTCTGTTGTTAATCTTTCATCAGTCAGAGCGGCACCAAATACGCCTGGTTCTCTATGTGTAAATGTTGTTTGTGCATTATATAAATGTGTAATGTGCTTAAGACCATTTTGAACTGCTTTTTCAATACCATCGTAATCAGATACGGTATGTCCTGCTGAAAAAATAACATCTTCATGAAGTGCTTTAATAACTTCCTCTGCACCTTCAACTTCTGGCGCTATTGTCACTATTTTAATCGCGCCATTTGCTTTTTCTTGAAAATCTTTGAATTTTTGTACTGTAGGTCTTGCAACAAATGCAGGATTTTGAGCACCAACTTTATGTTCTGAAATAAATGGGCCTTCTAAATGTACACCAAGTATTTCAGCACGTTTATCATCTATCGGTTTATAGTTTGCAACATTTTCTAATGCAGCATTGATGGCTTCAGTTGATTGCGTCATTGTTGTGGCTAAAAAGCTAGTCGTACCTTCAGATAATAATTTCTCAGATAATAGATTCAATGTTTCAGGTGTTGCATCCATTGCATCTTGACCATAACCACCATGAATATGTATATCAATAAATCCCGGAAGTACGTGTTGACCATTCGCATCAATCGTTTGTAATGTACCTGTATATTCCCCTTCTTGAATATCGTGAATACATCCATTACGCACTTCGATATAGCCATGATCAATTTTATATGTTTCAGTATAAATTTGTGCATTTTTCAAAATATAATTATCCATATCAATGTCTCCTTAAAAATGTATTTAATTATTGCCTTAATTCGTATATAATAAAGATAACATAACATTACGAGGGGGCAATTAAATGAACACGCTATTAATCTGTATGGTTGGTGTAGCATTTATTACTGCGATGTTAACTGCTGGTCGCGATTCTAAAGACTATGGTCTTAAGGAAGAAGATTTAAACAAAGAACTTGAATCTTTAAAATCAAATAATAATTAATAACTGAGACCATTTGGCCTCAGTTTTTTTATTTCTATGATAAATTAGGATAATTTTGTTGTCTTAACGCTTCATAAATTAATATTGCAGCAGTATTAGATAAATTTAAAGATCTTACATTATCATTCATTGGAATTCTTAATGCTGTATCTTTATATTTTTCTTTAACCCAATCAGGAAGTCCTGTTGTTTCTCTACCAAATATAAAGTAATGATTTTCTTCAACATTACTGTAATCGAACTGAGTATGTGGTTGTGTACCAAACTTCGTTAGTAAGTAATAGTTGCCACCTTCAGTCTTTTCGAAAAATTCTTCAATACTATCATAATAAACAATATTTACAAATTTCCAGTAATCTAAACCCGCTCTTCTTAACATTTTATCATCCGTACTAAAACCTAAAGGTCTAATTAAGTGTAAAGTTGTATCTGTTGCTGCACAACTACGTGCAATATTCCCAGTATTCGCTGGAATTTCTGGTTGATATAAAACTACATGATTTGTCATAATTTATTTTCTCCTAATCTCTAATCCTTTTATCATTTCTTCTTGGACTTCTTCTATTTCACGTTCATAGTGTGACATAATGAATGGTCTTGCCTCTTCACCTTGTATTTGACCGATAGCCCAAAATGCAGTACCTCTTATCATTGGTCGCGGATCTGTTAACGCAACATCTTTTAATTCTGGTATTGCACTTTCTTCATTAAAGTGAGCAAGTGCGACAATCGCATTTCGTTGGATCGGCTTTTTACCTCTCCATGCACCGGCTAAATGTCCATAAGTATTTTTAAATTCTTTATTAGACATTTTAAGTAGTGGGACAAGTCTAGGTTTCAGTACCTCAGGTTCTAATATAATGTCGTCATGTTCAGTATTAATCCCTCTATTTCGTGGGCATACTTGTTGGCATGTATCACATCCATATAAACGATTTCCTATTTTATAGCGGTATTCATCTTTTAAATAACCTTTTGTTTGTGTTAAAAAGCTGATACATTTTTGACTATTTAATTGACCATTACCTACTAAGGCACCAGTCGGACATCTATCAACACAAATGTTACAATCACCACAACTATCAATAACTGGATCATCAGGTTTAAATGGAATGCTGACTAACATTTCACCAAGATAACTCCAAGTACCTAGTTCTTCATTAATAATAAAGCCATTTTTACCTGCAAATCCTAACCCAGCTCTTTCAGCTACTGAACGGTCAGACAAGACACCAGTATCGACCATTGATTTAATTTCTACATCAGGCACTTTTTCTTTTAGGAATAAACTGAGTTTATCAAGGCGATTTCTCATAATAGTATGATAATCTTGGCCCCATGAAGCACGCGCAAACATACCTCTTCTATCTCCTCTAACACTTTTAGGAGCACCCTTTAATTTATTCGGATACCCTACAGCAATTGCTATAATTGAGCGAGCAGATGGTAATGATAATTTAGGGACTGTTCTTAACTCAATATCACTTTCTTCAAACCCAGAAGCATATCCTTTAGAATGATAATCTTCTAACTTTTTCTTTAATTCATCAAAAGGATCAGCAGTTGTAAATCCAATACTATCAATACCAATAGAATGTGCATAATCTATCACTTCTTGCTTCAATTGATCTAAATTCAAATTTATTCACCTCACTATCAAACATGCTAATACATTTTAACACATTTAATAAATAAATTTACGGTATTCGTATTAATTCAATTAAATAAGTATATAAAAAATTGCTTTCATATACTGTGTGGCAAATGGTATGGCAAGACAGTATTTAGCTTGTTTCTGGTGGGGGCTGTTGTGAACACTTCTGACCAAACTTGTTCATAACGAGGGCCTTGTGAACACTTCTGCCCAAACTTGTTCATAACGGGGGCCGTGTGAACACTTCTGCCCAAACTTGTTCATAACGAGGGCGTTAGTTACAAAATTCGGCTGAAGTGTTACTATGGGCCGCCTTAGTTACAAAACTCAGCCGAATTGTTACCATGGACCTCCTTAGTTACAAAACTCGGCTAAAATGTAAACAAGGAGCTCCTTATTTGCACTTCTAGCTAAATCTGCTAATAACGGCATCACTATTTGCACTTCTAGCTAAATCTGCTAATAAGGGAACAAAAAATCCGACAGTGCTCAAAAACGCTGTCGGATTTTTTACTTTATAATATAATTGTTGTACCTATTTTATTTGAATGAGAACTTTTTAATAATGCATGGTCTGATGACCCTGAAATAATCTTGACGCTTTTACAGCCTTCTTTTATTGCAGAAATTGCACCAGTAACTTTAGGAATCATACCGCCATATATTTCAGTTGTTTCTATATAATTATGAATATCATTGATACTTAAATGGCTTTGTACTTCATCTTTAATCAGTACTCCTGGAATATCACTTATTAAGAATAAGTCGCCTTCCATTTCACTCGCTATTTTATATGCAAGACTATCTGCATTAATATTATATCTTTGTCCTGTATTTCTATCGATACCGATTGGTGCAATAACTGGAATACTATTTAAACATATGTTAGCCAATGTTACTTTATTAACGGATGTACATTCTGCTACAAATCCATATTTAGTATCTAATGGTTTAATGTCAAATAAATTCATATCAATGCCATTTATGCCTAATGCTAATGAGTCATGTTGATTAATTTGAAACACAACTTGTGGATTGACTTCACCTATCAATGTACTTGAAGTTTGAAGTAACACTTCTTCATCAGTAACACGTAAGCCATCTACAAATTTACTTTCAATACCAATTTTAGTTAGTTGTCTATTAATAAACGGGCCGCCACCATGGACGATGATTGGCATATAATTTTGACTTTTTAAAGTAAGTATATCTTCTATTATCGTTTGACTTAAGTTGCTTAATATACTTCCACCAATTTTAATGACTGCATACTTCACTTAATGACCTCCTATTAAGTTCTATATAATGCATTAATTTTTACGTAATCATAACTCAAATCGCATCCGAAAGCGGTAGATGAATGATGAGAATTTCCAACTTTCGCTTCTATTTCAATTGTATCTTGCTCCATTTTAGCTTTTAAATCTAACTCATCAAATGTTACATTCATACCTTTACTGACTAATAAATGTCCACAAAGCCAAACGTCTACTTCGTTAGTATCTACAGTATGATCTGCATAACCAATTGATGTTACGATTCTTCCAAAGTTTGGATCAGCACCGTGTATTGCAGTTTTCACTAAGCTTGAACCTACAATCGTTTTTGCAATTGCACTATTTTGAGCTTTCGTCTTAGCACCTTTGACATTAACTTTGATTAACTTCGTCGCACCTTCACCATCTCTCGCAATACTTTGAGCTAAAAATTGACTCACATATTGGACAGCTTGGGCGAACTTTTCCCATTCTGGATGTGATTTAGTTAATGTATGTTGACCACTTTCACCGTTAGCTAAAAGTATAACCATATCATTTGTACTTGTATCACCATCGACTGTAATCATATTAAACGTTTCATCAACAGATTCTTTTAGTAAGCCATTCAAATCTTCAGATTCAACATTTGCATCTGTTGTCATAAAGCCAAGCATTGTAGCCATATTTGGATGAATCATGCCCGACCCTTTACATGAACCGCCAATCGTAATCACTTCATCATCAATTTTAATTTGTACTGCTATATGTTTAGTCTCTTTATCAGTTGTTAAAATAGCTTCATTAAAATCAGAAGAATGTGCATTATTGAGAATATCAATATTATTCACACCATATTCAATTTTTTGCATAGGTAAAAATTCGCCAATCAAGCCTGTTGATGCAATTGCGATTTGATGTTCAGGTAATTGTAGTTTAGATGAAATCCATTTTTGAGTTTGCTTTGCATCATCTAAACCTCTTTGACCTGTACAAGCATTTGCGATGGCAGAATTAATAACAATTGCAGAAAGTTTGTGTTCAACATTAATACTTTCTTCAGTGACTTTTAATGGGGCTGCTTTAAAAGCATTTTGTGTATATACCGCTGCACAATTAGCTGGAACTGATGAATATAACCAACCAAAGTCTTTCTTTTCTCTACGTAAGCCGACATGCATGCCGCCAGCAATGTATCCTTTAGGTGATGCGACATCACCTTCTTCTATAACGATCATTTCAGAGTCAATTAATTCTTCAGTCTTATCTAACATCAAATTCCTCCTATTCTATGGGTATATTGGTAATAAATTTAATCCTTCATCTTCATTAAATCCAAATAATCTATTCATGTTCTGAATTGCTTGACCACTTGCACCTTTAACGAGATTATCTATAACTGCAACGATAATAGCTTTTTGTCTGTCTTCATCAACATAAATACCTATATCGCAGTAATTACTGCCTAGAACTTCTTTTGTTGTAGGGAATTCGCCAAGGTCTCTTACACGAACAAATGGTTTGTCATCATATTTCTGTTTATATAATTGATGTAATGCTTCTTCACTTGTTTGATCTTTTAAATCTACATAAATAGTAGCCAATATACCTCTTGTCATAGGAACGAGATGAGGTGTGAATGTCACTTTTATGTCTGATTTCGAGACTTGTGATAAATATTGTTCAATTTCTGGTGTATGCTTATGGGAACCTAATTTATAAGCTGAAAAGTTTTCATTCGCTTCGCCAAAATGAACATTTTGACTTAATGTTCTACCAGCACCTGAAACACCAGTTTTAGCATCTATTATAATCGTGTCTTTATTAATTAAGTCACTTTCTAAAAGAGGGTGTAAAGATAAGAGTATTGCAGTTGGGAAACAACCCGGGTTTGCAATAATTTGTATCGATGATCCATCTACATTTGACCACTCAGGCAAGCTATACACCGCTTCATCCAATACACTCTGAGGAGCTGGCTTTTCTCCGTAATATTTTTCATAAATTGTGGGGTCTTTCAACCTAAAGTCACCAGATAAATCGATTACTTTAATACCACGTTCTATTAACTTAGGAATAAAATTCTTGCTCACATTTGAGGGGGTCGCAAAAAATATTAAATCACATTGCACTGTTTCTACATCTAAACTTGTGAATTGTTCAATAATATTATTTTGTAAATGTGGATATGTTTCCTTAATATCTTGACCAGATTTCGAATGTGAGAATACATATTTGATGTTCACTTCTTTATGCTGATTTAATAATCTCATCAATTCTATTGCACCGTATCCACTACCACCGACTATACCTATATCTAACACGAAAACACCTCTTCTATTTTTAGTATTATAATACTTTAGATAAAAATTGTTTCGTTCTTTCGTTTTGAGGATTATCAAATATTTGTTCAGGTGTACCTTCTTCTTGAACAATACCTTCATCCATAAATATCACATGGTCGCTGACATTTTTAGCAAATCCCATTTCATGTGTTACGACGACCATTGTCATACCTTCTTTGGCTAAATCTTTCATAACACTTAATACTTCACCAACAACTTCGGGGTCTAAAGCTGAAGTTGGTTCATCAAATAAAATAACTGCCGGGTTCATCGCTAACGCACGAGCAATCGCTACACGTTGCTTTTGTCCACCTGATAATTTAGAAGGATAAACATTTGCTTTATCTTCTAGACCAACTTTTTTAAGTAATTGTTTAGCTTGATCTTCTAATTCGGATTTTTGTCCTTTTTTCAAAGTTAAAGGTGTTAGTGTAATATTTTCGATTACTTTTTTATGTGGAAAAAGATTAAAACCTTGGAAAACCATGCCCATTTTTTGTCTTAATTGATCCAACTTTGCACCTTTCGTATTTGTTAAATCATTATTTTCAAATACGATCTGTCCAGAGGAAGGTTCTTCTAATAAATTCAAACATCTAAGAAGCGTACTTTTACCACTACCAGATGGGCCGATAATCGCAACAACTTCCCCTTTTTCAATATTTAAATTAATACCTTTCAATACTTCATTTTTACCAAATGATTTGTGTAAATCGTTAACTTTAATCACTTACACTAAACCTCCTTTCAGCAAAGTACATCACTCTAGATAACGTAAACGTTAAGATAAAGTACAATACTGCTGCTACTAATAATGGTGTAAATGGATCAAATGATGCCCCTTGAACAACTTGAGCATTAAACATCAATTCACTTACGCCGATAACAGAAACTATAGAAGATTCTTTAATAACTGTTACAAATTCATTACCTAATGCAGGTAAAATATTTTTAATGGCTTGTGGCAAGATAACTTTAGTCATTGCTTGCGATTTATTTAATCCTAATGATCTAGCCGCTTCCATTTGGCCATTATCTACTGCGTTAATACCAGCTCTAATAATTTCTGCAATATAAGCACTACAGTTAATGATGAGTGCGATAATACCACAAATTAATGCTGATAAATCTAATCCAAGTACTGCTGTTGTACCGAAATAAACTAAAAATACTTGAACGAGTAATGGTGTGCCTCTTATAAATTCAATGTAAACTGAAGCAATCGATTTAAATATTTTACTATTACTTAATTTCATAAGTGCTAAGAAACAACCAATTAATGCCCCTGCTACTACACCTAAGAATGATAATAAAATCGTATACCCTACACCGTGTAAGAAATATGAACCATATTTACTGAAGAAAGAACCATCATCGAACATCGCTTCAGTTGCTTTATCTTGATAGTCTTTAATCAAATTATTGTCACGAACTTCTTTAACACTCTTATTAACTCTCTTCATTAATTCAGGTGAGTTTTTCGGTAATGCAATAGCTGTTGTCTTGTCTGCATCTGAAAATGTAACATCTGAATATGTTAAATTAGGATTCTTCTCTAAATATGCATCAGCAACAGGTCCTTCAATAATCATGCCGTCTACCTTTCCAGAATTAAGTGACATAATAACTTCCGGTACTCTCGTTAATGAGCTAACTTGAGATTCTGGCATTTCTGTTTTTGCCAATTCTTCTTGAGTCGTTTGCTTTTGCACACCGACCATTTTTCCTTTAAAATCATCAATCGTTTTTAATTTGTCTTTATCTTTTTTCTGTATAATCATTCTTTGGTTAACTTCCATATAATCATCAGAAAAATCAACTTGTTTCTTTCTCTCAGGAGTTGGAGCCATACCAGAAATAATCATGTCGATTTTTCCAGTTTTTAAAGCACCTAGTAAACTATCAAATTGCATATTCACAATCTTAAGTTTAATATCATTGTCTTTTGCAATTTTTTTAGCAAGTTCTATATCTATCCCAGCATATTCACGTTCACCATCTTTAGTATGCTCAAACTCATAAGGTGCATAATCTGCTGATAAGCCTACTCTTAACTCGCCTCGTTCTTTAGCTTTATCCCATTGATCAGTTTCTGCAGCTTGTGACTTTATGGGGGCTAAATAAGGAATTGTAAGTAGTAAACAAATTGTTGCTATAACTACTTTAGTAAATACATTTCTTTTCAAATTCGTTACCTCCTGAATTAATAATACTCATTATTATACGCATTTATGAAATTTTATGCAATAGCTTTTTATAAAAAAAGTATGAACGAACGTTCATTCATACTTTACTTAGTTGAACTTCATTTTCACTATATCCAGTTGTGATAACTTCAAGTGCACTATCTAATGAAATTTCAACCATATTTTGTACGGCTGTATGTGTATAAAATGCAATATGTGGTGAAATTAATACATCGTCACGTGACATCAATTCTTTTAAAGTAGGATCTTCAATTTCTTTGTCTGTATAATCATATGAGAAATATGCAAACTCATTCTCATATACATCTAAAGCGACACTATGTAATTTACCGCTATTTAATGCTTGAATGACATCATTAGTCTTCACTGTCGCACCTCTAGCTGTATTCACTAAATATGCACCATTTTTCATATATTTAATCGTCTCTTCATTAATAATATGTGTTGTTTCTTCATTTGCTGGAACATGTAATGTGATTAAATCGGCTTTAGATAATCCTTCTTGTAAACTTTGTACATATTCAATATCGCTCAACGATTGATCATATGGGTCATAACCGATCACTTCCGCACCAAATCCTTTAAATAATTGTGCTGACACTTTACCTATTCTACCAACACCTATAACCAGTACCGTCATACTTCTTAGTTCTTTAGCGATTACTGTTTCATCCCAAGTAAAATCTTGATGTTCTACTTTTTTATTTATTTTATTAATGTTTCTTATTAATTCTAAAGCTCTACAAACTGCAAATTCCGCAATTGCATTTGGACTGTATGAAGGAATATTTGTAATTTTTATATCATGTTTAGCAGCTTCATCTAAATTAAACATATCAAACCCAGCCGCACGACCAGCAATTTGTTTAATACCAACATCTTTAAGTGCTTCGTATATTCTGTCATCAAACTTAAATAGCTGTTGAGTACTCACACCATCAAAAGACGATAAAGTATGGACATTATCTAAAGTTAAATCCTCTTCCGTACATTCAATTTCATGACCATTAGTTTGACCCCACTGATATGCATAAGGCTTTTCATCTTCTCTTATATTAAATAATTTAAATCGCATAATTCGTACTTCCTTTCAGTAAAAAATAAATAATGATTAATTCTACAACACTTTATGAAAACAAACAATCTCTTTTTCATAATATTCTTACAATTAAAAGTGTATGTATGCAATGTGGTTAATAATACATCTAATAAGAAGTGTTACTAATTAGCGTCCTTGTGAACACTTCTCGCCAAACTTGTTCATAACGACGGGCTTGTGAACACTTCTCACCAAACTTGTTCATAACGGGGGTGTTGTGAACACTTCTCGCCAAACTTGTTCATAACGATGGCCTTGTGAACACTTCTTGCCAAACTTGTATATAACGACGGTCTTGTGAACACTTCTGGTCAAACTTGTTCATAACGATGGCCTTGTGAACACTTCTCATCAAACTTGTTCATAACGACGGGCTTGTGAACACTTCTCACCAAACTTGTTCATAACGGGGGTGTTAATTACAAAAGTCAGCTGAAGTGTTACTATGGATAGCCATAATTACAAAACTCGGCTGAATTGTTACTATGGACAGCCTTAATTACAAAACTACTGAGAATTGTAATTACTGGTCTCCTTATTTGCACTTCTCACCAAACTTGCTAATAACGGTACCAGTATTTGCACTTCTATCCAAACTTGCTAATAACGAACCCAGTATTTGCACTTCTATCCAAACTGCTTTTAACGGCACCAGTATTCAGACATATTTAAAGGCTGAGACATTTTTCTTGTCTCAGCCTACTCTACATTCTAATTATTCTCTTTAAATAAAAACATTTCTTGATTGTATTTTGGAAGTATTTTCAAACAAACTTTATGTACAATATATGCAAATACAAACGGTATGACGAAATATGCTACGCCTAGTATTAATATATTTAAAAATACTGATCCTTCCATAAATTTTAATGCGTTTGCTGGTCCAACAAATCCGGTATAACCAAATCCAGTAGACATTGGTGTACCTTTTATGCCGACGAAATAAGTGAGTAATCCACTCATTAGTCCATTTATGATTAATGGTACTGCGATGATAGGATTTTTGAAATATACAGGAATCATCATTTTAGCAGCTCCGATGATAAGTACGATATTGATACCTTTATCGTTTACTTTCCATGACCCCATTAAGAAAGTCACACATGCTGCAACAATCCCCATATTGCCAGCTCCTGAACTTAAACCATTTAAACCGACCGCAGTAGCAATTGCTACAACTGAAATTGGCGTTACCATTAATAATGCATAAGTAATCGCAATCAATATACACATCATTAAAGGATTCAATGTAGAAAATTGTTCTATTAATTTGCCGATTCCTTTTGTCACATTACTAACATATGGAAGTGTCAACATACCTATAAATCCACTGACAACTGAAATAATAATTGGCATAATCAACATATCTAAAGAACCAAATTTTCCTTTCAATTTAATCATCAAGTAACAACTGATAATTAAAACAACGATTAAATTGACGACATCCCCTATACTTACAAATATAAATTGACCATTTTGTATTTTCACAGCGCCTGAACCTATTAATCCTGCAGCGCCAATCATAACTGCATCAGTAGCTTGGAATTTAAATTGATGTGCAACAACGATGCCTATAATAAAACTCATCGCAAACTGCATAAGTAATAATGCTTGATTAAACATTTCTAATAGGGGATGAAACTGTGATAAATAACTAAATAACACACCAAGTATGGCGTTAGGTATTAATGCTATAACAATGCCTACACCTATACCATTTAAAATATTAAAGAAAAATTCCTTTACTGTGAAATGTTTATCCATAAAATGCCTCCTGAAATAATATGTATTAATGATATATGACTTTATTTTTATAGACAATGCTATTTTTACTATTTTACTTTACTTTGGTATAGTTTAATGTAATAGTTTAAATAACAACGTTGTTATAGGAGGGTTTTTACATGTTTAATATGATTTTACAAGATAAAAATATAATTGTAGTCAGTGACAAGCAAAACGAGCATTTCTTTACAATCCGCATATTAGAAGATTACTTAATCAATATTAAATCTTCTACAGAGAAAAAAATCACTTTGCCGACTTGGACCATTACACCTGGAGATACTGAATTACCTTTTGAAGGTCTCTCTAGATATGATCAATCTAACTTTTCATGTCCACAATATGAAATTTCAGAAGAACAACACCATATTATAATTAAGACAAAGTCATTAAAACTTATCATTGATAAAGAAGATTTCTATTGTAGTTGGTATGATTTAAGTTCATCTTACAAAGAAATTAAAATTATGCAAGACCGTAAGACAGGCAGTTATCAACATCAAATATCAAGAAATCATCCGACTTGTCATTATTTAAATAGAAATAAAAATGAAATGTATTTTGGTCTCGGTGAAAAGAGCGGAAAAGTGAATAAACATGGCAGACGATTCAGAATGAAAAATATAGATGCTATGGGTTATAATGCTGAAACGACTGATCCTCTTTATAAACATATTCCTTATTATCTCACATACAAAACTGATGAAAATGTATCATTTGGTATCTTCTATGATGATTATCAAGACTCTATTGTAGATCTTGGACAAGAGTTAGATAATTATCACGGTCATTATAGATATTATGAAACTAAATCGGATTTTCTTGATTATTACGTTATTGCCGGTCCGACTATTCAACAAGTAACGACGCGTTTTAGTCATTTAACAGGTAGACCAACACTCATGCCTGAATGGAGTTTGTCTTATTCTGGCTCAACAATGCAATACACAGATTTGCCAAATTCAGATGAAAGACTGTTATCTTTTCTAGATCAATGTAATAGACATAATATTACGATTAGATCTTTCCACCTTTCATCAGGTTATACATCTATTCATGATAAGAGATACGTTTTTAATTGGAATTATGATAAATTTAAAGACCCAAAATCTTTTGGAAAAGCTTATACAGATCAAAATGTAGAATTAGTTGCGAATATTAAACCTACCCTACTTACAGATCATCCTTTACTAGATGAAGTATTAGCCTTTGATGGATTTATTAAAGATATGAATGGCCAACCGCTTCTTGTACAATTTTGGGATGAAAAAGGATACTACTTAGACTTTACAAATAAAGACACTATTAAATGGTGGCAATCCAAAATAGAACAACAATTATTATCTAATCATGTCAATTGCACATGGAATGATAATAACGAATTCGAAATTTGGGATGATAAAGCTCTAGTAAATGGTTTCGGAAATGAATCAAATTTCCAAGATTATAAAGCAATCATGCCTATATTAATGATGAAAGCATCAAGAGAGATACAGCAAAAATATCATAAAGAACAATATCCATATATCATAAGTAGATCTGGTGCAGCTGGTATGAGTAAATACGTTCAAACTTGGACAGGTGATAACTATACGAGTTGGCATACATTAAAATATAATAATGCTATGGCAATTGGGTTAAGTCTATCTGGTGTTTATAACTTTGGCCATGATATTGGCGGTTTTTCTGGTGATAAACCAGAAGCAGAATTATTTTTAAGATGGGTACAATGTGGTGCTTATTATCCAAGATTTTCAATCCACTCATGGAATGATGATGGTTCTGTAAATGAACCTTGGATGCATAATGAAGTCTTATCTGAAGTTAAACAAGCCATGCACTTCCACGAAAAGCTTAAACCATATCTTCAGTCATTAGTTATACGTGCACATGAGGCGTATCAACCAATTATTAGACCTACTTTTTACCAATTTGAAAGTGATATTAATACTTTTGAAGAAAATGAAGAATTTATGTTAGGTGAGCATATGTTAATTGCCCCTATCGTAGAAAAAGCTCAACTAGAAAGAACAGTCTATTTACCTAAAAACAACAAAGGTTGGATTGATTTTCATAGCGGCGAACAGTTTGAAGGCGGTCAAACAATAACTGTAAAAACGACTTTACAACATATTCCAACATTTGTAGTAAAAGGCGCAGAGATACCAGTTTATCAAGATGATTTAAAAACAATTGAAAATCTAAAGTTCTAAATAAATAAGAACCTAAGACAACATCGTCTTAGGTTCTCTAATTTTATATAGCATCTACGCCTTCTATATTATATAATGACACGGCGTTATTAAAGCAAATATCCTTAATAATTTCAGAAAGAATTTCATCATCATCAATGATTTCTCCTCTTTCCACACGTTTACCAATCATTTCACATAAAATCCTTCTAAAATATTCATGTCTTGTATATGATAATAAACTTCTTGAATCAGTTAACATACCAACGAAAGTAGATAACAATCCAACATTTGCGTATTCTACTAAATGTTGTTCCATTCCTTCTTTAGTATCATTGAACCACCATGCAGCACCTAGTTGCACTTTGACTTTATCTGAAGTAAAGTTTCCAGCTGTTGCTTGCACCATTAAGTGATCATTTGCATTATTAGGATAAATAATTGTATCTGATAATGCATCATTTTGATTTAAATGATCTAAAAATCTATTTAAGTCAGAAGAACTGAGCATATCACCTACACTATCAAATCCAGCATCTGGACCAACTTCTTCAAACAATAATGTATTATTGTTTCTCACTGGTCCAAGATGAAACTGTACAACCCAATTATATTTTTTATACGTTTTACTTACTTCGGTTAAAATATATCCAGATAATCTACTTAAATCTTCCTCATCTATGTGTTTACCTTGCTTAATTAGTTCAAAATACTGTTCAGCTTGGTCTTTAGTAACATCCACTTTAAGTACTTTAGCAAAGCTTTGATCAGAACTTCTTGCGCCATTTTTATGGAAGTATTCAATTCGTTCATTGAGCGCATTAATATATTCTTCCAAATGATTTATTTTTCTTTCTGTAGCAATTTCTAATTGATTAATAGATGCTTCTACATTGTCTTTCGTTAAAGCGATATAACGATCAGGTCTAAATGTTGGTAATACTTTAACATCAAATGACTTATCCTCACGAAGTAATTGATGATATTTCAAATCATCACATGGATCATCAGTTGTACAAATGATTTGGACGTTGCTTCTTTCTATTAATTTTCTTGGAAGAAATTCTGGTTGTTGTAAACTTTCATTTAACTGATTATATAATTGTTCTTTATCAATTTTATTTAAATTTTCATTGATATTGAAATACCTTGCTAACTCTAAATGACACCAATGGTACATTGGATTCATGATACTTTTAGGCAATAAACTTATAAATGCTTCGAATTTTTCTTTATCAGTTTTGTCTCCAGTAATATACGACTCATCTATTCCATATGCGCGCATTAAACGCCATTTATAATGATCATGTTTTAGCCAAACTTCAGTAATCGTATTAAAAGGTTTATTCTCATAGATTTCTTTTGGATCTAAATGACAATGAAAATCAAAAATTGGAATATCCTTAGCTATATTGTATAAATCCTGTCCTTTTTCAGATTGAACAATAAAATTTTCTTTAATTAAACTCATAAATACTCACCTTTCCTATAGCCCAAGTAATTTTGGTAAAAATAACGATAATTGTGGTACGAACGTAATTAATAACAACAGTATAATTAAAATAATAAAGTATGGTATTAATGTCTTAATGACACTTTCAATTCGTACATTTGCAACACTACTACCAACAAATAACGCACTACCTACTGGAGGTGTTATATTACCTATACATAAGTTAAATGCGATTACTATACCGAAATGAACTGGATCTAATCCGATACTTTCTGCAATCGGTAAGAAAATTGGAGTGAATATAAGTACTGCTGGTGTTATGTCCATAAATGTACCGATGATTAATAAAATTAAATTCATTAAAAGTAATAATAAAATTGGATTTTCAGTTAATGATAATATACCGCCAGAAATTGCTTCTGGTAATCCTGTAAAACTCATAACGAGTGAGAATAATGCAGATGCTGTAATTAAGAATAAAATCATACCTGTAATTTCTACTGTTTCTATAATAATCGCAGGTATATCTTTAATTTTTAAATTTTTATAGATGAGTGACAGTATAAACGCATATAGAACTGCGACTGCTGCACCCTCTGTTGCTGTGAATATTCCAGCTACAATACCACCAATTACAATAATAATTAATAGTAAACTTGGAATAGCATCTAAAGTTAAAAATAATTTATCTTTCCAACTCACTTTTTCAGAAACTGGATAGCCATGTTTTTTAGCTAAAAAGTAAGCAACAACCATACAACCTAGACCCCATAGAATTCCAGGAACGTAACCTGCAATAAATAATGCAGCAATTGATGTCCCACCACTTACAAGTGAATAAACAATCAATAATGAACTTGGTGGAATTAATAATCCTGAAGGTGCTGAAGCAATATTGGCAGCTGCAGAATATGATTTTTTATAACCTTGTGTTGTTTCCATCGGCGTCATGATTCTTCCCATTGCTGCAGCAGCTGCAACACTTGATCCTGAAATCGAACCAAACAACATATTCCCTACAATGTTCGTATGTGCTAAAGAACCAGGTAATCTACCTACTAACACTTTCGCAAAGTTAATTAATCTAAATGCAATACCACCGTTATTCATCAATATTCCAGCTAGTACAAATAGCGGAATGGCAAGCATTGTAAAGTTATCAATACCAGTTACCATTCTTTGGGCAGCAGTAAGTATTGTGACATCAAACGGGAAAATAAGTATTAACGTTAATAATGAACTTAAAATAATTGAAATAGCGATTGGAATACCAAATGCTAAAAATATTGCTAAAGATACAAATAATACGATTCCAGCAATTGTTGTCATTACACTTCACCGCCTTCATCATTTTCAGGTAACTCATTTGTTATAATGCCTCGAATTGAATAAAAAGCAATGAAAAGTCCTGATATAGGTAACGCACCATACATTAGCGCCATTGAAACACCTGTAGCTGGTGCATATTGAGTCCAAGTAAGTGCTACAATTTTAATACCACCGTATATCATTAAAATTAAAGCAACTAATAAAATAATGATATTCGTCAATCTTTCTATAAATAACTGTGCTTTAAGTGGAAACTTTTCTCTTATAAATAAAATGGCAATATGTTTTTTCTTACCAAATACATATGCTGCACTTAACAATGCAAACCAGATTAACAAGAAGCGAATGATTTCTTCACTTGTCGTACTTGGCGTGTTCAATATATATCTTGTTATCACTTGCCAAACTGATAAAATGACCATCACAGTTATCAATACACCAGACACAGAAAGCAAAGTTCTATCAATATAATGTGTTAGTTTATTCATTTTGTTCTGCCTCCTTAATCAATTTGTATTGTTTTTCTGTTCCTTTATTATTTTTAAATTCTTCTTGTAGAGGTTTTACAGCTTTTTTGAAAGTAGACTTATCTACATCATGGAATTTCACATTCATATCTTCTTTAGCTGATTTAATTGCCTCTTTAATGGCTTTATCCCAGATGACTTCATGCTTTTCAGTAGATGATCTTGCTGCGCTTTTTATCCATCCTTTTTCTTCTTTCGTTAAATCATTGTATGCATCCTTATTCATAATTAAAATATCAGGAACTATAGCATGTTCAGTATTATAATAATTTTTTGCGACTTCACCATGTTTATTGTCAGTCAATGCTGTTTCATTATTCTCAGCTGCATCAATAACACCAGATTGAAGTGCTGTATAAACTTCACCAAAAGCCATTGGTGTTGGCGTACCTCCTAATGACTTAACAAGTTGCACACTTGTTTTACTTGGTTGAACACGAGTTTTTAAACCATGTAAATCTTTATTCGTCTTTATTTCTCTATCTTTTGTATAAATATTTCTTAATCCTGCGTCATAGTAAGTAATACCTACAAACCCATTATCTTTAGTCGTATTAAAGAACGAATTTTGTACTTCAGGTTTTTTCATAATAGATCGGAAACTATCTTGAGATTTAAATAGATATGGCATACTAAATAAAGAATACGACTCAGAAAAACTTTCAAGTGCACTTGCTGACACTTTTGTAAATTGAATGGCATTTGTTTGTGTCATCTCAATTGCTTCCCGTTCACTTCCAAGTTGTCCGTTCGCATATATTTTAATTTTTAATTTGCCATGAGATTTCTTTTCTACTTCTTTTTTAAATTCTTCTAAAGATTTATGTACTGGATGTGTTGTTGATTGATTGTGTGCTAATGTTAAAGTCTTAACATCTTTATCTTGTGCGTCACTTTGTTGGCATCCATACAAAACAGTGAATACGCTTACAATTAACAGTAAAATTTTTTTCATCTCTCATCCCCCATTAATTTTAAAAAAGTAATCAAATTGACTACTTCTTTAATACTTATTGATAAGTATAAATCAAATGAAACAAAATAACAACGTTGTTATTTATAGAAAATGTGTGCTTATGGTATAATAAAGGAAATAATATTTAAAGGAGACTCACATGGCTGTAACATTAAAAGACATAGCAAATGCCTGTGGTGTTAGTTATTCAACAGTAAGTAAAGCGTTAAAAAATTCTCCTTTAGTTACTGCTGAAACAACAGAGCGCATACAGCAAAAGGCAAAAGAAATGAATTATATTCCTAATAATTCCGCTCGCTCTTTAGTCTCAAACAAGAGCCAAACAATTGGACTCATTTGGCCATCAGTAGACAGAGTTGCAGTATCAACTCTTGTTTCAGAAATCAATAACTTTTTAAAGAATACTGGATATTTTATGTCTGTATCAATCGATGATGTAGAAACTGCTGCACATAAATTTTTAGAATTACGTTTTGATGGCATCATCGTATTTGATGAAGGTGAAGCTTCTACCCTACCAAGTATCATTAGTTCAAATATCCCAGTAGTAGCTTATGGTACAGACCGAGAGCTCGAATATCCTATTGTAAATGTTAATCATAAACAAGCAATGATTCTTTCTTTAGATGATTTAATGCAAAATAATATAACAAATATTTGCTATATTGGGGATCTCAACACTGATGATATTCGACAAATTATAAAGAAAGAAACTTTTGAACGTTATTGTAAAGAACACAATCTTGAATATAATATGATTGATTCAAAAGGACTATCAGCTGAAGATACATTTTTTGCATTAAAGTCATATTTGACTAATCATACTTTACCAGAAGGTATCATTTGCGGAAGTTACGATATTACTTTAGGACTCGTGCACACTTTAAAAGATTCACTAGATCAACATATTGTGTACTCATACGACAACGTACCTCAATTTGACCATATGGATACAGTGATTCATTCAGTCGGTGTCCCTACTAAGAAAATTGCTGAAACATTAGTTAATATCCTTATCAATGCTATTGAATCTAAAGAAAATCATCCTGATGTCTATCATCTCGAGCCTGAATTAGTAAAGCGGAAATAAAGACAAAAAATGACTACAAAATTGTAGTCATTTTTTTACTGTTGTTCCTTGATGGAATCTCATCTTCCACTCAGATTGTTTTCTAATCCATAATGTACTCCGCTTAGTTGTTATATGATCAGTTTTATTGATTAATTCATAAGTCGTTAGTACAATACCTTTTTGAATTTTTTCAACTATAAAATCCGAAATCTCATAATCAAATGTATGTAAAGTGCCCTCTTCAATATCTCGTTTATATATCATTCTGCCAGACTTACCTATTTCTTTAAAATCTTCATCAAGTAAATTTAAGATAAACGACTTATCCTTTCTATTACTCGCATCCAAATGTGCACATTCTAATTCATAAAATTGCTGTTTAATAAATTACACCTACTTTATCTTTGTAAATATAGTTCAACTTATATGCTAAAATAATAACATAGTAATAAGTATAATCGAGGGGGTAAGTAAATGACAAATTTAAAAGAAGTAGCTAAACGAGCTGGCGTTTCACCAAGTACCGTATCACGAGTAATTAATAACCACCCTTATGTTAATGAAGAAAAAAGACAAAAAGTACTTGATACTATAGAAGAATTAAATTATATACCAAATATCAATGCAATTCATTTAAAAAAAGGTAAAACAAATTTAATAGGTGTTGTATTACCGTTCTCTAATCACCCCTATTTTTCACAATTAATTCAAGGTATTTCTGAAGAAGCGATTAAAGCAAACAAAAAAATTGTTTTATTCCAAACTGCCTATGATACTGATCAAGAAATTGACGCTTTGGAAATGTTAAAATTAAAACAAATAGACGCACTTATTATTTGTTCAAGGAATATTTCATTAAATATAGTTGAACAGTACATAGAGTATGGACCAATTTCTATATTCGAAAATATTTCAAACTCCAAATTTAGAACAACATATATTGATCACTACAACGCCTTCAAACAAGCATTAAATCATCTATACAATAACGGACATAGACATATTGCATGTGCCATAAATAGAAGAAATAGCACTAGTTCAATTTTAAGAATAAAAGCATATAAAGACTTTTGCAGTGAGAATGCTTTACCCTTCAATGATCAAGATATATTTGAGAATTTTGTATTATTAGAAGATGGTCAAAGACTTGCTCAAGAAATTGATAATAAAGAAAATCCACCTACAGCAATTGTTGTTTCTGGAGATAACACAGCTGCTGGATTGTTTATTAGTTTAAATGACGAACAAAAGAAAAACATATCTATCATTGGTTTTGAAAATCACAAAATTTCCAAGTTGCTAAACCTTACTACAATAGAGATTCCCCTCTTCCAAATTGGTAAAAGTTTATTTAATCAACTATATGAAGATAAACTGAATAACTATTTATTTGAAACAAAACTTATTAAAAGAAACTCAGTATTTAAATTAAACCATTGACATGAAATGCATTTCATAGATTATCCTTTAATCAATCACATATATTAGGGGGTAATTAAAATGAACAAACAAAAAGTTGGTATTGATGGTTGCAATATTACTTCAGAAATTTATGTCGAAATACTTCAACACACTACTAATATTGATATTGTCGCTTGTACTGATGAGAGCCTATCAAAAGCAATTAGTATGAAAAACAAATATGATATCCCTCAAGTAATGACAAGAAGTAAAATGTATAAAGATAAGAGAATTGATTACATTATTAAACTTTAATAGAACAAAAAAAGTCTTAAGCGATTAGCTTAAGACTTTTTCATTAATTATATATACCGGTGGTCGGGTTCGAACCGACACGTCCTCAACGGACACGGGATTTTGAGTCCCGCGTGTCTGCCAATTCCACCACACCGGCTTAATAAAAATCCTACAAAAAAATCTTCCCAATGGAAGAAATAAATGGAGCGGAAGATAGGACTTACACCTATATCTCATTCCGGGAAGGAATGTATTCTAAGAGTTGAAATACTCCCGCATTTTAATAAATAAAAGTATTAATAATAATGGAGCGGAAGATAGGACTTGCACCTATATCTCATTCCGGGAAGGAATGTATTCTAAAAGTTGAAATACTCCCGCAAAGTTATTAATGGAGGCGGCAACCGGATTTGAACCGGTGAATAGAGGTTTTGCAGACCTCGGCCTTACCACTTGGCTATGCCGCCAGACTACTGGGCTAGCTGGATTCGAACCAGCGAGTGACGGAGTCAAAGTCCGTTGCCTTACCGCTTGGCTATAGCCCATTAATATAAAATAAGGGCGGCTGATGGGAATCGAACCCACGAGTGTCGGAACCACAATCCGATGCGTTAACCACTTCGCCACAGCCGCCATGGCAGGGGCAGTAGGAATCGAACCCACACCAAAGGTTTTGGAGACCTCTATTCTACCGTTGAACTATGCCCCTATTAAATTAAAATAATAATGGTGGAGGGGGGCAGATTCGAACTGCCGAACCCGAAGGAGCGGATTTACAGTCCGCCGCGTTTAGCCACTTCGCTACCCCTCCGTTAGATGGTGCCGGCCAGAGGACTTGAACCCCCAACCTACTGATTACAAGTCAGTTGCTCTACCAGTTGAGCTAGGCCGGCAAAAAGTTAAAAGATGGCTCAGGACGGAATCGAACCGCCGACACAAGGATTTTCAGTCCTTTGCTCTACCGACTGAGCTACTGAGCCATACATTAATTTTTAAAAAATGGCGGTCCCGACGGGAATCGAACCCGCGATCTCCTGCGTGACAGGCAGGCATGTTAACCGCTACACCACGGGACCATCATTAAAGCTATTGCGGGAGGCGGATTTGAACCACCGACCTTCGGGTTATGAGCCCGACGAGCTACCGAACTGCTCCATCCCGCGATAATAATATTAAGTTACAAATATAATGGCGGAGGAAGAGGGATTCGAACCCCCGCGAGCCGTTAAGCCCCTGTCGGTTTTCAAGACCGATCCCTTCAGCCGGACTTGGGTATTCCTCCAATATATAAGTATGGACCTTGCAGGACTCGAACCTGCGACCCAACGGTTATGAGCCGTTTGCTCTGACCAACTGAGCTAAAGGTCCAAAATTTAAAATATGTATCATATTGAAAATTTTAATGGCGGCGGAGGGGATCGAACCCCCGACCTCACGGGTATGAACCGTACGCTCTAGCCAGCTGAGCTACGCCGCCATGATGGTATTATTTTTAAATGGTGGAGACTAGCGGGATCGAACCGCTGACCTCCTGCGTGCAAAGCAGGCGCTCTCCCATCTGAGCTAAGCCCCCATTTAATATGTAAATTTTTAAAGAGTCGGGAAGACAGGATTCGAACCTGCGACCCCTTGGTCCCAAACCAAGTGCTCTACCAAGCTGAGCTACTTCCCGTAACCAAAATGGTCATTACGCGCCCGAGAGGAGTCGAACCCCTAGCCTCTTGATCCGTAGTCAAACGCTCTATCCAATTGAGCTACGGGCGCATATTAATATGGTGCCGAGGACCGGAATCGAACCGGTACGGTAATCACTTACCGCAGGATTTTAAGTCCTGTGCGTCTGCCAGTTCCGCCACCCCGGCA
>NZ_JAJNJE010000011.1:0-37940 GCF_022386035.1 Mammaliicoccus sp. O-M54
TACAGCGTTCTAACTACCAGAATTCGAAATAATGGAAGTTACAGCGTTCTAACTACCAGAATTCGGAATAATGGAAGTTACAGCATTCTAATTACCAGAATTCAGAAAAATGGAAGTTACAGTATTCTAATTACCAGAATTCGGAATAATGGAAGTTACAGCGTTCTAACTACCACAATTCAGAATAATGGAAGTTAAATACACAAAGAAGAGGCCGAGATTTCATCATCTCGGCCTCTTTTTTCATTATTTCATACTATTATGAATCGCTTCTGCATTGTGTTCCATCATATTGTAATATGAGTTACCTTTAGAATCTTTTTTACCGATTGAATCTGTGAATACTTCATCTTTAATGTTAAGGTTTGTTTCTTCTGCTAATGTTTGCATACTTTTCTTATCAACACTTGTTTCGACAACTAATGATTTTAGATCATGGTCTTTCACAAATTTAATGGCTTGTTTCATTTGTTCTGGTGTACCTTGTTTTTCTGTATTAATCTCCCATATATATCCTGGTGTAATATGATAACTTTTCGCGAAGTATTTAAATGCACCTTCACTTGTTATAAAAGCACGTTTATCTTCAGGAATATCATTGAATGCTGTCATCATTTTATGATGTAGTTTATCTAATTTTTTCGTGTATTTCTCAGCATTGTCTTTAAATTGTTTGCTGTGATCTTTATCTATATCACTTAAGTGCTTTTCAATTGTATTGACGTATTTTATACCATTTTCAATGCTTAACCAAGCGTGTGGATCGATTTTATTTTTATCGCCTTCTCCACCTTTTAAATAGATAGGTGTAACGTCTTCAGTTGCTTGAATAACATTTTTGTCTGAGACTTTTTTACCTGCTTGTTCTAATGCTTTTTCAAACCAACCATTTCCACTTTCAAGGTTAAAACCATTATATATAATAACATCTGCATCTGTTAATGCTTTGACGTCTTTAGGTTTAATTTCATATTCGTGAGGGTCTTGTCCGATAGGGACGATGCTTGTAACTTTTGTATCAGACTTTGTTACTTCTTTAGTCATGTCCGCTAATATTGAATTTGTTGTTACTATTTTTAAATGTTTGTCTTCATTAGATGATGTTGCATTACAAGCACATAGTAAAACAATGATAGCGAGTAATGGCATAAATAATTTTTTCATGTTTAACCTCCTAAGCAAATTTTAATTTCATTTTATGTATGGTGAATGTAATCATGTACACTAAGCAGCAGACTAATACGATACACGCGCCACTTGGTAAGTTATAAAGGTAACTAATATACATGCCACAGGCCGCACATATTGCACTGATAACACTTGCGACAATCATCATTGATTTTAATGATTTTGTGATTAAAAATGCAGCTGAACTCGGTGTAATAAGTAGTGCAACGACAAGTATAATGCCCACTGTTTGTAAACTAGCAACTGTTACAAGCGCCAATAGCATCATGACAAAATAATGAATGACTTTTACATTTAAACCGCTCATTCTAGCTGCAATAGGGTCAAACGTTGATAAATGCAAGGGTTTGTAAAATAATATGACACAAGCGATAACGATTAGACTGACTATACTCGTTGTATAAAATGCACTTGAAGTTACTGCTAATATGTTCCCAAATAAAATATGATATAAATCAGTAGAGGAGTTAATTTGACTTATGATAATAATTCCAAGGGAAAAGAATGCAGTAAAGATAATACCGATAGCTGCGTCATTTTTAGTTTTTGAGTGTTGGGCAATGTAACCAATCAGAAAGCTCGTTAACATACCGGTAACAAGCGCACCTATAAACATCGGAATGTTCAATACGTAACTTATTGCAACACCAGGCAGTACAGCGTGGCTCATAGCATCACCCATTAAAGATAAACCTCTTAATATGATGAGACTACCTACAATGCCACAGACAACACCAACTACAATAGCAGTAATCAGTGCTCGACTTAAGAAATTATATTGTATAAGGGATGAGATAAATTCATTAATCATGGTGTAACGCCTTCCTTTAGAAATACTTCTTTAATATTGTGTTCTGTTAAAGCTTCAGATGCTGTGCCAAAAAATTTAATAGTTCGATTGAGGAGGATGATTCTATCGAAATATAATTTGGCTTTTTGAATATCATGATGAACAATAATGATGAGTTTTCCTTCTGACTTTAATCTTCTAAGCATGTTTATCATGATTTCTTCACTTTTAAAATCAATACCGACAAATGGTTCATCGAGACATAATAAATCACTGTCTTTCATTAAAGATTTTGCTAAAAGAACACGTTGTAATTGACCACCACTTAATTGATTTAATGTCTTGTCTTTTAATTCAGTTAGTTGTAACTCTGACATTAATTGATCCCTTTTTTGATACGCTTCTTTTTTTAATGGCCTAAACCAACCTGATGTAGCATAATAGCCTGTTAATAAACTATCTTGAACAGTGATAGGGAAATCTAAATCTAATTGATTTCTTTGAGGAATATACGTTAATTGTTTCAACTGTTGGTTTATCGGTTTATCATGCCAATAAACTTCTCCTGATGCCTTAAATTCACCCAAAATCGATTTAATAAATGAAGATTTTCCTGCACCGTTCGGTCCCATAATGCCAATTAATTCACCTGTAGATTCAATGGTTAAATTAATATCATGCAATATGTGCTGTTGACCTAAATATAGATTCAAATTTTTTACCTGCAACATGTTATCACCTTTTCTAAAAATAAGTTTAGGATAACCTAAACTATAATTCGATTATATTAGAAAATTATCTAAAGTCAAGAGATAGCCTGTAAAAATAAATCGTGGTACAATAAATATATGATAATAAAAGTGAGGTCAGAGTAGATGTTGACTGAAGAACAAGAAGACTACTTAAAAGCGATTTTTGGATTAAATGGCACAACAGATTACGTATCCAATAAGAATTTAGCGCAAGATTTAAATATTAAACCTTCATCAGTTAGTGAAATGATGTTACGTTTGAAAAAGGATGACTACGTAGATATTCGTCCTTATAAAGGTGTGAAATTAACTCAGAAGGGGTTAGATCATACAACTAATATTATTAAAAGACATAGACTCATAGAGCGATTCTTAATAGAAGAACTTGAATATACTTGGGATGAAGTTCACGAAGAGGCAGAAATATTAGAACATCGTGTATCTGACCGTTTTATAGATAAGATAGATAAGTTAATGGGTTACCCAACAACTTGTCCGCATGGTGGTATTATTCCAAGAGAGAATCAAATAGAGGAAATTTATAACACATCATTAAATGAGTTTGAAATTGGAGATGACGTTGAAATTAAACGTGTAATGGATTACGTGAATCTCTTAGATTATTTAAGTAATCAAGAATTGCATATTGGCGATGTAGTAACAATTAGCAATAAAGATAGCTTAAACCAGCTCATAGAACTTAAACTAAAAGATAAAACAATTATGATAAGTGAAACAAATGCATCATATTTGTTTGGTATAAAAACAGCTTAATAAATAAAAACCAGCAGAAATTCAAGCGAATGAATTTCTGCTGGTTTTTTGTTAATGGATACAATATAACGCACGAAGACTGAGAGATATCGTGCGCTAAGGTACAAGATCAGGGTGTAACGCACGAAGACTACGAGATATCGTGCGCTAAGGTACAAAATCAGGGTGTAACGCACGAAGACTATGAGATATCGTGCAGTAAAGTATAAAGTCGAATTATACTACGCGAAGACCCCCATTTTAAAAGTTCCAATATCTATGGCCATAAAATATTGAATGTATACATAACCGCATATACATTAATCGCTATCCATATAACACTAAAGAAAATAGTTGGAATTTTAGTGAGTTGTCTTAACTGACTACCATCCCATTCTTGTCTTGAACGTGAGAATGTTAATAGGAATATTGTAATACTTGATTGTGCGACTTCACCTAATAATGTTCCTAAACTAATGTGATAAATATACGTAATGATTTGTCCAAAGTCATGTATATTCGGTGCAGATAGTACTTCATATAAAGCGACTGCAATAATGACGAGAATGATACTTGGGATAAATTTCCTAGATGTTAATATGACATAGAATAAAAACATGATCAGAAGAATGATTAAGAAAATTGGTCCGAATGTGTGATGTTTTAGCCATACACCTAAAATCAACATTATCGGCGGCATGATATAACCGAATAAAGTCGTTATAAATTGATTTAAACGTGATTTTGAACCAGTAACGGCATAACCTTGTCTACCGGTTTCCATGCGCTCTTTACGACGCCAAACAACTACGAGGTCTTTAGGCTTACCACCTGATAGTTTATTTGCTATAACATGACCCATCTCATGGATGAGTATTGGAAAATAACCTAAAATGATATCAATTAAACTTAAAATGGGCTGTTGTCTTCTATGATGAACAAATACATATATAAGCGCGATGATCGTTATCATTGTTAAGGATAAATTAATTGGTTCTGATAGAAAATTCGGTAAAAATTGAATCAAAAAAACGTCACCTCGTATTGAATAGTTTAAGACTATTCTACACTAAAGTGACGTTTTTGTTGTCGGACTTAAGACTTAATATCCGTTATTATTTTTTCTTACGCTTAATTAACCAAGTTAATAAAAGAATGATTCCAGCAATAAGTAAGATTGACGCTGTCATAATAATAGGTCTATTATCCGTACTTGTTACTTTTTTCTTTGTTTCGTTAAATTTATGTTTACTTGGTGTTTCTACTTTTACAGATGGTGGACCATAACTATCATTGATATAAGAACGGTTATAATCAATGCTTGCACGTCCATCATTAAGTACGACTTTATAATCTTCGCCTTTACGTACGACATCATATAAGTCTTCTGTAACGTAGTATTTTTTGCCATTAATTTTTTGAGTACCTTTAGATAATACTTTTTTCCATTCATATTCTTTGAATGATTTTTCCATCAAGCTATTACCCATCATATTACGTTCTTTCTCTCCACCAACACTGTTGTAATCTCCTGCACCTAAAAGAACTTGGTTAATTCTTAATCCATCTCTTTTAGTAGAAAGACTGTGGTTATAGTCGGCAGTGTCACTAGAACCCGTTTTTAGACCATCAGTACCTTTAAGTGACATATCTGCACCTTCAAGTGAATGATTATACGTATAATATGTAACGTAGTGAACAGTAGGGGCAACTTTTTTAGTGTATTCCAAAATGTCAGGATACTGTTTTACAAGATGTTGCGTTAAAATGGCAAAATCTCTAGCTGTTGTATAGTTATCTTCATCTGATTGGTAACGTTTAGCTTTATATTCTAGTAATAAATTATTAGAAGCACCATTAGCATTGTAGAACTTCGTATGTTCCATGCCTAATTTCTTAGCTGTCTCATTCATGTAGTCAACAAAGTCAGAATCTAAATCCTTTTTTTGTTGTTTTGATGCTGTATTTTTATTAGAGTCTTTATCTTTTTTATCTATCTTTTTAGCAGAAGCTAAGTTCTCAGCTTTCATCGTTTCTCTTCCTAAAATCATCGCACCTGCATTTGAAGAGTTAGAAACGGTAATTTGCATGAGTTCAGAGATTGTATAAACATCTCCAGGATACAACTTTGTATTACTTAATTCTGGTAATGTAGATAAACGATATTCTTCGTTTGTCATTTTAACTTTAGCATTTTTATCAAGTTTGCCACTATTGATTGCTTTCTCAGTTAAATATAATGTCATTAATTTAGACATACTAGCTGGATACCATTTAGCATCTATTTTATATTCATACAAAATTTGACCAGTATCAGAACTATAGTTAATAGCGCCTTCAGGTTCATAGATTTCACCGAGTGAGTATCCATCTTCATTGGCTACTTGTGTTGGTGATTTCGGATTATCCGCTGCATAAGCACTTTGAGTTACTGGTATGCTTATTAAAAGTAATGCAAAAAATAATAATAGACTTTTTTTCATGAATAAGACCTCTTCATTTATTTTTAAAATTAACTATATCATTCTAACATATATTAATTAACTACCCTACAATAAGATAACAAATGAACGTTAATTTTTTGTGAACATATTTTAAATTTGGTATGTATAATCTCAATGCTGTAAAATATACTATATCATTAATTTTAGTAAAGAGGTTATTAAAATGACAAAACAAAATCCTCTGCTTTATTTATTAAAAAAGGTAGACTGGCCTAAAAAATTAGTGTTTACGGCTATGACACTTTCTATTTTAGGTAGTCTTAGTGGTTTGCTTGTACCATTATTTACTGGGAAATTAGTAGATACATTTAATGCAGAAAATTTGGATTTAAGAATGGTTTGGCTATTTATAGGCGTATTTTTGGTAAATGCAGTCTTGAGCGGTATAGGGACATATTTACTAAGCAAGATTGGTGAAAAAACAATTTATTCAATTAGAGAAAAGTTATGGAAGCATTTAATCAATTTGAAAATGAGTTTCTTTGACAAAAACGAAAGTGGTCAATTGATGAGTAGAATTACAGATGATACAAATGTGATTAACTTATTTATCTCTGAAAAAGCACCAAGTGTGTTGCCATCATTGTTAACACTTATTGGTTCGATTGTGATGTTATTTATTTTAGATTGGCAAATGACACTCATGACATTTCTTATCTTACCTATATTTATCGGGATAATGGTACCATTAGGACGAAAAATGGGTAAAATCTCAAAAGACACACAAACTGAGATTTCTAGGTTCAGCGGTATATTAGGAAGAGTACTGACAGAAATGAAATTAGTAAAAGTGACAACGTCAGAAGAAAAAGAACTAGAAAAAACGAAAGGTACTTTACTAGGTATATATGATCTAGGATTAAAGGAAGCGAAAATTAGAGCAATCATATCTCCACTTTCAGGCGTTATTATGACGTTAACCGTAGCTGTCATACTTGGATTTGGTGGTATTAGAGTTTCGAGTGGTGCGATTACTGCAGGGACATTAGTCGCAATGATATTCTATGTTGTGCAATTATCAGCGCCAATTTTGAATTTTTCTATGTTTTTAACGGATTATAAGAAAGCTGTCGGCGCAAGTGAACGTATCTATGAGATTTATCAAGAAGAAGCGGAAAAAAGAGGTGATGATCATAATCAACCGATTACGAATCATCAAGATATCACATTTGACAATGTTTCATTTGGATACGAAGATAATCCGGTCATTAAAGATTTATCTTTATCCATTCGTTCTGGAGAAGTGACAGCATTTGTAGGTCCTTCAGGTTCAGGAAAAAGTACACTGTTTAGTTTAATAGAAAGACTTTATCCAATCGATCATGGCCAAATATTATATGGAAACCAACCAATAGATGATATATCTTTAAAATATTGGCGACAGAAAATTGGATATGTTATGCAATCTAATGCGATGATGTCCGGGACAATACGCGATAATTTAACATATGGTGTCTATTCAGAAGTAGCTGAAGAAACACTCATACATTATACGAAGATGGCACGTTGTTATGATTTTATAATGGCATTTCCACAAGGCTTTGATACAGAAATCGGTGAGAGAGGCACCAAATTATCTGGTGGGCAAAGACAACGTATAGATATCGCGCGAAGTTTCATTAAGAATCCAGATATTCTATTATTAGATGAAGCGACAGCTAATTTAGATAGTGAAAGTGAATTCTACATTCAACAAGCGTTGAATGAATTAATGAAAGATCGTACAACTATTGTGATTGCTCATAGACTTGCTACGATAAAAAAAGCGAATCAAATTGTATTTTTAGATAAAGGTGAAATCACAGGCGTAGGTACTCACCAAGAATTATTAGCCTCTCATGAAAAGTATAGACATTTTGTAAATACACAAAGTTTAACAGAATAATATAGAAGTGAATTGAACAAGATCCTAGAAAAATATTTCAGGATCTTGTTTTTTATTATAAAAAAATTTGAAAAATATGAGAAATAATGAAAACGCAACCATTTAGATGGGGCAAAGGATTCAATAAAAATCAAAAAACGAGTCAAAAATAATTCGTGAATTTTTTCACAAAATATGTGTCAAACCTATTGACCTCAGGGAATTGAGGTGCTATATTTACATTGTGAAAAACATCACAAATGTTAAAGGTGCGCATCTTGAAAAAATAAAATTAAGAAAGAAGTTGTTCATTGTGCTACTAAATAATATAAATCCATTAGACAACGTTACACTATCAGCAGTTGTTGCTAGTATACCGATTATATTATTTCTATTATGTTTAACAGTTTTTAAAATGAAAGGTATTTATGCATCTATTACAACACTTATTGTAACTATAGTCATTGCATCATTTATCTTCGAATTACCACATAATGTAGCGATTGGTGCTATAACAGAAGGGTTCTTTCAAGGTATTCTTCCAATAGGCTATATCGTCGTAATGGCAGTATGGTTATACAAAGTTTCAATTGGTACAGGACAATTTAGTATCATTCAAGATAGTATTTCAGGTATTTCTCAAGACCAACGTATCCAATTATTATTAATAGGTTTTAGTTTTAATGCATTTTTAGAAGGTGCTGCTGGGTTTGGTGTTCCTATCGCAATATGTAGTGTATTGTTAATTCAAATTGGTTTTAAACCTTTACAGGCAGCAATGCTTTGCTTAATTGCTAACGGAGCAGCGGGTGCTTTTGGTGCGATAGGTATTCCAGTTGGTATTATAGATAGTTTAGGTCTTCACGGTAATATTTCAGCGCTTGAAGTATCACAGATTTCAACACTTACACTTCCAATCTTGAACTTCTTTATTCCATTTTTACTAGTCATGATATTGGATGGATTTAAAGGTGTGAAAGAAATTTTACCGATGATTCTTGTTGTAAGTACAACATACACTGGCTTACAAATATTGATTACGTATTTCCAAGGTCCAGAATTGGCTGATATTATTCCACCATTATTATCTATGGTTGCATTAGCAATTTTCTCAAAATATTATCAACCAAAAAATATTTTCAGAATTTCAGATCAAGAAGTATTGGAAACAAAGAAACATTCTGTTAAATCCATTATGTATGCATGGAGTCCATTCTATATTTTAACGATTTTCGTCATGATATGGAGTGCACCATTTTTCAAAGCTTTATTTGCTGAAGGTGGTTTACTTTCTTCATTAGTATGGAATATAAGTATTCCGGGAACATTTAATGAAATTACTAATAAACTGATCACATTAAAAATCGACATCTTTAGCGCAACTGGTACAGCAATATTAATCTCAGTTGTGATTACAATATTAATTTCGAAACACTTTAAGTTTAGTGACGCATTCGATTTACTAGGCGTAACAATTAAAGAATTGTGGTTACCAATTTTGACAATTTGCTTTATTTTAGCCATTGCTAAAATCACAACTTATGGCGGACTAACAGCTGCAATGGGTCAAGGTATTGCAAAAGCTGGTAACATTTTCCCAATACTATCTCCAGTATTAGGTTGGATAGGTGTATTCATGACTGGTTCAGTCGTTAATAACAACACATTATTTGCACCAATTCAAGCGTCAGTAGCAAGTCAAATTGGTACAAGCGGACCATTGTTAGTTGCAGCAAATACAGCAGGTGGTGTAGCAGCTAAATTAATCTCACCACAATCTATCGCAATTGCAACAGCTGCTGTTAGAGAAGTTGGTAAAGAGTCTGAATTGCTTAAAATGACTTTGAAATATAGTGTCGGATTCTTAATATTCATCTGTGTATGGACATTTATTTTAACAATAATTTTATAAATATAAATTGAGGAGCGAATATAATGAAACAATTCAAAGGTAAAAAAGTCGTATTAGTAGGTAATGGTGCAGTAGGTTCAAGTTATGCATTTTCAATGATAAACCAAGGTATTTGTGATGAATTTGTCATCATAGACTTAGATAAAAAGAAAGTTATCGGGGATGTCATGGATTTAAATCATGGTACAGTATACGGACCATCACCAATTAAAGTTAAATCAGGTGACTATAAAGATTGTCATGATGCAGACATAGTAGTTATTTGTGCAGGTGCAGCACAAAAACCAGGTGAAACAAGACTAGATTTAGTAGCAAAAAATATGAAAATTTTCAAATCAATCGTTACTGAAATTATGGACTCAGGATTTGATGGTATATTCTTAATTGCAACTAACCCAGTAGATGTTTTAACTTATGCAACTATGAAATTCTCTGGTTTACCAAAAGAACGTGTAATCGGATCAGGTACTATATTAGATACAGCAAGATTTAGATATTTATTAAGTGAAGAATTCGATGTCGCACCACAAAGTGTACATGCAAACATTATCGGTGAACATGGCGACTCAGAATTACCAGTATGGTCTCACGCTAATATTGCAGGTAAACCATTAAGAAGTATTATTGAAAAAGACGAATCACGTAAACATAGAGTAGAAGAAATATTTGTACAAACTCGAGATGCAGCATATGAAATTATAGAAGCAAAAGGCGCAACTTATTACGGAGTAGCAATGGGGTTAATGCGTATTACAAAAGCCATTTTAAATAACCAAGATGTGGTGTTGACAGTGTCTGCATATTTAGAAGGCGAGTATGGACATGAAGGCGTGTATATAGGCGTACCAGCACTTATAAACAGATCAGGCATTAGAGAAGTCATCGAAATGCCATTAGATGAAGAAGAAAAATCATTATTCGATAACTCTGTTAAAGTGTTGAAAGATATACAAGCACCATTTGAAAAAGAATTTTAATAGTAAGATATATCAGGGATTTAATAAATGAAGATTTTAGTAGTACCGACAAAGTCTAGAAAAGATTTTGTCGGTATTTTTTTGTGGTGATGGTTTGAATTAAGGGGGGATTGTGAAGATGAAGGGGTTTGGAAGCGGAAGATGATGGAAGACGTGAGTTAAAGGTGGAATAAACCCATAATTCATGGCTTAAGTCCTGAAAAAAGCCAAGAGATGAGCCAAGTCGTGGCTTAATGTCCTAATAAAGCCAAGAGATCGTCCAAGTCTTGGCTTAAGTCCTGGGTAAAGCCAAGAGATGAGCCAAGTCGTGGCTTAATGTCTGAATAAAGCCAAGAGATAGCCCAAGTCATGGCTTAATGTCCGAATAAAGCCAAGAGATCGTCTAAGTCGTGGCTTAATGTCCGAATAAAGCCAAGAGATTGTCCAAGTCGTGGCTTAATGTCTGAATAAAGCCAAGAGATGAGCCAAGTCATGGCTTAAGTGATGAATAAAGCCAAGAGATCACCCAAGTCATGGCTTAAGTGATGAATAAAGCCAAGAGATCACCCAAGTCATGGCTTAACGACCTAATAAAGCCAAGAGATCACCCAAGTCATGGCTTAATGTCTGAATAAAGCCAAGAGATCGTCTAAGTCATGGCTTAATGTCTGAATAAAGCCAAGAGATAACCCAAGTCATGGCTTAATGTCCGAATAAAGCCAAGAGATCGTCTAAGTCGTGGCTTAATGTCCGAATAAAACCAAGAGATCGTCCAAGTCATGGCTTAACGCTCTAACTAAGCCAAGACATCATCTATTTCTCGCACCTCCATCACTTCCTTTAATTCAAATCACTTTTTTTCACATCATCATTCCTCATCCATTATATGATTCGTCTTCTATTTAAAATCGGCATGTTGAGGGGATTTGAGGATTGTGGTAGTATCTATATGTCTGTTAAAAAATATAGAGGAGGTAAGGTCATGAAAAATAGAATTTTACGAGATATGATATTAATTTTGGCAGGATCTTTTATTTTTGCTACGGGTGTTAATGCCTTTATCATTTCTGCTAATTTAGGTGAAGGTGGCGTAACTGGGGTTTCTTTAATCTTACTTTATGCATTCGATATTTCACCTGCATGGTCTACGTTTATTTTAAATGCTATTTTAATTGCGTTAGGTTATAAATTTTTAAGCAAGAGAAGTACTGTATATACGATAATAGCTGTTATTGCTATTTCTGTATTTCTAGGTCTGACTGAATCTTGGGTTGTGCATACGAATGAAATTTTAATTAACACAATCTTTGGTGGTTTCATGGTTGGTCTAGGTATAGGACTCATTGTATTATCTGGTGGTACGACTGCTGGGACGACGATTCTTGCTCGAATAGCGCATAAATATTTAGACGTAAATACATCATATGCTCTACTATTCTTTGACCTTATCGTCGTGATGTTCTCACTTACTGTAATGCCTTTAGAAAAAGCGTTACTTACAGTGATTTCATTATATGTAGGAACAAAAGTGATGGACTTTGTAATTGAAGGTCTCAATCCTAAAAAAGCCGTTACAATTATTTCTCAAAATCCCGATCAAATCGCTAAAATGATTGATGAACAAATTGGTCGTGGTTGTACGATTCTAAATGGTAGAGGCTATTATTCTAAGAAAGATACCGATGTCTTATATGTTGTTATTGCAAAGACACAACTTTCTAGAACAAAACGCATGATTAGAAAATTCGATGAAAATGCATTTGTCGTTGTCCATGACGTAAGAGACGTTCTTGGAAATGGCTTTTTAGTAGATGAATAATAATGTATAAGAGGTTGGTACACGTTAATTGTGCCAACCTCTTTTTGTGAACGGAATACGAAAATATTCAGAAAATGATAGAAAAAGCTACTATTAAATGCTATAATACATGAATGTGAATGATGATAATGATTATCATTTACAAATATATACAATTAATGAAAATATCATATAAATAGAGTTTATTTTAATGGAAAGAGGGTTCTTTATGAATCGTTTAACGGGAGAAGCTATTTCAATAGGTTATGGTGACAAATTAATAGTTAATGAATTGAATCTTGAAGTACCAGATGGCAAAGTGACTTCTATCATCGGACCAAATGGTTGCGGTAAGTCTACTTTATTAAAAGCTTTAAGCCGTATTTTAAATGTACAAACAGGTCAGGTGTTGTTAGATGGTAAGAATTTGCATTCAACTTCAACTAAAGAAATAGCTAAAAAAATTGCTATTTTGCCCCAATCTCCTGATGTTGCAGATGGATTAACAGTTGGAGAACTCGTATCTTATGGTAGATTTCCTCATCAAAAAGGTTTCGGTAGATTATCTAAACAAGATAAAGAGGAAATTGAATGGGCTTTAAATGTAACAGGTACGCATGAATTTAAATATAGATCGATTAACGATTTAAGTGGTGGTCAAAGACAACGTGTTTGGATTGCAATGGCGCTCGCTCAAAAAACAGATATCATTTTCTTAGACGAACCAACTACTTATTTAGATATTTCACACCAATTAGAAATTTTAGAACTTGTACAAGAATTAAATAGAGAACAAGGTTGTACGATTATTATGGTCTTACATGATATTAACCAAGCAATCCGTTTCTCAGATCATTTAATTGCTATGAAGTCTGGTAAAATTGTTGCACAAGGTCAAACTGAAGAAGTTCTAACAAATGAAATATTGGAAGAAGTCTTCAATATTGATGCAGAGCTTTCTACAGATCCACGTACTGGAAAACCAATGCTTGTAACATATAATTTATTATGTAAGCACTATACGAAGTTATAAAAGGATGGCAACCCAATGACTCAGACTAAAACATTAAAAGCTAATCGCTATCCAATTATATTAACAGTTACAATCATTTTACTTGTAGCTGTTTTACTTCTGTCATTTTTATTTGGTGCAAAGACGACTTCAATACAAATGGTTTATGATGCGATTTTTCATTATAATCCTAAAATAGAAGAACATAATATATTAAGAGAAATCAGAATTCCGAGAGAAATAGGTGCTGTTATTGTAGGTATGGCACTTGCTGTATCCGGTGCTGTCATGCAAGGCGTTACACGCAATGGCTTAGCTGACCCTGGTTTATTAGGTCTGAATGCTGGTGCGAGTATGATGCTTGCGTTAACTTTAGCCGTTATACCTAATGCAGGCTATTTCACATTAATGCTTGCAGGGTTTGTAGGTGCAGCTATAGGTGGCATACTCGTTATGAGTGTAGGCTCATCTAAACGAGGTGGATTCAGCCCGATGAGGTTAGTACTTGCTGGTGCTGCAGTATCTGCGCTTTTAACAGCTGCAAGTGAAGGAATTGCTTTAATATTTAGATTAAATCAAACATTAACATTCTGGAGTGTTGGTGGTGTAAGTGGTACAACTTGGAAACAACTTATGATCTCTACACCAGTTGTTATTGTTATTTTAGTTGTTCTTATTTTTATGAGTAGACAACTTACTATACTTAGTTTAGGTGATACACTTTCTAAAGGATTAGGCCAAAATAGTACATTTGTAAGATACACAAGTTTAATTGCTACAATGTTCCTAGCAGGTATAGCAGTTTCAATCGTTGGACAAATCGCATTTGTCGGCTTAATGGTGCCACATATTGTTCGATTTATGATTGGAACAGATTATAAACGTGTAATACCTTTATCAGCAGTACTCGGAGGCTTTATTCTGTTATTTGCAGATATGATTGCAAGAATGTTAGGAGAAGCACCTATTGGAGCTGTTATCTCAATTATCGGTGTGCCGTTCTTCCTTTATCTTGTTAGAAGGGACGGTAAAATACTATGATACATCCTAAAGTTATTAAAAAACAACGTATTACATTTATTATATTAGTTATCGCACTTATTGCTTCAATGGGATTTGCCATGACAACTGGTGAGTTTAATATGTCCTTTACGCAATTTTTCAAAACGATATTTGGACAAGGTAATGAGTTAGATACAATGGTATTATTTGAATTTAGAATGCCTAGAATGCTCATCACAATACTTGCTGGTGCAAGTTTAGCGTTAAGTGGTGCAATCCTTCAAAGTATTACGAAGAATCCTTTAGCAGAACCAGGAATTCTTGGTATTAATGCAGGAAGCGGATTTATGATTACACTGTTTCTTGTTGTTGGTACGATTAAAGCAGGAGATTTTGTATATGTATTACCACTTGTAAGTATGCTCGGTGGTTTAGCAACTGCAATGGTTATTTTCATATTCAGTCATAAACGTGGAGAAGGCATAAACCCTGTAAGAATGGTCTTAATAGGTGTAGGTTTATCTACTGCTCTGAGTGGAGCATCTATAACAATTATGTCTACGTTTGATCAAGATCAAATGGAATTTATCGCAAGATGGTTCGCAGGTAACATATGGGGAGATGAATGGCCATTCGTGTTCGCATTTATCCCATGGTTGGCGATTGTTATGCCATTCTTGTTCTATAAAGCAAATGTATTAAATGTATTAAGTACGAATGAACAAATTTCCGTTTCTTTCGGTATTAATAATAATAGAGAAAGAATTCTACTCGTATTTTTAGCTGTTGTATTATCATCAGCTGCAGTTTCAGTAGCAGGCGGAATTGGTTTCGTTGGCTTAATGGGACCACATATCGCAAGAAGTATTGTTGGACCTAGACATCAATTATACTTACCAATTGCAGTGTTAAATGGTGCGATTTTACTTGTTGTAGCAGATACAATTGGTAAAATTGTATTAGAACCTAACGGACTTCCAGCAGGTATTATCGTTGCAATAGTTGGTGCGCCGTATTTCTTATACTTAATGCAAAAATCAACGCATATATAATAGTGAACTCTCTTTCTATAATGAAAGAGAGTTTTTTCGTGCTTATAATCACGACACATTCTAAGAATTATTAAAATTTCTCAAAAAAGTATACATAAATTATAAAATTTTGTTTTCAAAATCATTTTAGGGGTATAACAAGGAGTAGTAATAGAACTTTACATAGGAGGTGCAGTTGCCAGTGAGAAGATTAAAAAATTTTTTCCTAGGCTTATTCATAATAGTAGTTGTAGGCACGCTTCTTTTTATGTACTTGGATATTAGCCAAATTAAGAGCTATCAACAAGAATTATTAAAATATAATTGGTTTGAACCAACGTTGATTGCTTGTGCAGGCGTATTAATATTCTTTGGTATATTGATGTTCTTTGCAACATTTAAACCAACACATAAAAAGCCAGGCTTACATCGTGACTATGAGGATGGTCACATTTATATTACGAGAAATTCAGTTGAAAAATGTATTTATCGTACTATTCAAAAATACGATGAAGTACGTCAACCTAATGTTATTGCGAAACTGTATAATAAGAAAAATAAATCTTACGCAACAATCAAAGCTGATTTCTTTGTTGTTTCAGATACAGGTCAAATTCAAACATTAACAGATCGAATTAAATCTGATATCAAACAAAATGTTGAGCATTTCTCAGAAATACCTGTAAAAAATATTGAGATTAATGTCAGAGATCAAAAATCGAGTGACACAAGAGTTTTATAAGACTAAGGATAGGAGGTTCCGATTATGCCAAATGAAAATCAAGATCCAAATCAATTCATTAATTTTATTAAAGAATATAAATGGAGAATTATTGGTTTTATCGCAATGTTAATATTAGCAGTACTATTTTTAACAATTGGTTTTTGGAAAACAGTTTTAATCCTAGTCCTATGTTTAATAGGTGTAGGATTGGGGTATATTAAAGATTGTACACAGCAGTTCTTAAATTTCCTAAATAGAATAAGTTAGACTGCTTACAATATAAATAAAGAAAACAAACAAATTATAAATTAAAGGGAGAGAATCTATTATGGCAAACGTAGACAACAACAAAGCAAAAAGTAGTTACAATGAACAAACAGGGGTAAACGAACAAGAGCGCGAAGCTCAACAACAACAACAAGCTCAAGCTCAAGAGCAACAATTTTCAAATACATTATCATTTTCAGATGAAGTAGTAGAAAAAATTGCTGGTATTGCTGCAAGAGAAGTTAGAGGTATTTTAGATATGAAAGGCGGCTTTGCTTCTAGCTTAACTGATCGTTTCACATCTGGAAATAACGTAACACAAGGGGTTTCTGTTGAAGTAGGAGAAAAACAAGCAGCTGTAGATTTAAAAGTTATTTTAGAATATGGCGAATCAGCTCCTAAAATCTTCAAAAAAGTTGCAGACTTAGTTAAAGAACAAGTTAAACATATGACTGGACTTGAAGTTGTTGAAGTAAATATGCATGTTGATGATGTAATGAGTAGAAAAGAATACGAACAAAAAAATTCATCATCTGATGATGAAGGCCAATCAAAAGGCAATAAAGAATTACAATAATTTATAAAAAAGACGAGTGAGATTTTTCTCACTCGCTTTTTTTATGATTTCTGCGCCTTTGGTTGTTTCTTAATCGTTAAACAAATAAGAAATGCAATAAAGCTTAATGCACCTGCTACATATAAACTAGATACGACATTAAAGTATGATACGAATATACCACCTAATAATGAACCAGCACCTATTCCTGCATTTAAACTAGACATGTTCCAACTCATTGCTGCACTTGTATCTCCTTCAATTTGAGAGATAATACCGATTTGGATAGGTGGATTTGATCCCCATTGGACAATATTCCAAGCAAATACACCAATTAATGTAATAACAAGTATTGGTAAGAATTGTTCAAATACAAGCATGAGTACTGTATAAGTACTTAATGAAATTAATAGCCACTTTTTACTACCTAATGCATCTGTAATATATCCACCTAATGACGTACCGATAATTGCACCGATACCTGCAACAAGTAGTACGAGTGATACAATATTTAAATCATATCCATACACAGATAATAATGGACTAATATACGTTACGACAACATAATTTGCCGCTAATATAAGGAAAGTAATGCTTAAATATTTTACAATTTCTAAAGGATGAACGACTTTGTAATCTTGACTTTGGCTAGAAGATTCTAGCGTATCAATTTTATTACTTGCGACATTAAAAATAATAAGTATAAGCGCAATAATACCAACTGTAGAAATAAATACAAATGACATTCTCCAACCTACTAAGTCTCCTATTTTAGTACCTAGAGGAACACCAAGTACGTTCGCTGCACTGAAACCAGTATAAACAAGCCCAATCATTTTCCCACGTTCACTTGGTTTTGAATACACAACAGTTAAAGATAAGATTTTCACGACAATAATTGCTGCAGCGGCTGAAGATAATATTCGACCTATTACAAGTATTGTAAAATTAGGTGAAATCGCAATAATCCCGTTTCCTAAAATAAATATAGCCATACTTACTAATAATACAGTCTTTGGTGAGACATTCTTAGTCAGTTTAACAAGTATGGGTCCGCTAATTGCGAATGTTAATGCATAAACTGTTACAAGTTGTCCTACAATTGCTTCTGATACATTCAAATCTTTACTCATTAAAGTAAGTATACCTGCAATCATTAATTCAACCATTCCCACAACAAATACGCTTAACATAAATGTAATTAATCGAGGTTTCGACATCATATTACTCCTTCTCTTTGACATATAATCATGATTATAACAGTGTGATTTGTAAAAATACAGATAAAATTTAATACCCGAACAATCAGAAATATAAGGTGTTTTTAAGGTATAAATTGAAAGAATTAATTGGAATTGTTCTATATATTATACGGATAATAAATAGTTGTTTGAAAATTAAAAATATTTAAAGAAAAAATATAATAAATACATTGGTATATTATGAATAATAATTCTTTTATTTTTACTAAAAATAATGACAGCGCTTACATAAAAATATATAATAAAATTAGAGATGAATAGTATTGAATATTTATTAATTATTGTGTATAGTTAGTCTTGCGTAAAGGAGAGAAAGTATGAAAGAGACGAGCGTTTTAGTAGGAAGGTTAAAGTTTATTATATTATCACTGTTAGGAATATATTTATTTTTAGTGCCTGTAACGGTAACTGACGATAAAGGGGAGAAGGAAACAAGTTTACCTGTTGCATACCTTGCAAATACAGCTTTAGATTGGATAGGTGACTATGCTGGGCTAATTATTATGCTTTTAATTAGTTTCTCTGCAGTAATGACATTAATCTATTCTACGATATTCAGTACTTCTACTAAGAGATCTATAACGAATGAATTATTTAACGTCAATTGGATTTGGGTCGTCATTAGAATAATAGGTGCGATATTTGCAATATTTATTTATTTCGATTTCGGACCAGGTGTAGTTGTAAATGAAAATACCGGATTAATGGTTTACAATGATTTATTACCAACATTACTTGCCGTATTTTTCTTTGCAGGTTTGTTCTTACCATTATTAATGGACTTTGGTTTATTAGAATTTTTAGGACCAATGTTTGCTCCAATTATGAGACCAATGTTTAAATTACCAGGTAGATCAACTGTTGATAATCTAGCATCATTTATTGGTGATGGAACAGTTGGCGTTATGATTACAAGTCAACAATATGAACAAGGATTTTATACACGTCGAGAAGCAACAGTTATTGCGACAACATTCTCTGTTGTATCTATCACATTTGCAATTGTCATTGCTCAAACAATTGGCTTAATGGATTACTTCTTTAAATTTTATTTATCCGTTATTTTAGCTTGTGTTGTAGCAGCTTTTATAATGCCTAGAATTTGGCCACTTAAACAAATTCCAGATAAGTATTCAAACGGTAGCACTGAGCAATTAAATGAATCAATTCCTAAAACACATAATCCAATATCATGGGGATTTGAACAAGCAACTCAAAAAGCTGTAAAATCACCTGACCTTAAACAATTCATTATTAACGGTGTGAAGACTGTGTTGGATATGTGGTTAGCAGTACTACCAGTCGTTATGACAATCGGTACTTTAGCTACTATAGTTGCTGAATATACACCAACATTTAGTATATTAGGCGCACCATTTGTACCATTATTAGAATTAATGCAAATACCATATGCAAAAGAAATGTCTGAAACATTATTAATCGGTTTTGCAGATATGTTCTTACCATCATTACTGATTAGTAATGTACCAAGTGATATGACAAGATTTATCGTAGGTGCTTTGAGTATTTCACAATTAATATATTTATCAGAAGTAGGGGGCGTTATACTCGGTTCAAAAATACCAGTAAGCCTAGGGAAACTATTTATGATTTATATTATACGTACAATCATAGCTCTACCGATAATCGTTATATTAGCTCATATATTCTTCTAAATTAAAAATAGCGACAGAGGCATGATTTGGCACTGCACCCTTACTAAGGGAGTAGTGCCGATGAGACCCTGTCGTTTTTGTATGTTTGGGAATGGTTGGGGGAGATGAGGAGGTTTTGAGTCATGGCTTAATGTCCGAATAAAGCCAAGAGATAGCCGAAGTCATGGCTTAATGTGTGAGTAAAGCCAAGAGATAGCCGAAGTCATGGCTTAATGTCCAAATAAAGCCAAGAGATAGCCCAAGTCTTGGCTTTATGTCTGAGTAAAGCCAAGAGATAGCTCAAGTCTTGGCTTAAGTGCTGAGTATAGCCAAGAGATCGTCCAAGTTTTAGCTTAATGGGTGAATAAAGCCAAGAAATCGCTAAAGTCATGGCTTAAGTCTTGAATAAAGCCAAGAGATTGTCCAAGTCATGGCTTAATGTCCGAATAAAGCCAAGAGATCGTCCAAGTCTTGGCTTAAGTATCGAGTAAAGCCAAGAGATAGCTCAAGTCTTGGCTTAAGTGCTGAGTAAAGCCAAGAGATCGTCCAAGTCATGGCTTAAGTGCTGAGTAAAGCCAAGAGATCGTCCAAGTCTTAGCTTAATGGGTGAATAAAGCCAAGAGATAGCTCAAGTCTTGGCTTAAGTGCTGAATAAAGCCAAGAGATCGTTAAAGTCATGGCTTAATGGGTGAATAAAGCCAAGAGATAGCCCAAGTCATGGCTTAATGTCCGAATAAAGCCAAGAGATTGTCCAAGTCATGGCTTAATGTCTGAGTAAAGCCAAGAGATAGCCCAAGTCATGGCTTAAGTGCTGAGTAAAGCCAAGAGATCGTCCAAGTCATGGCTTAAGTCTTGAATAAAGCCAAGAGATTGTCCAAATTATAGCTTAAGCACCAAATAAACGCACATCTTATTCATTCCACCCTCATAACAAAAAAACAAACTGAACTAGATAAGTTCAGTTTGTCCATATTTATATTATTTTGGGTCAATTGTTGTTTCGACTTTAGCGATTGCGATTTCAGATCCTAACATTGGGGATTCGCCTTTGTCTTTATTACTGTCTCCGCCGCGACTATGTGCTTGTTTAAATGCATCGCTCGTTTTCCATGCTTCAAAGTCTTCTAGTTCTTCCCACCACATATTGACATGTAATTCGTCATTGTCTTCAATGTCTTGCATATTCCAAGTTTCAACTTTAATGAAACCTTTCATTTCTTGTAGTGCGCCACCTTTAGTAAACATTGGTGCTAATTTTTCTGCATAACCTTTTTTCATTTTAATTCTATTTGTTACAACATACATAGTGATCTCTCCTATTCTTTTGGTGTTGGGTTAGTAGCCCAGATTTGTGCTGTCTTCATAAATGTTCTAGGTTGTAGTTTCAGTTGTGATACGACTACGTCTGCTATATCTTCTGGATGCGTCATCGTATCTTCTTGTAATTGTGTTTCTCCTATTAAATCTGTTAAGACGGCAGAAGGGGTTAAATATGATACTCGAATGTTATGTTTTCTCATTTCTTGCATAATACCTTCAGTCATACCAATTACCGCATATTTAGTAGCAGAATAGATACTGCTTGTTGCACTGGCTTTTAATCCAGACATTGAGGCGATATTAATGACATCTCCGCTTTTTTGTCTTACGAGATGTGGTAATGCTTCTTGTAAGACGTAGTATACACCTTTAACATTTGTTTCAAATAATTGATCGAACTCAGATTCACTTACATCTAAAAATGAATTATTCTTCATAATACCTGCATTATTAATCACGATATCTATAGAGCCTAATGCATGGTATGAATCTTCTATGAAACGTTGCACATCTTTTTGGTGCGCAATATTGGTTTCTTTATAAAATACTTTGACGTCATATTGTTTAAGTTCATCGGCTGTTGCTTTTAAAGTATCAATATTTCTACTTGCAATAGCGACATTAACGCCTTCGTGAGCTAATGCATTCGCGATTGATTTACCGATACCTTTAGATCCACCTGTAATGACTGCATTGAGCCCTTTTAAGTCTCTTAACATATTGATCATCACTCCTTTCTTATATGTTAGCATGCTTTAAAAATGTATCATAATAATTTAATTTGAAAATGCCATATAAATAACACCACGAAGTCAGTGTAATATGACTTCGCGGTGTTTATTTAAAATGCCTGAAAGTTTGAACTTAAGCTTCTTTAGTAAGTTCGTTGTAAACTTTCTTATCAGCATGTGTATAAATAATGTATTCTTTATCATTTGTTTCGATAATCACACGATTTGTTTTGCCAAAAGTTGAGCCAATTCTTACGATATGATCTTGGGCTTCATTAGACAAAGCGTGAATATCTTGATCCTCTTTAATGTTTTTAATTTCATTATTTGGAATTGTAATGTCCGCTACTCTCCATTGAATATGAACTTGATTATTGTCCTTTGATACTCTCATTGCCATATCTAAACACATCCTTTTGTTTGATGACTACATCATAACGCATTATGTATCCGTTTTCAATAGAAAAACGAGAAAATGTGTTATATTTTTTATTTATTATGTCATACTAATTAAAATAAGTATTTTTATGCAATATATTGAATAACTATTTACAAATGGAATCGTATGTTGTAATATTATCTTTATAAATAAATAAGGAGCTGGTTTCATTGGGACGAAGTTATCTATGTTAAAAGAATTAAACAAGACAAGTTTTTTAAAAGAAGTAGATTTTTCTAAAGCAGAATTAGAATCACTTATTGATTTGGCAATGGAATTAAAATTCAAAGAAAAGCATCAGATCCCACATCGTTATTTAAACGGGAAACATATCGCTTTATTATTTGAAAAGCAATCTACAAGAACACGTTCAGCTTTCACAGTAGCTGCAACTAAAATGGGTGCAAGTGTGTCATATTTAGGTAAAGAGGATTTACAGCTAGGTAAGAAAGAATCTGTAGAAGATACAGCAGTTGTACTTGGATCTATGTTTGAAGGAATTGCTTTTAGAGGATTTGAACAAAAGACAGTAGAAGACTTAGCTCAATATTCCAACGTACCCGTATGGAATGGCTTAACAAATGAGTGGCATCCTACACAAATGTTAGCGGACTTTATGACAATTAAAGAATACTTTGGTACATACGAAGGAAAGACTTTGACATTTATAGGAGATGGACGCAATAATGTTGCAAACTCATTGCTCGTTACGAGTGCAATTTTAGGTGTGAATATCCATATTGTTGCACCATCATCACTTCAACCAAATGAAGAAGTTCAAAATATGGCATTGTCATTTAGTAAAGAATCTGGAAGTGAGATATTAATTACAGATAATATCCAAGAAGGTATTTACGGCAGTGATATCATATATACAGATGTTTGGTGTTCAATGGGTGAGGAACAACAATTAGAAGAACGCTTTGAATTACTTAAAGATTACCAAGTAAATCAAAACTTAATTAATTTAACTGGTAAAAATGAAACTTTATTTTTACATTGCTTACCAGCTATTCATGATTTGAATACTGAAATGGGTGCGCTATGCTTCGAAAAGTTTGGTGTAACATGTATGGAAGTGACAGATGACGTATTTAGATCAGATTATTCAAAAGTATTTCAACAAGCTGAAAATAGAATGCATACAATTAAAGCTTTATTAGCTACAACTTGTGGCGATATATATTAATAATAAAAGGCTGAGACATATATTGATGTCTCAGCCTTTTATTTTTAACGAGCTTCTTTAGTTAATTTTTTTCTATTGCGATTAAGCTCTATATATTTACTGTAGCTATAAATGATAATACCTGCCCAAATAAATATGAATGTAATAAATTGATCAACATCGAAATGTTCGTTCAATAAGAATATACCAATAAAGAACATGATAGTTGGACCAATATATTGAATAAAGCCTGTTAAAGATAGAGGTATTCTTCTTGCGCCAGCACTAAATAAAATAAGTGGAACAGCTGTAACAGCACCAGAAAGTAATAACCATCCGCTTGAACTGTTCATACCAAATGTAACGGCATTATGTTGTGATAAGTAGAATATATAAATAAGTGCTGCTGGTAATGTCACGATACATTCTATCGTAATACTACTAAATGCATCGATATCTACAACTTTCTTGATCAATCCATAAAGCGCAAATGATGTTGCAAGTAATATTGATACGAATGGAAATTCTCCGACTTGAAAAGTCATATAAATAACACCAACAAATGCTAATAGAATAGCTACCCATTGAGCTTTTGAGAATCGTTCGCCTAAGAAAATAAAGGCTAGGAAAATACTCATTAAAGGATTGATGTAATAACCAAGACTTGCTTGTAGCACATGGTGGTTATTAACTGCCCAAATAAATGTACCCCAGTTCACTGTAATTATATAACCAGCGATGATAATAGCGAATAGCATTTTCTTTTGTTTAAATAACTTAATTGTTGCTGCTTTGAACATTGGAAATTGTTTTGTAAATAATAACAGTAATAACATGAATACTGCTGACCATATAATACGATGTGCTAAAATTTCGAATGGTCCAATTTCACTTACGAGGTTCCAATAAATTGGTAGGACACCCCAAATAACATATGCAAATATTGCATATATAATACCTTTTTTAAATTCTGACATGATTTAGGACTCCCACTGTGATTGAATGACTTCTGCTTGATCGTGATAAATATTCGATGCGATATTCGCAAGTAATCTTGCAGTTCGATTATCTATATCGAATCTTGGTGATAGCTCAGCAATACTAATGCTTGAACTTTTGTTTGAGTTTGTAACTAATTGTAAAATTGTTTGAACAATTTGAGGTTGTAATCCCATAATACAAGGTGCACTTACTGCAGGTGCATAACTTACATCTATAGAATCAGTACATAATGTAATGAGGATTTCATCATAGCCTTCAATAAATGAATTAATAGAGGTAATTGTTTCTATCGATAAATGGCTACGAAGCTCATCTTCACGAATGTATTGGACGCCGTATTCATCAGCTCTTTCGAAGAGAGCTTTTGTATTACCATTTTTCTGAATACCTAGCACGAAATAGCCAACTTGATCATCTTGATCTAAAATCTGTTTAAACATTGTTCCAGAAGATGGTTTTTCGTCGTAATCTCTCATATCAAAATGTGCATCTATATTGATGATGCCAATTTTTTTGTCTTTGTTGGCTTTTCTTACACCTAAATAATGGCCATATAAGACTTCATGACCACCACCAATAATAACTGTAAAGTCATTATGCAATAATATGTTTGAGATTTTATCGCCAAGTTCTGATTGTGCTTCTTCCATTTTATTTTTGTGGCAAATGACATCTCCGTAGTCAGTTAAATGTAAGTACTCATTATGTATTGGCAAAGGACTTAAAGCTTTTCTAAAATGTTTAGGACCATCTACAGCACCTGGTCGACCATTATTTCTAGAAACACCTTCATCGCATTCAAAACCTATAAGTGCCATATTAACTTGATGTTCGAATTCTTTCTTTGGTGTAATGTCTTCTTTCTCAATATGAATTGAGTCAACAATTTGATGAAATCTAAAAGCAGAACGCAATGTTGTGCTATCTGTTCTACCTGTCCACTCATCCTTTTTAACATTTCTATACATATTTAATACCTCCTACATGTTACAATAGTTTTTACTAATGTTAGTTTATCATGTATGATATTCTTATGTTTTATTAAATGCTTAATTATTTTATAAGAAAGAAGTGTCTTTAATGAATAGTAAGAAAGAAAAAGCAAAAAGGCCGAGGAGTGATTCTATGAAATGGATTTATGGTCTCTTAACAGTTTGCTTATTATTTCTAGTAGCATGTGACAACCAAACTTCTAAGAATAATGAACATAATGATAACGAAAAATCATCTGAAACGACTACTGAGAAAAAAACAACTTCAGAATCGACAGGTGAAGATGTTAAAACTAAAGAAGAAAAATCAAAAACAAATAATAATGATAACAATCAAAATGGCAATAACAATCAACAATCTTCAGATGAAATTCCAGTAGAAGAAAATGTAAATGGTGTTAAGCCTAACAATCATAATGAAACTGAAAACTTTGATACAGAAGCTTATACAGTAGCTAGAAATTGTTTATTAAATCAAGGTAACTCTCAAGCAGAATGTGATAAAGCAGAAAATACAATCGAATTTACGAGAGCTTGGCAAAATTTATCTCGTGATGGCTATTTATGTAATGATGATGGCTGTACATTACCTAAAGAAAATGATCAGAATAATCAAGGTCATCAAGATCAACATCACTCAAATACAAATGAAGATTCTAACCAAGATTCAAACCAAGGATCAAATGAACAAAGTAATGAACCCTACGAAGAGGATAATAATCAAGCTGATCCATCTCGAAACACGAATCAACAAGACGAGAATACAAATAGAGAAGGGCAAAGTCAAAATCGCTCTCAACAATCAAGCAACAATGAATCCACTCAAAGTGATCATCAGCAAGAAACACAATTAAACAAAGCAAGCTAAATAAAAAACGTTCATCTAATGCGATGAACGTTTTTTTATTGTGAAATAAGGGGGTTATTTCAACAATGGTATAGGGTTATGTTTAATATGACTTACAACTATAGTTTAACAGGGATTAATAACAAATCAATACTTATGTGATTATTTTCACAATTTTGTCATTTGAATTACATTTATGTGAGGTATATCACTATAAAGTCACAAAGTGTTCGTATACTCGTTCGGTATTTTGTGGTAAAATAAAATAAAGTAATTGAAAAGAGGAAACATTAATATGACAGGAAAAACACATCTCTCATGCGGTATATTCATCGGGTCATCATTAAGTATTTATTATGGAGAAGATATTTTTACATCATTTACGATTGTAAGTTTATGTGGTGTAGCGAGTTTGGTCCCAGATATTTGTCATTTCAAAAGTAATCTAGGTAAGAAAATATTTCCGATTAGTTTTGTTATTAGGTTAATTTTTGGACACCGAACGTTTACCCATTCATTATTATTTCTATTTTTAATATTTTGGGGATTGAGAACAATATCCGCACCAGAACCATATTTAGTTTCGATTATATTGGGTATGTTATCGCATATCATTTTAGATATGTTAACACCAAGAGGGGTCAAACTATTTTATCCTTTAAATGTCTCAGTTAAATTACCCATTGTATTTAGAACGGGCGGTGTTATGGATTTAAGCTTATCATCTGCATTTACCATTATCACAGTCATTTTATGGTGGAAAGATATTTATCGATTGTTTATATAAAAAAAGAAGCAAAGACAAAAGGTAGTGTCTTTGCTTCCATTAAACATTATGTTATTTTCCGAATTTACCTTTTAAATCTTCGCCTTTTTCTTTAGCAAAGTCTTTACCTTTTTCAGTATATTCGTCTTTATTCTCTTCTAAATGATCCTTACCTTTTTCAACTGCTTTGTCTTTTGCATCGTTAAACTTATCTCCTAAACTCATAATAAAATCCTCCTTGGCCTATTATATATAGGAATATTTTGTGCTTAAAGCAACACATTATTATAAATACCCATTTAATTTTAAAATAATCATTTTAATTATAAATTTTTTGTGATATTTTTAGACAAATCATTCTAAAGTCGTATAATAAGAATGAGTCAAATTTTCGGAGGTATTATAATGCTAGATGAAACAAACCTGAAAGAACATGGTCAACATCACATTTTAGAATATACTAAAGTGATGAGCCAAAGTGAGAAAGAACAATTAGAATCTGATATCAATCAATTAGATTTAGATGAAATAGATAAGCTATATCAAGATGTATACATAAATAGAAAAACAATAGATGTTGCAGATAATATAGAACAAGTTGAATTTGAAGTTAAAGATCAACTTTCAGAAGAACAACTGAAATCTTACCGTTCACTTGGTATACAAGCGATTAAAGATGGTAAATTTGCTGTATTATTAATGGCTGGTGGGCAAGGTACAAGATTAGGTCATAAAGGTCCAAAGGGTACATTCTCATTTAATGACAAAAGTTTATTCGAAAGACAAGCAGAGCAATTAAAGCAATTAACAGAAGAAGTGGGTACGCCAATTCATTGGTATATTATGACAAGTGATGTGAATCATAAAGATACTCTGTCATTTTTCTTAGAAAATAAATACTTTGATTACGATGAAAATTACATTCATTTCTTCAAGCAAGACCACATTGTATCTTTAACGACGGACGGTCAATTAATTTTAGATACAAATAGAAGAGTCATGCGCACACCTAATGGTAATGGTGGTGTATTCAAATCTCTAGAGAAGACAAAGTTACTTGCTGAAATGAAAGAAAATGGCGTGGAATACTTATTCTTAAACAACATTGATAATGCGCTTGTAAAAGTTCTGGATCCTGAATTTGTTGGATTTACAGTTGAACATAATAGTGATGTAACAACTAAATCTATTAAAGCGCATAGTGGCGAAAAAGTTGGTCGTCTTGTATCAATTGATGGTAAAAAACGTGTATTAGAGTATTCTGAGCTATCTGAAGATGATGTTGATAAACTAGAGAATGCTAACATTGGTATTCACGTATTTAAATTAGATTTTCTTATAGAAGCGGCTTCTAAACCATTGCCGTATCATTTAGCAGTTAAGAAGTTAAAACAATTAGATGAAGACTTCAGTGTTGTAGAAGAAGAGTCATTGAAATTCGAATTGTTTTATTTTGATATTTTCCAATATGCAGAATCATTTGCTACACTACAAGTAGATAGAACGAAAGAATTTAGCCCTTTAAAGAACAAAGAAGGACAAGACAGTATCGAAACAGCGCAAAGAGATTTAGAGAACAATCAACTATTATAAAAAGAGGTATATGAATGGAACAAATCAATCATACAAAGTCTCATCATAGAAAAAACGGGAAAGTTAAAGAAGCATTTAAAGATATTATGCCACTTTCCTTCGGTGAGGAAGTTGGAAATGCAGTATCACATGGTGTTCCTGCTTTCTTTCTGTTATTCTTCTTACCATACGCAGCAGTAGAAAGTTATATTAGTGATGGCGCGCTTAAATCGACGAGTGTCTCTATTTATATTATAAGTATTATGCTGATGTTTTTATCATCTGCTATTTATCACTCAATGTCATCTTCATCACCTCAGAAATACATTATGAGAATTATTGATCATAGTATGATTTATATCGCAATCTGTGGAACGTATACTCCGATTGCATTATCGTTAGTGGGCGGCTGGTTAGGTTGGCTTATTATGGCAGTCCAATGGGGTATTACAATTTGGGGCATTATATATAAATCAACAGCTAAGAACGTTAATCATAAATTAAGTTTAGCGATGTATTTAATCATGGGGTGGATGGGTGTTCTCATGTTACCAACAGTTATCAATAAGACATCGTTAATATTTATGTTGTTTATTTTATTTGGAGGTCTTAGTTATACAGTAGGAGCATGGTTCTATGCTCAAAAAGATAAAAAGTACTTCCATATGATTTGGCACTTCTTCATTTTGATTGCTTCAATTTTTCATTTTCTAGCAATTATGTACTTTATGTAGGAGGATAAGATGAACTATCGTTTGTATTATACGGTTCTTACAATTATTATTTTAATTCAAGGCTATTTCTTTTATTACTTTGTATTTAGTGACGGCAAACAAAGTGGTTTGCAGTTTATGGGTATTGTTTCACTTATATTCGGTCTAATATTAGTTTATGCATTAGTATTATTGATTAAACACCAACGCAGAAATAATCAACAAACGTTCAATGAACATCTTAAAAAAGGTGAACAAAGACGATTGAAATAAAGTTAGTGAGCAGGATATGTAATCTTTTTATGATATAGAGGTTTCTATCCTGCTCTTTTTGTTATTTTTTTGCAAAACGGGTAAATAGATAATATTAAATGTTATACGATATGAATAGGGGGAAATCATAATGTCAGAAAAAAGAGATTTTGAAACATTCGATCGTGACAAACTAAATGTTAATGAAGAGATTCAGGGAGAAACAGTAGAAGATAGAAGCGGCCATAAGATAGACCAGACTGATGATCAGTTTCTGGATATGACGAAAGATGAAATTAAAAGTAAAAATCAAATTGAAAAGAAACTCGTAGAAAAACTGGATAATATTGTTGAACAAGGGGCAACATTAGAAAAACAAGAAGAAGTCACTCAGTTACACAGAGAATGGTTAACATTCAGTTGGCCAAATTATACAGAAGATAAACACTTAGAAATTATTAATATGTATGAAGCGGATGATAGATATAAAGCATATTTTGGTGAAGAAAGAACGGAAGCATTAATTACTGCCGTTAAGCATGTCATACAATAAAAATGAACTTTATAAAATTAAAATAGGAGACATCGATTTTATCGGTGTCTTTTTTACTATTAAATATGTAGAATTAGAATAAACTTGAATGTATAAGGGAGCTGAATCAGATGAAAAAGTTATATCAGAACGGAACTATATATACGATGGAAAGACCAGATGATACATATGCAGGGGTAATTGTAGACAATGGTATAATAGAAGCTGTTTTATCAAAAGAAGATTTAAACCAACTTCAAACAACGGATTATGAAACAATCGATTTAAAAGGTGGGACGATGTTTCCTGGATTTGTTGAAACACATATTCATGTTATGGGGACTGGCGTTTGGTTATCATCAGTCATTTTAAATGGTGAGACAAATATTGAAAATGTAAAAGAAAAAATTAGCCAGAAAGCCCAAACATTACAACCAGGTGAATGGTTAGTTGCTGAAGGTTATGACGAAAATCTATTAAATGGCATTAGACTTAATAAATTTGATTTAGATAAATTATGCAAAGATAATCCGGTAATTGTAAAAAGGGTATGTAGACATGCAGCAATCGTCAATTCGAAAGCGTTAGAGATTTTAGGTATGACAAATGATATCGAAAATCCTGATGGTGGTTCATATGAAAAACAAGAAGGTGAACTGACTGGTTGGCTTTATGATACAGCTATGGAACCATTTGAAGAATTAGCTTCAAATGAAGATGAACAGTCTCTTACTAAACATTTAAATAACGCGATTACATATTTATATCAGTATGGTATAACAGGATCGCATACAGAAGATTTAGGTTACTACGAAGATTATAAAGATGTCTTAAATGCTTATAAAACAGTTGTAGGGCCAGGTGAAGATCAAAAGCCATTTAGAGTACGATTGTTACGACACTTTAGTGTTTATGAACAAATGATGGAAGAACAGGCGACTTTTGTTGATAAATGGATAGAACCTGATGCTATGAAATTTTATGCAGATGGTGCTTTTGGTGGCAGTACAGCATTGTTGAAAGAACCTTATTCTAATGATCCTACTGGAACGAATTATGGACTTGCGATATATACACAAGAAGAACTCGAAGAAAAAGTTAAAATCGCCAGAAAATATAATGGTGCGATAGCTGTTCATATGATTGGTGACAAAGCTTGTGAAATGGTATTGGATGCAATAGAAAAATATCCTGTGCCAAACGGACTAAGAGATAGATTAATTCACATTAGTACATTAAATGAAGAACTGTTACAACGTGTTGCGAAGTTACCTGTGATTTGTGACGTTCAGCCACAATTTATTACAAGTGATTTTCCGTGGGTTCAAGATAAAGTAGGGAAAGAAAGAGCGAGATATTTATATCCGTTTAAGTCAATGTTAGACTTAGGTATTATAATAGGTGGCGGTTCAGATGCACCGATTGAAACACCGAATCCTATGCTAGGTATTCATGCGGCAGTTAATAGACAAACGTATGGTGAAGAAGGTGCGTACTTCTTTGAAGAAGCACTATCTGTATTTGATGCGTTACGTTTATATACAACACTTGCGAGTGAGATTGGTCAAACAACTGACCGTACTGGAAGAATTAGAGTAGGATATGAAGCGGATTTCACTGTGTTAGATCAAGATCCATTTAAGGTTAACCGTCAAGATTTAGCACAAATTCAAGCTAAATTAACAATTGTTAACGGAAATATTGTATATGAAAGAGCGTGAATTATGACTAAGAACAAAGGAATTGTGTTGGCTTTAGTACTTATTATGTTTATGAGTGCTATAGAAACATCAATCGTATCTTTAGCAACACCAACGATGCAGAAAGACTTTAATATTGATACGGAAGTTGCATTAATCTTTACAGTATATTTAATAGCGGTTGTGTTTATGACACCAATCGTTGGTGAACTTGTAAAGAGAATTAATATTAAGTTAGTAGTGTTACTAGGGATATCTGTATTTATTATTGGTAGTGTATTTTGTGGGTTAAGTGAAATGACACATAGTTTCCCATTGCTAGTTATTTCTAGAATTGTTCAAGGTTTAGGTGCAGGTGTCATGATGACATTAGGTCAAGTTGTACCTAAACTTGCTTTTCCAATTCCGAGAAGATATAAAGTGATGGGTATTGTTGGAAGTGTTTGGGGTATATCTAGTATTGTAGGACCACTGTTAGGTGGCGCAATATTAGAATCTTTAAACTGGAGCTTTCTATTTTATATCAATGTACCTATAGCCTTAGTATCTATGTGGTTGGTTATAAAGTATTTTAATTTCGAACAAGAAAAAGTAGAAAAAACTAAATTAGATTATAAAGGCTTATTCATATTTTATGGTGTGGTCGCAAGCTTTTTACTAATTGTTGCAGAACATATACCATTTATTTTACGTATGATTTGCTTCATATTATTAATTGGATTTGTCGTATTACTCTACAGAGTTGAGACGCGTATGAGAAATCCATTTGTACCTGTTGAAGCATTTAATAGAAAAATCATTCTCGTGTTGTTTACAGATATGATTTATTCAACAATGTTGATGGGCTACACTATTTTTATGCCAATCTATTTACAAAATGAACAAGGCTTTACACCGTTACAAAGTGGTTTAATCATTTTTCCAATGTCGGTAGGTTGGTTGTTTATCACTTTTGTACTTGGTAGATTAGATCAACTTAAATTAAAATTTATTTATATGTTAGCTTTCTTGGCAATGTTTGTTGGTAGCTTTGCTATATTAACAGGTGTCGAATGGATTGTAATCATCCCATTTGCTGTTTTTGTAATGGGCGTATCATTTGGTACGGTATATACGAAAGATGTTGTCGTTGTTCAAGAAGAAGCACCTCATCACCAATTAGGTTCCATGATGTCGATTTATACATTATTTAAGACAATAGGTAGTACAACTGGATCGTTAATTGTTTCTTCAATATATGTATTAAACATTTCGTTTTTAAGTTACGGCGTTCAAAATATTATGTTGTATATTATGTTAGTAGTCGTTACATTGACGATTGTATGGTCTATTGTATTTAAAGAAAAGAGAAGAAAAAGTTTTTAAAGGTAAAACATATTTAGAGGGAGTCACAATGTATGAAAAGAAAAAATAAGCGTTTTGATATTTTTCATTTATTGTCCATATTGATTATTATAAGTATTTTCACATTGTCTGGTGCAATTTTTATTGTACTACTTTCTTTTGGTATGTTTGGATTAAGCAGAATTTTAATTTATTATGGCTTAGCAGAATTCAACTACAATAAAAGTATGATAGATAACTTGTTCTATTATGGTAGTTACATATTGTTTGGCTACTTTACACTTGTCGCTATAGAATTTTTATTAGATAGATTTAAAAATAGACTAAATGATAATCCGTATTTCAAGGGTATGACTTTTCATTTATTAACGATAACTGTTAGCACGATTATGTTTTATTTCACAGTACATATATATTATTCACAAATCAAAATTGACTTTTGGGTTATTTTAGTGATAATCACTGTTTTATATATATGTACTGAAATTTTCTATCCAGATAGCAAAAATTTAAACCGATGAAACATTTATTTTGATTTCCGAAATAAAATAGTGCATAATAGCAAAGGTATATTTGGAAGGAGTTGAAACCATGAATGTTCAGGACATTTCAAAAGGTCAAAGAAATTTGGTAGTAGCTGTAATGTTAGTAAGTGCCTTTGTGGCGATTTTAAACCAAACTTTATTAAATACAGCAATACCTGAAATCATGGTACATTTAAAAATCGATGCCAACCAAGGTCAATGGTTAATGACAGGATTTATGTTAGTCAACGGTGTTATGATACCGGCTACAGCATTTTTGATGGATAAATTTAATACAAGACCACTTTATTTAATGGCGATGTTATCATTTACAATCGGTACTTTAGTTGCCGCTTTATCGCCAAACTTCGGAATATTAATGTTAGCAAGAGTACTTCAAGCAATGGGTGCAGGTGTTATGATGCCCCTTATGCAATTTGTACTCTTTAATTTATTCCCTAAAGAAAAACGTGGTTTTGCGATGGGTATGGCAGGTCTCGTTATCTCATTCGCCCCAGCATTAGGTCCAACGTTATCTGGTTATCTCGTTGATAACTTTAGTTGGAGAAGTCCATTCTACACAATCATTCCATTCGCGGTTGTAGCATTAGCTTTTGGTGCGAAATACTTAACGAATATTTCTAAACCAAAAGATGTTCACTTAGATGTACCATCTATTATTCTATCTACAGTAGGCTTTGGATCTTTATTATATGGATTCAGTAGCGCAGGATCTCTAGGATTCACATCACTAATTGTTATCGTTACATTAATTATAGGTATCGTAACGTTAGTAATCTTCGTATTAAGACAGTTAAAATTAGAAACCCCATTATTGAATATAAGAGTATTCAAATATAAAACATTTGCATTAACAACAATCATAGGTATTTTCTCAATGGTTTCTTTAATTGGGCCATCACTATTAATGCCAATGTATATGCAAGATGCAAGAGGATATTCAGCATTAATTTCTGGTTTACTATTATTACCAGGTGCAATCATTACAGGTGTTATGTCACTTGTAACAGGTCGTTTGTTCGACAAATACGGTGCGAAATGGTTGGCAATCATCGGATTTACAATCATTACAGTCACAACTCTCATGCTTGCATTCTTAAATGATAGTACATCACTACTTTATTTAATTGTTGTTTATTCAATTAGAATGTTTGGTGTCTCTATGATAATGATGCCTGTTAATACTGCAGGATTAAATGCGATTCCAAACGAAGTATTATCCCATGGTACAGCAATGATGAATACACTAAGAACAATCTCAGGTTCAATTGGTACAGGTATATTAGTAACGATTATGTCGATTGGTGCTAAGAACTTTGAACCTTCAAAGACACAATTAGAACATGCCAATGCAGGTAATACTGCGAAGATATTACAATCTGAAGCAATGATTCACGGTATTAATATTGCTTTCTTAGTATTAACTGTTATTGTATTTTTCGGAGTTGTATTATCTATATTTATTAAATCAGAAAACAAACATAGTAATACAAGAATACCGAACCATTCTAAATAAGAAGATTTAAAGAGACTGAGACATAATGTAATGTTTCAGTCTCTTTTTACAACTTGGCAGTAGATGTCTGAATTGAAAATGCGCTTGTACCAAGCTTTTTTCAACTCTAGTCATCCTTGCCGGGGCGGGACTACGAAATCTATTTATATAAATTAGATTTCTGTCCCGCTCCCTTTTTTAAACAATAAACTACCTGTATGTTTAAATTTTTTGTTACACTGAATATAATGATAAGTAGATAATTATTTTAGAAGGGGAGTCGTAGATTTTGTTATCAGTAGAACAGGTTAAAGAACTTGTGGGAGCGTTACATGATCCGATTGTAGATGTACCACTTAAAGAAACAGGCGGCATAGTTGAAGTTAGCATCAAAGAAGAAAAAGAGCATGTGAGTGTCAAAGTTGCGATAGCTAAGCTTGGCGGACAACCACAACTTGATTTACAAATGGAAATTGTAGATCTATTAAAAGAAAATGGTGCGAAAACTGTAGGGATAAGATTTGATGAATTATCTGATGAAGCATTAGAAAAATTCAAAGGTATAATGGAAGAACAAACGATAGAAGGACTATTATCTAAAGATAATCCAGTTGAATTTATTGCAGTTGCCTCAGGTAAAGGCGGTGTTGGTAAATCAACAGTAGCCGTTAACTTAGCAGTATCTCTTGCTAGAGAAGGTAAAAAAGTAGGACTCGTTGATGCTGATATATATGGATTTAGTGTTCCAGATATGATGGGTATACAAGAAAAACCAGAAGTAGAAGGCGAACAAATTATTCCTGTTGAGCGTGAAGGCGTTAAAGTTATTTCTATGGCATTTTTCGTTGAAGAAAATGCACCTGTCATTTGGAGAGGTCCAATGTTAGGAAAAATGATCACAAGTTTCTTTACAGAAGTTAAATGGGGAGAATTAGATTACTTAATACTTGATTTACCACCAGGTACTGGTGATGTAGCTTTAGATGTACATACAATGTTACCTTCAAGTAAAGAAATTATTGTAACGACACCTCATCCAACTGCAGCATTTGTTGCAGCAAGAGCAGGTGCAATGGCTAAACATACTGAACATTCTATTTTAGGTGTAATCGAAAATATGTCTTATTTCCAAAGTAAAGAAACAGGAAATAAAGAATATGTATTCGGTAAAGGCGGCGGTGCTAAATTAGCACAAGAACTTCAAACGACGTTATTAGGTGAGCTTCCATTAAGTCAACCTGAGTGGGATGAAAATAACTTTTCACCTTCTATCTATAAAGAACATGAAGATTTAGGTAAAGTTTATAGTCAAATTGCTAAGAATATCATTAATATAACAGATGAAGATTAGTGCGGAGGTAAGCAAGTGACTTTAAAATATTTAATTCAATTTTACAGAAATACACTGTTGATAGGTGTAGTTGTGACATACATTGCGTCACTTATCTTTGGATATGATAAAGTAACGAAATATTTATTTGCTGGAGAAATAGGTGAGTTTGTAGCAGCTTCAATATGGTTCTTAGTTGTAGGACTACTTGTAGCAACTATTAGTCAGCTTGCATATTTCATCTATTTATTCATTAATCAATTAGGCATAGGTATCTTTGGTAAGATATGGCCACATGTACAAATCGTTGTAACAGTATTTGCTATATTTGATTTAGTGTATTTTAGATTTTTAAGATTTGGTGGAACAGATCAAATCTTATCATTTATTTGGTTACCGATCGTTGTCGTTATTTTTGCGATCATTACAAGTAATATAAAAAACAAACAATCTAAAAAGAATTTATGGATTCCATCTATGTTTTTCATGGTTGTTATGACGACAGTAGAGCTTATACCATTTTTAAGAGTGGAAGATACAAGTTGGATTTATCTTACAATCTTTGGATTATTATTATGTAATGCTTATCAATTAATTACATTACCTAAATATAATGCGTTGTCTCTTGAAGAGAGAAAAGCCAAGAAATCAAAGTTGAATAAAGACAGTAAATCATTGAAGAAATGATACAAAGCACAAGATTAAATTCTATTTACACCTTAATCTTGTGCTTTTTAATTTTTTGTTAAAAAAGATGCTAAATAGTGTTGACTTTTAAAACCTCACTTGATATTATATAAAAGTCGCTGAAAACGACAGCACAACAACGAAAAAAGTTATCAAAACTTTTTCTTGAAAGTGTAAAATTGACTCTTGTTAATACGAAATAAATGTTATATATTTATAAACGTGTTAAAAATAAGTTAACAAAATTAGTTGAAAACAAACATTGTTTTTAGTACAATATTGTTTAGACGCAAATTAGATGAACATTGAAAACTGAATGACAATATGTCAACGTTAATTCCAATAATTGAGTACTGAAAGTACTTCAGAGTGATTGGCTTAACCAATTAAAAATGAGCTTATCAAGCTTACTTCTTTTATGGAGAGTTTGATCCTGGCTCAGGATGAACGCTGGCGGCGTGCCTAATACATGCAAGTCG
>NZ_JAJNJE010000012.1:0-37246 GCF_022386035.1 Mammaliicoccus sp. O-M54
TATCAAGACTGGCGAAACAAGATAAATAGAGGCTCTGTATTTATCAAGACTGGCGAAACAAGATAAATAGAGGCTCTGTATTTATCAAGACTGGCGAAACAAGATAAATAGAGGCTCTGTATTTATCAAGACAGGCCAAACAAGATAAATAGGCGCGTTGTATTTATCAAGACTGGTGAAACAAGATAAATAGATGCCTCTGTATTTTGCAAGACTGCCCAAACAAGCAACATAGAACCTCCGTATGTTGCAAGACTGCCCAAACAAGCAACATAGCGCCTCTGTATGTTGCAAGACTCCTCAAACAAGCAACATAGCTCGCCCGTATGTTGCAAGACTGCCCAAACAAGCAACATAGAACCTCTGTATGTTGCAAGACACCCCAAACAAGCAACATAGCGCACCCGTATGTTGCAAGACTCCCCAAACAAGCAACATACAGACCTACATACTCACTCCAACCTCTATCTTTTTATAATCTATATCTCTAAATTCTCAATATACTAATATAACAAACAATGGTATTACGACTGAGCTGATTAGGGCTGTTAGAATCATGCCGATTGAACTGAAGGCTGCTGATTCGATATCGGTTTCTAATATTTTGGCTGTTCCAATAGCATGTGATGCATTGCCATAAGTGAGTCCTTTGGCAATGGATGTTTGGAATTTGGCTATTTTGATAAGATATGATCCCAACATACTTCCTATTAATCCTGTACCTATAATGAACAACACGGCCAAGCTATCTATTCCGCCTATTTGTTGTGATACTTGTACACCGACTGCTGCTGTTATAGATCTAGGCAACAGTGATGCGATCATTTCTTTTGAATAACCGAATATATTTAAAATCGTAAACATTAAAATAATATTAATCGTTATCCCAACTAATACACTTGTGATAATGACTTTGAAATGTTGAACAATCATTTTTCTATATAAATATAGTGGATATGCTAAACATACAACTGTGCAATTTAAAAAGTCATAAATCCATTGTCCGCCGACCATATAGTCGTTGTAATTATATCCAAATAACACAAGTACACAGATAATCGCAATGGATGAAACGAGTGCAGGGTGTAAGATGGCAATCTTGAATTTTTTCTGTATAAATAATGCAAATATGTACATGACAATTGTTAAAAGAATCATTAAAAGTGCTTTAATCATCATGATTGATCACCACTTTCTTCTATATGATTCTTTTTTAACATTTTCTCAGCTATGTATCCTGAAGAGAGTGCAACAATGCATGTGCTTGCGATGACTAATACAATTAAAAAGATAAACTGTGCGTTTATTTGGTCAACTAAATTCATAGCACCGACGATTGATGGGATGAAGAAGAAAATCATCGTACTTAATAATAAATTTGCGCCATCTTTAATCCATTCTTCTTTTATAATTTTAAATTGTAATAATAAGAAAAGTATCACAAGTCCGATAATGCTACCTGCAATAGGTATGTTTAATGTGTCTTGAATCCAACTACCCAGAACGGTAATAAAATAGATCATACATATTTGGAGTATGATTTTTATGAATTTATAAATCATGACAACTCAATCCTTTGAACATTTTATGATGATATTTATTTATTATAGAACTGATTGGTATATTTTGAAATGCTATCGGACGGTCTTTTTATTTTTAAAAGTTTGCAATTAGTGGTTCAATAGACTTAACAAATAAAAGATTGGAGCGAATCATATGCCAAAATTAATTTTATGTCGACATGGGCAAAGTGAATGGAATGCGAAAAATTTATTTACAGGTTGGGCAGATGTAGAGTTATCAGAGCAAGGGTATAATGAAGCGAGAATCTCAGGTGAAAAATTATTAAAACAAAATATTGAAATAGATGTTGTATATACATCACTTTTAACAAGAGCAATTGAAACCACATATTTATTATTGAAACATTCTCACCAACTTTGGATACCAGTTTACAAAACATGGCGTTTAAATGAACGTCATTATGGTGGACTTCAAGGTAAAAATAAAGATCAAGCACGAGAAGAATATGGTGAAGAACAAGTGCATATTTGGAGACGTTCTTATGATACAAGACCGCCAGAAGCGGATGAAAAGTTACGAGAAGAATACTTGAATGATAGAAGATATGAAATGTTAGATAGAAGAATCATGCCAGTTACAGAAAGTCTTAAAGATACATTGGATAGAGTCATCCCATATTGGATAGATCATATTTCAACAAGTTTATTAAACCATCAAACAACTTTAGTTTCTGCACATGGTAACTCTTTAAGAGCACTGATTAAGTATTTAGAAGATATTCCAGATGATGAAATTTCAAACTTAGAAATCAAAACAGGTGCACCACTAATATATGAATTAGATGAATCGTTAAAAGTGATAGACAAGTATTATTTATAGGTTATAGCGCATGATAAAAGTAAAATAAAAGTTTAATTTAACATAAAGCTTTACTTTCAATCATTTATAGCGTATAGTGAGTAGCAAGTGATATTTCGAGATTAAATTAATTGGTAGTTTTATTCATAGTTAATAAAGTCCATTTAAGTTTGAAGATTGATTATTGCAAATATACGTGCAAAAGCACAATAGGAGGACTTTTATTATGAATAAAGGTACAGTAAAATGGTTTAACGCAGAAAAAGGATACGGATTTATCGAAGGAGAAAATGGTAACGACGTATTCGTACATTTCTCATCTATCCAAACTGAAGGTTACAAATCATTAGACGAAGGTGCTTCAGTTACTTTCGATATCGAAGAAGGACAACGTGGACCTCAAGCAGTTAACGTTATCAAAAACTAATATTTAACCAATTAGTTAAACACTTCATAACTTTGTTATGGAGTGTTTTTTTGTATATTAAAATAGAATTGATAAACAATTCTGAATATAATCATTCGCTTTATCGGCTGTGAAATGGTTAAATAAGTATAACAACATATAGGAGGTAAACGTTATGACAGAAATCCAACATTTAACAGTAGGAAGCAAAGACGCAAACATAACAATTGAGGCATTTATTAATTTTGCATGCCCATATTGTTTAAATTATTTTGCAGCAGCTGACGAAGTTTTAGAACCTTATATTAATGAGAATAAAGTCCAATATATCGTTAAGCATTTTGATAAGACGAAACAAAGATTGCTTAAAGGAACTGTTGCGAATATTTATCTGGATTACGATGACCCCGAAGAAACTTTTAAAATAATACGATACCTATATGAAACACAAGACGAATGGACATTGAATTTTGAAACAATAGAAAGAAAAATGGAACATGAATTAGGTTTATCACCACAAAAAAATGCAGACGACCGATCTTTAGCCATTATGCAAGAAACATTTGAAAGAGGGATTAAAGGCGTACCAACCGTTTTTATAAATGATGAAAAATTTGAATTTAATCCTGTAGAAGATGACAAAGAGACAATACAAGAAAAATTAAGAAATGCATTAGAAAGTATATGATGAAGCGGTAAGGCGCACGAAGACTCTGAGATATCGTGCGCAAAGGTGCGAAATCAGGGTGTATCGCACGAAGACTCCGAGATATCGTGCGCAAAGGTGCGAAATCAGGGTGTATCGCACGAAGACTCTGAGATATCGTGCGCAAAGGTACAAAATCAGGGTGTATCGCACGAAGACTCCGAGATATCGTGCGCAAAGGTGCGAAATCAGGGTGTATCGCACGTAACTCCCAACCTAAAACTTCTGTATATCAAGGTATAAAAACCATGCTATACAGAGGTTTTTTTATATTTACAGAAAATTATGAGTTGACTGAATTATTCGAAAGATATAAAATTGAAGATATTTTTAATTTTAGAGAGAAGGTATATCGTGTCAAATCAGTCATATAGACGTGATATGAAACAACGTCATATTATGTTATTAAGTTTTGGTGGTGTAATTGGGACGGGGTTATTTTTAAGTTCTGGTTATACCTTGCAACAAGCGGGTCCGTTAGGTACGATGTTATCTTATGTCGTTGGTGCTATTCTCGTGTATCTCGTTATGCTATGTCTCGGACAATTAGCGATTGAACATCCGGTGACAGGCGGATTTCATGTTTATGCTTCAAAATATATACATCCTTCAATAGGATTTATTGTCGCTTGGTTTTATTGGTTAACATGGACTGTAGCACTTGGTTCAGAATTTACGGCAGTGGGTATTTTAATGCAGAAGTGGCTACCCGATGTACCTGTATACATATTTTCAAGTATTGCGATTATACTTGTCTTAGCTTTTAATATTGTATCTACGAAATTCTATGCTGAAGTTGAATTTTACTTTTCTTTAGTGAAAGTGTTAGCGATTATACTGTTTATTGGTTTAGGCGCCCTCACGTTATTCGGGCTTATTCACTACAGTGGTTATAACGGTCTAGATACCATTAAATCACGATATACGAATCCAACATTCCCGAATGGTTTAGGTGCCGTATTCTTAACGATGTTAGCAGTTAACTATGCATTTAGTGGTACGGAACTGATAGGTATTGCAGCAGGTGAAACGAAAAATCCTAAAAAAGTCATTCCGAAAGCGATTAATGCAACATTATGGCGATTGATCATTTTCTTCATTGGAACGATGGTTATTATTTCTATTCTCATTCCGAGCTATCAAGGGAAATCATTAGAAAGTCCATTTGTTGTCATCTTTCAAAATATGGGTATCCCGTATGCTGGAGATATCATGAATTTAGTTATTATAACCGCATTATTATCAGCAGCCAATTCAGGGTTGTATGCAGCTAGTCGGATGGTTTGGAGTCTTTCAAATGAAGGCATGTTCCCTAAATATTTTAAGAAACTAAACAAACATCATATGCCGATACGCGCGACTATTTTTAGTATGTGTGGAGGTTTACTGGCATTATTCTCAAGTATTTATACTGCAGATACTTTATATATCGTACTTGTTTCTATAGCAGGTTTAGCTGTTGTTATCGTATGGATGAGTATTTGTTTATCTTATTTCAATGCGAAACGTGCAAATAAACATTTGAAAATTCATCAAAGTGTACCAATCATTGGCTTTATCCTTTGTTTAGTGTCATGTGTTGGTATGATTTTTGATCCAAACCAATCACCAGCATTATATTTCGGTATTCCGTTTGCAATTATTGCGATAGTATTTTATTTTGTAAAATATCATAAAAAGGACGGTCAAATCATTGAGACTTCTGAATAAAATTAAACAAGAAAACACTTTAGTATTAGATGGTGGATTAGCCACAACATTAGAAGGTTATGGATGTGATTTGAATTCGTCATTATGGTCTAGTGAAGTGATCATTCATGAACCTCATAAAGTGAAACAAGCGCATCAAGCATTTACAGATGCAGGTGCTGATATTGTGTTAACAAGCACTTATCAAGCAAGCTTTGCTACATTTGAATCTATTGGCATGCAAACGTCAGAAATAGAACATTTATTTGATGTAGCTGTCGAACAAATAAAATCATCTGTAACGGACGAACAAGTTATAGTAGGCAGTTTAGGTCCATACGGTGCATATTTAAGTGATGGTTCAGAGTATACTGGGGCATATGAAGTATCCACAGAAGATTATATCGACTTTCATCAAGCACGTATCCAAGCACTAATTGATAGAGGTATATATGATTTTGTATTTGAAACGGTGCCTAATTTTAATGAAATAAAAGCTATCGTTGAACATATCATTCCTCAATATTCAGATGACATCACATTCTGGATATCATGTACCGTTAATGATGAAGGTAATTTATCTGATGGTACTGAGTTTGAGACGGTATGCCAATATATTAAAGAGCATGAAGCGCGTCTGCCTGTATTTGGTGTGAATTGTTCAAAGATTGAAAGTGTTGATAAAGCAATTGAAAAAGGATTGACGGCATTACCACAAGTCATTGCTGTTTATCCGAATGGTGGTAAGACATTTGATCCAGTAGAGAAAGTTTGGGTAGGTCAAGGAGATCATGCATTGCTTGCTCAAAAGTCTAAACCGTGGATATCGCAAGGTATTCAAATAGTAGGTGGGTGTTGTGAAACAACGCCACAAGATATTCAACAAATTCATCAAGCGATTAAATAAAGTGTATAATTTCTCTATTTGAGTAAAGATGAGGCATCTTGTGATGTCTCATCTTTTTTGTATATATATGACACTCTGAAGTACTGATGTTACAGGGATTATAAGCTTTTATAATAATAATCATTTCTTTATGAAAGCCCTTTACTTGATAATTTTTAAAATACAATAGTAAAATGTTTTATAAGAGGTATTTATCTCTTATTAGGTTTATATTTTTAGGAGGTATGAAGGATGGTAGTAGAATTTCACAATGAACCAGCAACAGATTTTACAAATCAAGAGAATCAACAAGCGTTTAAAGATGCATTAATAAAAGTTAAATCTGAATTTGGGAAAGAAATTCCTCTAGTAATTAATGGTGAGAAGATTTATACAGATGATAAATTTGAATCTGTAGATCCAGCAAACCACCAACAAGTACTAGGTACAATTTCAAAAGCTTCTAAAGAACAAGTTGACCAAGCGATGGAAGCGGCTAAAGAAGCCTATAAGACTTGGAGAAAATGGTCTCATAAAGAAAGAGCCGAATTATTAATTAGAGTTTCTGCAATCATTCGCAGAAGAAAACATGAACTTTCTGCATTAATGGTTTATGAAGCGGGTAAACCATGGAATGAAGCAGATGGAGATACAAATGAAGGTATTGATTTTATTGAATATTATGCGCGTTCTATGATGGAGTTGGCTAATGGTAAGCCAGTCTTCGATAGAGAAGGGGAGCATAACCAATATATTTATAAACCAATGGGTCCTGGTGTTACAATTCCACCTTGGAACTTCCCATTTGCAATTATGACAGGTACAACAGTTGCACCTATAATTGCAGGTAATACTGTATTGCTTAAACCAGCAGAAGATACGCCATTAATTGCATATAAATTAATGGAAATTTTAGAAGAAGCAGGTCTTCCAAAAGGCGTTGTAAACTTTGTACCAGGGGATCCAAAAGAAATCGGTGATTACTTAGTTGATCATAAAGATACGCACTTTGTAACATTTACGGGTTCAAGAGCAACAGGTACACGTATTTTTGAAAGAGCAGCTAAAGTTCAAGAAGGCCAAAACTTCTTAAAACGTGTTATCGCTGAAATGGGCGGTAAAGATGCAATTATTGTAGACGAAAATACAGATACTGATTTAGCAGCTAAAGCAATTGTAGATTCTGCATTTGGCTTTTCTGGTCAAAAATGTTCTGCATGTTCTAGAGCAATCGTGCATAAAGATGTTTATGATGAAGTTCTAGAAAAATCAATTGCATTAACAAAAGAACTTTCAATTAATCATACAGAAGGCGGTTCTGATGTATACATGGGACCAGTCATTAATAAAAAACAATTCGATAAAATTAAAAATTATATCGAAATTGGTAGTAAAGAAGGTAAGCTAGAAGTTGGCGGTAAGACTGACGACAGTAAAGGTTATTTCGTACATCCAACAATTATTTCTGGACTTAAATCAAGTGATCAAATTATGCAAGAAGAAATCTTCGGACCAGTTGTTGGCTTCACTAAAGGCGATAACTTTGAAGAATTATTAGAAATTGCTAATGATACAGATTACGGATTAACAGGCGCAGTCATTACAAATAATCGTGAACATTGGAGACAAGCATGTGAAGATTATGACGTAGGTAACTTATACTTGAACAGAGGTTGTACATCAGCAGTAGTAGGTTATCATCCATTCGGAGGCTTCAAAATGTCAGGAACAGATGCTAAGACAGGTAGCCCAGACTATATGCTAAACTTCTTAGAACAAAAAATCTTATCAGAACAATTCTAGAATAGATAAAGAGAGGGAGCGGGACAGAAATCTAATTTGTATAAAAAGATTTCGTAGTCCCGCCCCGGCAAGGATGACTAGAGTTGAAAAAAGCTTGATACAAGCGCATTTTCAATTCAGTCATCTACTGCCAATATACTAAAACAGGCTGAGACATTACTTTATGTCCCAGCCTGTCTTTCTTTTTGATGAGTAGTTTATGTTGTTAGGGACAGAATTCCGAGAAATGTCCGTAAGAGGTGTCCCTCTAATTACCACAATTCGGAATAATGGAAGTTAGCGCGTTCTAACTACCACAATTCAGAATAATGGAAGATACAGCGTTCTAATTACCAGAATTCAGAATAATGGAAGATACAGCGTTCTAATTACCAGAATTCCGAATAATGGAAGTTAGCGCGTTCTAATTACCAGAATTCCGAATAATGGAAGTTAGCGCGTTCTAATTACCAGAATTCAGAATAATGGAAGATACAGCGTTCTAATTACCACAATTCGAAATAATGGTAGTTAAATCCCCACCTACATCCCAACACACCTTAACCCATCCCCTCACATCTCCATCAATTCTCATTTTAAGATAAGATTTCTTCTGCTAGTAATTGATATGATTTTTTCTTTGCTTCGAAATCGTAGATATTTGTGATAATCATAAATTCGTCTGTTTGATATTCTTCTGCTAGTTGGTTAAGTTGTTTTCTCACTGTTTGTGGTGAACCTATAATACTTCTTTTTCGGTTCGTCTTAATGAGTTCTAATTCTTCTTCTGTATAATCGTCTATATTGATTTCTTCTGGTGGTTGAACTTTTGTTCCTAATCCTTTACCTACGTTTAATAACCATTTGTCTTGAGATATGGCTAATTGTTCTGCTGCTTCGTCTGTTTCTGCACATACTACAAAAATACAAACAATGGTTGATGGTTCTTTCATATTAACGGATGGTTTAAAGTCTTCGTAATAGCGTTTCATTGCGATTTCTTTATATTTAGGATTTATAAAGTGACCGAATACAAATCCAATACCTAATTGTGCTGCGTTTCTAGCACCATTTTCAGTTAAACCTAATAACCACATTGTTGGTGGATTGTCTATGCGTGGTCCTGCTTTAACAAGTCTAAATTTATGATCTCTAGGTAATGAATTATGCAAGAATCCTTGTAAGTCAGATGCTTGTCTATAAAAGTCTTCTATTGGTTTAATATGATCATCAGTCAAAGCTTTTTGTGTAATTGGAGAACCACCTGGTGAATTACCAAATCCTAAGTCGATACGGTTAGGGAATAATGCAGATAAAGTCTTACCATTCTCTGCAATTTTATAAGGATTATATTGTGGTAATAATATACCGCCAGAGCCAACTCGAATATGTTCAGTTGAAGCGGCGATTTGAGTCATCAAGATTTCTGGTGAAGAACTTGCGAGACCACTCGTATTGTGATGTTCAGCAACCCAATATCTGTGATAACCTAACGATTCAGTCCATTGTGCTAATGCGATAGTATTTTGTAATGTTTCTTCAGGTGTACTTCCTTTAGAAATGGGTGCTTGATCTAATACACTTAATTTCACGTTATAACGCTCCTTATAATTGACGTTTGTATTTTAATGATATGTAGTTTTCATTTTCTGGCAAAGTATACATTGGTTTTTCGTATTGATATTTAAATCCTTTAGCTTCATAAAAAGGAATACCCATATGGTTTCCTTTACTTACTGAAACCCATTGTTCTCTGGCACCTCTTCTTATTTGATCTTCTGTAATAATATTTAATAAACATGAACCGATGCCTTCTCGTTTACGCGTTGGATCCAAGTAAAGGACATATAATTCAGAGATATGTGGTTCTCTAAAACCGCCGCCACCAGCGCCAACAATTTGTCCATTATCTTCAGCAACAAACCAACCATTCCAATATTGATCAATATTCGTGATTTCATTTGAAACGAGTTGTTCATTGTAAAATTCATTAATAATTTGTGTGATGTATTTTTCAGGTAGTATATCTTTATATGTCACACGATATCCATCAGAACAAACTTTTATAATACCCTGCACATCATTAATTGTGGCCATTCTATACTCCATATGTATCACCTTCGTAATTTATTTAATTCTAGTATATCTTATCTTTAAAATTTTTAACTATTTTTGCTTATGTGTATGGTTATTTTTTTGAAAGTGTATATAATTGATAATGTATATCAATTAGAAAGTAGGAAGCATAATTTGAAAAAGCTTATTATAGGATTGTTAAGTTGTATTTTACTTCTAAGTGCGTGCTCAAATAGTTCAAATGATACGAAAAAGTCAGAATCGAATGAAACGAAAGATTACAAACTAGAGAACGGGAAGACGATTCAAGTTCCAAAGAAACCTAAGAAAGTTGCTGTTTTAACAGCTTTTTATGTAGGAGATTTTATTGAATTAGGTATTAAGCCAATTGCTGTTCCAGATTGGACGAAAGACTCATCTATTATTAAACCACATTTAGATGGTGTAGAACTCGTTGGTGATGGGAATGTTGAGCAAGTAGCGAAACAGAAACCGGATTTAATTATTGCGGATGCAATGGATAAAAACCTTAAAAAATATCAAAAAATTGCACCAACCGTTCCTTATACGTATACAAAGTATAACCATAAAGAAATTTTAACAGAGTTAGGGAAGTTAACTGGTAAAGAAGATAAAGCTAAAGAATGGATCGACAAGTGGAATAAAGAAACAGCTAAAGATAAAAAAGAGATTCAAAATAAAGTTGGCGATTCAACTGCATCAGTATTTGAACCAGATTCAAAAGAAATTTTTATTTATGAAAGCAACTGGGGACGTGGATTAGACATTGTACATGATGCATTCGGCATGCCAATGACTAAAGAATATGAAGCTAAAGTTAAAAAAGGCGGAAAAGGTTATGAATCGATTTCTAAAGAAGAAATATCAGATTATGCCGGAGACTATATCTTCTTAAGTAAACCATCATACGGTAACTTTGATTTTGAGAAAACAGCAACTTGGAAAAACTTAGACGCTGTAAAAAATGATAGAGTCATTACGTATAAAGCAGAAGATTATTGGTTTACAGATCCACTTACATTAGAACAACTTAGAGTAAAACTTAAAAAAGAAATTCTTAAAAAAGCTGAATAATATAACGACTAAATACCTACTATGATTATGACAATCGATAGTAGGTATTTTTATATCTAACCCCAAATATTCAATACTAAACACCAAAATGATATTATACGTTAAAATAACAATAGGATGGTAGTTGAGGGGAGTGTTATTGTGGAGAAGACTTTATTGCAATGGCATAGGGATGTTGCTGAGCAAATTTTGAGTATCCATTTAAATGTGTTTAATGTTGAAGATATTGAAGATGTTGTTAAAGTTCTTGCGACACCGTTTGATAATGTGAAATCGAAAAAGTTTCAAAGAAAGATATACAAATGGATAAAGGGTCTAAGTTCTAAAAAGATTTATCATATGATTAATGGTTATGGTATTCATTTTATGGTGATGAAATTTCATAATATAAACGAGATTATTTTGTTTGGTCCGTTCGTATTAAAGCGACCTTCAGAGAAGGAATGTCTAAATATGTTGGAAGAACAAATGCGTTCTAGTGCTGACTTGAAAATATTAAAGCATTATTTAACTGGGATTTCTACTGGTCATTATCAACAGATTGTTCGCTTTGCTAAATTAGTCGGTCGCCATGTTCATCAACAAAAAAGAAATTATGATGTTGTTGAGGTACATATGGATGAAACAGATCAAGACCAAATCATTCAACAACCAATTTCAAAGACTTATTTACTTAAAGAATTAGAGGAGCGCTATAAACTTGAAAATCAAATGATGCTCGCTATGCAATATGGGAGAGTTGAAGAAGTACTAGAAATAAATAGGAAGTTAAATGATAAAGTTCAAGGTTTAGAAAGATTGAGTACTAAAATGGATAACTTCTTATATGCTGCTACTTTAACGAATACACTTGGTAGAAAAGCAATTGAAGCGGCTGGGGTAAATTATTTAACGATTGATGATATGTCCAAATCCCATGCGAGAATGATTGCCAATGTGTCTGATAATAAAGAAAGAGCATTATTGTTAGAAGAAATTTGCTGCAATTACGCGAAAGCTGCACAGAAAGTTCATGCTATTCAATATTCAGCACATGTTAAATCAGCTGTACAATATATTCATAAATACATTCATACAGACATTTCGCTAGATGATATTTGTGAAAACCTAGGTGTATCAACATCATATCTTTCAAGATTATTTAAACAAGAAGTCGGTAAAAGTGTAATTCAATATATTAATGCGATTCGTTTAGACCTCGCAAAAGACTTGTTGATTAAGACGAATATGAATGTACAAGAAATAGCTGAATATATCGGATTTCAACATACTCATTACTTTATTAGTTTGTTTAAAAAAGTGTATGGTCAAACGCCATTAAGTTATAGAAAAACGTTAAAAACTGAAAATTCATATAATTGAGTTCGTAATTGTGTTATAAAAAGCGAAATATTGATATTATAATATGTGATTTTTCGTGTGAGTGATATAGAAAAATGTTACTTATTGTATCAATTTATGTTAAGTAGTGTGTGAACATGAGTTCCTTATAATCCTTGATATATAAGGCTTTTGGAATGTTTTTGATTTTTTGTAACAACGTTGTTATTTTGTGTGATGATTTTCATCGAATGCTAATAGAATTATAATGAACTCGTAGATTCGAGTTTATTTATGTAAGCGCTTACTCAAATTATTGAGGGGGTGTTGTTATTAGCACTGCAAAAACAACAACTAGTCACCAAGCAAATAAAGGGAAAACAAAAATTGAAACATTTAAGGATATTAACAAACCTAAACTATCTTTAAGAGAGAAAATGGCATATGGTGCCGGAGATTTTGGTAATGGTCTCATGTTTGATTTAGGTTTAATTTATTTACTGAAGTTCTACACAGATGTATTAGGTATTTCATCATTTTACGGAGGTTTAGTGTTTTTAGTTGCTAAACTTTTTGATGCTTTTGTCGATACAGGTGTTGGCGCATTAGTAGATTCTAGAAATAAAATCGGTCCAAAAGGTAAATTTAGACCATTTATATTATATGGGACTTTACCACTTGCATTTTTAACGATTGTTTCATTTATTTCACCTGATTTTTCTGATCAAGGTAAAATAATTTGGGCGTTTGCGACATATTTATTATTTAATGTTGCATACTCAGTTGTGAATATACCATATGGTTCATTATCTGCTTCAATGACTTTGAATTCAGATGATAGAACACAATTATCTGTATTTAGAAATTTCGGTTCACAAGGTGCGATGTTTATAACAGGTATCATCGTTATTCCAATGATATCGCTCTTTGATAGTGTATCTGTTGGCTATCCAGTCGTGATCGGTGGTTTAGCACTAATAGGTGTGATATTTCATATTCTATGTTACAAAGGTGTTAAAGAAAGATTTATCGTTGAAAGAGATGAAAATGAAAAGAAAGGCAGTGAATTGAGAGCGTTTAAAGGACTCTTTAAAAACGGACCTTTTGTCGTTTTAATTATATTTACATTGCTCAGTATTACATCACTCTTCTTAAAACAACAATCACAACTGTACTATTTCCAATATGTATTAGGCGAACAGAATTTAGTAGGTATCGTAAGTGTATTAAATATTATCACGTTAATTCCAGCATTATTCTTAACAACTTTTCTTAATAAAAAATTTGGTAAGAAATATACCGCGATTATCGGGCTTTTAGGGTTTGCGATTGCTGAAGCGGCAAACTTCTTAATCAGTGGTGAACATGTGATAACATTCTTAGTTATTAACTGTATATCTCAATTTTTCCTTGTTATACCGAATACAGTTGTTTGGGCCTTTATTAGTGATATTGTAGATTATTCACAATGGAAGACAGGTGTTAGATCTGAAGGGATTATTTATTCAAGTTATAGCTTTGCGCGTAAAGTGTCACAAGCATTAGCTGGCTTTATTCCTGGTATGGCTTTAACGATTATCGGATATCAACCGAATGTTCAGCAAACAGCAGGCACAATACATGGTTTGAAAATACTTTATTTCATCGTGCCAGGCGTTGCAGTATTATTAGCACTCATCATATTTGGACTGTTCTATACGCTTACAGATAAAAAACATAAACGAATTGTTTCAGAACTCGCATTATTTGAAAAACTATAATAAATAGATAAAGGAGAATGTTATATGCTATATCCAACTATGACAGAAACGAGAAACGTGATTGATTTATCAGGTATTTGGTCTTTTAAATTGATTGAATATAAAGGTGAATATGACGTTACAACTGAAATTGATACAGATTTACAAATGGCAGTGCCAGGTTCTTATAACGATCAAGGTGTTGTATCATCTATTAGAAATCATGTCGGTAAAGTGGTCTATGAAACAACTTTTACAATTCCTAACGTATTACAACAAGAAAGACAAGTGCTCAGATTTGGTTCAGCTACACATGAAGCGGAAGTATTTGTGAACGGTCAAAAAGTTGTGTCGCATCGAGGTGGATTCTTACCATTCGAAGTTGAAATCAATGATGTTGTACAAAAAGGGAAAAACCGATTAACAGTTATCGTCAATAATATTCTTGATGACTCAACACTTCCAGTTGGGAATTTTAAAGAAGTTAAAGATTCAAAAGGAAATATTAAAGCAGTCAATGAACCTAATTTCGATTTCTTTAACTATGCAGGTTTACATAGACCGGTCAAAATATACACAACGCCAAAAGAACATTATATAGAAGATATCGTCATCGTACCGCATGTAGATGGTCAGAATGCACAAGTAGAATATACGGTTAAAGCATCAGGCAATCAATCTATACAGGTGGATATCATTGATCAAGAAGGTCATATTGTAGCGTCTCAAAATGGTGCGGAAAGTGCGGTAGAAATTGAAAATGTTCATTTATGGCAGCCAGGTGAAGGTTATCAATATACGTTAGCAGTATCTATTAAAGCTGATGATGAAGTCATAGATTATTATGAAGAACCATTTGGAGTAAGATCAATTGAAGTGAAAAATGGCCAGTTTCTCATTAATGGTGAGCCGTTCTACTTTAAAGGATTTGGTAAACATGAAGATACTTATTATCATGGAAGAGGTTTGAATGAAGTTTCTAATATTCAAGATTTAAATTTAATGAAATGGATAGGTGCCAATTCATTTAGAACTTCACATTACCCATATTCTGAAGAAATGATGCGTCTTGCTGATGAACAAGGTGTAGTCGTGATTGATGAAACAACAGCAGTCGGTGTGCATTTGAATTTCTCAGCAGCATTAGACGGTAGTCAAAATACAGATACATGGAAGAAAATTAGAACGAAAGAAGATCATGAGCAAGTGATTAAAGAATTAATTGCTCGAGATAAAAACTTAGCATGTGTTGTGATGTGGTCGATTGCAAACGAACCAGACTCTGCTTCATTAGGGGCAAAAGAATACTTTGAACCACTTGTAAATCTTGCGAAAGAACTAGATCCGCAAAATAGACCTTGTACGATTGTGACATTACTTAATTCATTACCAGACGTGTGCCAAGTGCAAGACTTAGTAGATGTTCTTTGTCTAAATAGATATTATGGATGGTATGTACAAAGTGGTGATTTAGAAGCGGCAAAAGAAGCATTGCGACAAGAATTAGACGGCTGGCTAGAAAAACAACCAGACAAACCAATCATGTTCACAGAATACGGAGCAGATACAGTAGTTGGTTTACATGCAATAGATGATATTATGTTTACAGAAGAGTACCAAGTTAAATATTACGAAGCAAACCATGAAATCATTGATCAATGTCCTAATTTTGTAGGAGAGCAAGTATGGAATTTCGCAGACTTTGAAACAAGTAATGGTGTCATTCGCGTACAAGGAAACCGTAAAGGTATCTTTACTAGAGAAAGAAGACCAAAAGCAGTCGCACATTACTTCAGAAAACGCTGGAATAACATACCAGACTTCGGATATAAGAAGAAATAAGTGTGAAGTAGGTGCTGTTAGGGACAGAATTCCGAGAAATGTCCGTAAGAGGCGTCCCTCTAATTACCACAATTCGGAATAATGGAAGTTAGCGGATTCTAATTACCACAATTCAGAATAATGGAAGTTAGCGGATTTTAATTACCACAATTCAGAATAATGGAAGTTTATTATGGATAAACAATCAATATAAACATTAAAACGCGTCTGGGATATGTAAATGTCCCAGGCGTTTCAGTTTGTTAAGCGTAATAATGAATATGTAATACTTTAGTTAGAAGTTTGGTTGATTTTTTCTAAATTTTCGTAAGTGATTTTTTTACAAGTATCTAATGTTTCTTTGATTGCATCATAATTGATATTTTTTAAAATGATAGAACGCTCATCTTGAGGATCTCTTACTTTATTGAAGTATTTTAGTTCTTCGAGTGATTTTAATGCCCCTGTTAATTCTGACGAAGAAGGTTCAAACATGAGTCTGCGTAATTTACGGACGTAGACTTCCTCTTCATTGATTTCGTTAAGATAGAATAGTGTGATTAAATCCATGCGTTTTAAGTGCGTTTCATCAAAAATTCTATTAAAGATGTCTTTTTTTAGTAGTTCATAATGAATAATGTTTTCCATGTTATCCTCCTAATGTTTAATTTTTTAGTTGTTCTTATCTTTAAAAATGTAAAATTGCAATGTCTGAAACTTGTTGAATTTTTCAAAGAGTAAATAGTTTACTCCTAAATAATACCAAAAAATTAACTACTTACGCAATATAATAAGTAAAAAATCATATGTATTTTATTAAAATGAAAAGTTATAAAAATAATTGTATTATACAAATAAATTAATAATTATCTTGTGCGAAATCAAAAAGTTGTTTAATACAAATGTTTTCTTTTTGAACTATCTATAATCGTGGTAGAAGATAAATAAAATAAAAAGTGTAAGAACTTAATAGTTGACGGATGAAAATATCATTGTATGATAATAACGAGTATCAAAATTTATAAATTTAAAATAAAAATATATATGGAGATGAATTTCATGATAAGAACAATGATGAACGGGAAGATTCATCGTGCTAGAGTTACGGAAGCTAATTTAAATTATGTAGGTAGTATTACAATAGATGCAGACATATTAGATGCAGTAGATATTTTGCCTAATGAGAAAGTTGCGATTGTTAATAATAACAATGGGGCAAGACTTGAAACATATGTAATTGAAGGTGAAAGAGGAAGCGGTAAAATTTGTCTTAATGGTGCTGCTGCACGACTTGTACAAGTAGATGATGTGATTATTATTATGAACTATGTACAAGTAACAGATGAAGAAGCGAGATCACATGCACCGAAAGTGGCAGTTATGAATGAAAAGAATGAAATTATTGAAATGATTCATGAAAAAGAAAGTCAAATCATTCTATAGAGGTGACCAGAGATGAGTATTCTAGCAACGATTTTTGTCGTGATTGTAGCAGTTGAACATTTGTACATTATGTATTTAGAAACAATCGCTACGACTTCTAAAAAAACGGCAGAAACATTTAATTTAAAGCAACAAGAGTTAAAAGATAAAAATATTCAAACACTTCTTAAAAACCAAGGAATTTATAATGGTTTACTGGCATTATCATTATTTTATGGTGCCTTTTTATCAAGTAGTCCTAAAGAGTTTGTAGCAGTTCTGTTAATATTCATTATATTAGCGGCTATATATGGTAGCCTTACAAGTTCAAAATCTATTATTTTGAAACAAGGTGGACCAGCAATTATTGCATTAATTCTACTATTAATATAGAAATAAGAAATCCCAAATGTGAACGTTTTGTTAACAGCTTTTCTACAATTTTTGAAAAGTGTAGACAAAGTATACACATTTGGGATTTTATCTCTTTTTAGGGAATATTACAGGTGTTAGTATAAGCGTTATGTTGTATACACTGTATGCATAAACTATATAGTAGATTTAAGGGAGGAAATATTTTTGGCGAACTTTTTATACAAATTGGGTTCTTCCATTGCTAAACATAAGTGGTTAACTATATTTATATGGGTCATCTTATTAGCTGGAATCGTAACGCCATTAACGATTAATAAACCTACATTTGACAACGATATTACAATGAGTGGTATTAAATCAATCGATACGAATGAAAAGATTGAGAAAGAATTTAATCAAGATAGTGAAAAGGCAAATATAAGAGTTGTCTTTAAAAGTGAAGATAAAAAAGGCATAACGGATCAAAAGGTTATGCAAGATATTCAAAAAGCTTTAAAAGATGTAAAAGATAAAGATGATGATATTAAAGAAGTGACAGATCCTTATAAGAATAAACAAATTAATAAAGATCAAACAACTGCTTTTGCAGATATCAATTATAAAGTGTCTCAAACTTCTATTAAATCGGATTCCGTTGATAAAGTTAAAGATGCTGTTAAATCTTTAGAAGATGATGACGATATTCAAACTGAATTAACAGGTAATGCTTTAACTGCGAATACTGAAATCGGTGGCGCTTCTGAAGCTATTGGTATCGTAATTGCTTTCGTTGTGTTACTTGTGACTTTCGGATCATTTATTGCAGCAGGCATGCCAATATTAAGTGCGGTTATCGGACTTGGTTCTAGTATTGGTACAATCGCTTTACTTACGTATTCATTTGATATTCCAAACGTTACACTATCATTAGCAGTTATGATTGGATTAGCGTTAGGTATTGATTATGCTTTATTTATTTTATTTAGATATAGACAAATTATTAAGACTGAGAAAAATCATATTAAAGCAATTGGATTAGCATTAGGTACAGCCGGAAGTGCCGTTATCTTTGCAGGGGTTACGGTTGTCATTGCTGTCTGTGGTTTAGCATTAGTGGGTATCGATTTCTTAGCTACGATGGGATTTGCATCAGCGCTTAGTGTTATCTTTGCTGTACTCAGTGCCATTACATTACTACCAGCATTGATTAGTGTCTTCCATAAACAAATTCATCCGAAAAAACGTAAAATACATTCAAATGAAAGTCTGGATACACCATGGTCAAAATTTGTAGTAGGTAAACCATGGATTGCGTTAATCATTGGATTTGTTATTTTAATCGCAGCAGCACTACCCGTTACACATATGCGTTTAGGTATACCTGATAATGGTATGAAACCAAATGATTCTACAGAGAAGAAAGCATATGATATTATTTCTGATGATTTTGGAGAAGGCTTTAATGGTCCAATCGTCATGCTTGTAGATACTTCTGACAAAAAAGATAATCCTAAAGCATTACAAAAAGATCTACAAGATTTGATGAAAGATGTAGACGATATTAAAAATGTTGAAACTGTCACACCGCCTCAATTGAACAAAGATCAAGACTATGCACTTGTGACTGTTCTTCCTGAAAAAGGACCAAATGCAGAATCAACATATGATTTAGTTCATGATTTAAGAGATTATAATAAAGATGCTAAAGACAAATATGATTTAGATACAGAAATATCAGGTCAAAGTGTTATTAATATAGATATGTCTGAAAAACTTAACGATGCGATACCGTTATTTGCAGGGGTTATTATATTATTAGCCTTCATATTATTAATGGTTGTATTTAGATCAATTATTATTCCTTTAAAAGCAGTACTAGGATTTGTATTATCATTAGCAGCGACTTTAGGATTTACAACACTTATCATGCAAGATGGCTTTATGAGTAGCTTGTTTGGCGTAGATACAACAGGTCCATTATTAGCATTTTTACCTGTTATCACAATAGGGCTGTTATTTGGTTTAGCAATGGATTACGAAGTATTCCTTATGTCACGTGTACATGAAGAGTATGTACGTACAATGAATAATACGAAGTCCATTAAAGTCGGACTTAAAGAAAGTGGACCAGTTATTGTCGCAGCAGCACTCATTATGTTCAGTGTATTCATCAGCTTCGTATTCCAAGATGATGTGATGATTAAATCGATGGGTATAGCATTGGCATTCGGAGTATTATTCGATGCATTTATTGTAAGAATGACAATTATTCCAGCATTGACAAAACTATTTGGTAGAGCATCATGGTATATTCCAAATTGGTTAAATGCAATTTTACCTAAAATCGATATAGAAGGTCATGCATTAAGTGAGAATAATCACGTTGTAGAAGAAGCAGATACAAACAATACACATGCGACAACAATAGAAGTAAGTTCAAAAACAAAAGCAATGTATGATAAGATAGATGATGCAAATAAAGATGAAGTATTATATGAAGCATTGCGTCAACATCGAAACAAGCAAGACCATAATAATCAAGAAGACATTAAAACGAGCACAGACAACCAAGAAATCATAGAAATATTGAATCAACAAACTAAAAATATCGAACAAGTAAACCAATTAGTAGAACGTTTGATAAATAAGAAATAATAGAATAAGGAAAAACGCCGGAACTGCAGAAGTCCCGGCGTTTTTTTGGGGTGGGGAGGAAAATTAGAGATTGAATGTATTAAATTTAAATAAAGTCATGGCTTAAGTGCTGAGTAAAGCCAAGAGATTGCTCAAGTTATGGCTTAAGTACCGAGTAAAGCCAAGAGATAGCCCAAGTCAAGGCTTAAGTACTAAATTAAGCCAAGAGATCGCCCAAGTCTTAGCTTAAGTCCTAAATTAAGCCAAGAGATCGCCCAAGTCATGGCTTAAGTGCTGAATAAAGCCAAGAGATTGTCCAAGTTATGGCTTAAGTACCGAGTAAAGCCAAGAGATTGTCCAAGTTATGGCTTAAGTGCTGAATAAAGCCAAGAGATAGCCCAAGTCATGGCTTAAGTACTGAATAAAGCCAAGAGATCGCCCAAGTCAAGGCTTAAGTACTGAATAAAGCCAAGAGATTGTCCAAGTCATGGCTTAAGTACTGAATAAAGCCAAGAGATTGTCCAAGTTATGGCTTAAGTACGGAGTAAAGCCAAGAAATCGCCCAAGTCATGGCTTAAGTCCTAAATTAAGCCAAGAGATCGCCCAAGTCATGGCTTAAGTACTAAATTAAGCCAAGAGATTTGTCCATTACATTCAAATTTACCTACCATCCTCCACATTCTGTAACGCCATTTCACAAATATTCGTAAAAACTTTTTACCATTGAAATATTGTTTCAAAAATGAGATAATGTAAACGATTCCAATAAGGGTGTGTTGATATGTTAGGTTTTTCGGTCTATTTAGGTGAAGCGTTTGATGAATTATATATTGAGACGATGCTCAATCGTGGTTTCAAGTATGTGTTTACTTCACTTCAAATTCCTGAAGAGGATTCGGAATTGTATTTTGATAGGTTGAAGGAATTGAAGCTACTTATTGGTGATAAAGCTGAGATTATAGCTGATGCGAGTCCTCATGCTTTTCAAAATCTTGGGCTTTCTTATAAGCAACCTGAAGTATTAAAAGGTTTAGGTATTGATTATATAAGGTTAGATATTTCGCTAGCGATTCCAGATATTATTTCTTTATTAAGTGAAGTTAAAATTGTCTGTAATGCGAGCACGGATGCGATAAGTTTATTGGATGAACTTAAAGATCAAGATATTGATATGTCTCGTATTATGGTTGCGCATAATTATTATCCTCGTCCTGAAACTGGACTGGATAAAGCTTACTTTATAAAACAAAACACAAAATTAAAGACATCATTCCCGGATATTTCAATTATGGCTTTTGTACCAGGTACGGTATATAGAGGTCCAGTATATGAAGGCTTACCTACATTAGAAGATCATAGATATTGCCACCCATTAGTTGCTGCTCATGAATTAGCAGCTTTAGGAGTAGATGATATTTGTATAGGGGATACAGGTATCGATACAACAACGATCGATCAATTCAACAACTTCTTTCATAAAGGAATCGTGTCACTTCAAGTGCAATCTGAAACAAAGCATTTAGAAAGTTATATTGGGAGAATTTTTCATAATAGAAAAGACAAAGCTAGAGATGTGATTAGAGCGGAAGAAGGACGGCAAATGTTTCAATCTGAAATATTGCCTGAGAACACGGTTGCAAGAACAAGGGGTGCGATCACTTTAGATAATAAAAAGTATGGTCGCTATATGAATGAATTACAAATCGTCAAAAATGATTTAAAAAGTCATGAAGCTGTTAATGTTATTGGACATATATGCCAACATGATATACCATGCATAGATTTAATTGATGCAGGTACAGCTTTTCAGTTCGTTAAGGGGGAAGAATAAATGGATATTAGTCGTTTAACGACAGAATCAAGAAATGAGCACTCGTCTAAGTTAGACACATTAACACCTGAGCAATTTGTTGATGTTATGAATAACGAAGATCAAAAAGTGGCTCAGTTTATTAAAGAAGAAAATCATGCAATTGCTCAATTAATTAGGCAAGTTATTAAAGGATTAAACAATGGTGGAAGATTGATTTATATGGGCGCAGGTACAAGTGGTCGATTAGGTGTATTAGACGCAGCTGAATGTGTACCAACATTTGGTGTAACACCTGATGTTGTCGTTGGACTTATTGCTGGTGGTCCAAGTGCGATGACTGTAGCTGTTGAGGGTGCAGAAGATGATGAAAGTCTAGGCGAACAAGATTTAAGAGATTTAAATATTAATGAACATGATACGGTTATCGGGATAGCTGCTAGTGGTAGAACACCATATGTAATAGGTGGTTTAAGATACGCACAAAGCATAAATGTACCTACTGGCTGTGTGACATGCAATAAAGCATCTGAAGTTGGTAAACATGCAGATTATCCGGTCCAAGTAGATGTCGGCCCTGAAGTATTGACGGGTTCAACGAGATTGAAAGCAGGTACTGCCCAAAAATTAATTCTTAATATGATATCAACAGGGGCAATGGTTGGTATAGGAAAAGTATACGAGAATTTAATGATTGATGTTAAACCAACTAATAAAAAATTAAAACAAAGAGCCGTAAACATGATTCAAGAAGTATTACAAACAACGGATGAAGATAGTGAGAAATTATTCAAACAAAGTGATGAGCAAGTGAAAGTCGCAATAGTAATGGGGATGCATGGGATTTCTAAAGAGGAAGCATTAGAAAGACTTAAACAAGCTAAAGGGTTTGTGAGAAATACGTAAATTAAGGGGTGTGTAGGCTATGTCAAAAGAAAGAGAGATTGCACAAAATATTCTCAAAGAAGTCGGGGGAAGAGATAATTTAGACAAAGTGATACATTGTATGACGCGTGTCAGAATGAATATCGTCGATTACAGTAAAGTCGATGTCGAAGGTTTAAAGAATATAAAGGGCGTAATGGGTGTCGTAGAAGATGACATGCTTCAAGTTGTGATTGGACCAGGTACTGTTAATAAAGTAGCTAATGAAATGAGTTCAATTATAGGGGTTCCTTTAGGTGAAGATATAAAGCATAAAGTATCTAATAAAGAACAAGTTGAAAAAGAAGCGGATTTATTTAAGCAAAGTATTAATAAGAAGAATCAAACACCATTTAAAAAAGTATTAAGATCTATTGCTAATATATTTGTACCATTAATTCCAGCTTTTGTTGGTGCAGGTTTAATTGGTGGTATTTCTGCAGTACTATCTAATATGTTAACAGCAGGTACGATAGATGGTGCGACATGGGAACAGTTCGTATTAATATTTGATATCATTAAAAATGGTATTTTCGCATACCTCGTGATTTATGTGGGTATTAATGCGGCAAAAGAATTTGGCGCAACACCAGGTTTAGGTGGTGTTATTGGTGGTACAACCATGCTAACGGGTATGGATCCAGAAAGCCCACTTAAAAATATTTTTAATGGAGAACCATTAGCTGCCGGTCAAGGTGGTGTCATTGGTGTTATCATTGCGGTTTGGATTTTATCTTTAATAGAAAAAAGATTACACAAAGTCGTTCCGAGTGCGGTAGATATCATTGTCACACCTACGATTACACTATTTATTATGGGACTAGGAACAATATTCTTAATCATGCCAATTGCCGGCTTTATTTCAAATGGCTTATTAGGCGTAATAGATTGGGTTCTAAATATCGGTGGTGCATTTAGTGGATTTGTACTAGGTGCAACGTTCTTACCACTTGTTATGTTTGGCTTACACCAAGTATTAACACCGATTCATATTGAAATGATTAATCAATCTGGTGCAACATATCTCTTACCGATTCTAGCCATGGCTGGTGCAGGTCAAGTAGGTGCAGCATTTGCATTATGGTTTAAATGTAGAAAAAATAAAAAGATTATCAACTTACTAAAAGGGGCATTGCCAGTTGGTATTTTAGGCATTGGAGAACCGTTGATTTACGGTGTTACACTTCCTTTAGGTAGACCATTTATCACAGCATGTATCGGTGGTGGTGTTGGTGGTGCAGTTATCGGTGGCATTGGTCATATCGGTGCATCAGCAATTGGACCAAGTGGCGTTTCACTCATTCCACTTATTTCTGATAATATGTATTTAGGATATATCGCAGGATTGCTAGCAGCATATCTTGGCGGATTCATTGCCACATATTTATTTGGAACAAATAAAGAAATGACGGCACCACAAGAATTAGAAGAGGATTAAAGCATATGGAACATCAACATTTACTCATATTTATAAAAGAACAAATGCCACGTTTAACAAAACATGAAAAACGTATTGCAGAATATTTTATTGAACATCCAGAAAAAACAATTAACTTGAGCGCTAAAGAACTTGGCAAATTAACGAATACAAGTGCAGCTTCTGTCATTAGATGTACCCATAAACTTGAATTTAAAGGGTTCACAGACTTGAAATTAGCGATTTCTAGATATTTACCTCAACATGAACAAAGTATTTATCAAGAAATTAAACAAGATGAAACAGTCGACTCAATTAGTAAGAAACTCATCACAAGAGCTTCTCATACACTTGAAATGACCGAAAAGAATATTTCGAGTAAAAATATTGAGCGGGTCGTTGATCAATTATACGATACAGATACGATTATCGTATTTGGTGTCGGTGCTTCAAGTTTGGTTGCTCAAGATTTATATCAGAAGTTCACTAGAATAGGTAAGCAAGTGATTCATTCTTTAGATACACACTTTTTAGCTACAGCCATTGCTTCACATAGTGATAGTTGTGTACTCATTGGTATATCTAATTCAGGAGAGAATCATGAGACGGTATCTTTAGCCAAAGTAGCTCGAAAATATGGTGTAAAAATAGTTGGTTTAACACAGTCAGAGCAGTCTACATTAGCAAAAAAATCTGATATATATTTAATTCATGATGCAAGTTCAGAAAAAAGTTTAAGATTAGCAGCGACGAGTTCTCTTATTTCTCAACTTATGACAATAGATATTCTTTTCTATAGTTATTTATCAAGAAATTATGATGAACATGTTGTAACGATGAGCAAAACAAGAGATGCAGTGGAATTGTATCTAGAATAGAGCATGGACATTTGTCCATGCTCTTTCTATTAAGTATTATATTGAAAAAATAATAAAAAAATAGTACAATTTAACTAATAAACCTATTGCCAAAATATGTAATGTAATGATATTAATAATTTCAAAAAAGTTTAAATATCCTAAAGAAAAAGAAATGGCATAAGACAAATTATATAAATATTCTTCAACTCTATGAAACGAACATAACAGTCCTCTAAGCACTTATCATCACATTTCATATATTAAGAATTAAAGAAAGTTAGCGTGAAGTTATGAAACAAGTGGAAATTATAAGAATATTAGATGATACGTCATTTATTATTAATGCAGGAACAAATAAGGGTATTAAACCTGGTTATTATATTGATGTATTGAAAAGGGATAAGTCATATAATTATATTGCAAAAGTAGAAGAAGTTTATCCAGAGTTATCTTTATGTACAAGATACGGAGAACAAAGGTTATTTTATGGTGAAGTTGTAAGAATTAGATATCCAGATGCGTTTAATATAGAAACAAAAGTTATTAAATCAAAAACAAATAGAAATAGACGAAAAAAGAGAGGATGAGATCGCCGAATCTCATCCTCTTTCCCGTTTAATATGTCATTAAAATTAAAAAACAAGTAACGTTGTAGATTTACAAGAATACTCTATCATATAATGTATAGATTTTCCAGAAATAAGTAGGAAATCTTTGTATAAATTTTTAAATTATTAAAATAAAATTTAAGTTGTGTACAGAATCATGTTCAATATGGAAATATGAGATAAATAAATGTATAATAAAGAAAAAAATAGAATGGACTGAGAACACGTGGCAAACCAATATGAGCGTTCTGCAAAGAAAAAGAAGTCAACAGCATTCAAAATAGTAACGACAATCGTCATTATTTTATTACTCGTATTTTTATTAGTGATCGCATTTTTTGTCTATAAATTCTTCGCATTAGGTAATTCAATACATAATCCATTAGACAGAGATAAATCAGAATTACGAAAGAAAGCAGTAGATACAAATGGTGATCCGATATCTATCGCATTATTCGGAATAGATTCAGATTCAACAAGAGCAGCAGCGGGTGGAGGAGAAAGATCGGACTCAATCTTATTATTATCTATCAATCCTGATAAGAAAAAGACTGTTATGGTAAGTGTACCTAGAGATACGAGAGCTCAAATCGTAGGTAGAGATTCTGTCGAGAAAATTAACCATGCATATGCATATGGTGGACCGAAGATGGCCATTAATTCTTTAGAGAAATTAATGAATGTACCAATTGACCATTATGCGACGATTAATATGGATGGTGTTAAAGAATTAGTTGACCAAGCAGGTGGCGTAACCGTTAAAAGTAATGCAACATTTACCGTTAAAGGTAATTCATATGTTAAAGGTCAAAAGTACAAGCTTGATGGAGACGAAGCATTAGCATTTATTAGAAGTAGAAAAGAAGATGGTGCTGGTGGAGACTTTGGTAGACAAGAAAGACAACAACTTGTTATCCAAGCATTAGCAAATGAATTAGTAAGTATCGGTTCATTACCGAAAATCAACCAAATCTTTGATACATTAGGTGATAATGTTCAAACAGATTTAAAAATTTCACAAATCAATAGTTTAAGATCTAAATATAGTGACGCATTAGATAATGTTGATAGAAATCAATTAGAAGGTCAAGATACAATTCTAGATGATGGATTGTATTATTTCGTACCTAGCGATTCAAGCAAGAAAGAAGTCGTAGATAACTATCGTACTAATTTAGAATTAGATTAAATATAAAATCTTGGACATCAATCGATGCCCAAGATTTTTTTATGGATATTTATAAAGTTTGTTTGAATATGTGTTTCTCTATCCTCTATTCTGTACGATCAATAATTGTACAGCGTTCGTCTTTAAGAAATAAGTTTCATCAATTTTATTTGTATTATAATCTGCCATTTCTATATCTGGCGAACAATATCTATCTAATAATACTGTATTTAAGAAATCCAAATTACCATGAGTATGATCTAATTTTCTAATCGCTTTAAAAATATTTCCATTGTCTTGGTCGAAAGTAATTTTCGTGACTCTGAATTTATCAAATGGGATGTCTCGATAAGATAATATAATTCCGATATTATTTTGATAGTTGATATCATGCGGGTGATACAGTTCATAGTTAAATAATAAATAGAATATTTTATTGTGAATTTCAAATTTAATATAGTTTGGCCCTTCATAAAATTCATGACCGTTAAAATGACTCAGAATAGATAATAAATAATTCGTCGGACTTTTACAGTGATATTTTAAATACAAAGATAATGGTTGTTCGATAGCTGAATATTTAGCAGAGGCTTCTTCCATTAACCAAAATCCTATACCAGATATGTAATTCGTAATACTCATTAAATGCTTTAACATAATGGCCGCATTAAAATAAAAGCTTTTACTAGTATACGTATCACCGTTTAATATATTCCATTCCATTGGGATAACATGTTTATTTTTTGATTTTAAATAAGCCATATTTTGAATGAGTTGTTTCGTATGTTGGTTTGTAATGTCTGCGATATCATAATTGTTTATTTCATCTAAGTTATACAAGTCGTTAAAGTTATAACTTAATGCAAAAGCATCAATGTCTTCATATTGCGAGAAATCAATCTCTAATTCTTCATATATATGCATAAATGGATTTGGCGCATTTATTCCAATTTGTATATCAGGTAACTTTATCTTTGTTTCTCTCATTTGCTTTTTAACATGATGAATATCGCTAAAATCTACATCAAAGAATATTTCTCCATTCTTGTTATAAAAATAATTGTAAATGGCATCTATTAATTCATGCCAGTTGTTTTTAAAGTTGTCGTCGTCATAATCAATATCATATATTTTTATGGCAGGTATAATCCTCGTATCTGAAAACATACTTAAACAAAATGCTAAATTTTGTTTATAATGATTTTGTTGTTCTGTATCAAAGAAAGTCTTCATAGAACAGTGAATAACAATAATCGGCATATCCGTCATTTTCTCTACATTTTCTAAAATTTCCCCAAGAAAAGGTGTATAGAAATCATGAACATCACCGACATGTAAATATGTCTTATGGTTTGCTGAGAGGGTCTTAAAAGGTACATCACTAAAGGCCATTCTTTTATATTCATGAACAAACGATTTATTATGCATCAATTTTTGTAATTTTGAAATCAATGAAGCTTTTTCTTCGTTAGAAATCACTGCATTTTCTTTATCTTTTTTATGACGTCTATATTGTAGTCGGTATTGATTAGGCGTTACATGAAACTGCTCTTTAAATTGTCTATTAAAGTTATGATAACTAGAAAAACCATGACTGTTTGCAATTTGCTCGGTTTTAAACTGTGTGAACAGTAATGCATATGTCGCTTGAAAAAGTCTTGTTTCTTTTAAATATTGAATGAATGTTGTCCCCATTTGTTTAGAGAATTCTCTAGATAAATGTTCAGGAGAAATATAAAAATGACTCGCGACACTATTAAGTGATAATCTTTCGTGATAATTTTGATCAATATATTGTTTTACTTTATAAATAAGGCTGCTGAGTTCTATTTCAATATGACCATAATTTTTAGTATCCACTTGAAAACGTTCAAACATAATTTTATAAATTTCAACAACGTAATTACTGCATCTAATTTTGACGTTTGTTAAGTTTGCAAGAATAGCTCTAATATATAAATCTTTAATTTCATGTTTATATCTATCTAATTCATTAGTCTTCGAAGTACGGGGGATTCTAAAGACAAATGCCTCTTCTCCACTTAAATTTTCCATCATGGCATAACTAATATGAAGTATAGCGACCAACCCATTATTAATAATAGGTAAATAATTATCGTTATCTTGAAGATAAAATAAATCACCAACATTATACTCATAAGTCGTATGATTTAAAGTAAGTTCTGTATGACCTTCTAAAACGAAACATAAAGCGCCATATCCGAGTAATTTCGGATTAATGATACTTTCTTTATGTAGTGAAATCTTATAGTTGTACAAATAATCACCTCTCAATAAAGACAAATTATGGAATAAAACATCAAAATCTGTCATTATATTTATTTATTTAACAATATGATATCAAAAATCGTATGTAAATGTTACCTAATTTAATAAAATGGAGAAGATACTTTATAATAAATCAAATATGTTAATCGATTTAATCAAAATATGAATTTAAAACGCGTTAAAATAATAATTAATGAAATTTGTGTGTTGTGAACTATTAAAAATCGGGAAAAATTAAATTGGGAGGGCTTTACTTGATAGAAACATTCAACAAAACTATTCAACAAATGATCGACTATGAAAATAAAGTAACAACTTTAAAAAATGAAAAGAAATTATCACTCGTTGACTTCATTATTTTAGAAGAAATATACACTGCAAAAGAAATTACAATCAAAGAAATTCTAAGTGGAAAGCTTTTAGAATTAAAAACAAGACCTTCTAATATTGGTACAAACTTAGCAAAATTATATAGAAAAGGTTTAATCGATAAATATAGAAGTAATCTCGACGAAAGAAAAGTTTACTACTTTATGGATGCAGAACATAAAGAAAAATACGAAACACTCGTTAAAGATATATAAGAAAAAAGGCAAGGACAAAATTTATGTCCTTGCCTTTTCTGTTGCTATAGAATACTTATTTAATCAATTGTCGTGTGCTGCGCTCGATATATTGTGCAGAATGGATTGATACGAGCTCACCTTTGTTTAAGTTAAATAAGTTAAGCTTCATAATTTTATTCATTGCATCTTCAACGATATCGCTTGATAAGTTTGCTTTTGGATTTTGAATTTGTAATGTAAATGTCTTATCTAATGATGTTTTGAATGTTAACTCCAATACTCTTTTCATATTTTCACCTCCTAAATGGTTTTTAGATAGCATTAATTTTCTATCTGTATTGTTTTGACGATATACGCATCTTTAAATTTCTCGTCACTTAATGTTTCGATAATGCCTTTAAAAGTTTTAACTTGTTCTGGTGTAACGTTTAAATTAATTGCATTAAATTTACGTTGAACAGTTTTTACTTTAGAAGCTTCATCTAAATACTGATGCAATAAAATAATGTTGATGTCTTTAACTGTTTCCATAATTAAAACCTCCTTTCACTTTATATATCGAAATAAGTATGTAAAAACGACAAAAAAATGTATAAATTACTTTCATGTTACTCAAATATATATTATTATTAATATGTACCTTAATTAGGAAGGATGGACCAAATTTATGCAACAAGTATCTCCAATTAAGAATAAAGATGACATTAGAGCAATGTATGAAGTATTGAAATCACATAGTGAACGAGACTATTTATTGTTTAGCTTAGCTATTCATACGGGTATGAAAGTAAACCAGCTACTTAATTTAACAGTCCAAGATTTATTTGATGAGGACAATGATATAAAGCAAGATTGGATAAATGATGAACAGGATTTAATTAAAGTCGTTATACCGTTACATTTGAGATCGAGCTTATCTAATTTTATTTATGAAGAAGGATTAAAAAGAGATGACTTTGTTTTTATGTCCATCAAAACAAAAAAACAATTATCAAGACAACAAGCTTATCGAATTATACATGTTGCAGCTGAAGAAGTAGGGTTGAAGAATATCGGATTGTACTCGTTAAGGAAGACTTTTGCATATCATGCCTTCAAATCAGGGGTATCAGTTTCGATTATTCAAAAATACCTTGGACATCAGTCTTTAATAGAAACATTAAAATTCATTGATGTCACAACTATAAAAAAAGAAACGACAATTGAACTTAATATATAGAGAGAAAGGGGTTAATGTATGGCTTTAATATGGCTGTTTTTAATGATTATCGTTGTGATGTCAATCGTGCTCATGACGATGAATACAAAGTTTAGCCGATTTGCTGGATGGCTAAGTTTAATTGCGCCAGTTCTAAGTTCCATATATTTCTTAAGTCAAATTAAGACGATATATGCTGGCCAAAGTATTACTTATTTCAAAGAGTGGATTCCACTTGTCGATGTTAATTTAGATTTACGTTTAGATGGTCTATCTTTAATTTTTGCACTACTTATTTCATTAATTGGTGCAGGTGTCTTCTTATATGCCATTTATTATCTTTCCCATGAAAAAGAGAATCTTCCAAGATTTTATACGTATTTGTTAATGTTTATGTTAGCAATGTTAGGTGTCGTACTTTCAAATAATACGATATTGTTATATACATTTTGGGAGTTAACAAGTATTTCTTCATTCTTGCTCATTTCATATTGGTATCAACGTAGAAAGAGTCAAGACGGTGCTTTGAAATCATTTTTAATTACAGTGTTTGGCGGTATGGCAATGTTAGTAGGATTGATTTTGCTATACAGCATTACGGGTACGAATACAATTACTGAACAAGTCGGTATGATTGATAAAATTTATGAATCACCATGGTTTGTACTTGCAGTCATTTTAATCTTACTCGGAGCATTTACGAAATCTGCACAATTTCCATTTCATATTTGGTTGCCAGATGCTATGGAAGCACCAACGCCTGTCAGCGCTTATTTACATTCAGCAACAATGGTTAAAGCAGGATTATATTTATTATTAAGATTTACACCAATTATCGGTCAAAGTACATGGGTCGTTTATACAGTTGTTACTATCGGTTTAGTGACGTTATTAGTCGGTTCATTCTTTGCAGTTAACAAGAAAGATTTAAAAGCAATGCTTGCCTATTCAACAATCAGTCAGCTCGGTATGATTATGACGATGATCGGTTTAGGGCTATTAGCATTAAATAGTAATTTTAAAGCTGATAATGAAATCTTTTTAGCGAGTTTATTTGCAGCATTATTCCATTTAATTAACCATGCGATTTTCAAAAGTGTTCTATTTATGGGTGTTGGTATTATCGACCATGAAACAGGAACAAGAGATGTTAAAAAGCTTGGTGGATTAAGAACAATCATGCCAATAACAGCAGTTGTCATGACAATCAGTGCACTATCTATGGCAGGTATTCCGTTATTTAATGGTTTCTTAAGTAAAGAAAAGTTCTTTACGAGTTTAGTAGAAACAGGTCATACAGAAATCTTTAATCAAACGATGTCTACCGTGATGATATTAGCTGGGTTTGTCGGCAGTATATTTACATTTGTATATTGTATTAAACTCATTAAAGAACCATTTTTCGGTAAGCTTAAAAAAGAACAATTACCAAAAGTACCACGTCATGATGGAGGCGGGTTATTAATCTCACCAATGATTATCGTATTGTTTGTTCCAATCATTTTCTTTGTACCGAATGTATTAGGAGAATATTTAATTGGTCCAGCATTAAGAGATATATTCCACGATAGCGAGATTATGGCTCATTTACCACATATTAAAGCATGGCACGGATTTACAGTAGAATTATTCTTAACACTTGGCATATACATTATTGGGGCACTTCTTATACTCGTGCCAAAATGGGATGTTATTTATAGTAAGATTTCTAAAAACTTAGAAATCAATACGCTATATACAAAAGGTATGGATGCATTAGATCGTATCAGTACGTTTTCAATTCAAGGTATTATGAATAATAAATTGAATCAATATTTACACATTATTTATGTAATCTTCTTTGTCATTATGGGATATGGTATTTATCAAGTCGGTATTTATGATATTGCTTATTACCATATTACTGAAGCGACAACATTTGAAATCATTATATTAATTAATATAGTGATTACAGCAACAGCGTTAATGTTTATACGTGAGAGAATGACAATGACGATTTTAAATGGTGTCATCGGATATTCGATCGCGGTCGTATTCATATTTATGAAAGCACCTGATTTAGCTTTAACGCAACTTGTTATAGAAACGATTACGACAGTATTATTCTTATTAGTGTTCTATCATTTACCAAACGTTCAGAAAGATACACCAAACGTTATGAGTGAAATTGTGAAATTAACAATTGCTTTATTAATGGCAGTATTTGTTGTGGTCTTTGTCATTATGATGCAACAAGATAGTCTGTTCGACAAAATTTCATTCTACTATGATAATGCTTACGAATTAGCAGGTGTTAAAAATATCGTTAATGGTATTCTAGGAGACTTTAGAGCGTTAGATACAATGCTTGAAGGAATCGTTATATTAATTGCAGGATTAGGTATATTTACATTAGTTAAATTTAAGATAAGAAAGGATGAGCCAAATGAAAGAAAATGATGTTGTATTAGAAACGATATCCAAAATTGCTATATTCATAATATTGACGTTTGGATTTTATATTTTTCTTGCTGGTCACGATAACCCAGGTGGTGGGTTTATAGGTGGGCTCGTCTTTAGCTCAGCTTTTATCTTAATGTTTTTAGCTTTTGATGTGGAAACAGTCGTTCAATCAATGCCATTAGACTTTAGAGCAGTTACGATTATTGGATGTCTCATTTCAATTGGTACAGGTATTATTCCAATGTTCTTTGGACATCCGATGTTAACACATGAGGATGGCTATATGACATGGCCGTTGTTAGGTGAGATTCATTTATCAAGCGTTACACTTTTTGAGCTCGGCATACTACTTACTGTAGTAGGGGCAGTTGTAACAATTATGCTTGCGATAAGTGGTGATAACAGTTGAATTTAATACTAGTTATTATAATAGGCGTACTCACATTTGTAGGAACATATATGATTTTGTCTAAGAACTTAATTCGAATTGTTATTGGTACAGCAATTTATACACACGTAGCAAACTTAATGATTTTATCCATGAGCGAGTTTGGTGGAAAGAATGTTCCACTTATTAATGGAGAAGGAAAAGATTATGTCGATCCTTTACCTCAAGCATTGATCTTAACAGCAATCGTAATTGGTTTTGCTGTTACAGCATTTTTACTCGTACTTATATATAGAACATTTAAGTTGACGAAAGTAAATAGAATAGAGGCGTTACGCGGTGAGGATGAAGATGTAGATGAATAATTTAATATTAGTACCATTACTCGTACCTTTAATTACTGGATTAATATTGTTCTTCTTTAAAGAACGTTTAGCTTTAACAAGACGAATCGCGATAACGAGTTTATCAATTACAACAATCATTTCGTTATGGCTACTTATAGAAGTTAGTTTAAATAAAGTACTTGTTATTAACTTTGGAGATTGGCAACCGCCATATGGTATACAGTTTGTCGGAGATGAATTAGCACTTCTATTTACGTCTGTTTCTTGTTTTGTTGTAACAGTTATTATATATTTTGGTTTTGGTAAACGAGAAAGAGTAGCAAATAGATATTTCTTGCCATCTTTTATACTATTTTTATTAACAGGTGTTAACGGAAGCTTCTTAACGGCAGATATCTTCAATTTATACGTTATGTTTGAAATTATGTTATTAGCATCATTTGTATTATTAACACTTGGACAATCTATCGAACAACTAAGAGCGAGTGTTATTTATGTTGTTATTAACGTTGTCAGTTCTTGGTTCTTCTTAATGGGTGTAGCATACTTATATGGAACTTTAGGTACTTTGAACTTTGGACACATTGCAATGCGTATAACTGAAAGTAATCAACCAACGACCGTTACTTTAGTAGCAGTTATTATGATTTTCGTCTTTGGTGGTAAAGCAGCCTTAGTCATGTTTATGTGGTTGCCGAAAGCATATGCTGCTTTAAATACTGAGTTAGCAGCATTGTTTGCCAGCCTTATGACTAAAGTGGGTGTCTATGCATTGATAAGAGTTATGGTGTTGATGTTCGATGAAAAGCCAGAAGTTACACATTTCCTATTATATATTATGGCTATCATCACAATGATCATCGGTAGTATCGGTGTATTAGGATTTAAAGATATTAAAAAGATTGCAGCTTACCAAGTTATTTTATCAATAGGATTTGCTGTCCTCGGTTTAAGTGCGAATAATAGCGATGGTATTACAGGGGCAATATTCTATGTCAGTCACGATATGATTATCAAAACATTACTATTCTTAATCATCGGTACTTTCGTATTATTATCAGGCACGAGATATTATGATCAATTTGGTGGATTAATTAAATATTATCCGAGTCTAGGGATTATATTCTTTATCACGATATTATCAATCGGTGGTGTACCACCCTTTAGTGGATTTCCTGGGAAATTATTAATTATTAAAGGTGCTTTAGATAATGGTTATACAATTGGTGTCATCGTGATGGTAATTACAAGTGTCATCGCTATGTACAGTTTACTAAGAATATTCTTAGTGATGTACTTCGGTAGAAACGATATTCCTAAAGTTGAAAGGGTACCACTTTCTAAACATAAATTATATGCGATGATCATATTAACAGTAGCTACTATCGTATTAGGTATAGCATCACAATATGTATTGAACATTTCAGAATTGGCAGCACAATTTAACATACATGAGCAGTCATATATTAAAGAAATTATTCCAAACGTAGAAGTGGAGGCGAAGTAATAATGGCACAGTTGTTATTAAATATTTTAATCGCCTTCTTATGGACGTTATTCCAAGATGAAGATAAATTTCATTTATCAACCTTTGTAGGTGGATATCTCATTGGTATCGTTATTGTTTATTTAATGCATAGATTCTTTGGACATGTCTTCTACTTGAAAAAGGTTTGGGTAATCTTCAAGTTTATATGTGTTTATAACTATCAACTTGTGACTTCAAGTATGACAACAATCAATTATATTTTATTTAAAACAAACAAAGTTAATCCAGGTCTTGTAACTTATGAAACAACGTTAAAACAAGATTGGGCGATTACATTGTTAACATTGCTTATTATGCTTACACCAGGTTCCGTCGTGCTTAGACTTTCACCTGATGGTAGAAGATTCTTTATACATGCAATTGATATTTCAGATAAAGAAAAAGAAATTTTAACGAAGCAAATTAAGAAATATGAAAAACTAATCTGGGAGGTGCTTAAATAATGTCATTTATCATATTAGCAATTATCAAAACAGCGCTTGTTATATATGGTATTTCCATTGTTGTCGTACTTCTCAGAACGATCATAGGTCCAACTACTGCGGATAGAGTCATTGCTTTTGATGCAATCGGTGCGATTTTAGTTTCCGTAGTAGGGGTATTAAGCATTATTTATGATACATTCAGTTATTTAGAAGCGAGTTTGATTATCGCAATACTTTCTTTCTTGAGTACAGTAGGTATTTCACGTTTCATAGAAGGGGGTCGTGTCTTTGAATCTAAGCGAGATCGTTAGTTTAATTGCCGCTTTATCAATATTGTTAGGTTCAATAGCAGCGCTCATCAGTGCGATAGGAATTGTACGCTTTAGAGATACATTTCTTCGAAGTCATGCCGCTACTAAAAGTTCTACATTATCTGTGTTGCTTACTTTGACAGGTGTGTTTATATATTTCTTAGTGACACAAGAATACTTTAGTGTCCGAACATTATTAACAATACTGTTCTTATATTTAACATCTCCAGTAGCAGGACATATGATTATTAGAGCAGCTTATAATTCAGGATCATATATGTATATGAAAGAATTTACTAAAAAAGGTACTTCGTTAAACTTTAGATATGATCGTAAAGAAACAAAGAAAGATAGAAGAAGAAGAGCCGAAAAAAGACAAATGATGAACGAAGCATTTTCTAAAAATGATAAAGAAACATTTAGTAAATATAAACAAGTCATGAAAAAAGATGATCCAACATTAAAATAATAGATTTTATTTGAGAAGTGTATGTTATGGGATGTCGTTAGGGACAGAATTCTGAGAAATGTCTCTAAGAGGTGTCGTTAGGGACAGAATTCTGAGAAATGTCTCTAAGAGGTGTCGTTAGGGACAGAATTCTGAGAAATGTCTCTAAGAGGTGTCGTTAGGG
>NZ_JAJNJE010000013.1:0-36734 GCF_022386035.1 Mammaliicoccus sp. O-M54
TGATTGGTTAAGCCAATCACTCTGAAGTACTTTCAGTACTCAATTATTGGAATTAACGTTGACATATTGTCATTCAGTTTTCAATGTTCATAATCTATTTTAAAAATGGTGGAGACTAGCGGGATCGAACCGCTGACCTCCTGCGTGCAAAGCAGGCGCTCTCCCATCTGAGCTAAGCCCCCATAAGTATTAATAGAAGTCGGGAAGACAGGATTCGAACCTGCGACCCCTTGGTCCCAAACCAAGTGCTCTACCAAGCTGAGCTACTTCCCGTTATTTAAAATGGCGCGCCCGAGAGGAGTCGAACCCCTAGCCTCTTGATCCGTAGTCAAACGCTCTATCCAATTGAGCTACGGGCGCAAAAACAAAAATGGTGCCGAGGACCGGAATCGAACCGGTACGGTAATCACTTACCGCAGGATTTTAAGTCCTGTGCGTCTGCCAGTTCCGCCACCCCGGCAAGAAAAAATAAAAATGGAGCGGAAGACGGGATTCGAACCCGCGACCCCAACCTTGGCAAGGTTGTATTCTACCGCTGAACTACTTCCGCTAAATAATTATTTTTATATATAGTATATTTAAAATGGTGAGCCATAGAGGATTCGAACCTCTGACCCTCTGATTAAAAGTCAGATGCTCTACCAACTGAGCTAATGGCTCTAAAACATGGTGCCGGCCAGAGGACTTGAACCCCCAACCTACTGATTACAAGTCAGTTGCTCTACCAGTTGAGCTAGGCCGGCAAAAATGGTGGAGAATGACGGGTTCGAACCGCCGACCCTCTGCTTGTAAGGCAGATGCTCTCCCAGCTGAGCTAATTCTCCAATTAACAATATCGCCCGGCAGCGTCCTACTCTCGCGGAACGTAAGCCCAACTACCATCGGCGCTAAAGAGCTTAACTTCTGTGTTCGGCATGGGAACAGGTGTGACCTCTTTGCTATCGCCACCAGACAATGTTGTTTCGTTTTTGTCTTACCTTATATATTATAAAGAACTCATCAAGGCTTTTCAATAGTAAATTTTACACCTTATTAACTTTCTTTACAAACATCTCGAATTGATATGCGCTTGTTTTCAGCGACCTTTATATAATACACAATTTAGAAACACTCGTCAACACTTTACAACAAAAAAGTTTATATTTTATTAAAAAACTTCATGATTGGCGTTTTAGAGCCTTTCAAAAGTATAAAACCGCACACAATATGGAATTGTGCACGGCTAGTAGTTACATTTATTTTTGTCTCATATAAGGGAATAGTAATACATCTCTAATAGAAGCAGAGTTTGTTAATAGCATAACTAATCTATCAATACCTATTCCTAAGCCACCTGTTGGAGGCATACCATATTCAAGTGCTTCAATAAAGTCATCATCCATTTCATGTGCTTCATCGTTACCTTGATCTTTTTCTTTCATTTGTGCTTCAAATCTTTCACGTTGATCAATTGGATCATTTAATTCAGTAAACGCATTTGCATGCTCTCTACCAACAATAAATAATTCGAATCTATCAGTGAATCTTGGATCTTCAGGATTTTTCTTTGCTAGTGGTGATATTTCGATTGGGTGTCCATAAATAAATGTAGGTTGAATAAGTTTCTCTTCTACTCTTTGTTCGAAGAATTCATTCAGAATATGACCATATGTCATACGATCTTCTACTTCTATATTATGTTCTTTTGCTAAAGCATGTGCTTCTTCATCAGTTTTAACTTCATAGAAATCTACACCCGTATATTCTTTAACGGCATCAACCATATGCCATCTTCTCCAATTAGGTGCTAAATCTATAGATTCTTCACCATATTGTACAGTTGTAGAACCTAATACTTTTTCAGCGATTGCTGCTACCATTGATTCAGTCAAATCCATAATGTCGTTGTAATCAGCATATGCTTCATACAATTCAATCATTGTAAATTCAGGGTTATGTCTTGTAGATACACCTTCATTACGGAATACTCTTCCAATTTCATATACTTTCTCTAATCCACCTACGATTAATCGTTTCAAGTGTAATTCAATTGCAATTCTCATGTATAGAGTAGCATCTAACGCATTGTGATGTGTTACGAAAGGACGAGCTGAAGCACCACCAGCGATTTGGTGCATCATTGGTGTTTCTACTTCTAAGAAACCTTTATTATTTAAGTAAGTTCTCATTTCTTGAATAATTTGGCTTCTTGTAATGAATGTTTTAGTTGATTCTTCACTTGTAATTAAATCTAGGTAACGCTGACGGTAACGTTGTTCAATATCTTGTAAACCATGATACTTATCTGGTAATGGACGTAAAGATTTAGTTAAAACAGTAAATTCTTTCGCTTTAACAGATAATTCTCCAGTATTCGTTTTAAACATAACACCTTTTACGCCTACGATATCACCTAAATCTGCATGTTTCCATATTTCAAATTGTTCGTCACCCACTTGGTCTTTACGAACATAGATTTGAATTTGACCAGTAATATCTTTAACATGTGCAAATCCAGCTTTACCTTTACCTCTTTTAGTCATTAAACGACCTGCGATAGCAACAGCTGATTCGTCTTCTTTATCATGTAATTCTTCTTTACTGAATTCGTCCCATTCTTGGTGTAATGATTTAGAGTCTCCACTGCGGACAAATTTCTTACCGAAAGGATCGATACCTAAATCTTTTAATTCTTGTAATTTTTCTCTACGAACCAACATTTGGTCATTCATTTCTTCTGACATGATTTTCCACTCCTTATTTAAATTACACTTGTTATTTTATTTAAACCACACGTAGATTATTTGCTTTCACCATTATACTTTACTACATGTTCATCGTTTGGCAATAGCTCCCAAATATATTTCTTCGATATAGGTTCCACAACATTTGAGGCAATATCATTCAAAGGTATCATCACAAATGCTCTTTCAGTCATTCTAGGATGAGGTACTTCTAGTTCTGGTGATTGAATAACGGATTGATCATATAATAAAATATCTATATCAATTGTACGTGGTCCCCATCTTTCAACTCGAACACGATGAAGTTGTTGCTCTATCATCATACAAACTTTTAATAATTCAGATGATTCTAATTCAGTTGAGATTTCAATACACATATTTAAAAAATCAGGTTGGTCTGTGTATCCTACTGGTTTCGTTTCATATATTGGAGATTCTTGAATAACTTGAATCCCATCAATTTCATTCAACAATTTAACAGCTTCTTGTAATTGATGTTGCCTATCTCCCATATTACTGCCTAAACCTAAATATGCAGTATGCATTTATCTCTTCCTCACTATCTCAATACCCACACCTTTATAATGTCCAGGTATCGGTGGATTATTTTTAGTAATCTTAACTTTGGTTTCCAATACTCGATTATAGTGCGAAAATAGCTCTTTTGCAATACGTTCTGCAAGATGTTCGATTAATTTTACCGGTTTACCTTCCATAATTTCTTTGACCACTTCAAATACTTCACCGTAGTGAACAGTCTTTTCTAAGTCATCTGTTTCGCCCGCTTCAGAAAGATCTAAATATAATTCTAAATCTACTACAAATATTTGTCCTAGTTCATTTTCTGCTTCAATTGCACCATGGTATCCGTAAAAAGACATGCCTTCTAATATTATTTTATCCATTTAATCGAATCTCCTTCAGAGCATCTATCGTCTTAGCTACTCTTTTGTTCATTTGTACATTATGGACTCTCACAGCATGGACACCTTTTTCAATTCCGTAAGCTGTAGTTGCTGCTGTACCTTCATCACGTTCATCAACATTAGTTTCGCCACCTAATAAGTCATTGATCAATCGCTTTCGGCTTGTCGCAAGCAACACATTGTAACCTGTAGCGACCAATTCATCTAATCGTGACATGACAATACGTTCTTCTTCTCTAGACTTTGCAAAACCAATACCAGGATCTAACCAAATATTCTTTTCGGGTATGCCACAAATTTCTGCTTGGTTTGCTTGTTTTAATAAAGTAAGCAATAATTCTTCCATTACCGGAACATCTCTCTTACCGTCGCCGTTATGCATTAACACAATTTCTGCATTATATTCTGCCACGACTTTCAATATATTCGGATCATATAAACCAGCCCACTGGTCGTTAATCATCGTTACGCCTCTTTTTAAAGATTCTTCAGCAACTTTACTTCTGTATGTATCTACTGAAAGTTGAACATCTAAATCACTGAGCGCTTCAACAACTGGAATAACTCTATCCAATTCCTCTTCTAAACTTACTTCTGTATAACCTGGGCGAGTAGATACACCACCGATATCAATAATATCCGCACCTTCTGAGATAAGTTTCTCAGCGTGTTGTCTTGCTTTATCTACACTATTATATGAACCACCGTCAGAAAATGAATCTGGCGTAACATTTAATATACCCATAATTTTCGTATTCACCAAGATAGTCTTCCTTCCTTTTTCATAGATAAATTTATTATAACAAATTTAAAAAATCACGCCTAAATGAAATAACTTCAAAAGTTATTTATTATAGACGTGATACTTAATTTATAATCATTTATTTATCAATTAGTCTTCAAAAGCGTAAAGTGGTGTAGATAGGTAACGTTCACCATTACTTGGAAGAACTGTTACTACTGTTTTGCCTTCACCTAGTTCTTTAGCTTTTTTCAATGCAGCTACAATTGCAGCGCCTGATGAAATACCACCAAGAATACCTTCTTCTTTAGCAACTTTTCTAGACATTTCCATTGCTTCTTCATTACCTACTTTAATAACATCGTCATAAACATCTGTGTTTAAAGTATCTGGTACGAAACCTGCACCTAAACCTTGTAATTTATGAGGACCTGGTGAACCACCACTTAAAACAGGAGAAGCTTCTGGTTCAATTGCAACTATTTGAATATTAGGATATTTTTCTTTAAGCACTTTACCTGCTCCAGATAAAGTACCACCAGTACCTACACCAGCTAAGAAAGCGTCAATTTGAACACCTTCAAATTGTTCAACAAGTTCAGGACCAGTTGTTAATTCATGGACTTTAGGGTTCGCTGGGTTTTCGAATTGTTGTGGTTCAAAATAGCCTTTTTCTTCTTTTAATTCTTTAGCTTTTTTGATAGCACCTTTCATGCCTTCTGCACCAGGTGTTAATACTAATTCAGCGCCATAAGCTTTTAATAAAGCACGACGTTCGCTACTCATTGTATCTGGCATTACAAATACAGCATTATAACCTTTAGCTGCTGCAACCATTGCTAAACCGATACCTGTGTTACCAGATGTTGGCTCAATAATTGTGTCGCCCGGTTTGATTTTGCCTTCTTTTTCAGCAGCTTCAATCATCGCTAAACCAATTCTATCTTTAACTGAGCTACCTGGGTTTTGATATTCTAATTTTACATAAACGTCTGCTGAACCTTCTTCAACTACTTTGTTTAATTTAACTACAGGTGTATCTCCAATTAATTCTACAATATTATTTACTCTCTTAGCCATTTACGCTTCACTCCTAAACAGTTTTTATACCCTAGTTTATTTATCGGATATAATGATTATAACAAAACTTCATATAAAGTGAAAGTATTTACTAAATTAAAGTGCATTCTTAAGTTCGATTAATTCTTCTTCGCTATATTGATACTTTGTTCTACAGAAATGACATTCTGCTTCAGCACCATAATCTTCTTTAATCATTGCATCAATTTCTGCTTCTCCAAGACCTTTAATTGCATTCAGGAATTTTTCTCTAGAACAATTACATTTGAACTCAACATCCATATGGTCAATAATTCTAGTATTTTCTTTACCTAATACTGTTTCAATTATTTCTTCTGGTGATAATCCTCTATCGATCAATTTAGATACAGGTTCCATTTGATTAATTTTTTCTTCAATTGCTGAAATTGTTTTTTCAGATGCACCAGGCATAAGTTGAATGATGAAACCTCCTGCTGCTTTAATTGTATTATCAGGATTTACTAATACACCTAAACCAACTGCTGAAGGTACTTGTTCACTTGTTACAAAATAATAAGTGAAATCTTCGCCAAGTTCTCCTGAAACAATTGGTGTAGAACCTGTGAAGTAATCTTTCAATCCGATATCTTTAACGACACTTAACATACCATCTGTTCCAACAGCACGTCTAACATCTAATTTACCTTGATCGTTTAATGGAAAATGCGTTTGAGGATTTTGTACGTATCCTCTTACTTTACCTTTCGCATTAGCATCGACCATAATTTTACCAATAGGTCCTCCACCATCAATTGTTACCGTTAATTTTTCTTCATTTTTTAGCATTGATCCCATCATCACACCAGCTGTCATTGATCTACCTAATGCTGCTGATGCAGTTGGCCAAGTGTAATGGCGTGTTTGTGCTTCTTGTATTGTATTTGTTGTTTGAACAGCAAAAGCTCTCACTTCATCATTGAAAGCTAATCCTCTTACTAAATAATCTTTTGTCATGTTTTATACTCCTTCTTTAAAAAAAGCCCCTCTCAATCAAATTGTTGAAAGGGACTTTGTGAAATTATTCTTTACGATCTGTCGGTTTATTGTCACCTAGGTCATCGATATTTGGCTCTTGTTCATGAGCTGGTTCATCTGAATCACTATCTGAATCTGTGTCTTCACGACGTTTTTCATGTGACACTTCTTCTTTTACTTCTTCATATGATTTACCAACTTCATCATCGTCAATATCTAATGTACCTTCTTGTTGCGTTAAGTCACCTTCATATTTATCTTCATCTGAGTCTTCATTTTGGTTAAGATGAGAATCATCATATTTAACTTCTGGTAACTTACCTTCATGGAATAATGATTGAATTTGTTCAGCTACTAATGTTTCTTCTACTAGAAGTGTCTTAGCAATTAATTCTAATTGTGATTTATGTTCAGTTAGAATTTGTTTACAACGTTCGTATTGTTCTTTAATGATACGTTGTACTTCTGAATCAATTTCATAAGCAATTTGGTCTGAATAATTTGGTTCAGATTGCATATCTTTACCTAAAAATACTTGTCCACTATCCGTACTACCGAATTGTAATGGACCTAATTTTTTACTCATACCATATTCAGTAACCATCTTACGCGCAATGTTTGTTGCACGTTGGAAGTCATTATGAGCACCTGTTGATGCTTCTCCAAAGTTTATTTCTTCAGATACACGACCACCAAGTAAACCTACTATCTTATCTAATAATTCTGGTTCAGTCATAAAGTAACGATCTTCTTTAGGAAGCATCATTGCATATCCACCAGCTTGACCACGTGGAACGATTGTAACTTTATGAACCATTTCTGCTTCATCTAATACACAACCGATAATTGTATGACCCGCTTCGTGATAAGCAACAATATTTTTTTCTTTTTCAGAAATCATTCTTGTTTTCTTAGCTGGACCTGCAATAACTCTATCAGTCGCTTCTTCGATATCTCTCATATCAATTTTCGTTTTGTTAGAACGTGCTGCTACTAATGATGCTTCATTTAACAAGTTCTCTAAGTCTGCACCAGAGAAACCAGGCGTTCTTTGAGAAATTGCTTTTAAGTCAACAGTTTCGTCTAACGGTTTATTACGAGCATGTACTTTAAGTACTGCTTCACGTCCTTTTACATCTGGGCGTCCAACTTGGATTTGTCTATCGAAACGTCCAGGACGTAATAATGCAGGGTCTAAAATATCAGGACGGTTAGTTGCAGCTATCATAATGATACCTTCATTTTCACCGAATCCATCCATTTCTACCAATAATTGGTTTAATGTTTGTTCACGTTCATCGTGACCGCCACCAACACCTGCGCCACGTTGACGACCAACAGCATCAATCTCATCTATAAAGATAATACATGGTGCATTTTTCTTAGCGTTCTCGAATAAGTCACGCACACGACTTGCACCGACACCAACGAACATCTCAACGAAGTCTGAACCACTGATTGAGAAGAATGGTGTACCCGCTTCACCTGCTACAGCTCTAGCAAGTAATGTTTTACCTGTACCTGGAGGACCAACTAGTAAGACACCTTTTGGAATACGCGCACCCATTTTCTTGAATTTACGATTATCTTTAAGGAAATCAACTATTTCAACTAACTCTTGTTTCTCTTCATCGGCACCTGCTACATCAGTGAATCTTACACGTTTCTTCTGATTATCATATAGCTTGGCTTTTGACTTACCAAAGTTCATTACTCGGCCGCCGCCACCGCCGCCGCCTTGCATTTGGCTCAAGAAGAAGATGAATAAAAATGCAATAATTAAAACTGGTATAAGCGTTGTTAATACACTAACAAACACACTTTGTTTTTCTTCTTCTTTAACATTAAATTTCAAATCATCTTGTTTCTCAGCAGTTGCTGTTATTTTTTTCAAGTCATCTTGATTATTAAATAAAATAGAAGATGTATATGTTTCATCTTTACCTTTTTTCAATTCACCGCTAACCATATAAACATTCTGTTCTGGTTGAATAGTTAACGTTTTTAAATCGCCTTTTTCTAGCTTCGTCATAAACTCATTATATGTAAGCTGTTTTGGTGATTGTCCATTGCCATTAATGAACTGGAATACACCAAATAGGACGATAGCTAAAAGCGCGATCATTAATATATTACGAAAAGCTTTTTGCATTCAATTTGTCCTCCTACTCAATTAATAAAACTAACAAAAATTTTACCATATTTGTAATTTCATACGCTAGTAATTAAACTTGCTTATACGCATCATTGATATATTTCTGGTTTAAGTGTACCAATGTATGGTAAATTACGATATTTCTCAGCATAATCTAGTCCATATCCTACTACAAATTCATCAGGAATTTTTTCTCCGACATATTTAGCTTCGATATCTACTTTACGTTTCATTGGTTTGTCTAACAATGTTACGATTTCAATAGAGTTAACATTTCTGTATTTCAATAAATCAACAATAGAATTTAAAGTTGTACCTGTTTCTAAAATATCTTCAATGATAATGACATCTCTATTTTCAACAGAAGTACTTAAGTCTTTTAAAATTTTAACTTCTCCAGTTGACTCTGTACCACCGTGATAACTAGAAACATCCATGAAGTCTAATTCTACATGTGTATCAATGTATTTAATTAAATCAGCCATAAACATGATTGAGCCTTTTAAAATACCTACACAAATAGGTGTCTTCCCATTATAATCCTCAGTGATTTGCTTTCCTAATGTTTTGCATCTTTCTTGAATCTGTTCTTCTGATAATACAACAGACTTAATCGAGTCTTTCATTAAAGTCATCTCCAATATAAGTAATAGTTAGTGCGCTTTTAAAGTTAGAATCTATCCAAAAATCACCAATTGCAATTATGTCATCACCATTTAAAATAATTGGACAATTGTTTCTTTTATGTATGTCAATCTTGTTGTCAATCATGATTCTGTTAACTTTTTTGTGATGTTTATTTCCCCGGTTATAATACTGAACACGATCTCCAGACATTCTCGTTCTTACAAATAAAGGCGATGCTATGTCTTTCGTTTCAATTAACCATTTTCCAAATACATATTGTTCATTACGATTTATAAATTTAGAATTTACATTGAACTCAATATCTTCACATAGTAATAATTTATCATATGCTACTATAAACTGCCAATCATCAGATATAGGAATGACGGATTGTTTTGAAAAATTATTAAATACGTGCATCCATTCTTTATATGACTTCTCACTATATCTTCGTTTAACATATTGAGCCATTAATTGATCTAATACTTGAATCTTAATTAAATCGTTCAGCTGATTAAATGCATCACGATTAATTTCAACTTGATCAGACTGTTTTATTTCATTAGCAATAAAATCATCTGCTGCAGTTATAATTAATTTTCTTGCATCATTCATCCATTGATTTAAATCCAGTAAATGATCTGTTGAAAATTCTGATCTTTCTTCAATAACAGGCAACAATTGATTTCGTAAATAGTTGCGAGTATATTTACTATCTTTATTTGAATCATCTTCGTAGTACTTAAAATCATTTTCTTGTTGATATTGTTTTATAAATGATTTGGATACATTTAACAACGGTCTACAAATCATATAATCATTTCTTTTTTGAACTTGTTGAATGCCTAAAGGTCCACGGCCAATTCTCCCAGTAAATAGTCGATAAGCAATGGTTTCTTTTTGGTCATCCATATGGTGTGCCGTCAACAATACATCGCTACTAGTTTGTTTCATCATTTCATCAAACCATTCATATCTCATTTGTCTAGAAATATCTTGTATGCTCTTATTGTGACTAACTGTTTCGCTCAAATCCAATGTCTTGATATATATTTCAATATGATGTTTTTCGCAAAATTGTTTTATAAATTCCGCTTCTTCTCGAGAGGCTTCTCTTAAACCATGGTTGACATGTAAACAAATTAACTTATGATATGTGTCTTTATAAGTTGTATTTAACATGTGTAAAAGTGACATGCTATCTATCCCTGTCGAAACAGCTAAAGCTAAATCATCCTCTTGTTGCCAAGTTACATCCAGCATGATTACACACCTCAATTTTCAAAAATTCATTTGATCTTTTCAAAATAAAAAGAGGCTCAACTAATTAGCCTCTTTTTATTATAATCCATTATCGTCTTGCACCTTTACCGCCACGACGTGATTCAGTTTGTCTCTTAATAGATGTTAACTTATCCTCACTATCTTTTAAAAAGTTTGATAATTTCTTCTCAAAGTCTTCAGGCTTAGCTTCTTTCTTAGGCGCTTGGCGCTTTGGACGTTCTTTAGCTTTTTTAATAGATAAACTAATCTTTCCATCATCAGCTACTGTTAATACTTTAACTTCTACTTCATCGCCTACAGTTAAATGGTCATTCACGTTCTCGACGTAGTTATCAGCAACTTCACTGATATGCACAAGGCCACTTTTCCCTTCAGGTAATTCAACAAATGCACCAAAATTCTTAATACCTGTAACTTTCCCTTTGACTTTATTGCCTACTTCAATTGACATATTATTACTGTATCCTCCTGATATAAATTCACTTTAACTTTATTATATGCTTCTATACAAAATTATACAACGCCATAAACAGATTATTTATCATTTTCCGCGTCTTTTTTGTCTTCTGGTAATTTAAAAATAATTTCACCATCATTGCTTAAAAAGTATTCGCTTCTTGCGAGTTTTTCTATATATTCTTTATCGTTCAGTCGTTTAATTTGTTCTTTAAGTTCTATCTCTTTATCTTGTAACTTTTCATATGTTACAGCTTTTTCTTTACGCTCTTGCACTAATTCATCATTACGATTTTTTTGAAGAAATAGCATGATGATCATAATAACGATTATTAACAATAATACTCCACCAAATAAGGTAAGTCGCTTGCGTATCACTTGGCGCGTTTTATTGACAGTCTTTTTTTGTTTGTTTTGGGACTGTGTATATTCATTATCTAGATTTTTAATTTTTTGCGCCATTGGTGTACCTCCTTATTTATATAGAATCTTGAATTTTTTCTTCTTTGATGACTTCAAACATTGTCTTAGCATTTTCTTTATTAGCATGTTCAGACAACCCTGTCACTTTAACAACAATTATTCTATTACCTAATCTAATTTCCAATTCATCTTCAACACTTACAGTCGTTCCTGCTTTAGCAACTTGACCATTTACTTTAACCCTACCTTGGTCACTCACTTCTTTAGCAAGTGTACGACGCTTAATCAGTCTAGATACTTTTAAATATTTATCTAATCTCAAATTGTTAAATCTCCTTTATTTATAAATTCTTTTAATGATTGTTCACTGTATCCCTCTAATTTGGTTTTATCATACAACTTCAAAAAGTAATCAGCAAATATTTTTTCTAGTTTCTCGCGTTTAACTTTGCCTTCTTTTTGTTTTTCATCATTCCAAATTTTCTTGAGATCTTCAATATCATTCGCTTCTTGGTCTCCAAACACATGTGGATGTCTACGTATCATCTTAGAAGTTAATGTTTGTATCACTTCTCTTACATCAAAGTACGCTTCTTTCTTTCCAATCGCAGCATGTAGCATCACTTGTAACAATATGTCTCCAAGTTCTTCTATCATATGATCAATATCATCTTCATCAATTGCTTCTATTAATTCAAATGCCTCTTCAAGCACATAACGCTTCAATGTTTCATGTGTTTGTACTTTATCCCATGGACAACCTTCTTCGGACACTAATGTATCAATAGTTTGTTCTAAATATTGAAAATCACTGTAAAGTTGTTCATCTTCAGTTATTTTCGGAATGAATAAACTTGTTAAATTTGATAACTCAGCATGATGGTCCATTTCATACAATGGACAAGAAATCACATCTGCTTCGCCTAATCTTGCATTAGAAACGAGTTTCACAGGATGGTCATCAGGATATCTTTCCATCAATGTAACTTTAATATCTGATGCAACTAATTGATCATACACTTGTGTAATAATCGTATTCGTTCTTATATTTAATGAAGTCTCAGACAAACTTGTTCCGTCTAATAATGTAAACCCGTCATTCGGATCAATATTAACAGCTCTGAACATATCATCTAGAAAGCTTTTCCCACCTAACACGTGAACATCCGGTGCTTTCTCTAATAAAAGCTGCGTCGTTGTTTCAGCTACCATTGGGTCACCAGGCACCGCATAAATAATGTTTTCATGTTCAGCTTTTTCAATCAATGTATCGACAATTTCAGAATATACATTAAGAAAATCATCGTGCTTTTCATAAATATAATCAAAACCTTGCCAATTTAAGTCTTCTAATTCTTTAACAACCGGATGGTCTAGCGTACGCGCATATATAACATCAGCTGATTGAAGTTTACGGTAAACGCCCATTGGCAATTCTTCTAAACTATAATTACCTAAGCCAACAACTAATATTTGTTGTGCCATATGTTAATTACTCCTTTATTATTTTATCCATTAAAGGTAAATGTTTCCATTCATCTTTTATTAATATTTTCATTTTTATTATACCTATTATGACAACCATTACGCCAACAATACCTGCCAGTAACATAATTAATAGACTAGTCATTCTCGTGTGCGTTGGAATGAGCAATACAACTTGTACAAATATAGACATGATCGCAAGTAAAGTAATCACTTTAATCATAAATAAACCCATACGTTGAAATTGATAAAGTTTCATCACACGTACATGCAAAATCAAAGTATAAATAGCAAGCGACATGACTGTCGATAAACTCGCACCAAATATACCAAACTGCAGTACAAACCAGTAATTCCCGATCAATTTCGTTACCATACCAATCATGAGCGCAATAAATAATATATTTCTATTTAATTTCACTTGCAATAAAGCTGTATACATAATGATAAATGTCACGAATACAACTGCGAGCATAAAGACGCTCAATGTACCGATTAATTCATTCGTTTTAAAGAACACAGTATTTAATAATGGTAGTAAGTTCATTAAGCCAAATGCGGCAGCCATACTAAATAACACTGTTATCTTTAAGGATGTATTAGCATATTCATTCACGAGTTGATGGTTTTTCTTTTGCAGTTGTTCTGTTAACAATGGAATAAGCACAAAACTAAATGTCGTTGTGATGATTAGCCCCATCTGAATCAATGAAGCACCTCTATCAAACACACCTTTTACTTTTATACTCTCATGAAAGCTATATCCATTCTCTTGCAACAAATGTATAAGCGTAAATGAATCTACAATTTGCCATAAAATCAATATCAAATAAGAAATGGCATACAAGATTGTCATCGTCACGATATTTTTAGTGTCACTCAACTTTATTTCCCAGGAAAATCTCAGTCTAGGCTTTCTTTTAAACCAGAAGTAAATTGCAATACAACTTAATCCCAATACAGAACCACTGATTGCGATTGTACCAGCTTGATAAATCGAAATATTCAAGCCAACTAATAGCAAAATCGCAGTTAAAATCACACCCACTCTAACGACTTGATCAATAACCTGTGAAACGGCAATAAAGTTCATCTGATGTTTCATTTGATAATACCCTCGTACCATCGAGATAAATACAAGTGGTATTAACGCTAAACTCGCCATACGAATCATAGGCGTTAAGTTCGGATCACCCATCAGTCCGCTTATCAATTGTGCACTTAAAAATATAGCAACACTTAGCAATAAACAAGTCATTTGTAAGAACCAGAACATACCTATTATTTCTGATTGTTTACGTTGAATCATCCAGCTACTCATGACACTAGGAAGCGCGTTTAAACTTACAACACTTACAATCGCAACAAGCGGATATACTTGTTGGTATGCATATAATCCTTCATCACCTAAAACATTTTGGTAAGGCACTCTATAAATTGCGCTTAAAATTTTAACAATGACCATCGTGCCTGTTAACAACAATACACTATTAAAAATGGGTTTAGATTGTGTCATCGTCTACCAAACTTTCATTGATCACATTAGTTAAGAATTTCAAATCGTCTAACCATTGTTTTGATTTTTGTAATTTAAACACCATTTGATTGTCTGACACAGCTATTTTTAATTTTCTACCTAATGGTTCTGTAACTTTAAACAACACGTCACCTTTTAAATGATTTGTTGTATATTCTGATGCTGTCAGTTGTATCACTTTAGCGACTTCTTTAATTTCTGTAATACCGAAATGAATACCATTCAATCTTACTTCAACAACGTCTAATAAACGTTGAACTTCAACAGGATATTCACCAAAACGATCGATTAATTCATCTTGAATATCTTCCAATTGAGATTGCGTCGTAATTGATCTCAATTTTTTGTACATTTCAATTTTGGCTTGTTCATTCTTAATGTATTCAGCAGGTATATAGGCATCTATCTTAATATCTACTTCAAGTTGTGGTACTTCTGATTCTGGTTCAATGCCTCGTTTCACATTAACCGCTTCTTCTAACATTTGAGAATATAAGTCATAACCTACAGAATCTATGAACCCATGCTGCTGACTACCTAATAGATTTCCTGCGCCACGAATATTCAAATCGCGCATGGCAATTTTAAATCCTGAACCTAATTCAGTAAATTCTTTAATAGCTTGCAGTCTTTGCTCAGCAACTTCAGTCAGTACTTTATTTTGTTCATGTAAGAAATATGCATAACCAATTCGACTAGAACGACCCACTCGTCCACGTAACTGATACAATTGACTCAATCCAAATCTATTAGCGTCTTCAATAATCAATGTATTAGCATTTGGAACATCGACACCCGTTTCAATAATCGTTGTTGTAACTAAAATATCGTATTCTCCATCGACAAAATTCAACATCGTTTCTTCTAATTCTCGTTCTGTCATTTGTCCATGAGCAACGCCTATTCTCGCATTAGGCATGAGCATAGATAACTGTTCACTCTTTTGATATATAGACTGCACGCGGTTATATAAATAGAATGCTTGTCCACCACGTGAAAGTTCACGTTCTAGTGCTTCTTTAACAAAACTCATATTCTGTTCTAATACATACGTTTGAACAGGGAATCTGTTTTCAGGTGGTGTTTCAATAACAGATAAGTCTCTAACACCTAATAAACTCATATGAAGTGTTCTCGGAATTGGTGTAGCTGTTAAAGTAAGAACGTCTACATTTGTCTTTAATGCTTTAATTCTTTCTTTATGTTTCACACCAAACCTTTGTTCTTCATCGACGATTAATAATCCTAAATCTTTATATTCAACATCTTTACTTAGTAATTTATGTGTACCTACAACAATATCTACAAATCCAGATTTGATACCTGCTTTCGTTTCTTTAACTTGTTTAGGTGTTCTAAATCTACTCATCATTTGAATTTCTACTGGATATTCTTGCATACGTTCTCTGAATGTTTCAAAATGTTGCTGAGCAAGAATCGTTGTTGGTACGAGCACGGCTACTTGCTTACCTTCCAAGACCGCTTTAAATGCAGCTCTTATTGCTACCTCAGTCTTACCATATCCAACATCACCACAAAGCAGTCTATCCATCGGTCTTCTTTTTTCCATATCTGCTTTAATTTCTTCTAAAGAAGTGACTTGGTCAGGCGTAGGCTCATATGGAAAGTCCATTTCAAATGTCATTTGTTCTTCAGTATCCGGACCGTATTGATAACCTTCAACTTGTTCTCTCTCTTGATAAAGTTTCAACAGTTCATCCGCAATATCTTCCACATTTTTTTGAACTTTAGCTTTTGTTTTTTTCCATTCTGTACCGCCAAGTTTATTCACCTTTGGCTCTTTATCATCTGATCCAACAAACTTCTGAACATCATTCATTTGATCAACTGGTACAAATAATTGATCGGTACCTTTGTATTGAATTTTAATATAATCTTTATGAATGCCAGATACTTCTAATGTTTCAACGCCTAAATATTTACCAACACCATGATGTACGTGTACAACATAATCTCCTACATTCAATTCTTGGTAAGATTTTATTTTTTCAGCATTAGATAACTTTTGTCTTCTTTTAGATTGTTTTCTTTCACGTGCTTTGAAAAGTTCTTTTTCTGTCACGACGACAAGCTTCATATAAGGCAATTCGAACCCTTCAGACAGCGCGCCATCTGTTACGACAGCTTGTCCTCTGTCACCGACTTGTTCTACCCTATCTATAACAGTTGGAATTTTCATGTCGTTTAACATACTTTGAATACGAGACTTTCTCGTTTCAGATTCTGCTAATAATACGACTGTGAATCCTTGTTTCATAAAGCGATCAAACTCTGATTGCATAATGTCGTATTGTCCATAGAATCTTTGAACAGGTTTACATGAGAATTTCACCATCTCTTCAATTTCAACTGGCATACTTGCAGTAAATAAAGTGAAATAAGCGATTTTATGTTGATGTAACAATTCTGTAAAAGCATGTTCTGAAATAAAACGTTGGCCAATAAATCCTTGTCCTGATTCTATTAGCGATTGCGTAAATTCTTCGATTTCAACATCTAATGAATGTTCAGTTTCTTTAATTCGATTATATTCGTCTACAACAACAAGTGCATCATCCGCAAAATAATCTGTTAAAGTTGTCACTTCATCATACATAAACGAAATCACACGTCTTAAAATTTGATGATCTTTCAATTCATCACTTTGCATCAATATCGTTTGATACGTATCTTTTAAGTCGGGTCGCATTTCTGTAGCTAGTTGTTGTCTAGTCTTTTCATATGCTTCTTCCATACGTTCTGGAAGTTGGCTAATTTGTTCACTTGTAAAAATATAATCACTAGCCGTTGTAATTTCAACTTGTTCAACATTACCTAAAGAGCGTTGCGTTTCAACGTCAAACAATCTCATACCGTCTACTTCAGTATCAAACAATTCAATTCGAACAGGATCTCCAGTTACTGGATAGATATCAATCAACCCACCACGAATCGAGAACTCACCAACTGCTGATACTAACGATTGCCTCTTATAACCCATATCAATCAATTGATTAGCCCATACATCTAAGTCAATATCATCACCTATTTGAATCGATTTATAATGTTCATTCCAAATGTGTTTCGGTGTTAATTGTTTTTTCAAGCCATTTATAGGCACGATAAATAAGCCCTTCTTGCCTTGAGCAAGTTGGGTTAGTGTTCTGATACGTTCACTCATTAAATCAGGACTTTGCGTAGAGAACGCCTCAATCATAATATCTTGTACAGGAAACTTAAATACTTCTTCAGGTGGTAATAATTGAAGAATATCCGCTTCTAATTTATCCGCCTGATACAAGTTATTTGTTACGATAACGAGTTGTTTATCATTTTTAAGATATTGTTCTAATATGAGTAGTGCTTTACTCGACTGATTCAGTCCTGTTATGAGTATGTTCTTTTCTCCAAATATTTGCGTTAATTCTTGAAATCGTTCGTCTGCTTGTATGATTTCATGGATAACGTGTTTCATATTACTTCACCATTATACTGGTTCATCACATTCTGAAAAGTTTCGCCTTTAATTAAAGCTTCACAAGCATCTGCTGCGCGATCGATTACTTTTTCCATTGTAATCATTTCATCATCAGAGAACTTTTGAAGCACATAATTCGGTACACTCATGCCATTTGTAGGACGATCAATTCCGATTCTAATACGGTTAAAACGGTCTGTCCCTAAATGTTGAATTAAAGACTTCATACCGTTATGACCACCAGCACTTCCTTTCTGACGTAGTCTCAAATGACCTTGAGACTGGTCCATGTCATCATAGAGTACAACTAGATCCTCTATATCTATATTATAATAGTCCATTAGTGGTCTTACAGCTTCACCTGATAAATTCATGAAAGTCATAGGCTCAATAAGCATTACTTTCTCTCCATTTATAAGCCCTATTGTATATGCGCCTTTAAATTTTTGTTTATCTAAGTCTAATTGGTGACGATCAAGCAATTTATCAACTACTTCAAAGCCAATATTATGACGCGTAAGGTCATATTTCTTTCCGATATTTCCAAGTCCAACAATACATTTCATGTTGTAACCTCCATATTAATACTAAGTATATATTATAGCATTTTTGTGATTTATTTCATCTATCTATACTTAAATAAAAAAACCCAACACAAATGTGTTGGGTTGAAGATTTAAAAAATATTATTTTTCTTCTTCTTCTGCTTCTTCTTTTTCAGCTTCTTCTTCTGCTACTGCATCAGCTTCTTCAGCTGCAGTTTCTTCAGCGTCTTCAGCAGGTTCTTCTGTTGGAGGAACTACTGTTACAACTGCTTCTTCTTTATCGTTTTCGATAGTGTATTTATCAGTTGCATCTAAGTCGCCTACTAAGTAGCTATCACCAATAGCTAATTCTGTAATATCAACTTCGATATTTTCAGGAATTGCATCTGGAGTAGTTGTAACTTGTAAGTCGAATAATGGTTGTTGAACTACGCCACCTTCAGAAGCACCAACTGATTCACCTACTAATACTACAGGTACGTCTACAGTTAATTCTTCTTTCATGTTGATAGCTAAGAAGTCAACGTGAGTGATTTGGTTTTTAAGAGAATCATATTGATAATCTGAAACCATAACTTTGATTGTTTTTGAACCAACACCTAATTCGATAACGCCGTTACGTCCAACTTCACGAATTGTTTTGATGAATTCAACTTCATCAACTTTAACAGATGTATTTTTAGCACCGTAACCGTATACGACTGCTGGAATAACACCTGAAGCTCTTAATTTACGTAAACTAGAACGAGTTTGTTTACCTTGACGGATAACTGACTTTAATGAAGTCATTATCTTTTCCACCTTTCATTTATGCGCGATATGCGCTCCTACACTTACCCATCAACAACAATTGCTGCTTGTAAGTGGTTATTTAGTCCATAAAAATGAACCGTTTGTTATTATACACGAATATTATAAATTAATCAAATAGCACACTAACAGATTCTTGTTCATATACTCTAACAATTGCTTGTGCTAATAATTCTGCTACAGACAATTCTTTAACGTTTGCAGGTTTTCTATCTTCTGGTAATTGAATTGAGTTTGTAACAACTAATTCTTTAATTTGAGAATTTTCGATACGCTCTTTTGCTGGTCCTGATAATACAGGGTGTGTACAACAAGCATATACTTCTTTCGCACCTTTTTTAACAAGTGCATCTGCTGCTAATGTAATTGTTCCAGCTGTATCAATAATATCATCGATAATGATGGCAGTCTTACCATTAATATCTCCAACAATATTCATAACTTCTGCTACGTTTGGTTTCGGACGACGTTTATCAATAATAGCGATAGGTGTTTTTAGACGGTCAGCCATTTTACGCGCTCTTGTTACGCCACCATGGTCAGGCGAAACAACTACTGTTGTTTCAGGATCTAAACCTTTTTCTAAGAAGTAATTTGATAAAATTGGTACGCCCATTAAATGATCAATCGGTATGTCAAAGAACCCTTGAATTTGAGGTGCATGTAAATCAAGTGCTATCATTCTGCTTGCGCCAGCTTTTTCAATAATATTTGCCACAAGTTTAGCAGTGATTGGTTCACGGCTTCTAGCTTTACGGTCTTGTCTTGCATAACCGTAATAAGGCATTACAATATTAATATTTGCTGCTGATGCACGTTTACAAGCATCAATCATAATTAATAATTCCATCAAGTGTTCATTCACTGGGTTTGATGTTGGTTGAATAATAAATACATCACAACCACGGATACTTTCTTCAATATTAATTTGAACTTCACCATCAGCAAATCTCTTAACTGTAGATTTACCTAATGGAATCCCTACTAAATTGGCAACTTCTTGCGCTAATGGTTGGTTACCTTCAAGCGAAAATATTTTTAATGAAGAGTTCTTATATTCAGTGTTCAACATTTCTGTTCCTCCGATATCATTTTGACTCATGTTTTGACGGCTCCTTTTATTTCGTTTTATAATATCCTTCTTTTGTCGTTTGTCTAGCGCGACCTAGCGCCAAGCTTTCATTTGGTACATCATCTGTAATTGTTGACCCTGCTGCTATGAATGATCCATCTCCAATTTCTACTGGTGCAACTAGATTTGAATTACATCCAATAAATGCATCATCTCCTATAACCGTACGGAATTTATTCACGCCATCATAATTTACAGTGATAGAACCACAACCAATATTAGTTCTTGCACCTACTTCTGCATCTCCGATATAACTTAAGTGTGAAACTTTAGCGCCATCTTTTAAGACAGCCTTTTTAGTTTCAACAAAGTTACCAATTTTCGTATCTTTGCCTAGTTCAGAACCTGGTCTTAATTGTGCAAATGGTCCTACTGTAGCGTTTTCGCCTACAACTGAATCTGTAATAACAGATTGTTTAATTGTAGCATCATCTTTAATTGTACTATTTTTGATGTCAGAATTCATTCCTATCGTAACATTTTTTCCTATAATTGTTGTGCCAGAAAGTCTTACGCCTGGTTCTACAACTGTATCTTCACCAATTACGACTTGTTTCCCGATATAAGTTGTAGCTGGATCAATAATTGTTACGCCATTTAGCATATGTTGATGATTGATACGTTCTTTCATTTTCTGTTCCGCTTTCGCAAGTTGCACTCTATCATTCACACCCATAATGCCGTCAACATCGTTCGTAATAAAAGCAGAAACTTTTTCATTTTCTTCTTTTAGGATGCGAATCACATCTGGTAAATAATATTCACCTTGTGCATTATCATTATTTACTTTTTCAAGTGTTTCAAATAACTTTTCATTATCGAAAGCAAATATACCAGAACTGATTTCATTAACTTCAGCTTCAGCAGAAGAAGCATCTTTTTGTTCGACAATTCCAGAAACCAAACCATTTTCATCGCGGATGATTCTGCCGTAGCCAAACGGATTATCAACTTTTGCAGACAAGACAGTTGCTACTGCACTTTCAGACTCATGAAAATTTAATAAGTTTTTAATCGTTTCATCACTGATTAATGGTGTGTCTCCACATACAACAATTGTTGTGCCTTTTTCAGTACCTAATATATCTTTAGCAGTCTTTACTGCATGTGCTGTTCCTAATTGTTCTTCTTGATGTACAAACTGAGATGCATGACCGATTGTTTCTTTGACTTTTTCAGCACCATGCCCAACAACTGTTACGACTTTATCAACACCTGCATTTTTCACGCTATCTATAACATGTTGAACCATTGCTTCTCCAGCTACTGTATGTAGTACTTTGTAAAGTTTAGATTTCATTCTTGTACCTTTACCAGCAGCTAATACAACTGCATATTTTTGCATTGCAAATACCTCCATTTATACACACTTTAGTCTATTATAATTTAATTGACCGCATAGTATCAAGAAAGAGTTCAAGTAAACGTTTCCTTATTAACAAACTCATTATCATGACATATAAAAAAACAGCAATTAAAATCATAAGATTTTAAATGCTGTTTATCAATATACGTGAGCTGAGTACTTTAAATATCGTTATTCTTCTTCACTGTCTGATGCTTCATCGCTATCCTCTGAATTTGAGGCTTCTTGAGCTGATTTTGGAATAATGACTTCATCTGTTTCATCATATACTTTCATAACCGCTTCTTGAATCTCTTGTCTCATTTCAGAATTAATGGGATGCGCAATATCTCTAAATTCCCCATCTGGCGTACGCTTACTAGGCATAGCCACAAACAGTCCTGAATTTCCCTCGATTACTCTTAAGTCGTGAATAACAAAAGCGTCATCTAATGTTATAGAAACTAATGCTTTCATTCTTCCATCCGTTTGAATTTTTCTTAATCTCACATCTGTTACCTTCATGATTTGTGTGCCCCCTGTTTTGTCTATTTAAAGTAGCAGCATCATATTAATTGAAGTTAGTTATTTATTTTTGCAATCATTTCGATTTCAACTTTTACATCTTTCGGTAAACGTGCAACTTCCACACAACTTCTAGCAGGCAAATGTTCATTAAAATATTCTCCATATACGGCATTGATGTCTTGGAAATCGTTCATATCTTTTATAAAAATTAAAGATTTAACGACACTATCTAAAGATGCGCCACTTTCTTGAAGTACGACTTTTAAATTTTCTAGTACTTGCTTAGTTTGTTCTTTGACATCTTCAGAAACGACTTCACCTTGTTGATTTAATGGTATTTGACCAGAAGTAAATACTAAACTATCTACTACTACTGCATGGCAATATGGTCCTAAAGCTTCTGGAGCGTTTGTTGCGTTAATACTTTTCATGTTGATTACTCTCCTTTTAATTAAATCTTTTTAAACAGTTGCCTTCCTCTACTGAAAATTGTTGATTGTACTCGTCTACGTCAGATAACCTAACTAAAGATGTATAATCTTCAATCAATCGATGTTTAACTTCTTTTGATTCTACAAGTACTGATACCCCTTTTACTGTAGCTTTAAACTCATTCATCAAATTGATTACACCATTAATAGATCCGCCTGCTCTCATAAAGTCATCAACAATCAATACATTCGAATATTCAGGCAATGTTCTTTTTGATAAAACCATTGTCTCAATCTTTCTAGAAGACCCAGACACATAGTTAATTGATACTGTGGATCCTTCTGTTACTTTATTGTCTTTTCTTATAACCACAACTGGCAAATTAAGCACTTTCGCCACGGCATTTGCTAAAGAAATACCCTTTGTTGCTATTGTAACTACCGCATCAAGTTCTTCATCCATGTACATTGTAGCGATTAACTCTCCTACTTGATTTAATAGTTTAGGATTCCCTACTAAATCTGACATAAATAAATAGCCACCTGGCAACAGTCTTTCTTTTTCTTTTAGTAATTCACACAATTTTTCAATTAATTCACGTGCTTCTTCGACGTACATTTTAGGTCGGTAAGTTACACCGCCACTTGCACCGGCAGTCGTTTCTATAATACCAAGTCTCTCAGCAGTAAACGTTTCTTTAATAATTTGTATGTCTTCACTAATAGACGACTTTGCCTGACCAAAATGATTCACAAAATAAGTCAACGGCACTAACTCGTTCGGATGTTTCAATAAATATTGTGTCATATAAACGATTCTTTCACTTCGTTTAAACCTCATTTATAAAACTCCAATCTCTATTCCGTATTTTAAGCCTAATTATACTATAATCGTTCGCATTCCTCAAAGCTACCCGAGCAGTCTCGCGATGTATACATCGTTACAACATCCCATCAAAGCATTATATACTTGCTTAGCTTGTCTTTCTTTTTGAACAAAGCCATATATAGTCGGGCCACTGCCACTCATCAAAGCAGCATCTACACCAGTATTACTCATAGTATTCTTCAATTTCTCAACTTCTGGATACAGCTGCATTGTAACTTTTTCAAGACTATTGCCAAGCGACTGACACATTGAGGCATAATCGTTATTTTCAATTGCTTTAAGACATGCTTGTGTTTGTACTTCATCCTTGTTTTCCAAATCTAATGCGCCGTATATTTCAGGCGTTGAAACACCTATATCTGGTTTCGCAATAACGACCCATGCTGAAGGTGGTTTAGGTAAGTGCGTAATTTTCTCACCTCTACCTTGGCATAAAGCAGTTTTTCCATAAATACAAAACGAAATATCTGATCCAATTTCCGAAGCCAACTCACTTAATGTTTCTAAAGATTCGTTAATCCCCCATAATTCATTCAAACCTCTAAAAGTAGCGGCTGCATCACTTGACCCACCAGCTAAACCTGCTGAAATCGGTATGCTTTTTTCTAATGAAATCTTCACACCTTTTTCAATATTGTATCTATCTTGCATCAACTTCGCTGCTTTATAAGCTAAATTTCTATGATCACTTGGTACAAAATTATGTTCTACATCAATAATAATTTCACCATCGTCTCTACACTCAAATGTTAATCGGTCATTTAAGTCGATGGTCGTCATAATCATTTCCACTTCATGATACCCATCTTCACGTTTATATAACGTATCTAATGTTAAATTAATTTTTGCTGGTGCAGTTTCATAAATCATATACTTGCCCTCTCTAAAACTTATTATTATGATTTTACCATAAATAAAAGTTAGAAAGTATTAGCTTTATTCTATTTTTTGGCATAATAAAAAACCCTACGCCATATCACAGTCATATCGCGTAGAGTTTTTTATTAAATACCTTTAATTATTGAACGATGAATTCTTCTTTATGTTCATTCATAAAAGTTACTTGGACATTCTCAGTTAATACATCAGTGTATGTATAAGATACACGCTCAAAATTATGTTTCTCTTGATCTAATTCGACCACGAAAACTGATGGATACGTTTCCTTAAGCACGCCACTTCGCTCAATTAACTTCTTACGTCCTCCATTAGCTTTAAGTACAATACGATTTCCTAATTGACATTCCAATATTTTTTTGATGTCTACTAAAGTCTTCGGCATATTGACCCACCTCGCTATAGATAAAATTATACTACGAAAGTGGGTTTTTGTCAAATAAAATTTAAATTTTATCAAGTTGATAAAGTGATGTCAATATATTTACATAGATAAATTCGGGTATTTTTTCAAATTGTTACAAAGATGTGCATATTCTTGTATTGTTAGCGTTTCACCACGTCGCTTAGGGTCTATGTTTGAAGCATTTAGCCATTCGACGATTTCATCTTTATGCAGTTTGCCATCTTTAATTGTATTAATATAATTGTTCAAAATTGTTTTTCGTCTTTGTCCGAAAGCACCTTTTGAAAGCTTGAATAGTAGTTTCTCATCATCTACTTCGACGATCGGTTCAATACGTTTCGTTAATTTAATAACGATTGAATCAACATTCGGTGGTGGCATAAAGACAGTCTTCGGGACGACTAAAACACGTTCAGTTTCAGTGTAATACTGACAAGCTATTGATAATGAACCATAACTTTTACTACCTACTTCAGCGTTTAAGCGTTCTCCTACTTCTTTTTGCATCATGACAACATAGCCATCTATTGGTAAATCATTTTCAAGTAAATTCATCAATATAGGTGTCGTAATGTAATAAGGTAAATTAGCAACCAACATAATTTTATCGCAGTCTTTTAAGTGCGTTTCAATTTCTTGTTTAACGTTGGCTTTCAATATATCTTCATTTACAACTGTTACATTGTCATATGGACTTAACGTATCTTCTAATACAGGAATTAATCTTTGATCAATTTCAAAAGCCAACACTTTCTTTGAAGCTCTCGCTAATTGTTCAGTAAGTGAACCCATTCCTGGTCCAACTTCAATAACACCAGTATGTTCATCTATATCACTAGCTGAAATAATTTTTTGAATAATATTTGTATCGATTAAAAAGTTCTGACCTAAACTCTTTTTGAATTTAAATCCATATTGATCTAATAACGCTTTTGTACGTTTAGGTGTTGCTATATCTTTATCGTTCATCGTGTCACTCCTCTTTATATCCCAGTGCTTCTTTTACATCTTTCTCAGTATAACCGAAGGCATTTAATTTGTTTAGCAATTGTTTGCCATTTGAATGGCCAATATTTAATTTACTGCATAGTATTTCGCGTTTTCTTCTTGCGTCTGGTCCTATAATTAATCCAAGGTCAATTAAGACTGCTTTATCAATTGTTTCAATGTCCGCTTCTAATGGAGAACTGACATTTGTAAGTGCATCTTTAATTGTTTCAATTGAGGCATGCTCAACGCCTATTTTTCCTCTTTTATTTTTAGCTTTATCTCTTGGTATAAATGCATGTTTCACACTAGGGATATACTGCTTGATTGTATTTCTAATTTTATCACCTGGGAAATCTGGGTCAGTTAATACAATGACACCACGTTTTTCATGCGCTTGTCTTATAACTTCTAGTGTTTCTTTTGATATTGCTGAGCCATTTGTTTCTATCGTATCGCAATCTACTGCTCTTTTAACATTAACTGTATCATCGCGTCCCTCAACAACAACAAATTCATTTATCTTCATATTCATTTCCTTCTTTAAAGATGCCCCAAAACAACCGTTTTGGGGCATCATATTTTATAATTTAAATAATCTTTCAGCATTTTCTGTAGTAGCTTTACATACTTCCTCGTAAGAAATACCACGCAATTCAGCAATTTGTTCTGCAACAAGTTTTACACGTGCAGGTTCGTTTCTTTTCCCTCTATAAGGGTGAGGTGATAAGTATGGTGCATCTGTTTCAACGAGTAATCTATCTAACGGTACATGTTGAGCTACTTCTTTTGGTTGTTTCGCATTTTTAAACGTAACAGGTCCACCCAATGAAATATAGAAATTCATTTTGAGTATTTCATCAGCTATTTCGTTTGAGCCACTGAAACTATGCATAATTCCGCCAACTTCACTTGCATTTTCTTCTTTTAAGATATCAACGCAATCTTGAGTTGCTTCTCTATTATGAATAATAATCGGTAGTTGGACACGTTTCGCTAATGCGATTTGCTTTCTAAACACTTCTTTTTGGATATCTTTAGGCGACTTATCCCAGTGGTAATCTAATCCCATCTCACCTATACCGATGATTTTTGGGTGTTTAGACAATTCTTCAATCCATTGTAGGCGTTCTTCCGTACAATCAATTGCATCAACAGGATGCCAACCTATAATGCCATATATAAAATCATACTCGTCTATTAATTTCATCGTTCTTTCAATCGTGTTCGTGTCGAAACCAACAACGAACATTCTATCGATACCTTCTTCCAAAGCTCGATCGATTACTTCTTGTAAATCTTCATCGTATTGATCCGCATTTAAATGGACGTGTGTATCTATTAACATTCGAATCTTCCTTTCAGTACTTTACTTAATGATAGATCCGTTTTGTATTGCATTTGGTAAACCTACTAAAGTAAGTGTGCCGTCTTTCTCAGCTGATAAAATCATACCCTCTGATAATTCACCACGTAATTTGACTGGTTTTAAGTTCGTAACGACCGCTACTTTTTTACCAACAATATCTTCAGGTTTATAAAATTCAGCTATACCTGAAACAATTTGTCTCTTTTCGTTACCTAAATCTACTTTTATTTTTAAAAGTTTATCTGATTTTTTCACATAGTCTGCACCTGTAACAGTAGCAGCTTTGATTTCTACTTTATCAAATTGATCAATTGTGATTTCTGGTTTAGATGGTACTACTTCTTCCTCAGCAGTTTCAGCTTCTTCTTCAGATGATTCTGCAGTCGTTCCACCTTGCATAGAATCTTTGATGAACGCCACTTCTTGTTCTACATCTAATCTAGGGAAAATAGGCTCAGGTTTTTCAATCACTTTAATATCTTGATCAATAGCGCCATATTGTTCGATACTTTCAAATGTATCAAGTTTACCTTTTTCTAAGTTTAATTGACGGAAAATCTCATATGGTGCATGTGTTAAGAATGGACGTAATAATACTGCTGCAAATCTAATGTTTTCAACTAAGTGAATCATGACATTTTCTAGCATTTCACGTTCATTTTCATCTTTAGCTAATACCCATGGTGTTGTTTCATCAATATATTTGTTTGTACGACTAATCAACTTCCAAACTTCTGCTAAAGCAACTGAGAATTGCATATTTTCCATTGATGAATAGAATTTATCTTTAGTATCTAAAGCCATTTGTTCCATCTCTTCATCTAATGGGTGTAATTTGCCTTTATATTTAGGAAGTACGCCATTAAAGTATTTATTAACCATTGCAATTGTACGATTTACTAAGTTACCTAAGTCATTAGCTAAATCGTAATTTGTTCTTTCAACGAATGCTTCAGGCGTAAATACACCATCTGCGCCAAATGGTAATTCTCTCATGAGATAGTATCTTGTTGCATCTAAGCCGTATTTATCAATTAAGACGTTCGGATCTACAACATTACCTTTAGATTTACTCATTTTACCGTCTTTCATCAAGATCCAACCGTGAGCAAATTCACGTTTAGGTAAAGGTAAGTCTAAAGCCATCAATAAGATTGGCCAAATAATTGAATGGAATCGAACAATTTCTTTAGCCATTAAATGCACATCTGCTGGCCAATACTTTTTAAATAGCGTGTCGTCATCTGATAAATAACCTAACGCAGAAATATAGTTCACAAGTGCGTCAATCCATACATACACAACGTGTTTAGGATTAGAAGGTACTTTAATACCCCAATCAAAAGTCGTTCTAGAAATCGCTAAATCTTCTAGACCAGGTTTAATAAAGTTGTTGATCATTTCATTCTTACGAGAAATTGGTAAAATGAATTCCGGATTTTCATCGAAGAATTTAAGCAAACGATCAGCATAGTTATCTAATTTAAAGAAATAACTTTCTTCTTTCACAAGTTCTACTTCATGACCTGAATCAGGACTCTTACCACCGACGATTTTGCCATCTTCATAAACTGGATCGACAAGTTGTGTTTCTGTGTAATATGTTTCATCTGGTATTGAGTACCAACCTTCATACTCACCTAAGTATATGTCACCTTGTGCTAATAACTTTTCGAAGACTTTTTCGACAACTTGTTTATGTCTTTCTTCAGTAGTTCGAATAAAATCATCATTAGAGATGTCTAATTTTTTCCATAAAGATTGGATACTTTTAATAATGCCATCTAAATATTCTATTTCAGATAAGCCCGCTTCTTTAGCTTTTTCTTGTATTTTTTGACCATGTTCATCTGTACCAGTTAAATAATGAACATCATAGCCTTGTAACCGTTTATATCTAGCAATTACATCACCAGCAACCGTAGTATACGCATGACCTATGTGTAAATTCCCGCTCGGATAATAAATCGGTGTCGTAATGTAAAAAGTCTCTTTCGTCATCAGCGTTTCCTCCTAATATCTTATCTATATAATATACCGAAAATTAAGCATTTTTTCAATATTACCTGATTATGGTATAGAGATAACAATTGTTTTATATTTCAAAAATTAAACGTATGCAATATATTGTTTTATTGACATTTTCTTCAATTCATATTAGTATACTATTTATATAATTGTCGAATGAATGTCGAATTAGATAATTATGGTTTTATTAAACGGAGGTAAAAAGATGAAATCAACTGGAATCGTGCGTAAAGTAGATGAACTAGGCCGTGTAGTAATTCCTATCGAATTACGACGCATATTAGACATTGCTGAGAAAGATGCTTTAGAAATTTATACAGATGACGATAAAATTATCTTAAAGAAATACTCACCTAACATGACTTGTCAAGTTACTGGAGATGTTTCTGAAGACAATTTTGTTTTAGCTGATGGTAAAATTGTCTTAAGTAAAGAAGGCGCTCAGCAACTAATTAACGAGATTGAGAAAAAATCAAAATAATAAAAGCTGCATATAAAAAAAGGAAATTTAAAGTAAACGATGTACTTTAAATTTCCTTTTTTTGTTTATTCGTCAATATGATACGCTTCGTATACATCTCTTTTTTTCATTTTTCTATCTACCGCTACTTGTTTGATAGCATCTTTAGATCTCATTTGATGTTCATTGATATAAATTTCAACATGTTGAACGAGATCCAAGTCTTCCCACCAATTATCAACTTGTGTCGATTCATCGACACCTTCAATCAAGATGACGAACTCTCCTTTTTGAGGTATACGCTCATCTGATAGCATTTCTTCAATGACCTTTATTTGATTCGTTTCCACTTGTTCGAATTTCTTAGTAAGTTCTCTTCCAATTGCTACTTTTCTTTCTGGATCTATTTCAGCTATTGCTTGTACCGTTTGTTTAATTCTATAAGGTGACTCATAAATCATAGATGTTGATTCTCTCGTCATCCATTTTTCCAATACATCATGTTTTTCTTTCGTATGTCTAGGTAAAAATCCTAGAAACACAAATTTATATGATGGTAATCCACTTGTCATTAATGCCGTAATAGCCGCATTAGGTCCAGGAATCGTTTCAACACGATAACCATTATCCCTAACTTGATTCACAAGTTCATAACCAGGATCACTTATACAAGGGCAGCCTGCATCAGAAACGAGCGCAATATCTTTGCCATCTTCTAATAATCTCAATACTTGCTCAGATGACTTATCTTTATTATGTTCATGGTAAGACTTAAGAGGCGTTTGTATTTCATAATGCTGACAAAGCTTGCCTGTAACACGAGTATCTTCACAAAATATATAATCGACTTCCGTTAACATTCTAACCGCACGATAAGTGATATCTTCTAAATTTCCGATTGGGGTTCCTACTAAATATAATATAGACATATTACCCCTCCTTAATAAGCGCTAATTTTTGTTTTCTACTTAACTGTTTTAAAGCATATTCTCGTTTTAAAGCTTCGGATTTATTGTCGAATGTCTCATGATATACAAGTTTAACAGGACGTCTCACTTTAGTATATTTAGCACCCTTACCTTCATTATGGACTTTTAACCTTCTGTCTAAATCTGTCGTATAACCAGTATATAATGTTTGATCCTTACACTCTAATATATATGTATAATGGTTAGCCATAATATACAACCTTCATTTCTTTTGAATAATCTCCATTCTCATCATAAATATAAAATGGTTGTTCCACTTTCAATCCTGCTTGACCACCACTTCTACCTTCAACTAAAATCGTAACCGCTTCTTTCTTATTAGGTGTGCTATATACCATTCTTAATCTTTTAGGTTCGATTTTATATTGTCGAAATGCGCTTAAGACATCCATCAGTCTTTCCGCTCTATGGACCATTACAAGTTTACCACCTTGCTTTAACAAATGCTTACTTGCTTTTAAAACATCATCTAATGTGCAGTATATTTCATGTCTCGCAATTTTATGTGCTTCCTTTTGATGTTGCATTTGTTGATTTTCTTTAAAGTAAGGTGGGTTTACGGTTACAACATCAAATGTTGAAGGATGATATGAGGTTGATACATTCTTTAAATCCATTTGATTGATAGATATTTGGTCTTCTAATTGATTATGAGCTATCGTTCGTTTAGCCATATCCACTAAAGCCTCTTGAATTTCTACCGCTTCAATACTAGCTTGAGATTTGTGTGCCAATAACAAAGGAATAATACCATTACCAGAACATAAATCCATTACTTTATCTTTATTTCGTACCTTTGTAAAATCTCCTAATAACAATGCATCTGTTGAAAATGAAAACACATCATCATTTTGAATAATTTCAAATTCTTCTCTTAATAATTGGTCGAGTCTTTCTCCCGAATTCAGCATTTAAACACCTCACTTAAAAAAATCAGGCATATAGCATGCCTGATTTTCTTATTATCTATTCAACACTTCTAAACAAAATAAACAATCTTGTCCTTGTCTGTGTTTACCAAACAATTCTCCTCGACAAATATGAAAACCTTCATGATATAACATTGCTAAGTTATCTTTACTTTGAAGTGGCTTTATTTTCTTGTTTGGCTTTTTCTGTTGATTGTCTTCACTTGTTTCCATTACACGCTTCAAACTTTCATTCTCCATTTGAAGGGCAACATTGTCTTCGACTAATTCAACTGCCTGGTTTTTCAACTTTTCCATATGTTCATTAATTTGCTTAAGTTCATTCTCTAATGTCATAATCGTTTCAAACAACTCGTCCCTATTCACAATATAATCCTCCCTTATGAATGGACTTCAAGTAATTCATCAAGTTTATAATCAAAGAGTTGTTCGAAACCTTTCACTTTAACTTGCATTGTTATATCTAAAATGTTTAATCCAACAACTTTGCCATCACCTTCTGGCGTGACAACAGTTGTACCAATATCAGGCAATTCATTTCTAACTTCTTCATAATAGTCATTTTCATATTTTAAACAACACATTAAACGACCACAAGCACCTGATATTTTAGTTGGATTTAATGATAAGTTTTGATCTTTAGCCATTTTGATCGAAACAGGTTCAAAATCACCTAAAAATGTTGAACAACATAACGAACGACCACATGGACCAATACCGCCAAGTAATTTCGCTTCGTCTCTCACACCAATTTGTCGTAACTCAATTCGTGTTTTTAATTCATATGCTAAAGATTTTACTAAAGTTCTGAAATCTATTCTATCATCAGCTGTAAAATTAAAGATGACTTTACTTTTATCTAATGTATATTCACAATTAACAAGTCGCATATCAAGCTCGTGAGTCGCTACCAACTCTTTACATAAAGCTAAAGCATGGTCTGCATCCTTTAAATTATCTTGATATTTTTGAATATCAGCTTCTGTTGCATGACGGATAACTTCTTTCAATGGTAAGACAACATCATCTTTACCTACATGGCGATTTGTTAATTTAACTTTACCAAGTTCAATACCACGTTTAGATTCAACGACAACTAAGTCATTTTCTTTGAAACGTTCCCCATTTGGTGAGAAATATTCTTTCTTCCCAGCTTTTTGGAATTGAACACCAATTATTTCATACATTTAATCACCTCTTCCCATTTATAACCATTTGTTCTAATACTAACGTTGCATTAACGTTTTGCGCTAATTTACGGTTTGCTTCCGTTATAACTTGTATATAATTCGAAATGTCATTTAAAGATAAATATTGACTGATCTCTCTAATTTCCACTTCTAAATCTGGATATGCCTTTATCGTATCTATTTGAATTTTGGCATGCAATAAATCTTGAAAATAAGCATTCAAGCTATTTAAAAATAATTGCTGCAACGGGCGTGTATTAGCAATTTTTATGCAATCGATCAAATAAATCATTGCCATCTGTGTATCTTTGACCATCAATTCAGCAAGTTTCGTTACAGTTTTTCTAAGCTGTACAAATAATTGTTCTTCTGTAAGAGCAAGTGCTTCTTCTTTATCAGAAGTAACAAAACTCAATGTATGCGCAATTGCAGAAGAAATACCAGACAGTTTTAATTCTTCTATATAATTTTCTTTAGATGCAGGTTTAAAATGAACAAGTTGGCATCTTGAATGTATAGTTGGCAATATTTGATCTTTCTTGGTTGTCAGTAACAGGGCAATTGTATTTGGAGGTGGTTCTTCCAAAAATTTAAGTATACTATTTTCACCCTGTACTGTTAGTTTATCAAAAGCTTCAATAATGTAAACTTTATATTGGCTTTCGATAGGTTTTTGATTCATTTTTCTGAGTAATTCTTCTATTTGTTGTTTCTTTATCGTCGTTTCATCTGATTGAATATATACAAAATCAGGATGATTAAAATTTTGAACTTTAACCACACAACTTTGTTCTGATTCACATAATATTTGTTCAGCAAAATATAAAGCTGTAGATTTCATTTCAAACATATTATCTCCCTCAAACAAATAAGCATGAGATAATTGTTGTGCACTTAATAAATGATCAATCTCTTTGGTTAATTGCATATTTTACGCTCCTTGCAATAAAAAAGCTGCTCAAACGGCAGCTCATCAGTTCTTAAAATTGATGGAATTGTTCAATTGGCATAACGAATACAGTTGCGCCACCTACTTCAACTTCTACAGGGTAAGGAATATAAGAATCCGCACTACCGCCCATTGGTGTGATAGGTGAAACAAGTTGTTCACGATTACCACAAGTTCCATCGATAACACGTAATAATTCATCTACACGTTCATCTTTGACACCGCATAAGAATGTTGTATTTCCAGCTCTTAGAAATCCACCAGTTGTTGCAAGTTTAGTGGCTCTAAAGTTTTTTTCTATAAGTGCTTCTGACAAGTTTTGACTATCTTGATCTTGGACAATCGCTATTACCATTTTCATATCTAAACACCTCTTTATTTATTATATCATATTTTAATCTTGTTTCAGATATTTTACTATCGTAGAATATGCATCATCTACAACCTTTTCTAATGGTTGCGTGGCATCAATTACTTTAATTCTATCTGGATACTCAGCAATTAATTTTTTATAACCATCTGTAACTTTGTGATGAAATTCTATTTTTTCTTTATCCAAACGATTTGCATTACGTTGATTATCTTTAATTCGATTTAAACCAACTTCAGCAGGTACATCAAAATATAACGTTAAATCAGGATAAAGGTTATCAATCGCAAATTCATTAATTGCCTTAACTTCTTCTACCCCAATTTCACGTGCGTAACCTTGATAACTTAAAGAACTATCAACAAATCGGTCACATAATACGGTTCCACCTTTATTAAGTTGAGGTAATATTTTCTCCACTAAATGTTGTCTTCTAGCAGCAGCAAAGAGCAGTGCTTCTGTTCTTTCATCCATGTCATCATCACTATCTAACAACAAGTTTCTAATCGCTTCGCTTATTTTGATACCGCCTGGCTCTCTAGTCAGTAAAATATCATAATCTTGATTTAACTTTTCATAAACTTTATGTATAACCGTCGTTTTGCCAGAGCCTTCTGGACCCTCAAACGTAATAAATCGTCCCATTTTATTGTTCATCCTTTACCTTGATTTGCTTGTTTAATATACCTTCCACTCTACCACCTCTATCAAGCCATTGTAAAAGAGAATCTACTATTTCTTTACGAATATTTTCTCCTTTTAAAATGACTGGTATACCTGGTGGATAAGGCACAATATCTTCAGCAGCAATATAGCCATATGATGTATTCAAGTCCATCATTTTAGTTTTTTCAATATTGTTGTATCTATACATTGTACTATCTGTTTCGTATGGTAATTTAAATTGTACTTCCTCTTTAAGTTGATGCTCAACATTCACTTTAATATTTCTAACGCGATCAATCATATCTTCAAATGGGAACTTATCTGATTCATGCCATAATGGTAAGACTAATAACACAAATTTATAATCACATAACTCTACATAGATATGCACATCTTCAAATAGTTTTTGAATTTCAAATCCGCTTAATCCTCTATAAGAAACAATTAATTTAAGAGGGTCCTCTAGACTCCCCACTTCAAATCCAACATTCTCCATCGTTTCAATGAATGTTTGTCTATTATATTTGAATCTTTGATCATCAAACTGCTTATAAAATTTTTCTGCACTTTCTAAACTAGCCATAATGAGATATGAAGGACTAGATGTTTGTAGCATCTTCAAATACTGTTGAATATTTGCTTTTATTTCTAAATCCTCTCTCATATATAGAACAGAACCCATCGTTAAGGCCGGTAATGTCTTGTGGTAAGACTGCACGACTATATCAGCACCATAAGTCATAGATGATTTAGGGAAATATGAACTAATACCAAAATGTGCACCATGTGCCTCATCTACCAATACAGGAATTTGATGTTCTTTTAATATTTTAATACTTTCTTCAATATCAAATGTTTCACCATAGTAATTAGGATAAGTAAAAATAGCTAATTTAATATTATTCAAATCTAAATCCCTTAATGAAGCTACACCATTATATTGATTCGTCTTATCTGATATGGTCATAGGCATAAACTTAGCATCTTGCTTCGTTAAATTCAAAGCATTAAATACTGATTTATGCGCATTTCTAGAAATTAATACTTCCCCATCTAAATGCGCCACTGCATAAATTGCAGATAGTATTCCAACCGTTGTACCATTAACGAGATACTGCCCATAATAACCAGGATACCTATTCAATTCAAACATACTCATCTTTATACAAGATTCTGGTTGATGCAAATCATCAAGCCCAGTTATTTCAGTCATATCCATAGCAAGATTTATTTCATCTAAATAACCAATTGTATGATTATGATGCCCTGGAACATGTAGTGAAATGGCATCATGATCATTTAGAGATTTTAATTTTTCATTAATATTCATAAGACTACCTCTTAATTTTTAGTCTTTATCATTATATCAATGATAAAGACTAACGTCATTCCTGTAATAATTAAAATAAGATATACTTAAAAAAAGGAGTGAATAAAATGTTTATTAGAAATGCAATTGACACAGATATACAATCTATTTATGAAATAGCTCAACAAGAAGGTTGGAAAACATTCAGTATTGAAAAAATCCAACAATTGCTTATTACATCTCATATTATTGTAATAGAAGTAAATAATGAGGTTGTTGGTTATACTAGATTCTTAACAGACGAAACTGTCACATTATATATTACAGAACTCGTCATTACAAAGACTCATAGAAAGAAAGGATATGCTAAAGCACTAATTGACTATTTATTAGCACTATATCCTTCTGTTCGAATAGAATTATTATCAGAGAATAATTCGTTTTACGAGAAATTGCATTTTAGAAATATTGGAACAGGTTATAGACTACCTTAAAAAATCATAAAAAAAAGAGACCTAACAGGTCTCGAGTGCGGCTCATCGCATCCATTTATAAACATTTGCCCGGCAACGTCCTACTCTCGCGGAACGTAA
>NZ_JAJNJE010000014.1:0-28260 GCF_022386035.1 Mammaliicoccus sp. O-M54
TCAAGACTGACGAAACAAGATAAATAGGAGCGTTGTATTTATCAAGACTGGTGAAACAAGATAAATAGAGGCTTTGTATTTATCAAGACTGACGAAACAAGATAAATAGGAGCGTTGTATTTATCAAGACTGGTGAAACAAGATAAATAGAGGCTTTGTATTTATCAAGACTGGCAAAACAAGATAAATAGAGGCTTTGTATTTATCAAGACTGACTAAACAAGATAAATATGAATCTTTAATATTGCAAGTGGAACGTGACTAGCAATGTTGAAGCCCTGAATATTGCAAGTGGGACGTGACTAGCAATGTTGGAGCCGTGAATATTGCAAGTGGAACGTGACTAGCAATGTTGAAGCCCTGAATATTGCAAGTGGGACATGACTAGCAATGTTGAAGCCCTGAATATTGCAAGACTGCCCAAACAAGCAACATAGAGCGTCCGTAAGTTGCAAGACTGCCCAAACAAGCAACATAGCACACCCGTAAGTTGCAAGACTGCCCAAACAAGCAACATAGCACGCCCGTATGTTGCAAGACCCACCAAACTAGCAACATACATCCTCCAATCCGCCGAACCGCCGAACCTCAGAACTCCCTCGGAACCTCATACATCCACACCTCCCAATCTCCCTCATCTACATAATTCCCATATACGCCATTCGGATGATTTTTATATAAAAGTATGAAAATTATGAACTTTCAATTTTCAGATGATTGTTTTGTGCTAAAATTTTAAATGTGTAGATATAAGGGGAGTGTGGACGATTATGAAGGTATTTGCAAAATTGGGCTGGTTTATTAAACAAGAAAGGAAAAATTATATTTTTGGCATTCTCATTTTATTACTCGTTGCGCTGATTGATTTGTTGCCTCCACAAATTATCGGTCGAGTGATTGATGGTATTAGCTTTAATACTTTAACGGGAAAGACGCTTCTTATTTATCTCATCATTTTATTTCTTGCTGCTGTATTAACATATGTATTTCGTTACTACTGGCGCATTATGATTTTCGGGGCGAGTATGAGATTAGGGAAGATATTAAGAGAGCGACTGTATCATAAATATACGTCGATGAGTCCTTCTTTTTTCCAAGAAAGACGTACTGGAGATTTAATGGCACATGCTACAAATGATATTAGAGCTGTTCAGAATACTGCAGGTGGCGGCGTTCTCACAATTGCGGATTCACTGATGTCAGGTGGAGCTGTGCTGATTACTATGGCGATTACAGTTGATTGGCGTTTAACTTTAATTGTGATGATTCCACTTCCTATTATGATTATATTAACGAGTTATTATGGTAAGTTGCTTAACCGCGGTTTCAAAAAAGCACAAGCTGCGTTTAGTCAGTTGAATGATAAGACTCAAGAGAGTATTGCTGGGATAAAAGTCACAAAGACATTTGGTTATGAAAAAGACGATCAAGCAGATTTTAAGCAACTAAGTGATGATGTCGTATACAAAAATTTAAAAGTTTCTAAAATTGATGCATTGTTTGATCCAACGATTATGTCAGTAATTGGTGTGAGTTATTTTTTAGCGATATTCTTTGGCGCAAGAATGGTGATTCAAGATGATATTACAATTGGACAACTTGTTACTTTTACAACTTATTTAGGTATGATGGTTTGGCCACTGCTCGCACTTGGATTATTCTTTAATATTGTTCAAAGAGGTCATGCTTCATATGAAAGAATTAATGAAATTACCAATGTTCCAAACGATGTCGATACAGAAGTTAAGACGGATATGATTCCTGAAGGGGATATTCACGTCGACATTAAATCCTTTAAATTTCCAAACGATGATAATGTGGCATTACATGACATTCATTTCACGATTGAAAAAGGGACAACATTAGGTATTGTTGGTCGAACAGGTTCAGGTAAAAGTGCAATCATTCGACTATTATTACGCGAATTTGATACGAAAGAAGCGGATGAAATTATATATGGTCATCATCCATTAAGTTATTTTGATATTCGTCATTTAAGAGCGCAATTTGGTTATGTACCTCAAGACCACTTTTTATTTTCGACTTCAATAAGAAATAACATTGCCTTTAGCGATCCGACTATCGATGATGATATTATTCATAACGCGAGTAATATTAGTTATATTCACCAAGATATATTAAGCTTTCCTGAAGGCTACAATACAGTTGTTGGTGAGAGAGGTGTTTCATTATCAGGCGGTCAGAAGCAAAGGATTTCTATCGCGAGGGCGTTAATTATGAATCCACCTGTACTGATATTAGATGATTCATTATCAGCAGTAGATGCAGAGACTGAAGAACATATACTAGAAAATATGCAGAATGTCAGACAAGGTAAGACGAATATTATAACAGCTCATAGAATGAGTGCTGTCAGTCATGCCGATATGATTATCGTGATGGATGAAGGCACAATCATTGAACGCGGTACACATCAAGAGTTGATGAATCTTAAAGGATGGTATTATGACACTTATCAATCACAAGCGTTACATGAAAAGCTTGCGAGTAGTCTAGATGAATTGGCAAAGGGGGATGACAACGATGGCACAAAATCATAATTTAACTGCCAAAGATCAGTTTGATGTACTTAAAAGATTAATTAAATATACGTTCCCCTTTAAAGGTATCATTGCACTTGCTTTCTTAATGCTGACGATTTCAACAGTTGCAAGTGTCGCAACACCTTATTTAGTAAAAGTATTTATCGATGATTATTTAACACCACGTGTATTTCCAGAATCAGATATGACATTACTGATTGTCATATTCTTTGTCGTTCAAATCATTGGCGCTGTAACAACATATTGGAATGTATACTTATTTCAATATTTAGCTTTTAAAGTGATTCAACAATTAAGAATTGATGCTTTTGATAAAATTGGCCAATTGGGCATGCGCTATTTTGATAAAGAGCCTGGTGGCAGTATAGTATCAAGGTTAACGAATGATACTGAAGCCATTGTAGAAATGTTTATCGGTGTATTTTCTTCATTTTTAATGGCATTATTTATGGTTATTTCAAGTTATGTCATGATGTTTATTTTAGATTTTAAATTAGCTTTAATGGCACTTGTATTTGTACCTATTATAGTTGTCATATTAGCACTTTATAGAAAATATTCTGCGATATACTTTTCTCAAGCGAGACAGCTTTTGTCAGATTTAAATGCGAAGTTAGCTGAATCTATCGAAGGTATGAGAATTATACAAGTATTTAATCAAGAAAAGAGATTGCAAAAAGAATTTAATGACATTAACGATGAGCACTATGAGTTTAATATGAAGACAGTCAAAATTGATGGCTTACTACTCAGACCAGCAATCAGTATGATTTCAGTATTTGCTGTCATTATGATATTAAGTTACTTCGGTATATTGAGCTTTTCAGGTGGCATTACAGCAGGTGTTGTATTTGCATTTGTACAATATATGGAACGTTTCTTTGAACCGATTAACCAAGTCAGTCAAAATTTAAACGTACTTCAACAAGCACTCGTATCAGCGAGTCGTGTATTTAAACTTATCGATAATGATATGCTTGAACCCGAGCAACAAGAGCGTCAAGATTTTCATATTACTGACGGCAAAATTGAATTTAAAGATGTAACGTTTAGTTACGATGGCAAAACAGATGTATTAAAAAATATATCATTTACCGCAAACCCAGGTGAAACAGTTGCACTTGTTGGGCATACAGGTTCTGGGAAAAGTTCAATCATTAACTTGTTTATGAGATTTTATGAATTTGAACAAGGTAAAATACTAATCGATCACCAATCGATTAAGCAAATACCGAAAAAAGAACTCAAATCTAATATTGGGCTTGTGCTTCAAGATGCATTTATTTTCTACGGAACGATTACATCGAATATAAAATTGTATCACCCGACGATGACTTTTGAAAAAGTGAAAGAAGCGGCTGAATTTGTAAATGCAGATCAATTTATCAATAAATTACCTGGGAAATATGATCATAAAGTAATCGAAAAAGGTAGTGCATTCTCAAGTGGAGAAAGACAATTGTTAGCATTTGCAAGAACGATCGCAAGTGATCCCAAAATATTAATACTGGATGAAGCGACTGCTAATATCGATTCAGAAACAGAAGCGCAAATTCAAGCATCATTAGAAAAAATGAGAAAAGGCAGAACAACATTAGCGATTGCACATAGACTTTCAACTATTCAAGATGCTGATCAAATACTCGTATTGAATAAAGGCGAAATCGTTGAAAGAGGTACACATGACGAATTGATTAAACAAGACGGCATTTATCACAAAATGTATTTACTTCAAAATGGATAATAGTACGAACTGATCAGACGAAAGTGTCTGGTCAGTTTTTATATATGTAATTATGTATAATAAGCAGTAATAGATAAATAGAGGAGGATTTTACATGGGTGTTTTTGATGTAGACTATAATAAAATAACTGAGCGAACACAATTTCCATATGAAATCGAAGTGATTCATCATACTTGGATAACGATGCAAGATGGTACGAAATTATCAGCTAAAATCTGGCAACCTAAGACCGACTCAAAGACAAAAGGCGCGGTATTAGAATATTTACCATATAGAAAAGATGAATTTACAGCTTTACGGGATGAAATTAGACATAAGTATTTTGCAGGGTTTGGGTATACTGCTATTCGAGTGGATATAAGGGGAACTGGGGATTCTGAAGGTATTATCGAAGACGAATATCCATTACAAGAACAAGACGATGCATTGGACATTATAGATTGGATAACAAACCAAGAATGGTCAAATGGATCAGTAGCAATGATCGGTAAATCGTGGGGAGGATTTAACGGATTACAAGTTGCTGCGAGACAACCAGAAGCATTGAAGACCATTATCTCATTATGTTCAACGGATGATCGATACGCGGATGACGTTCATTATAAAGGCGGAACGCTTATGGCTTCTGATATGCTTTGGTGGGCTTCTACGATGTTTGCATATAATGCACGACCAGCTTTTCCGAAATATTTCGGTGATAAATGGTATGAAAATTGGCTTGAACGTTTAGAACATACACCACCGTTTGTGGAAGAATGGGTTAGTCATCAAACAAGAGATGATTATTGGAAGCACGGTTCTATCAATGAAGACTATTCAAACATTACCATTCCGGTATTAACGATGAGTGGTTGGGCAGACGGCTACACAAATGCTGTGTTTCGTTTAATGCGTCATTTGAATGTTCCGAAGAAAGGTATTATAGGACCTTGGGCACATGAATTTCCAGACGTTGCAATTCCTGGACCTCAATTTGGATATTTACAAGAAGTTGTCGCATGGTTAGATAAATGGATGGAACCGGATGAACATATTAACCATAAAGATGAATTTCTTGTTTATGTTCAAGAGAGTGTAGAACCACAAACTTCATACGAATATCGAGAAGGCAAATGGCTAGATTTATTGAAAGAAGACATTAAGTCGAAAGATATTTTTAGTAGTATGACGCAAGAAATCACTTTGAAAAATAATCAACAACATGGTCTTTATTCAGGCGTGTTCTGTCCTTTTGGCCAAGAAGGGGACTTACCAGATGACCAAACAATTGATAATGCTTTAGCATGCTCATTTATGGTTGAAACGTATGGTGAAACATTGAATATCATTGGACAACCTGTCGCAAAGCTTCATGTTAAATCTGATCGTGAATATGGCAATATTCATGTGCGTATTTCTGATGTACATCCAAATGGCAAGAAGACATTGATTACGAAAGGTCAGTTGAATCTAAATCACTACAAGAGTCATGAAACGCCAGAGAAACTACCAATTAACGAGTATATCAATGCAGAAGTACCTTTAGATGTTATAGGCTATCAAATACCAGCAGGACATAAAATAGAAGTGTCTATCTCACCTACATATTGGCCACAAATTTGGCCGAGCAAAGAGGTAGCAAATATAAAAGTGGATTTAGAGTATTCACAATTGATATTACCTTTAGTTGATCATTTTGAAGAAGTTCAATTAGACTATCCTTTATCAGAAACTGCACAGCCTCTAGAAAAAGTCATTCATAGAGAAGGGTCTCGAACGAGAGATATAACGAAGCGGTTAACGACCAATGAATGGGAATTAAGAGATTATTCAGATGAAGGATTAAGAACATTAAAAGATAGTCATATCACATATGGAACAGAGAACTTAAATGTCTATACAATTAAAGAAGACGATCCATTATCAGCGAAAGTCCAATGTGATTGGAAAGTGATTGTTAAAGATGATGATATAGATACGGAAGTAGAGACATTTAGTACAATGACATGTGATGCAGACTATTATTACTTATATAATAAAGTTGTAGCTTATAACGAAGGCGAACAATGCTTCTCAAAAACATGGAAAAAGAAAATAGAACGAGATTTTACTTGAAGATGAAATTTGAATTGGAGAATCACGCACGAAGACTGCGAGATATCGTGCGCTAGGGTGCAAAAAAGGGGCATAACGCACGAAGACTGCGAGATATCGTGCGCTAGGGTGCAAAAAAGGGGCATAACGCACGAAGACTGCGAGATATCGTGCGCTAGGGTATAAAAAAGGGGCATAACGCACGAAGACTGTAAGATATCATGCGCTAGGGTGCAAAATCAGGTCGTATCGCACGAAGACTGCGAGATATCGTGCGCTAGGGTGCAAAAAAGGGGCATAACGCACGAAGACTGCGAGATATTGTGCGCTAGGGTGCAAAATCAGGTCGTATCGCACGAAGACTGTAAGATATCATGCGCTAATATTTGAAAAGTCACATGTTCTTTTTCAAATAACATATAAGAAAAACCGCGAAAACTAACAGCTCACGTTAGTTTTCGCGGTTCTTTTAGTCTATATAACGATATGACATCAATTCTTGTAACATTTGAATTTCTTCTTGCAGTTTGGCACCGATGTTTGTATCTCGAACTTTCTTTCTTTCGAGTTCTTCGTCTACAACACGTCTAACGGATAGTTCATCAGCCCCGTTGAGTAGTACATTTTCTTTTGTACCGAAGTGTTTGTGGGCAACGAGCTGCATACCAAATGAGTTATACAGCAATGTATAGCCTGCGATACCTGTTGTAGATTGATAAGCTTTTGAAAATCCACCGTCGATAACGATCATCTTACCATTTGCTTTAATTGGATTTTCACCATCAATTTCTTTAACAGGTGTATGACCGTTGATAATACGACCTTGTTCAGGATCTAAATCAAACTCTTCTAACATTTTGCGACACATATCACTATCTTCTCTTAAGTAATAATAAGGATTTTTTTCTTCCTTATGCGACGCTTTATCTTTTATAAAATATCTTTCGAATGTTGTCATGGCACGTTTACCGAATAATGAAGAATATTTACCTGTCCATAAATACCAAATTAAATCTGTAGATAAGTCATCTGTTTCATGTTTACGACTAAATGAATTTCTAATATGATATTCGAATTGGTCTAATAACTCTCGTCCATTATAGACTTTACCGTCAATTTCCATTTCTTCCATATTACCTTGTTCATCTACGGGTATACAGCCATGGATAAGTAAATTACCATTATATTTTAAATACAAGTTACCTTTTTTCATTAAAAAGTTCATATGACGTTTCAGTTTTTCGGATTCTTGTACAGAAAGTAGAAGTTTATTAATGACTTCCTCTTCTTCTTCGTTTAGTTGTGCTGGATTTGCTCGGTCAACGGTTTCAAAGCATGTATTTTCTAATTGATACGTTTGACCGTAAATAGTAATTTCATTGTTATCGTAATTTACTTTTTCAAGTACGAGTCTTTCTTCCATATCAAATGACGGACGACGTTTAATAATTGGGCTTTCTAGTTTAAATTGAATGATGGCGATTGCTTGATGAATCTTAGTGATTTGAAGTTTTTCTTCTTCTGATAGTTCTTTGTCGGCATGTTTTTTTGGATGAAATGCAGTATTATCGCCGTAATATTTTTCAGCTAAATTAACTAAAGGTCGCAAATTAATGCCATATGCATCTTCAATAATATCTAAATTATCATAACGCGCGCATATTCTTAAAATGTTCGCTAAACATACTTTTGAACCGGCATAAGCACCAATCCACAATACGTCATGGTTACCCCATTGGATATCAACAGAATGATAATTAATTAACGTTTCCATAATTTTATCAGGTTCAGGACCACGGTCATAAATATCTCCTACAACATGTAAATGGTCAACGACTAATCTTTGAATCGTGTATGCTAAACCAATAATCAGTTTATCTGATTGACCAAGTGAAATGATTTTTTGAACAATTGTTTCGTAGTAAGTCGTTTTATTGTTATAGACATTGCTTTTATATAATAACTCTTCGATTATGTATACGAATTGTTTTGGTAAAGCTTTACGTAACTTAGAACGTGTATACTTACTTGAAGCGTATGAAATAAGATGTATCATCTGTTGAATGGTTTCAATATACCATTCATTTAATTCTGATTTCGATGCAAATTGATTTTTAACAAGTTTCAATTTTTCTTCTGGATAATAAACGAGTGCAGCAAGGTCGCTAATATGTTCTTCAGAATGTGTCTCTTTAAAAATATCATTAATTTTAGCTCTCACATTACCAGAACCATTTCTTAAAACATGTTGGAATGCATGATATTCACCATGTAAATCACTTACGAAATGTTCTGTTCCTTTAGGTAAGTCTAAAATAGATTGTAAATTAATAATTTCAGTTGCTACTTTTTCTTCTTCATCAAACTTTTCTGCTAATAAATTTAAGTATTTTTCTTTTAAAATCTGGCTGTCGTATTGAGTCATAAAAAAATTCACTCCGTTCATCATTTCGAGATTTTTTATTTAGAAATTAAACCTACCATTTGAGATATAGTATAACACATTAAGCGTTTTCTTTTATGGTTTAAGATTCACTTCTGTAGGCTAAATATATATAAAGGAGTCGATTATTCATGGCATGTAAAATAGATAGAATTTATAATAATCTTGATGAAAAAGGTGTAAGAGTATTAGTGGACCGAGTATGGCCGAGAGGGATATCTAAAGACAAAGCAAATTTAGATCATTGGTTAAAAGACATCGCTCCCTCAAGTGAATTAAGAAAATGGTTCAATCACGAACCAAGCAAATTTGAAGAATTTAAAGAAAAATATAAACAAGAACTCGAATCAGGAGATCAACAAGAAGCTTTAAATAAGCTAAAAGAAATTTATAAAGACAATAAACAAACACTCATCATACTGTATGGCGCCAAAGACGAAAAACACAATCAAGCAATTGTTTTGAAAGAGATATTGGATAGGTGAGTCATGGCTTAACGCCTGAATAAAGCCAAGAGAAGAGGCAAGTCATGGCTTAAGTACCAAATAAAGCCAAGAGATAGGTCAAGTCATGGCTTAAGTACCGAATAAAGCCAAGAGACGCTCCAAGTCATGGCTTAAGTACCGAATAAAGCCAAGAGAAGAGGCAAGTCTTGGCTTAACGCCTGAATAAAGCCAAGAGATGGTCCAAGTCATGGCTTAAGTATCGAATAAAGCCAAGAGATGGTCCAAGTCATGGCTTAAGTACCGAGTAAAGCCAAGAGATAGGTCAAGTCTTGGCTTAAGTACCAAATAAAGCCAAGAGATCACCCAAGTCATGGCTTAAGTACCAAATAAAGCCAAGATATGGTCCAAGTTATGGCTTAAGTACTGAATAAAGCCAAGACTTCACCCGCAACTGCCTCCAAGACTTGGTCCAATCCTATCCCGATCCCTACCTTATACACCTATTAAACTGTTGATATATATCTTCTGCGATTTCTTGTGATGCTATGCCTCGTACGTTCATGCGACCGTCTTTAAATAAGGTCATGGTCATATCGTCATATGCTATAAATTTTACATATGCGTTTTCTTTAGTGATACGTCCTGGGAAGTGATGCGCTAATTCAAATGCGTGTTGTTTAAATCTAAACATGAACGTATCTCCACATAATGCTTCTATTGATGAAAGGGGTGGTGTGTTTAATGTTTGATAAATCCCTTGTTCACAGACAACGCAGTCATCATCTTTTAATAAATTAATATTGGTTGCGCGTATGTTCATTTCAAATGTATCGATTGTTATGAGCTTTTTGGAAAAAGATTTTCCTGCAACATATCTGAGTAATTCTGACACTTCGTAACTGGCTACTTGTTGAACGACTGGTGGTAGCACGCCGTTTATCGCACAACTTTCTCCAGTTTGAGGTACGCTTTGCAGGATACATCTTAAGCAAGGTCCACTATAATCAATTGCATAAACAGTCCCTTTACTTCCGACTGCTGCGCCATATATCCAAGGAATGTTTAATTTATGGCAAACTTCATTGATTAAAAAGCGCATATCAAATTGATCCATGCCATCGATTACTATATCTGGTTGGACATTTTGAATAATGGTTTCAATGTTTTGTGCTGTTAATTCTTGATGGATAGCATTTAATTCAACATGCTGATTAATCTGTTTAATCTTCCTCTTTAAAGCAATGACTTTAGGAAGCATTTCTTGTGCATCACGTTCATCATAGAGTGCTTGACGATGTAAATTAGAAAGTTCAACGATGTCCATGTCGATTATCGTTAATTGATGGGCGCCCATGCGAGCGAGTAGTTCTGCAACATGACTGCCTAATGCACCTGCACCCATGATCAATATACGGGTATTCTGCAATGATTCTTGACTATGCTCACCGAACTGTTGAAACTTCATTTGTCGCTCGTATCGTTCCATTACAAGAATCCTAATCCTTCAGTTGGACTTGATGCTTGTGCTGTATATTTAACAGGAATTCTACCTGCATCATAACTTAATTGTCCGGCTTCAATACCTAATTTCATCGCTTCAGCCATTTTGACAGGGTCTTTCGCACCAGAAATGGCAGTATTTAATAAAATTGCATCTGCACCAAGTTCCATCGCGAAACAAGCATCTTTTGGTGAACCAATACCAGCATCTACGATAACGGGGATGTTAGCTTGTTCAATGATATATCTTAAATTGAGTGGGTTATTAATACCTCTGCCTGTTCCAATTGGAGAAGCTAGGGGCATAATCGCGTGAACACCTAATGCTTCAAGTCGTTTAGCTAACACAACATCACACGAAATATATGGACAGACAATATAGCCTTTATCTAATAATATTTCACATGCTTTATAAGTTTCGATTGGGTCTGGCAATAAAGTCTTATCGTCACCAATGACTTCTACTTTAATTAAGTTGCAAAGCCCAGCATGATTGGCAATTTCTGCAATACGTACAGCTTCTTCTGCAGTATGTGCGCCAGCAGTATTAGGAAAAGTAATAAAGCGATTTAAATCAACATTTGCTAATGGGTTCGGTAGTGATTTGTCATATAGATTCATTCTTCTTACAGCAAAAGTGAGTACTTCTGCACCTGATGCTTGGATTGCTTTAGATTGTGTTTCTTCATCTTTAAATTTACCAGTACCTAATAATAATCTTGAGTTGAGTTCATATGGTCCTATTTTTAACATTTTATCCGCCTCCAACAAATTCTAGTAGTTCTAATCTATCCGATTCTCTAACAGTAATATCATTAAATTGTTCACTTTTAATGAGTGTATCGTTCCACTCGACGATGATTCTATCTTTATCTAATTCCAGCGAGTCTAGTAAATCTGACAACGTTAACGCATCTTCAAAATTAAATTCATCACCATTAATGATACATTTCATAAATGGACACACCTCCTCACTTTAAATGCTTCTAATAACGTAGGTCTTTCTTCATAAACAATCCATTCAGCCATTAATTTACCGATGATAGGTGACAGTAATATGCCATTACGATAATGACCCGTAACAATATATAAACCTTCATCGATTTCATCCATAATAGGCCATTCATTTTCAGTGTATGGTCTGATTCCCGACCATTTATGAATGAGTCGACTACTTGATAATAATGGAATGTATTTACACGCTTGACGCATTAACCAATTCTCTCCTTCAACTGATGTGCCTACAGTATAGTCATCTACATAACTCGTCGCACCCACTAAAAATCGATTGCCACGCTTCGGCACAATGTAACAGCCATTCGTCATAAAAAGTGTTTGTTCTAATTTTAAGTCTGGATGTTCTAACAGTAGAACTTCACCTTTAACACCTGTTACTTTAGGCTCAATTTCATAGTCTGCTAATAACTGATGACTCCATGCACCGCCAGCAACAATGACTTTTTTGGAAAGTAAAATTTGGTTTGCAGTGAGCACTTTAAACGCATCATTTAAGCGATGTATGGATTTAACTTCAGTATGATAAATTCGCTCAATTCCTTTATACTCAATAGATTTCAATAAAGCTTTAGCATATTGATTGGCATTAATTTGTCCATCAAATGGAATATAAATCGCTTTATGATTATAAGAAATCGTATGATTTGAAAGATTACGAAGTGATTGACTATCTAACGTCGTAACGGAACGATCGCGTTTGTTCAAAAAAAGATATTGCGCTGTTAAGCTGTCGATATCTTCTCGTGAAGCGGCCATTTTAATTAAACCGTGCGCTTGATAATCAATATTGATATTCGTCTCTTTATATAACGTATGACTAAGTGATTCGAAATAATCTCTCGAACGTAATGCAAGTTGATAAAGGGGTGTATCTTCAATAAATTCATTTTGCGCACCTAACATGCCACCAGCTTTATAAGATGCGTGTAATCCAGGCACATCTCGATCTATCACAGCGATAGACAACGATTCATTCTTAAGTGCTAATTCACGTGCAATAGACATGCCCATGACGCCTGAACCAACAATTAACACGTCATACATATGTATGCCACTCCTCTCTTAATAACTGAATTTCACGCAAACTTCGATCTCTGAAAAAAGAAATTGCACAAACACCTTCAAAACCATGAGGCAACGACTTAATAGAATGGGTATCTATACCACCAATTGCATAAACAGGAATATCTATAGATACTGCATTTGTTATTTCTTTAGAAGACCTTGGTTTAAGACCATGTTTAGAACGTGTTTCAAACACGTGACCAAAGAATACGAAATCTAAAGACCACTCACGTGCGCGTTTCACACGTTCAACTGAATGTGTAGACATACTAACGGATATATGAGGGTGAAGCTTTTTATATTCAAATGCGTGTGCGTCATTTTCACGAAAATGAATAAAATTTAAATCATATTTTTCAAGTATGGCCATATCAGAATGAATCATTAATTTCGTTTGCGGAAAGCCATGTGCTAATAAATAATCAAGCGCCCAGCATAGATCATCACGTGTCATAGGCACTCTCAGTAATAACAAATCAATCTCTTCTGAAATCTCTAAATAATGTTCTAAATCAGCAACATCTAAGTCTTTATACGGTGTAACAGCAATAAACAATGAAATCACTCCAAATAAAAAACGCTATTTTTCTGGATAGAAAAATAGCGTAAAAATTTAATTATAAGTATAAGTAAGCTTATATACGCCACTTTCCTACGCCAGTATGAACTGGATCAGGTTCAAGGAATCCCGAAGTCACTACTTCAGTCTCAGCCTATAATAAGGCACTTCCAGTGGACATTTATTCAGTTATTACATCCATTGTACATATAAAAGTAAGAATGTTCAAATTTATATGTTATTGAGTTACATCCTAAATTATTCCATTAATCTATTTTTTAAATTCCGTGAAATAAAATTTTAAAGACCAATTATTTATTAAAACAGAAAATAATATTGACATTGATAACTATTATCAATTAAATTATAAGATGGAAGGAGAATTTCAATAAATTTACAAAGGAGGTATATTATGCAAAGGTTTAAACAAGTTTTAAATATTGGGTTATTAGTACTTATTTTATTATCAGTAGGTGTAGGTAAGGTGGCTTCTGCTGATGTGAAGGATGGTACTTATGACGTTGATTACACAGTATTGAAACATGGTACTTCAGATGTTTCGATTGCAAATGATTATTTTAATAAACCAGGTAAGTTAGTTGTTAAGAATGGTGAAAAGCAACTTCAATTAACGATGAATCACAGCCATTGGATTAAAGGTATTACAGTTGATGGTTCTGCTGAAAGTATCGTAAGTGAAGATAAAGGTTCAGACGTTAGAACGTCTAGCTTTAAAGTGAATTCTACATCTGGACAACTTGCTGGAACAATTGATGTTTATATCAATGAAAAAGTCGATGGTAAACCGTTCTTATACGATAACAAATATAAAATCACATTTGACGTGAAAGAGCCTTCTGGACAGGCTGCAGCAGATTCATCTAGTGATGCTTCAAAAGATTCAACAACAGCAGCATCAACTAGTTCAGATAGTAGTACACCATCTAGTGGTTCTACTACTTCTACAACTTCACAAGATGTGAAAAATCCTCAAACTAGCGCAGGCACACCAGTAATGATCACAGTCCTTCCAATTGTTGCGGGTATGTTATTAATCGTTACGTTTATGTTCAATAAAAAATTGAAAAGAGGTCATAATTAATGAAGAAAAATGTTAAGTCACTATTAGCGTTTTCTTTATTATTCTCAACTCTTTCATTCAACACTTATGAACCGCTTAGTCATACAACAATGAAAAAAGTTGAAGCAGCAGAAGAACAAGCATCAGCAGTGGAAAGTAAGACAATTGATTTTGTAGTAAATAAAGACAAATCAAATGAAGTCTCATATATGGATCAATATATGGTGAAACCAGCAAAGGTATATTTTGAGAATGGGGAAACGTATGTTGAGATGACTTTGAAAAGTGCTTCTTATTGGAAGTCATTTGAACTGTATGATGAATCAGGCGCAATAGCCATTCAAACAGTTAAAGAAGATCATCAAGCTGATACTAAAGTCATTAAGTTTAAAGTTAAACCAGGTAGCCAATCGCTTACTTCAAAAGTTCATATTGTTGTACCGGCAATCAATTATGACAACAAATATACAACTCATGTAAATTTTAAAGAAGTTATTCCTAGTGCACCGACAACTCAGAATTCAAATCAACAAGATACAGGAAAAGTAGATTCAAACGATAAAGCGAAAGATGATTCAAACCAATCAACGACTGATCAAAAGCAGGATAATACAACGCAGAATAATGAAGATACACAACAAGCACCTGCCAAGGATACGAATCATGAGAAACCACAAACAGAACTTCCAAAGCAAGATACATCAAAGAATGAATCACCAAAGAAGGATACACCAAAGAACGAAACACCTAAGAATGATAATAAGCCGATAACAAAAAAAGAAGTGCCAATTCCTGATAAAGTTAAAAATCCGTCTGGCTCCAACCAAGGATCAACTCAACAAGAAAAAGCAACTTCAACGTTAGGTTACATGGTCTATAAAAATGGTTCAAGTGAAATATCTTATATGGACCAATATATGGTGAAACCTGCACGTATTGTTGAAGAAAATGGTAAACAATATGTTGAATTAACATTGAAATCAGCTTCATATTGGAAGTCGTTTGAATTATTCGATCATGATAAAAAATTAAATGTCACAACCGTGTCAGAAGATCAATCTGCAGATACAAAAATCATTCGCTTTGAAAAGCCGAAAGATTTAAAAGTATTAACATCTAAAGTGCACATTGTTGTACCAGCAATTAATTACGACAATCATTACACAACACGAATTGAATTTGATAAAGAAGCGGCATCTGGCAACGGAAATACAGACACAAGTGATGAACAACAACAACCTGTCAGCACACCAAGTAAGGATGATGACACTAAAGGTCATGATTCTCAAAATGTTCAACACAATCAGACAACAGCTAAAGATGACCAAAAATCCGAATCTTCGAATGCTTCATCTGCAACAAATAGTTCAACAAATCATAGTTCATCACCTGCCACACCTTCAAATCAAGCTGTGACAAGTGGTAACAATGCAACAAGTTCTACAACTGCAGATAAAGCTAATCCAAGTTTCGATCGTAACGCAGATGGTTCAACAAACATGAAACTCGTTAATCCTTCAACAAGTAGCAGTGGAGATGCGATGACATATGCACTTATCTTCAGTGGTGCAGTATTGTTATTAGCTGGTTCATTCTTCTTAGGTAAGAAGCGAGCATCTAAATGAAGATTAAATCGTTATTAAGTTTAATGCTTATATGTAGCTGTCTACTTGCGGCTTGTAACATCAACTTTAGTAAATTATCAGAACCTGCAAGTAAACAGAAGAAAGAAGAATTCAGAATCGTGCCAACTACTGTAGCTTTAACGGAAACTTTAGATGCATTAGATTTAGATATCGTAGGTAAACCGACAACTTATAAAGATTTACCGAAACGATATAAAGATGTACCTGAAATTGGTCAGCCTAAGAAACCGAATGTTGAAGTTGTGAAATCACTTAATCCAACACATGTATTAACGGTTACAACAATTAAATCTGAGATGGATCCTGTGTTTGAACAACTTAAAATGAAAGGTACTTATTATGATTACGACAGTTTAAATGGTTTGAAGAAATCTATCACAGAAATGGGTAATACGTTCAACCGTAAAGAACAGGCTAAAAAACTTAATAAAAAGTTTGAAAATGCCGAAGCTGAAATTAAAGCTAAGATTCAAGGTAAAGAACGCCCTAAAGTACTAATTCTTATGGGTGTACCTGGTAGTTATCTTGTAGCAACAGAACACTCTTATATTGGTGATTTAGTGAAAATTGCCGGAGGAGAGAATGTTATACAAAATGAATCAAGAGCTTATTTATCTTCTAATACGGAAGAACTTTATAAAGTCAATCCTGATATTATTTTAAGATTGCCACATGGTTTTCCAGATCAAGTAAAAGAAATGTTTAAGAAAGAGTTTAGCACAAATGATATATGGAAACACTTTGACGCAGTTAAAAATAATAGAGTTTATGATTTAGAAGAAATACCATTTGGCATAACAGCAAGTATTAAAGCTGACGATGCGTTAGTACAGCTTTATGACATTTTATATAATAAGTAAAGAGGTTAAAACATGAAAAAATATTCGCGACTCACGTTCTGGATCATGTTATGTATGCTTGTCATAACAATTTATATATCGCTTGTAAGTGGGAAGTTACCTTTAAGTATAGAACAAATCATCATGAAACTCACAACAGGTACTGAACCTCAAGTAGATGCAGTTATTGATTTACGCATGCCAAGAATATTCATCGCGTTATTTGTTGGAGCTGCTCTGAGTGTATCAGGGGCTTTGCTACAAGCGGTATTACAAAATCCTCTAGCTGAAGCGAATATTATTGGTGTGACATCTGGTGCACTTGTTGCACGAGGTGTCATACTTATATTTTTACCTACCTTGTATTTCTATTTACCGATATTCGTCTTTATTGGTGGAGTTATACCGTTTCTTATATTATTCCTATTAGTATCTCGTTATCACATAACACCGATTAGACTCATATTAGTAGGTGTTGCGATATACGCCATGTTAAATGGTGTAATAGAACTTTTATCTATGAGTCCTGTTATGCAGTTACCAACAGGTTTAACGATGAAAGTATGGCAAGATGTTTATATAATCGCCGTCACTTCAACAATAGGGATTATATTCGCACTCATGTTAGTAAACAAAGTGAACTTGTTATCATTCGAAGATAAACAAGCGCATAATATTGGTTTTAATATTACGAAATACCGCCTCATCGTCGGTTTAGTTGCTGTATTTTTAGCAAGCAGTGCAACAGCTATCGTCGGTCAATTAGCTTTTGTAGGGTTAATCGTGCCACACATTATAAGACGTATCGTTGGGACGAATTATAAAAAAGTCATACCTTATTCCATTATATTTGGTGCATGGCTCGTATTACTAGCAGACACAGCAGGTCGAACAATAGCGCCACCTTTAGAGATACCAGCGAGTACGATAACAACTGTAGTAGGTGGGCCATTCTTGATTTACCTTATTTGTAAAGGAGCGTATGTCCATGCGAACAGAGAACGTTAGTTTCAAATACCAGCGAAAGCATATTTTTAAATCGTTAAACATACAACTCAAAAAGCACGCCATTACAACTATCATTGGACCTAATGGATCAGGTAAATCAACATTGTTACAGATATTATCACGTAATTTAGAGCCGAGTGAAGGTATTGTTTACTTAGATAATCAAGCTATTTCATCATTAAATAGAAAGACGTTAGCAAGGCAGTTAGCAACCGTACATCAAACTAACCGTGCGCCAGAAGATTTTACAGTAAAAGAAGTCGTACAATGTGGTAGATATAGTTACCAATCCATATTGAAGAAAGATATCAAACAAGAAGAAGTCATTCAGCATGTGTTACATCAACTAGAATTAGAAGACTTTCAAGATAAACCCATTAGTGAATTGTCAGGCGGAGAATTACAACGTGTGTATATCGCAATGTCACTTGCGCAAGAACCACAATATATGTTGCTAGATGAACCAACGACTTACTTAGATTTAAACTATCAATATCAAGTGTTGGACATTATACGATCACTGAAAGAGAACTTTAATATCACCATTATTATGGTGTTACATGACATTAACCAAGCGATAGAATATAGTGATGAAATCGTATGTATACATAACAATCAAGTCATCCAAGGACCTCCAGAAGAAGTCGTAACAGAATCCTTTATTTCACGCGTATATAATATCGATGCGAAAATCATCCATGACCCAGAATGTGGCATGTTGATTTGTAAGAGAAAGGGTAGAGCGCCTCATGAAAATCATCATTAAAATCATTCAAATAGCATTAGTCGCTGTCATCATATGGTCTGGATATGTCATGTTTCACAATAAGCAAGAAGATAAAGAAGCGGAAGAACGCTACATTCATTTACAACAAAATTATACACAAATGACAAACACCAATACCGTGCGACCACAATTCAAACAACTCAGTAACATCAACAAAGATATCATAGGATGGATACATCTAGAAGGCACATCATTGAACTATCCGATACTACAATCGAAAGACAACAAAGACTACTTAAAGAAAGACTTTGAACAACAAGAAAGTAGAAAAGGTAGTATCTTTATGGATTATCGTAATACACCAAAGCACGATAAAATGAATACTGTCATATATGGACATCACGTAGGAGATAACACCATGTTTGACGTCGTAGAAAAATATTTAGATCAATCATTTTATAATCAACATAAGACGATTCAGTACGACACACAATACGGTAAATATCAATTAGAAGTCATTAGCGCCTATGAAACGACAACAAAAGATAATTACATACAAACAGACTTTAAAGACAAAGCAACATATGAACAATTTCTAGAACAAACATTAAAAAAATCACAAATCTCAACAACAACAGAAATTAATAAAGACGACAAGATCGTCACACTTTCAACATGTGAAGACCCATACTCACTCACATCAGGACGAATCGTCGTCGTAGCCAAACTCGTAAAAGTATAAAATAGAAAAGAGGAAATAACATGTTCATGGCAGAAAATAAATTACAACTCTATAAAGGAACAGCAGACGAAACAATAGAAAGATTCTATATGAGACAAGGGATAGAAACAATCGAAGGATTCAAGAAAATGTATGTAACAAAAACAAACAACCTAGAAGAATACGACGAAGTAAAAATACTTACAATCTGGGAATCAGAACAAAGCTTCAAAAACTGGTTAAAATCAGACGTATTCAAAGAAGCACATAAGAACGTACGACATAACAGAGAAGATAGCGAAAGTCCTATATTAGAAAACACAGTCACAACATATACAATCGGTTATCACTTTGATAATGAGGTAGAAGCGGAAGTTATAAACCCAGCATGACATTAAAGTCATGTTGGGTTTTTTATTTAAGTTAATATTATAGAAAAATAATTAAGATAATATAATTAAATTAGAGTAAAAAGTAATTCTATTGATTTATTTTCAATTTTTAGCGATAATAATATTACTATTATATATAAGTTGGTGATTATATGACAGAATCTAAGTATGATAAGAACATAGAGGAAGAGAGTATAATTGGAGAGTTTTTGGATAAGTATTTTTATCCTGAAATTGAAGAAAAATATAATAATAATATTAAAAATATCACTAGAAATTATGATGTAGCTAAACAAAATAAGGGTGTTGATGTAATTTTAGAGTGTAGAGATGGTTATAGAATCAATATTGATGAAAAGACTGCAACTGACTATCTAAATAAAAATATACCGACATTCGCTTTAGAGATTTCTTTTCTAAAAGACAATATTAAAAAAGATGGATGGCTGTTTGGTGAAAAATATTGTGATACTGATACATATTTATTTTGCTGGGGTTGGAAAGTTGATGAGCATGAAGAATTAACTGTTGAAAATATTCAACGTATAGAAGCATACTCAGTAAGGAAAAATGAACTTCAGCAACTATTAGAAGATGATTATGGACTTAATAAATATAACTATAAAGAAAAGTCTAAACTAGCTGTTCAAGAAATAGATAGGTCACTAAAAGGTCAGAAAGTTTTTCTGAATGGTGAAAGTGGACCGAGATGGCACGTATCCTATCATTTAAATGAGAAACCTATTAATCTCGTAACACCTAAACATATACTAAAGAAAGTTACAAAAAATATCTTTAATATAGATAAAAACGGTGTAAAGATTGAAAAGTTGTGATTTAAAATTAATGACTATCTAAGAATTTACGAAAGGTGATTTTATGGCACAATATCGTACAAAAGAAGAAGTTCATAATAGAGCTAGAGAAGCTGTTGGATTAACAATCAAAGAAATAAATGGTGGTTATGGTTTAAAAAGTAGCAAAAATTCTGTTGGTGATGCTTTTGAACATTGGTTTGGAGTGGAGAAAAATAGTGATAGAAGGCCAGACTTAGTTGAAGCGGGTGTTGAATTAAAAGCTACACCAATACATAAAATTAAATCTGGCGCGTATAGGTCTAAAGAAAGATTAGTTTTGAGCATTATAAACTATGAAGAACTTTTAGATGAAACATTTGAAACTAGCAGATTTTTAAACAAAAACAAAGCAATACAATTAGGATTTTATGAGAATATTCAAGGTGTTCCTAAAGATGATTGGATATTAAAAGAAACTGTTCTTTTTGAGTTGCTCAAAAATCCTAAAGATTTAGAAATTATTAGGAATGACTGGGAAACAATTCATAGCTTTGTAGAGGAAGGCAGAGCTCATGAATTAAGTGAAAAATATACAACTTATTTATCAGCTTGTACTAAAGGTGCAAGTGCGTCATCTATGAGAACTCAACCCAATTCTGATATTCCTGCTAAACAAAGAGCATTATCTTTTAAATCAGGATATATGAGTTCAATATTAAATGACTATGTATTAGGAGATAAGAAAGTTGAATCAATCATCAAGGATCCATTTATTTTACAAGATAAATCATTAGAAGAGTATATAGAAGAAGCATTTAAACCTTTTATTGGCTGGAGTATTGATGAATTAGTTAAGCATTTTGAAATAACTAATACAAGTAAGCACTTAAATTATAGAATTGCTATGGGGATTTTGAATTTGAGTGGTAAGAATGAGAAAACTAATGCATTTCCAAAAGTTGAAGAGTTTGAAAAAGCGTGTATTCAATTAAAAACTGTGAAATTTGATAAAAATAATGTGAATAAAGAAAGTATGTCATTCCCATCGTTTAAGTTCTCAGATTTAGTTAATGAGAATTGGATAGATGAAGAGGGAATGCCTAGCGCTAGTTGGCATGTATTTTTATTGGAAACAAAATTCTTATTCTTTGTTGTTAAAAATGATGGAGAAAAAGATATATTTAAAGGGATAAAATTCTTTACGATGCCTGAAGAAGATGTTGAAGGACCAGTTTATCAAGTGTGGAAAGATACAGTGGATAAAATTAAGAATGGAGTCGAATTAAAAGCGACAAAAAATAAAAAAGGACAAACTGTCATTAAAAATAATTTCATAAAAAAATCCGACAAAATGATTTGTCATATTCGACCACATGAAACTAAGAGTGATTATAGTGAAAATGGAAAATATGCGGATAAGTTACCAACACCAGCAAAATGGATAAATAAACCAGAGAGTGATAAATACTCAGATAGTTGGATGACTAAGCAATGCTTTTGGTTAAATAATGATTATATTAAGGCACAAGTTGAAGACCTACTTTAGTGGGTCTTGTTTTATTTTATGAGAGTAATATAATAGAGAGTATTCTAAATTTTGAGTGTAAAACACTAGAACGATCGTTCGGGTTATGATATAATAAATTATTATTAAACTGTAAGGAGAATTAACATGGAAAGAATTAAAGTTGCTGAGCTATTTGCAGGTGTTGGTGGATTTAGACTTGGTTTAGAAAATACTAACGATAAAATTTTTGATGTTACATGGGCTAATCAATGGGAACCATCTCGAAAAGTACAACATGCATTTGATTGTTATAGTCAGCATTTTAATTCAGGAGAACATGTTAATAAAGACATAGCTGAAGTTACTGATAAAGAAATGTCTGATACTAATGTTGATATGATTGTGGGAGGATTTCCTTGCCAAGATTATTCTGTTGCACGAAGCCTTAGTGGTGAGTTAGGAATACAAGGTAAAAAAGGTGTGTTATTTTGGCAAATTGTTAGATTTATTCAAAATACGTTCCCTAAATTTATTTTACTAGAAAATGTAGATAGATTATTAAAATCACCTTCAAGTCAAAGAGGTAGAGACTTTTCAGTAATGTTATCGACTTTAAACGAGTTAGGGTATGACATTGAATGGAGAGTAATAAATGCTGCTGATTACGGTAATAGTCAGAGACGTAGAAGAGTATTTATTTTTGGTTATAAAAGAGATCTATCATATGGTAAAACAATGCAAAATATAAGTTTAGATAAAATTATTTATGAAGAAGGATTATTTGCAAAAGCTTTTCCAGTTGAGAAAGAACCGAATAAAAATAGAGTTTCCACAACTGAAATATCTAGTGATATTGTAGATGTTTCAAATAATTTTAGTTTCACTTATTATAATTCAGGAATAATGAAGAACGGTGAAATTCATACGATAGATACTATCCCTATCTATGAAGAAGCAGTTCCATTAGGCGCTATTTTAGAAAAAGAAGTAGATTCTAGTTACTATTTGAGTGAAACGCATGTTGAAAAGTTTAAGTATTTAAGAGGTCCTAAAAAAATTAAGAGAACTTCAAAAACTGGTCATGAGTACTACTTTTCTGAAGGTGGTATGTCTGAATCTGATTCATTAGACTTGCCTGCTAGAACAATGTTAACTAGTGAAGGATCTGTTAATAGAAGTACACATTTAATTAATGATAATGATAAGTATCGTATATTAACACCTATTGAAGCTGAGAGATTAAATGGTTTCCCAGATGACTGGACAAATACTATGACTGATAGAATGCGTTACTTCTGTATGGGGAATGCCTTAGTAATACCTTTAGTAACGAGAATTGCTAATCAAATTGAAAAAATAAATGAGATTTCTGAAGATACTCATTCACAATTAAAATTATTCTAACTTCCAGACACGACTTTTTACGTCGTGTCTTTTTTTGTCGATTTTTTGCAGATTTTTTTGTTTTTCTTTCACTTTTTTTGAGAAAAATTTAATTTTTATATTACATTTTTTGAAGTTTAAAGTGTCTTAAATATTACTATTACTTAAATTATGTCTAATAAATTTTTTTGAAAATTTTACGATTTTGAACTACTTATTTTGAGACATTTTTAAATTTTGTGGCTTATAAAACGTTGATTTAACGGCGTTTCATTGTATTTTAAAGAATTTGTATAAAAAAAGAATAGAAAATAGTTGACATTAAATGAGTCCTGAATATAATAAGAGTATAACCTATAACAACCCCAAGGAAAGGAGGTTAAGATGTGCAATATCATTAAATTTGAATTTTACGACATTCAAGGTTTTATTACTGAAGGTAAGATTGGTATGCATAGAGTGGAGGAACTGGCGATTCCGAAAGATATAAGTTTGGATGATATTTTAGATGATTTGGACGAGAGATATGGAGAGTCTCTTACTGATCAGACTGAATTTTTCAATTCAATTTTTATATTTGCATGCGTGAGGATAGAGGAAGACCAAAAGCACTTTAAGGTTCTCAAACGAAGTTCTGCTTTGTTTGGAGAGACGATTGATACGATAAATGAAATTTGTTTATATTTGAATCGTCACTTTGAAGATGCGATTGGCACATAGGTAGTACATTTTGTTTAAAGCATTACACATATTTGTTCATAGCACAGTTTATTAATTGATTATAATTGTAGTTAAGCTTAATTTTAATGTGATATTGTACGTTTTCTCTTTTTGAAAGGGTTATTATAGGTTATAAAGAATTTTAGAGGGATTTAAATGATTCAAAGAATGTTTTGGGGAGTTTTAGGTTTATAAATTTTTCATGGCGTTAAAATTATACTTTATAAGATTTTAAGCACTAAATAAGAGAAGTTTTCATAATCAATGGGGAAATCGATTATGAGTTTAGAAGATATGAATAGATAATATATTTTAGTATTGATTACACGCTTTGTGTGATAAGGAATTTATATCGTGTGAATTTCAGATATTTCAGTAAAACATGTAAAAACGGAAAATAAGGCCCTTAAGGTGAGAACCTTAAGGGTCTTTGTTTACATTTTTTTAAGTTTTGTATTTATTTTTTTGCTTTGTTGAATATTGAGATACATAAATACAAACCAGATAACGAGGAATATCAGTGCGAAGGTTGTGAGTCCGCCAATGAGTGGTGCTGGTTCTAATGGTATCCAGTTATTAATTGTTGAAACGATAAAGAACGTAATGATACTGCCACCTAAATGAATGATGAGTTTGAATAAAAGTGGTATTTGATCGATTTCATAAACTATTGGTAGAAATCCACAAATGGCACCGAATATATAAACGCTGAACACTGCTTGGAAGTCAATTGTTACTTCAAATATTGCGATAAATATGAGCATAATGCTGCTTCCTATACCGATACCTTGTAGAATAGATTTAAAGATTTTGTTCATAATTTTCTCCTCCTTATATACCTAATATTTCAGTTAAATTTTTAACATACCTTCTTGAAATGGTTACTTTTTTATTATTGGATAAAGTTGCATATAAATTCCCTGAGAATGACGGTGATACTTTGGTGATATGTTCTATGTTGACGATAGATGATTTACTAATTTGTACGAACTTCTGCTTAGGCAAAGTTTGTTGTAAGGCAGTGAGTGACATTCTAGTTGTGAGTGTTTCACTGAGTGTTATGATGTTCAGTTGTTTATCAAAAACTTCTGCAAAAATGATATCTTCTTTTAAAATAAGTGACGTTCCTTGTGATGTTTTAATACCTATTTTATGGTTGGATGTTTCAAATTGTTGAATATACGTTAATAGGTTATGACCAAGTTCTTGTTCAAAGGTTCTGATTGAAATATCCGTCGTCGTTTGTGAAGTGTCGATGTTTAGTTGAACGTTGAATGGCTCTGTCATAGCATAACCTCCTTTGGTTATATAGTATGTTGTATCACATTATTTGTCAGTAGTTATGTCATAACCGGTTGAATATACGGTGTAAGTGGTTAGGTAATGATTGTATAGAAAAAGCTTCCTCAACTTGTCTTCTTCAGACAAATTGAGGAAGCTTAATTTTATATTTTTAACATGCTTCGGAAACCTCTTGCGCCATAATAAGAATCAGCGCCATTATGGTACGTGAATACTGTGTCATAACGTAAATCACAGAATAATGCACCGCCAAGGTCTCTAATTTTAGTAGGTGTTTCAATCCAACTAGATGTTTTCTTATCAAATTCACCGAGTGTTTGTAAATGTCTATATTGTTCTTCATTAAGTAATGTAACGTTCATTTCATGAACCATGTCCATTACACTTGTTTCTGGTTTGTGTTTCTTTCTAGATTCTAATGCTGCTCTATCGTAGCAAACACTTCTACGACCTTTAGGACTTTCTTTCGAACAGTCTACGAAAATATAAGCATCGTCTTCAAATCCTATGACATCAGGTTCTCCTTCAGTTTGTTCCATTTGATTAAGCGACCATAATTTTTCTGGATGTTCATTTAATCGCTTTTCTACATCTGACCATTCTATATTTTTATGACGTTCTGGAAATTTTTCGAAACGCTTTTGTAAAGTTGTAAGCAGTTCAGCTTGTTCTTCTTGTGAAAGTTTTTGAGTTGTCATAAAATACCCCTTTTTTATTTTATTGTAGCAAACTATGAAGCGATTAAAAGCAATATGTGATTAGGCTTTATCTTTTGTATTTAAAAAGTCTAAAAATTCGTCTCCCCAGTCACAAATGCCATTAACAACAGGTTCTAAATCTTTGCCTATTTGTGTCAGACTATATTCAACTTTAGGTGGTACGACCGGATATACAGTACGGTTTACGATATGATCGTCTTCAAGTTCTCTCAACTGTCTAATAAGCATACGCTGATTAATATCTGGTAGTTTCTTTTCTAATTCGTTCAGTCTAAGAGGTGACGCTTGTAATAAATGCCAGATGATTGGTATTTTCCAACGACCGCCAATAACAGATAATGCTAAGTCTTTAGAATTATAATATTCCGTTTCTTTATAGTTAATTAATACCATGATACAACCCCATTTCTTCACTAAGTGACATATTTGTCAGTATTGCATAATTTTATACATTGTATCACAATTATTAGTGTAAAGTAATATAGATAAAGGAGATAGGATTAATATGAAATTACAATTAGCAATTGATTTATTAAATAAAGAAGAAGCAGCTCAATTAGCGCAACAAGTTGAGGAATATGTAGATATAGTAGAAATCGGTACACCTATCGTTATTAACGAAGGATTAGGTGCAGTAGAAAAATTAAGTCAATCTGTTAAAGATGTTCAAGTATTAGCTGACTTAAAAATTATGGATGCTGCTAGTTATGAAGTAAGCCAAGCTGTTAAATATGGTGCAGATATTGTAACAATTTTAGGTGTAGCAGAAGATGCTTCAATTAAAGGCGCAGTTGAAGAAGCACATAAACATGGTAAAGAATTATTAGTGGATATGATCGCAGTTCAAGATTTAGAAAAACGTGCGAAAGAATTAGACGCATTAGGTGCAGATTATATCGCTGTGCATACTGGTTATGACTTACAAGCTGAAGGTGTATCACCATTAGAAAGCTTACGTACAGTTAAATCAGTTATCAAAAATTCAAAAGTAGCAGTAGCAGGTGGTATTACACCAGAAACAATTCAATCTGTTGCTGATGAAAATCCAGATTTAATTATTGTTGGTGGAGGAATTGCTAACGCAGACGATCCAAAAGCAGTCGCAAAATTATGTAGAGAAGTTATTGAAGGTAAATAATATGAGCCGTTATCAATTAATTTTGGATGAAATTACGCAAACATTAAATCAAGTAGACTTGAAGGATACTGAGCAATTCGTAAATAGTTTGTTGTCAGAAGATCCAGTGTTTGTAGCAGCTAAAGGACGCTCTGCATTTGTTGCGAACAGTTTTGCTATGAGATTGAACCAATTAGGTAAGAAAAGCTATGTAGTAGGAGAGACAAGTACACCTTCTATTCAAGAAGGAGATAAATTATTGATTGTCTCCGGTTCAGGTTCGACAGCTCACTTGAAATTACTCGCACAAACAGCAAAAGATATCGGAGCGAATGTCATATTAATTTCTACAAAAGAACAATCACCAATCGCTGAAATAGCAGATGACGTGATCGTTTTACCAGCAGGTACTAAATATGATGAAAAAGGATCAGACCAACCACTAGGAAGTCTATTCGAACAAAGCACTCAATTATATTTAGATAGTATCGTAATGGATTTAATGGAACAATTAAACGTAAGTGAAACATTTATGCAAAATAAACACGCGAATTTAGAATAATAAAGGAAACCGTCTGAAACGCTCAGACGGTTTCTTACTTTTTAGATAGAGATGAGTGTTGATGGAGGTGTGAATATTGCAAGTGGAGTGCGGCTAGCAATGTTGGAGGTCTGAATATTGCAAGTGGGACGTGACTAGCAATGTTCAGGACCTTGTATTTATCAAGACTAGTGAAACAAGATAAATAGGCGCCTTGTATTTATCAAGACTGGCCAAACAAGATAAATAGGCGCCTCGTATTTATCAAGACTGGCGAAACAAGATAAATAGAGGCTCTGTATTTATCAAGACTGGCGAAACAAGATAAATAGAGGCTCTGTATTTATC
>NZ_JAJNJE010000015.1:0-13702 GCF_022386035.1 Mammaliicoccus sp. O-M54
GCGGATAGTGACGCCGATGCAGACAGTGATTCGGACGCAGATAGTGATTCGGACGCAGATAGTGACGCAGACAGTGATGCAGATGCAGATAGTGACGCGGATGCGGATAGTGACGCCGATGCAGACAGCGACGCAGACGCGGACAGTGATTCAGACTCTGATAGTGATGCAGACGCAGATAGCGATGCAGACGCGGACAGTGATTCAGATTCTGATAGTGATTCAGACGCAGATAGCGACGCCGATGCAGACAGTGACGCAGATGCGGATAGCGACGCAGACTCTGATAGTGATGCAGATGCAGATAGTGATTCAGACGCGGATAGTGACGCAGATGTAGATAGCGACTCAGATTCTGACAGCGATTCAGAGGCAGGTATGTCATCAAATGATTCAAACAATAATGGTGGTAATGGTGATGCTAATCAATCGAATGAAAATAATCAAGATCATAAAGCAAGCCATAACAAACAATTACCTGATACAGGTGAAGAATCAGAAGTTAATACAACTTTAATTGGTGGTTTATTAGCAGGATTGGGTTCATTATTCTTATTCGGTCGTCGTAGAAAAGAAGATAAATAAATTTATATTAAACATTCGTAAAGTGGTTATGTCAAATGATATAACCGCTTTATTTTTTGATTTAAATTCAATTTAATGAATGTAATTAAATGTAAAATAAACATAATTTTAATATATATTATCTTTATAATTAAAGTGTTGAATATTTGAATAGCCCGAAATATAATATTTTTTGATAAGTGCTCATATAAATAAAATGACTTATCAATAAGAAAAATTGATATTTTAGGAGGAATGAATAATGAAAAAGAAACCAAAATCAAGAAGTGGTAAAATAGATTTTATTTCTAATAAATTAAATAAATATTCAATTAGAAAATTCACTGTTGGTACTGCTTCAATTTTGGTTGGTGCAACACTATTATTCGGTTTAGGTGATGAAGCGAAAGCAGATGAGGTATCTAACGAAGATTTAGTAAAAGCACAATCAAAAAGTTCTCAAAATGATGAAAAATCTAATGACATAAATGGGGATAATTCATCAACATTAACAGAAGAATTAAGCACAGAGGAAAAAGTAACAGAAAAAGCATCACTAGAAAAAGAGAGCACAGAAGAAAATACACTAGAAGATAATGTAACAGATGAAGTATCATCAGAAGAACCAGTTATAGAAGAAAAATCGACAGAAGAAAATAGAGAAGTAATATTACCAACTGAAAAAACAAATCAAGAAGACAAAGCATCAGAAAAGTTTACTTCTGAAGAATCGAGCACAGAGAAAAAAGCATCAGAACCAGTATCTATAGAGGAAAATATAACTTCAGTAAATCAAACTAAAGAACAACCAATTACAGAAGAAAAAACACCTACAGAATTAGAAATTGAAAATTCTAGAAACGAAGAAGTCTCAATAGATGGAACTTCTAGTACACAAGCAAAAGTAATTGATCAACCTACAAATTTTTCTGAAGAAGATTTAGTTAATGAATTAGATGACAAAATTAAAAATTTATCAGATGACGATCGTAAATTAATTATTGATAATGCAAAAATTAATTTTAAGGAAGATTCTTTAGAAGATGTGAAAAAGAAGATTTCTTTAGAAGCTATTAGATATCAATCTAAGAAAATCGATAAAAATAAGGTGCCAGCTACGACTTCTAGAAACTATACAGGGTTCAGAGCTGTGCCTATGGTTGATACAAATACAGAAGCTAGTGGTCAGAATGTTAATGATAAAGTAGTTATCAACAATTTTAATTTAGATAAAAGAAAATTTGACCCAAATCAATCTGGATTTACTAATATGAATGTATCATTTAGAATAACTGATTCTATTAAAGAAGGCGATTACTTTACATTCGATGTTCCTAATAATTTATCTCTAGACGGGGACATTGATTACAGTAAAGTAGGGTACCAAATGAATCTTGCTAAATTAAAAAATGAAAATGGAGACATTATAGCTACTGGTACTTATAATACAAAAACAAAACAAGGTAAATACATCTTCACTAATTTTGTAAATGAGAAAGAAAAAGTAAAAGGTAACTTTGAGATTCCGATATTTACAGATAGAAAAGAATCACCAAGAAGTGGAAATTATCCAGTAAGTTTTAATATAGCAGGTAAGCGATTCAATTCAACTATCAATCTTGATTACAGTTCTCCATTTGCTGGAGTTCCTGGAGCAAATGGCGCCAATATATCATCCAATATTAATAAAATAGATAATAAATCAGGTGAAAGAACTTATAAACAAGTAATATATGTTAACCCATTAGCTAAACAACTTTATGGTTCAAATGTTAATGTTAAAGGTTATTATGATGATCCAACTGTTAGTAGCACATTAGTGAATTCAGATAATACAAGATATAAAATTTATGAAGTAATTAATCCAAATCTATTAAATGAAAGTTATTTTGTAGATCCAAATGATGGAAACTTTAAAGATGTTACTGCGAATTTTAATGGTTATATTACTGATAATAATGATAATTCAACAGATATAAAATTTGGTGATATTAATAAAGCTTATGTAATTTTAGTAGATGGTCATTATGATGAAAGTGAAAATGATGTATTGACACGAGTTACAGAAACAAATCGTGATTATTATGGTAACCCTAGCTCATTCTATTGGGATAATCGTAACATTCTTAGATTTGGCTCAGGTAACGGTGATGGAGAAAATATACCTAAATATAACTTAGGTGATTATGTATGGGAAGATACAAATAAAGATGGCGTGCAAGATGAAGGCGAAAAAGGAATCGGAAATGTAACAGTAATTTTAAAAGATAAAGATGGACAAGAAATCGGTAGAGCAATCACTGATGAATCAGGTAAATACATTTTTAGAGGACTTAAGAATGGTGATTACAAAGTAGAATTTGAGACTCCAGCTGGCTATAAACCAACTATTGAAAATAATGGTGATGATGCTAAAGATTCAGATGGTCTTAATGTAAATGTAAGAATTCAAGATGCTGATAATATGACTATTGACTCAGGATTCTACAAAGAAAAACCTAAGTATAACTTAGGTGATTATGTATGGGAAGATACAAATAAAGACGGCGTACAAGATGAAGGCGAAAAAGGAATTGGGAATGTAACAGTAATTTTAAAAGATAAAGATGGACAAGAAATTGCTAGAACAACAACAGATGAAACAGGTAAATATATTTTTAGAGAATTAGAAAATGGTAAATATACAGTAGAATTTGAAACACCACAAGGATACACTCCAACAGTTAAAGATCAAGGTGGTAACGATGAAAAAGATTCAGATGGACTAAAAGTTGAAGTTACAATTAACGATGAAGATGATATGTCTATAGATTCAGGATTCTATAAAGAAGATACTGATGCGGATGCTGATTCAGACTCAGATAGCGATTCAGACTCAGACAGCGATTCAGACTCAGATAGCGATTCAGACTCAGATAGCGACTCAGACTCAGATAGCGACTCAGATTCAGACAGCGATTCAGACTCAGATGCAGACTCTGACTCAGACGCAGACGCAGACTCAGATGCAGACGCAGACTCAGATGCAGACGCAGATTCAGATGCGGACGCAGACTCAGATGCAGACGCAGATTCAGATGCGGACGCTGATTCAGACTCAGATATGGGAATGGGATCAACTGATTCAAGCAATAATGATGGAAACAAAGATACTAAAGCAACAAATATGAATAATAACGACAATAAAGATAATCATCATAAATATTTACCAGATACTGGTGAAATGACTTCAATTAATGGTGCTTTATTCGGTGGATTATTTGCAGGTGCAGGTTCATTATTATTACTTGGTCGTCGTAAAAGAGACAACAAAGATAGTAAGTAAAAACAACTAGAATAAAATAATGCTAGATTTTGGCCGGGACATTTATATGTCCTGGCCTCTATAATTTTTCAAAAAATGGTATAATATGTATAATTAGAGTGAATTTTTGTGTTATATAAATTAATAAAGAAAGGAATGTTATACATGGTTATAACTAATCAACTCAAAGATTTATTAAATAATCATTCAAATGTAGAAAGGATATTTCTTAGTGTTGGTCATCCTTCTCAAAAGGCTTTAGTAAAAATGTTTAAATCACATAATGCTGACCGAAATATTAAAAAATATATAGAAGCATTTCGAAAAAATACTGGTAAAAAAGCTGAATGGGTTAAAATAGATTTCGTTACTTCAATAGAAGAAATAAAGTATGAACAATTGAAGCATGATTTAATCAATACACGTAGAAATTATGTTGAATATGGTTTTGCTTTAGATGAGAACTGGGACTTAGCGTTCTTACCAGAAGAAATTAATGCCAATGCATTTATTAGACCTAAAAAAGGTACTAAAGAATTTATCATGTCTGAGAAAAATATTAATAACTATATAAATAAATATAAAAAAATAAGAAAGTACTTCGCACATCGCAATTATGAAAATGAATCTATTTATAAGTTCTACACAAAAAGTTATTTCTTTGAAGAAAATCAACTTATTGAATTAGAAGAAAAGGGATATCGTAAAGGTCTAAGAAAAATTGATAATCTTAATGAAGAAATTGATCGATTAATTAAAACAAGTACTCACTTTTTGAAAGATCAAATTCAAGATAACGGAAAGTATATTTACGGTTATTTTCCGCATTTTGATAATGAAATAGGCTTCTATAACAACTTACGTCATTCATCTTCGACATATGCATTAATAGAAGGTCTGAGTTATTTAAATGAAGATGTCACAATTGTAGAAAAGGCGATTGATTATTTAATTAAACATTATTTATATGAAGTTGATGGCGCAGGATATATATTTGATGATACAGAAGGTATGAATGAAATAAAATTAGGTCAAAACGCTGCATTTATTTTTGCGATTTGTGAGTATTTAAAACATGTACCTGATAATGTTCGATATTTAGAAGCTGCTCAGAAAGTTGCTAAAGGGATATTGTCGATGATTGATGATCAACAACAAACGATTCACGTATTAAATTATCCTGATTTAACGATAAAAGAACAATTCAGAATTGTATATTATGATGGTGAAGCTGCTTTAGCGTTATTAAGACTTTATCAAATTGATCATAATGAAGAATGGTTGAATACTGTCAAAATGTTATTTGAAATGTTTATAGAGAAAAAATATTGGAAATACCATGATCACTGGTTAGGATATTGTACAAATGAATTAGTACAAATTGACCCACAAGAGAAATATTATAAATTTGGCATTCAGAACGTATCGAGTTATTTAGATTATATGCAACAAAGGGAAACGACATTCCCAACATTTTTAGAAATGTTAATGGCGACTTATCACTTAGTCGAAAAAGCTAAGAAGACTGGCTATGCTGATCTTGTTGAAACTTATTTAGATGAAGAAAAATTCATTAAGACAATACATATAAGAGCTGATTATGAAAGAACAGGCTACTTTTATCCTGAAATTGCAATGTACTTTAAAAATCCAGCACGTATTGTGAACTCATTCTTTATTAAACATCATGGCTATAGAGTAAGAATAGATGATATTGAACACTATTTATCAGGGTATGTTCAATACCAAAAAGTATTTAAAGATTCTAGTATTGCTTAAGGTTGATTTAATGAATGACTTTAAGTGATAATATGTATAAAGTTATTTTGAAATAATAAAAAATGATGTACGAAGGAGTCTTTTTAATGCAAGAGAGAAAATTAGTCGCTGAAAAAGAAATCGAAGTTAATGTTTATGATATTGATGCTATGGGCATTGTGAGTAATATTGTGTATGTAAGATGGTTTGAAGATTTAAGAACTGCTTTTATTAACCAATATATGACTTACTCAGAAATGATGAAATTTAATATATCACCAATATTGATGAGAACTGAGGCAGACTACAAAGTACCATTGACGATTCATGATAAACCAGTTGGTAGATGTTGGTTAGTTAAAGTGAGTAGAATGAAGTGGGAACTTGAATTCGAAATTGCTACAGAAGACAAAGTGCATTGTACGGGATATCAAAAAGGTGGATTTTATAACGTGGTAGATGAGAAAATAGCACAAACACCGAAAGTATTTTTAGAAATATAAGTTAGGGTGGCATATATGACAAATAATCAAGACACGTTATTTCAACCTATTGCTGTTTTTGATGCGGGAATTGGCAGCTATTCAATTGTAGAATTGTTAAAAAAGACATACCCAAATCAAGACATAATATATCTGGCAGATCGCAATCAGTTTCCTTATGGTCAAAAATCTATCCATGAATTAGAAACTGTAATCACACAAACCATTCATTATTTAGAAAAGTGGAATCCTCGTTTGATTATCGTGGCATCTAATGTACCAACGATTACTATTTTGGATAACATGAAAGATAACTTTGATACTGAAATCGTAGGTGTTTATCCACCGGTGAAAGAAGCATTAGAGAAATCTTCTAGTAAACAAATAGGTATTTTAGGTGTTCAATCCCTAATTGAAAGTGATGCATTAAATGAATTTATAAACAATGAAGTTTCTTCAAGTCACGTATATCAATTTAATGCTTCTTCATTAGTTGAATTAGTTGAAGACGGTTCATTTATATCCGATAAATATCGTACTTTAATGACTGTGAAGAATTTTATGGATGATATTATAGACCAATATGAAGAAATCGATATATTTACATTATCTTCTACACATTTACCGTGGCTGTATAGTTATTTTAAAGAGTTATATCCACATATCATGTTTATTGATCCTGCTCAAACTGTTATTGAACAAGCAGAATCATACACTTCCAACGGTCATGGGACGATTAAGACATTAGTAACTGAAAATGAGGACTATACTATAGAAGGTTTTGAATCCATACTTGAAAAGTTAAATATAAACTTAGACATTGAAAAGGTCGAGATAAATTAAAATTTTCATTTTACAACTTTAGATTATATGTTAGTATATCTTAACGATTAATTTAAAGGGGGTAAATGATGTTTGATATCGTATCTTTTCAACTGTTTTTAATCACAGTGCTTATCATCTGTATCACACCTGGTATTGATATGATGTTTATTCTAAATAGAAGTATTTCACAAGGTAGAGATGCAGGTATATATTCAGCATTAGGTGTATCGGTTGGTGCAGTTGTTCATACTGTACTGTCAGGATTAGGGTTGTCTGTTATTTTACAAACTTCCGTGGTCTTATTCACAATTATTAAAATTGTCGGAGCAGTATATTTAATTTATTTAGGTATACAAATGTTTATAAGTAAACAATCGTCAATTTCAATAAAGAAGACTGTGTATCAATCTCGTAGAAAACTATTTGTACAAGGCGTGATCACGAACGTTACCAATCCAAAGGTAGCACTATTCTTTATTTCCTTTATTCCACAGTTTATTTCAGTGGATAATCAGTACGGTCCAATACCATTTTTAATATTGGGCAGTATTTTCGCAGTAATGGGTGCAATCACATCATTTATCATTGCGATCTTTTCAAGTAGTTTAACAGCAAAATTAAGAGATAATATCGTAGCAGAAAAAAATATCAATAAAATAAGTGGCGCAGTATTTGTCATATTAGGAATAAGTCTATTCGGTACAAAATCATAAAGAAGTGAAAATGGCGCGGAACATTGAATAATGTCCCGGCCATTTTTTATATTGAGGAATAATAGAGTGAAGGGCGTTGTATTTATCAAGATTGACTAATCGTAGGAAATAAGAACCTCGAACATTGCAAGTGGGACGTGACTAGCAATGTTGGAGCCGTGAATATTGCAAGTGGGGCGTGACTAGCAACATTGGAGCCGTGAATATTGCAAGTGGGACGTGACTAGCAACATTGGAGCCGTGAATGTTGCAAGACTCGCCAAACAAGCAACATAGAGCCGCCGTATGTTGCAAGACGACCCAAACAAGCAACATAGCTCGCCCGTATGTTGCAAGACGACCCAAACAAGCAACATAGCTCGCTCGTATGTTGCAAGACTGACTAAACAAGCAACATACGTTCCTCACGCTCCACACAAACCGCCATCCCACACTTAATACACCCATCCACCATACCTCAAATATGAAAAAAAGCTGAGGCAGCGGTCAATTTCCGCTATCTCAGCTTTTCTTTTTATTATATTTGGTTTAATGCTTGGTTTAAGTCTTCTACTAAGTCTTCTGTATCTTCTATACCGATAGATAGACGGATCATGCCGTCTGCGATACCTTCTTTATGACGAATTTCTGCTGGTATTGATGCATGTGTCATAAGACTTGGTACTGAAATTAAGCTTTCTACCGCGCCTAAACTTTCTGCTAATGTGAATAATTTTGTATGTTTAATGACTTCTTTTGCTTTTTCTACATCAGCAACTTCAAATGAAATGATACCTGGGTAACCTGAAGCTTGTTCGAAGTGAATGTCGCGATTCACATGGTCTTCGTTTAATGGATGAATTGTTTTAACAACATTTTCATGTTTGTTTAATAATGCTACGACTTCTTTAACGTTTCTATTAATTTGTTCTACTCTTAACCCTAATGTTTTGATACCACGTGTTAATAAATAACTATCTTGAGGTCCTAAAATACCACCAGTTGAATTTTGGATGAAACCAATTCTTTCTCCAAGGCTTTCGTTAGCTGTTACAACTAAGCCTGAAACAACATCACTATGTCCGCCTAAGTATTTAGTAGCTGAGTGAAGAACAATATCAGCACCTAGGTCTAATGGATTTTGGTAATAAGGTGTCATAAATGTATTATCTACAACAGTTAACATGTCATGTTTTTTAGCGATGTCACTTGCTGCTTTAATATCTGTTACTTGAAGTAACGGATTTGATGGTGTTTCGATAAATAACATTTTAGTTGTATCTTTAATAGAAGATTCGATATTGCTTACATCAGTTGTATTGATAAAATCAAATTCAATACCGAAGCGAGAGAATACTTTTGTTAATGCACGGTAAGTACCACCGTATACATCTGAATTAATTAAAATATGGTCACCTTTGTCTAATAACATGATGACTGCTGAGATTGCTGCCATACCTGAACCGAACGCATAACCATGTGTACCGTGTTCTAAATCCGCGATTAATGTTTCTAATGCTGTACGAGTAGGGTTAGCTGTTCTAGAGTATTCATAACCTTGTCTTAAATTTCCGATTCCGTCTTGTTCATAAGTACTTGTTTGATAAATTGGTGTTGTTACCGCACCTGTATATGCATCTGTTGTTTTACCGCCATGGATGAGTAATGTTTTTTTATTCATAATCTTTTCCTCCATAATTAAATATATTTTTAGACATATATCTATCACTGCCATCAGGGAAAATGACGACAATATGTCCTTGTTCAATTTGTTTTGAAACGTCTATTGCTGCTTGTAATGCTGCGCCTGATGAACTACCAGCAAGAATACCTTCATTTAATGCAAGACCTGATACATTTGTAAATGCATCTTGATCCGAAATGACTTTAATATCATCGATTAAATCTCGCTTTAGAAATGGTGGCCACTTTTCAACGCCAATACCTTCAGTATCGTGAGCATGCGCTTCGCCACCAGCAAGAATGCTTCCTTCAGGTTCTACAATGATATTACGTACTTGATGTTCTTTCATGACTGAAGCTATTCCTGTAAAAGTTCCGCCAGAACCAGCGCCAGCAATCAAATGTGTGATGTCTGGACATTGTTCAAGAATTTCTGTCGCTAAAGTGTGAACATATGCTTGTGGATTCTGTTCATTTTCAAATTGATTGATGTAATAAGCGCCGTATTGTTCAGCGTAAGACTGTGCTTGTTGACGCGCACCTAACATACCTTCTGAACGTGGTGTTCTTCTTACTTCAGCCCCTAAAGCTTTCATGATGTTCATTTTTTCTTCCGAGAATCCTTCAGGTGCAAAGATAACGCAGTTCATATTGTAATGGTTCGCTACGATAGCAAGTCCTATACCTGTGTTACCGGCAGTGGCTTCAACTATCGTATCTCCAGAACGAATATTACCTTCAGCTAGTGCATGTTCTATCAGATGCTTGCCAAGTCGATCTTTAATGCTGCCACCTAAGTTATAACTTTCTAATTTCGCAAATATTTTCACGTTGTCTGTACTGTAATGTTCCAATAAGACAAGTGGCGTATTCCCGATTAAATCAAATGCTTTCATCCCATTACCCCAATATAAAATTAATAAATATCTTAGTTTTTCAATAAGAATTATAGGTTAAACATTATTAAAAATCAACTAAATTAAATTTGTTAGAATATTGAAAATATAATAAAAACAAAGTTAGTATATTTTTTATACTCAAAACTGTTGACATTTATTTGAAAGGGCGTTACAATTATCTCGAAATCGAAATAATGTTTGAATAGGTGATGAAGATGGATAGAACGAAAGAATCATTAAAAGCGCTAGTAGGTATAAAACGTACAAATGATACGTTAGATCGTATTGTTAAACAAGATATGAAGAACTACGGTTTAAATATTACTGAATTTGCTGTAATGGAACTTTTGTATCATAAAGGTGATCAACCTATTCAAAAAGTAAAACAACGCATCTTAATTGCAAGCAGTAGTACAACTTACGTCATCGATCAACTTGTTAAGAAAGGTTATGTAACACGTCGACAAGATGAACAAGATAAACGTATTACGTATGCTGTTCTGACTGAAAGTGGACATGAATTGATGGAACGTATTTTTCCACAACATGCCGAAACAATTGAAAAAGCATTTTCTATATTAGATGACGAAGAGCTTGCGATTTTTCGTAGAGCACTTAAAAAAATAAGCGCAAATTCTACTGAGTAGTGGATAGCGCAAATTTTTTTACAACTTATTATTTCGAATTCGAAATAAAAATAAAGAAAGAAGGAAACTATAATGAGTAATCCAGAACTTATCGGTATCCATCACGTAACTGCAATGACAAATGATGCAGTAAGAAACTATGAATTTTTCACACAAGTACTAGGTATGCGTTTAGTTAAGAAAACAGTAAACCAAGATGATATATATACGTACCATACATTTTTCGCAGATGATCAAGGGTCTCCAGGTACAGACATGACATTCTTTGATTTTCCAAATAATCCGAAAGGTAGTCGTGGTACAAATTCAATTAGTCGTGCAGCATTCAGAGTGCCAAACGATGCAGCGCTTGAATATTATTTAAATCGCTTTGAAGAATTTGGCGTTAAACATGACGGTATCCAAGATTTATTCGGTAAAAAGGTATTACCTTTTGAAGAAGAAGACGGTCAAAGATATCAATTAATTTCAGATGAATTAAATGAAGGTGTTAAACCAGGTATTCCTTGGAAAAATGGTCCAGTACCTGAAGATAAAGCAATTTATGGATTAGGACCAATTGAAATTACAGTGAGCTATTATGAAGACTTCAAATCTGTATTGAAACAAGTTTACGGTATGAAACCAATTATTGAAGAAGAAAACGTGACATTGTTAGAAGTTGGAGAAGGCGGTAACGGTGGTCAAGTTATTTTGAGAAAAGACGACCAAGGTCCTGAAGCAAGACAAGGTTACGGTGAAGTACATCACGTATCATTCAGATTAAAAGACCATGAAGCGATTAAAGCATGGGAAGAAAAATATAACGAACTTCGCATTGGTAACTCAGGTAATGTTGATAGATATTATTTTGAAGCGCTATACGCAAGAATTGGTCATATTCTTATAGAAGTATCTACTGATGGACCAGGATTTATGGGAGATGAACCTTATGAAACATTAGGTGAAAGTCTTGCATTACCACCATTTTTAGAAGCAAAACGCGACTACATTGAATCTGAAATTAAAGCTTTTGATACAAGTAGAGAACATTAATAAGAAAAGGTGTGGTTAAGATGAAGGAGATACGACCAGAAGTCTTATCGCAGAAAGAAAACTATAAATTGTTAATAGGATCTATTATTCCTAGACCAATTGCATTAGTCACAACAGAATCAGATGATAACGTACTGAATATAGCACCGTTTAGCTTTTTCAATGTTGTATCTTCAGACCCACCGATTCTTTCTATCGCAGTACAAAGAGTGAATGGTGAAATGAAAGATACTGCACGAAATATCATTCAGAATAAAGAAGCGGTCGTGCATATTGTAGATACAGATAATGTGCGTGATGCCAATCAAACTGCAGCTATGTTAAGTCATGAAGAGAGTGAACTCGAACGTACGAATTTTGAAACAGTAGATTCAGTTGAAGTATCTGTGAAAGGCTTGAAGCAAAGTAAAGTTCGATTTGAAGCGGTTCTATATGATGATATTGTAATTGAAAAAGACGGACAACCTATTTCAGATTTATTACTGCTAGAGGTGAAGTATTATCATTTTGACGAGCGTATTTATGATGATGGCTATATTAATAAAGAAGAACTCAAAGCGGTAAGCAGACTAGCCGGGAATGATTATGCTGAAATTGGACACACATTCACAATCGAAAGACCATAATATGATGGGAGATAGTAAATATGAAACATATATTTAAACAAGGTGCACAAGGTAAACCAGTATTTCTATTACTTCACGGAACAGGTGGAGATGAGAGAGATTTATTACCATTAGCAGAAATGCTTGATCCGACTTATAGTATTTTGAGTGTTAAAGGTGAAGTATCTGAAAATGGTATGGCTAGATATTTCAAAAGACTCGGAGAAGGGCAATATGACTTAGAAGATTTAGAGTATAGAGGTCAAGAACTGTATCAATTTATAGAAGAATCATCTAAAGAATATGGGTTTAAATTAGAAGATGTTATTCCAGTAGGATTCTCTAATGGTTCTAATATGGCGATTAATCTCATATTAAGAGAACAAACACCATTTCAAAAAGCATTACTCTTTGCACCACTTTATCCATTAGATTTAGAAAATAATCATAAAGATTTATCTCATTTTAATGTCTTTTTATCAATGGGTGCAAGAGATCCAATCGTTACAAACGCACAAAGCGAGCGCGTGATAGAAATATTTAAAGAACGTAACGCAACAGTGACAGAAGCATGGGTTAACAGTCATGAAATTACGCAAGAAGCGGTACTTAAAGCTAAAGAAATATTATAAAAAGAAGACCAGCTCGGGTGAGCTGGTCTTTTCTTGTGTAGGGCGGAAGTGAGTGGGAGTATGGGTTGGAGTAGGAGTGGCTAACGATCAAGAAACGAAAACAAGATCGTTAGAAATTCTAACGTTCAAGAAAACGAAACAAGATCGTTAGCGCACCAAATAGCAGGTGGAAAAGAGTAAAAATACACAAAATGAGCTGGCTAACGATCAAGAAACGAAAACAAGATCGTTAGAAATTCTAACGTTCAAGAAAACGAAACAAGATCGTTAGCGCACCAAATCGCAAGTGGAAAAGAGTATAAATACACAAAATGAGCTGTCTAACGATCAAGAATGAAAAACAAGATCGTTAGAAATTCTAACGCTCAAGAAAATGAAACAAGAGCGTTAGCGGACCAAATCGCAGGTGGAAGTGAGTAAAAATACACAAAATGAGCTGTCTAACAATCAAGAGTGGAAAACAAGATCGTTAGAAATTCTAACGCTCAAGAAAATGAAACAAGATCGTTAGCGCACCAAATCGCAGGTGGAAATGAGTGAAAATACATAAAATGAGCTGTCTAACGATCAAGAATC
>NZ_JAJNJE010000016.1:0-11366 GCF_022386035.1 Mammaliicoccus sp. O-M54
AATCTCATAATATACAAAGTGGTGAAACAAGCACTATTCAGTTACCGCAAACAGATCTTATCAAATTTATTTTTGAAGAAGGATTTATAGCGGTTAGACCATCAGGAACAGAACCAAAAATGAAACTGTATTTCTCATTGAATGTAGAGAAGTTGAACGATGTGATAGAGTTATTTAGGGAAAAGTTTAATTTAAAATAATTCATTATGTAAAAAAGCAACCTTCAATAAGTAGGTTGTTTTTTGTATACTATTAAATTTTGTAAAACTAGATTTGTAATTATTATACTTTTTTATTAGTTAAGATGAATAGTTTAATTGATTTAAAAACGTTGAATTGTAATATTAAAAATAAAATGTTGAAAATCAAATTTACAAATGTAATATTTTGTAGTTTAATAATAATATTGATGTTTACAAAGGGGAGAGGTCGAGCATTGAAGAATATAGTTCTGGTAGTGGTTATTTTTTGTCTCACAATAATGTCTGCAGTCTTAATGATAACAACAGACAATGAAGCTAAAGATAGTAAAAAGACAAAAAAAGAAAAAACGGAACAGACGACTAAGAAAAAAGAACAACAGCCGAAGAAACAAGATAAAGCAATCAATATAAAGAATCAAGAAGAACTAGCTGAAATTATTTACAGTAAACAAGATGAGCAAACAAAGATGAACGCATATAATGAAGCAATCAAAAAAGGGATATTACCACGAAGTCATAGTTATCAAGAAGCGATTTATGCATATGAAGAATCAGTATGGTTGAAGAAAAATTCTGGAGATAATTAGTACACTAAAATAGTTATTAGCTAATAGAAATAAATGTATTGTTGCGCAATTAGTATAGATAAGGAGATATATAATGAATGAATTAACAGTTATTGTCACATATTATAATGAGGAAGAGTATATTCGAGAATGTATTAGAAGTCTTAAAAATCAAAGAAACCAAGACTTTAATGTGATTATTGTTAATGATGGCTCAGAAGATAAAACGACTGAAATATTATTAGAAGAGTTAGAAACTTATGATAAAGAAGTACAAATTATTAATTTTGAAAAAAACCAAGGTCATGCAAAAGCAAGAAATAAAGCAATTGAGAATGTAAATACTGATTACTTTATGTTTTTAGATGCTGATGATCAACTTGCCTCTTATGCAATTGGTTATTACTTAAAGAATATTGATGGACTAGATGCTTTAATTGCACCAATTTATAAATTTACACTTCGAAAGCCACAATTCATTAACCAGAATATAGTTAAAGTGAGAAGACTGAATTATGAAACAAATGCTAATTCGTTCTTGAGAAAGAATTCAGCTTGTAACATTTTATTTAAAACAAGTATTGCTAAAAAATATAATGTCAAATTTAATGAAGAACTAGAAATTTATACTGATAATTCATTCCTTATCGACTATGCTTCTCATGTAGATGAATTCGTGAGAGTATTTAACTTCCCATTTTATTATCGTGGTGAAGTTTATGATCCGTTTAAAACACAAGTATTAACTGAACAAGAATTTGATAAATTATTTGTTGATTATGCGAAAAGTTTCTTTGATTCATTGAAGAGAAATAAAAATAAAATTCATAGAAAATTTTTATTAGATAAAATGAAAATAAAGATTATAAAAGAGTTTAATCCTGGTCAAAGGGACATTCAATCTCGATATCAAAAACATGGAGAACTTCTAAGTAGAATAGCAAAAGAATTGAAATCACCTAATTTAAATGAGGGTAAATACTTATTCCAAATAGAAATGTTCTTATTACGTATGAAAAAACCAGAACTTGCTTTGAAAGTTAATAAATTCAGAAAGTATTCAAGACATTTTAAAAGTATCCTTCTTAGAACAAAAAATAAAAATAAAGCTATTTATTCCTTATTTGATAATGAATCAAATGTTGATGATAATGTAGTTGTATTTGAAGCCTTTGGAGGTAAAAACTATAGTGATAGCCCGAAATATATCTATGAATATATGCTAGAAAATTATCCGGAAAATCAGTATGTTTGGATACTAAAAAAACCAAGTCAATCTGATATACCAGGAAACCCATTAAAAATTAAAAAGGGTTCTTTAGAATACTATAAAGCATATTCTAAAGCTAAAGTTTGGGTTAATAATGCGAGATTACCACTAACTTTAAATAAAAAAGAGAATCAAAAATATATTCAAACTTGGCATGGTACACCACTAAAAAAATTAGCTAACGATATGAAGGTTGTAAGAATGCCAAGTACAACAACACCACAATATAAAAGGAATTTCCATATGGAAACTTCTAGATGGGATTATTTAGTATCCCCTAACCGTTATTCTTCAGAAATCTTTGAATCAGCCTTTTGGATGGATGAAGAAAGAGTGCTTGAAATCGGTTATCCAAGAAATGACATTCTAGTTACACATGCAAATGATGAAGAATTCATTTCTAAAATAAGAGAAAATGTGAATATACCAGAAGGTAAGAAAGTCTTAATGTATGCACCAACTTGGAGAGATGATGAGTTTATTAAGAAAGGTCAATATTTATTTGAGTTAAAAATCAACTTGCAAAACCTTTATGAAAGTATTGGTGAAGAATATGTTATCTTGTTAAGAATGCATTACTTAATATCAAATGCTATAGATTTATCTGGATATGAAAACTTTGCTATAGATGTTTCAGATTATGATGATATTTCAGAATTATATCTTATTACGGATGCCTTAATAACAGATTATTCATCAGTAATGTTTGATTATGGCGTTTTAAAAAGACCACAATTCTTCTTTGCATATGATATTGAAAAATATGATAAAGATTTAAGAGGATTTTACTTAGATTATGTTAATGACTTGCCAGGACCGATTTTTGAGGATCCATTTGATTTAGCTGATAGTTTGAAAGATATAGATTTAATTAAAGAATCTTATCAAGATAAAATTGATGAATTCTATGAACGATTCTGTAGCTTAGAACAAGGGGAATCATCTAAGTATATTGGTGAATTAATTAATAAAGAAATAAATAATAAATAATGATCTTATAATAAAGAATTTACAATTTTATTAACTATCCATCGTAAAGTTTGGATTAATATTATAATTACACAACCAGTAATAGCCCAACCACATATGTGATTGGGCTATTACTTTTCTTCCAATGTGAGATATGATTACATTTGGAAGAGGAAGTAAATCTATAAATATTACAACACTAAGTAGTCCTATTAATTAAAGTAATTATAGTTGTATATATTTAAATCAAAACTTATTAAGGATTGTTATTAAAAGCACCGTCAACATTAATATCTTTCATTTCTTGAACTTCTTGTTCATTATTTAGTGTAAAGACATGAACTTTTAAGCCGTGTTTATGTACTTTTTCTACTAATTTTTCATTAACAATATCTTTATTGAAACCAAGTCCATATGTGAATTCAGATAGTCTTTCCATTTCTTTGTCGTTTAATTTTTTTACATCTTTATCATCTATCAGATGAATTAACGGTATATTTTCGTTTAATTTATGTATATTTTGTAGACTAGTCTCGGAGAAAGATTGAATAATTAAGTTGCCTTTTTTCAAACTTTCTTTTTTAAGCAAACCATTATTTTCTAAATCTTTTATTAGTTTTTTATCCATCCCTGGATACATATCTGGATGTTTAGTTTCAATATAGAAATTAGTTTTATCTTTATATTTATTTAAAATATCATTTAATTCTGGTACTTTTTCATTCTTATATTTTTTATCAAACCAGGATCCAGCATCTAAGCTTTTTATTTCTTTTAAAGTTTTATCTTTTACTAATCCAGTACCATTTGTAGTTCTATCTACTTTATTATCATGCATTGCGATTAACTTTTTATCTTTAGTCATTTGTAAATCTAACTCTGTATAATCTGCATTTTGTTTTATGGCTTTATCATAAGATGCATATGTATGTTCTGGTTTTGAACCACTTGCGCCTCTGTGCGCTATGTTTAAATAGTCTTTATCTAAAGTGCTGTTCCCACATCCAGCTAATAATATACAATTTAATATACTAATACCTATTAATCTCTTCATGTCATTCTCCTACAAGTTTATTTTCTATTTATTATAGTATCATTTATTTACATAAAAATACCCTGCTTATTAATCTTAGTCACTTGTAATTATAGAGATAATTGAGTTCTTTTTATATGATTTTTTCTATACAATCTACCCAATATGTTAAGCTATAACAAACATTTCTTTTTTAGTACGACGTGAGAGATATAAAGCTTAATACTAAAATGGGGGTTGGGATATTTATGGCTTATTTGTTTGATAAGGGGAGGTTTGTTTCGAAGGATCGTAATAAACCTAAAGAAATCTATGCGCTTCATGAGCCTATTGATTTTATGAATCAAAAGCGTATTCAAATTGATACGGGTAGCAGTTCGAATTTTATTCAGTTAGCTAGACAGGATCGTAAACTACATGAAATGTATAAAGAAATCTTGGCTAATGATTATATTTTGTATTTTCATCAAAAGACGATTTCTAAGTTCTATAAGCGTTCTGATGTTCAAGAATTATTTCAGAGAAAAGACTTAATCAGACATAAGGATATTTTCTATACGTTAGATGAGCCGGTTGGTAGGAAGGTAAATGATGAGGTGCCTAAGAAGTTGCTTGTTATTTTTACTTGTATGCCAGATGCTAAGCGATATGATAGTTCGTTGATTCCGAACAGGATGTTTCCTAAGTTCTTTGATGGTATTGAGAGAAGTCTCGTGAAGAATGTTTATACTCTAAGAATAATGGATTTAAATGTATCACATGGCTCTCATTATATTAGTACGACGAATTATCCTGAATATGAGCAGGAAATTCAAAGTACGATTTTAAAGGTGATGGAAGAACTTAATATTGATAAAGAGCATGTTGTACTTTACGGTGGTTCTAAAGGCGGTACGGGTGCGATTTATCACGGTACGGCGCTAGATATGAATACTTTAGCAGTAGATCCAATTGTGAATATTGGTGGTGCGTTAGAGCAGAAAGATAGAAGGTTCTTAAAGGATTTGAGAAATGACGATTTAGTGCCTCAAATTAATCAACATTTATATGATAGCAATGAACATACGAAATACGTGATATGTAGTGAAAATGTTGAACTGTATTATAAACAGACAGATCGTATTGATGCATCTAAGATTTACAAAATCAACTTACCAGATAAACATATTACGTCACATCCTGAAGTTTCAAGAAATTGCGTACCGGAACAATTAACCATCTTAAATAATTTCTTTGCAACACATATATAAAGGTTAGCTCATACGAGCTAACCTTTTTTGATGTTATCTTATTCCTCAACGCCTAATTCTTTCTTTGCCATCTTCTCATATGCCGCTTCTCCTGAAGCAAGTGCAAATTCAGCGATAAACATTGGAAACACTGCATTCAATTCAATAATATGTTCTTTCATATGTGGCCATGTCGTTCCACCAGCTTTATCATAAGCTTCTATTAGCTCATCTAGCGCTTCATCGCCAAATACACGATGATGTCCCATGAAATCATTGGACGGGTCTGCATGACTGGCTTCTGTCCAATCTATCAAACCTGTCACATTTGCTTCTTTATCCACCATAATATGACCTGGATGCAAGTCTCCATGTATCATCGTGACATGATTTGGCCAGAGCTCATCATGCTCTAACCACGTTTCCCATCTATTCCATAGGTCGGGGGAGACACCGAACGTTTCTTTCACTTTATGCATACGTTCTTGATAATCTTCTTTAATTTGTTCAATCGTTGTCGTCTTAATATCACTTGAAGCGAGCTCTTCGTTTGTTATTCGATGTAAATCGACGAGTACTTCTGCCAGTGTATCAATAAAATTCTGAGGTACGGGTTTATGTTCTATTTCCCATACATATTGTTGTAATTCAGGATCAATTGTAGCTGCAGGTACGCCTGTTAGTTTAGGATATGCAATTAATGTTTCTTTATGAATTTGCCAATTAGGGACTTCAAATGATACATGTTGTTGTATGAAGTCTACGGTTTCTTTTTCTGAGTCTGTTCGCGCATACACTTCTGGTCTTCTAGGTATGCGTAATACCCATTCAACACCATGTCTATCTTCAGCAAATGCTACTTGAAAATCAAGACCTGATTCATTTATTGAAATTAATTCAGGTTGAATATCTAAACCACATTCTGAGGCAATCGTGACAATGTTTTCATGTTGTGTCATATTGAGCGCTCCTTAAAGGTTATTTTTATATTTCTCGCTTCTTATCCAATTTCTCCGTATTTCATCTTATAAGATACATAACCTGATTTATAAAAGTATTTTTGTTTTTCCGCTTCTTTGTAATCAAGTAGACCTAATGCGCGAATTACATTAAATGCAAAGTCTACTGCACTGGATCCGTTTGCTGTGACAAGGTTCTTATCAACGACACTATCTTCATTCATAAAGTCTAATGCGTTTGTATAGGCTTTGTAGTTCTTTTCAGTCGTCCATTGGTTTAAATCATTTCCTGTATGTTTATATCCCGTAAGTAATCCATTTCTTGCAAAGAAGTCAACGGCTGCACATATTGCGCCTACAACGATATTGTTGTCTAATGATGTCTTAATAAGTTGCACGAGTTGTTCATTTTCAATTTGTGACCAATTGTTACCGCCAATGATAATTAAAGCATCGTAAGGATCTTTAATGTTATCTATTGTATAGTCAACGATTGTCTTCAATTGCCCGATAGATGTAACAGTTGACTCACCTAATGATACTGTATCGATTTCAAATCCGTGTGACATAGCGAGTTCAGCAGCAACGTAACTGACTTCCCAATCTGCATATGCTTCTGTAAGAACGATTAGCGCTTTTTTCATAAAAATAACACCCCTTGTTAAATTTATTTAAAGATTATTTTTATCATGATACAAAGGCATCTCATATGCAAATGATAACTAATAGTATTTGTGGTATGATGTAATAAATGATAACGTTTCTCAATTAAAGAAGAGATATAACGGGAGTGAATAGTTATGCAAGTTGTACAAAAATTTTTATGGAATGATCGATTCGTAACGGTTGCTATGCCAGTTGGTTATGATGAACAAAATCCTAAACCATTCAAGACAGTAATCGTTCAAGACGGGGATTATATATTTAATAAACTGATTGAAGACAAGACACGAGATATTATGTATGTTGGTATTGAACCGGTTGATAGAAATAAGGAATATACGCCATGGGAAGAGCAAGTCGATCAAGCACATTATGCGGGAGAAGCTGATCAATATTTAGATATGTTGGAATTTGAATTAATACCATTTCTTAAAGAACATTATCATATCTTTGATGAAGCGGAATATTTAGCAATCGGTGGTGGGTCATTCGGCGCGTTAGTGTCATTATATGCATTATTAACACGACCGCACTTATTCGGTAGTTATATCTTAATGTCTGCTTCTATGTGGTATCCGAACTTTTTAGATTTCATTAAAAATAGCAAACCGATAGAATATCCACGTCATATTTATTGGTATGTAGGAGAGCAAGAAGGAGTAGAATATCCTAATATATTAAAATGGATGGTACCGAATACGTATGAAGCGGTTGAGTTGGTGAAAGAGAAGCTGGTCAATGATGTTTCGACTTTAACGTTTATAACAGATAAAGAAGGCATTCATAGACATGAATACTTTGAAAAATATTTCGATAAGGCGATTCATACGTTGTTTTAGATGTAATTATTATAAGAGACTTAGACATGATGGAGTGTCTAAGTCTTTTTTTATGTGACAGGGCATGTGACAATATTGTTCGTTGTATTTCTTTGTATAAATGGTAAATTATAACAAGGAATTAAAGGAGGCATAAGTCATGAACCCGACTGCATCGAATCATCGTATTTATGAATTAGATTATATTAGAGGATTTGCTTTATTAGGCATTATTTTTCTTAATGTTTCGAGCATTATACAAGTACCATTTGATTTTTCAATAGTAGAAGTTCGTTATCAGAAGTTTTTAGATATATTTATTGAATCAAAGTTTATGTCGATTTTTTCATTTTTATTTGGTGTTGGTTTTTATATTTTTATTAATCGTGCAAAAGCGAAAAGTGAACATCCATATGTGATTTATTTGAGAAGAATTGTGATATTGGCGCTGTTAGGATTAGGGCATATGCAACTCCAACCGGGAGAGGTATTGCTGGTGTACGCCATATTCGGTTTAGTGCTACTACCACTGTTTAAAGTGAATAAGTGGGTGAATTTCGCAATCGGTATCGTGCTCTTATGCGTAGCGATTGGCTTAGGTGGAAAAATATTAATGCCGCTTCCACTGTTCACTTTAGGTTTAACATTTGCTCAATTTGGTTTACATCAAAAAATGTTCCAGCATAGAAAGTATTATGCCATTATTGCGGTAATTTCGATGATCATTTCGGTAATCGGCATCTATTACTTGAATCAAATCTACGTTGGCGCTTCTTATCAAGCGATTAAATATACAGGTATTTCTGAAGCGCAATATTTGAAACAATACGCATTAACAAATCAATTTATTTTAATACTGAGTCCTATCATGACGATCTGTTACTTTAGTATACTCGTCACGTTGTTACAATATAAAGTCGTGCAACAATTATTGAAACCGTTAAGAATGTATGGACAAATGGCACTTACGAATTATATCGGGCAAACATTATTGATACTATTATTTAGCTATGGATTAGGATTATCAGATTGTCGCTTAATACATACGGCGAATCTTTGTTTAATCATTCTTGTCATACAGCTAATATTCTCAAGTTTATGGTTAAGTTACTTTAAATATGGTCCGTTAGAATACTTATGGAAAATCGGTACGTATTTTAAGATGTTTCCAATAAAATAAAAGCATAGAGTCTGGGAATTGGTATCCCGGAATCTATGCTTTTTTTATATGACTTCAATCATAATTTTAGTGATATATTCATTCTCATTATTTTTAATAACTGAATCAAATACATATTCTTCATATACATATTCACCCATTGTTAAATTCAATTCATCGATTTTATTTAACATTTTGTTGTAAGCTTCTTCAACATGTTCATCAATGCCAATATAATAACCGACTAAATATTTACCTTTTAACGTAACGGTATTTTTATAGTGCTTTTTAGAATTGGGGATATTCACGTAAAGGTAACTATAATGATAGTAATTACCACTTAAAATATCATTTTTGTGCGTTACGACACCGATTGGCTGACTAGAAAAAATTTCGTGTGATTTCAGCTCATCAATAAACTGGTTAATCGATATTAAGAAATCGAGTTCTGAAGCATTCGCGATGTTGTCACTGATATAGAAAGTCATTTCATCATATTCTTCAATTTTAATTTGATCAAAGGAAGTTTCCATAGCGTCTCTGATGAGTTGAATTTTACTATCAATGATCATTTCATTGTATTCTAAATGCTTCTTCTGTTCTTGAATTGTTTTCTTCTGTTGCGTCATCAAATTTAAAAAGTGCTCTGGTGATTTATTTTGTGTATATTCTTTAATTTCTTTAAGTGGCATGCCGAGTTCTTTCAATAAAGTAATCACACTTATAAGTTCAATTTGTTTAATGGAGTAATATCGGTATCCAATTTCGTTCTTATAATCTGGTTTAAAAAGATTGATTTTATCATAGTATATGAGTGTCTGGCGACTAACATTTGTTAAGCTTGCAAACTCACTTATAGGTATTTGATTAATTTTTTGCATAAATTAAGTTCCTCCTATTGACTGTATAGTTACTATACACTATAAATTGTATATATTAAAGATTGCATTATGTTATGCAAATCAAAATAAATAGATTAGAATATAGTGAAAATCACTTAATATTTGAAAAAGTAATGAAGAAGGAGGTCTAAAATGAATAATAAGTTAAACGTTTTATATTTTAATATATTTTTAATGTTTTTAGGTATTAGTATTGTTATACCAGTATTACCTACAATTTTGCATGATTTAGATTTAAATGGAAGTGATTTAGGCATGCTGGTGGCAGTATTTGCAATGTTCCAAATGATTGCTTCACCGTTTGGAGGACGATTTGCAGATAAGTTTGGTAAAAAAATTATTATCATTATCGGCCTGCTGTTATTCTCCATTTCAGAATTTATTTTTGCAATGGGTAATTCATTTTCAATACTTTTAGTTTCAAGAGTATTAGGTGGCATTAGTGCAGCGTTTGTCATGCCTGGTGTAAATGGTATGATTGGAGATTTATCAACTTCAGAAAATAGAGCAAAGAACTTTAGTTATATGTCAGCCGTTATTAATACAGGGTTCATAGTTGGACCAGGTGTAGGAGGATTCTTAGCGGAAATTTCGCATAGAATGCCTTTTTATTTTGCTGGTGCACTTGGCATCATCGCTTTGTTATTCTCAGTATTCCTTTTAAAAGAAGCAAGTGACGATGATTCAAATGAAACAGCACGTCCTAAAGTCAAAGAGCCATTTCCATATAAATTGTTTATCGTACCAGTCATTATTATGTTGATATTGTCATACGGTTTAGCATCTACAGAAACAATGTTCTCACTATATACAGCAGAGAAAGTAGGCTTTGAACCGAAAGATATTTCTATCGCGATTACAGGTGGCGCTATAGTAGGGGTTATATTCCAATTATTCTTATTCGAGAAACTTGTCGGTAAGATCGGTGAAATTAAATTAACGCTATTCTCATTAATCTACTCAGTGTTAATTCTAGGAGCCTTTGTATATGCTTCTCACTACATTACTGTGATGTTAGTCAGTTTCGTAATATTTATAGGATTTGATTTGATCAGACCATCTATGACGAACTATTTCTCTAAATTAGCAGGTAATAACCAAGGAACAGCAGGTGGCTTGAACTCAGCCGCCACAAGTGTTGGTAACTTGATAGGGCCATTAGTAGCCGGAGCAGCATTCGATATTAAAATCGACTTCCCGTTATTTATAGCCATGGCATTCTTTATCATCGCTTCAATTATCATCGCATTTTATAGACCAGATAAATTAAAATTCTAATAAAAAGTCAGGGACACCTCGCGTGATTTCCCTGACTTTCTTTTTTGGAGAAGTATATGGGGGTGAGGAGTAGGTTGGGGATGGTGAGGAGGATGGAGCGGTTTGTAAATATAGAAATGGGGTCTATAAGATAAATAGGAGCGTTGTATTTATCAAGACTGGTAAAACAAGATAAATAGAGGCGTTGTATTTATCAAGACTGGTGAAACAAGATAAATAGAGGCGCTGTATTTATCAAGACTGACGAAACAAGATAAATAGGAGCGTTGTATTTATCAAGACTGGTGAAACAAGATAAATAGAGGCTTTGTATTTAT
>NZ_JAJNJE010000017.1:0-4937 GCF_022386035.1 Mammaliicoccus sp. O-M54
TCGACTCCTTAATTTTGTTTAAGAAGTCGCTCACCCAAATATATATCTTGAAGAATAAACTTAAATCGTTTAATATCTAGATATACAAATTAATAAAACATAATTCTTATATTTTATTACGATTTTGTCGTTCACAAACTTTGGTCAGGGCGTGAGCGACTTCTTTTTTTATTTTGTTATTAATATAACACTAACAAAAGGCTTGGTCTAATTAGTTCCTAATTAGATCAAGTCTTTTTTTATGCCTTAAATATTTTATCTTCGCTTTGATACTTACTTAAATACTCGTTATTAATCAACATAGAAATAGCCTGGGACTTACTTAAGCCCATTTGTTCTGCAATTTCTTCAAGTCTTTTCAAAGTATCTTCAGTTAAAGTTATACCTACTTTTGTACGAACCATTTTTACTCCCCATTTCTAACTATTAATAAGTTTATTTTATTCCATTTATACATACATGTCTAGAGATTTCTATACAATAACTCAAAATGTCCCTAAAATGTCCCTTAGATTTAACAAGGCTTAATCCCTTGTGAGAGTAAGAACAAAGACATGTTATAAAGCAATTTGGCACTCGGCACTTAAAAGGGGGGTCGTAGTAGTCCCCCTTTTTCCAACTAAATTTGATAAATTCTAAAGCAAAATACAAAAACAGGGCTAACAGATCACTTCGTGAAGTTAGCCCTAAAACCTAAACCATTAACTCAATTTATTTTTTATTCCAATTTCCTTTTTGGTCGGAACCAACAATTCCATGTGATGTTGAGTTGGTACTTTCTTGGGATTAATCCCAATTCAAGCCCAACCAACTCGCTAACAAGTTAGCTATCACATTTCATTATTCCAACCAAAAAGTTTTCTCGGCATAAATGTGGGTATAATTAAATTAGATATACTTAAAACAATTCTTTAAAGGTTTTGAACGCCATTCTATTTTTAGAGTGGCGTTTTTATTTATCTACCTCTACCCCTATCACGTTTTTGCGTATTCTTTTCTTCTTGATATTCTTCAGGATGTATTTGTTTATCTAATATTTGTATCGCCTTTATCATACGACCATTATCTCTACTTACATCATTCATCAAATGCTGGTATTTATTTCTACCAAGAACTTGCTCTAACTTCTCAAAAATCTCTCTAATAACTTTAATAACATTAAGCGCATTATCAAGGTGTTTTTTGAGGTCTTTTATAAACTCATTTGCTCTTGCTAAAGTTTCAGACATATCCTTGTTTTCTTCTCTAAGCTTACTATTTTCATTTTTAAGCTCATTCAACGCTTTACCAGACTTAATACGCTCATAATCTTCTGTAATCGTTTGTGCTGCTTCTATTTGTTTCTGAAAGGTATTAAAATCTTCTTGGCTTATTACAACATTGCCTGTTTCTTGTATTTCTTTGTTGAATAATCCACCTACTTTTTCAGTTTCATGTTCATATTGGACGTTTAAAGGCTTTTTAAGCGTTTCTAATGATTTTTGGTATTGTTCTATCAACTCACTGCTTTTTTGTTGTATATGGCTTAATTTTTGGCTCTCACGCTCATATTCTTGCTTATGATATTCTGTTTTTTGCTTATATCGGTTTACCTGATCATGTTTAGCATTTGTAACTTGTCTTGATTGTCCTCGGTCCAAATCATACCCACGTTGATTAACATATTCGTTAAATCTATCTTGAAACGCTGTTAACGCCTTTTTATTCCCTACAACTTCTTTTGCACTTAATCGACCGTCATCAGTAATAGGCACAACACCATAATGCATATGTGGGGTTTTTTCGTCCATGTGAACTGTTGCATATAATAAATTATCTTTACCGTATTCTTGTTCTAAAAACTCTTTAGCATATTCAAAAAACTGCTTTGTATCTTCTGGCGTTTGATTATCAAAGAAATCATTGTCTGATGTAATTAAACCGTCAATGTGTTTAATCGCGTCTGTTCTAATTTTTCTTTTACCTGTATAATTCTGTTCAATTTTTTCATCAATCAAGTTATTAAAATTCTGTTTATTAGCATTTACCAAATCATAATTTAAGTAAGTTTTACTATGGTCTATATCTTCATTTTCATAATTATTATTTTCTCTTTGAACATGTTTTTGTATGCCTGTTGTATTTGTTCCAGTTTTAACTTTTGAAACTCTAATAATAGAATACGACATATAAAAATCACTCCTCAGCACTAAGGTTTTATAGGTATTTAATAAAATAAGTCTAACACACTAGACTTATTTTACAATAAGTCGTTAATACGTGTGCTCTGCGAGGCTTAAACCTGTTTTTGCTAACGCAAAAAATGAGTGGCAAAATGCTAGCCACTCATAGTTCTAAACCAAAATATAATATAACTATTCAAACTGCTTTTCAGAACGTTTAAATACAATAATCGTCAAAAGACAACATAAAATAATAAGGATAGCCATGGCTACAAGAATATTACTATACACTCCAGAAGAATAATTTATAAATTCCAGAACTAGTTTACGATTAATCAATTGTAGTGACAATAAACCTCCTACAATTGCTATACCTGTTCCCTCTGATAAAAAACTTGTGAAATTTAGCAAACTCATTCCAGAAGCAACTTCTTCTTCAGAAAGACTACTTGATACTATTTTTGATATAACTGTTTTAGTAAAAGATAATCCGCCCATAACAAATATAAACATAAAAGTAGTCAACCACATACTAAACTCAACAAAAAATGCAATAGTTAAAAAACTTATAGAGATAGACAATGATCCTAAAATAAAAACAAATAATGATCCTTTTCTATCCACTAAAAAACCACCAAAATAACCAAAAACAATAACACTCATGGTTCCAGGAAAAATAACACTATTACCTATTGTCGCTACATTTACATGATAAATAGTTTTCATCATATAAGGCACCATTGATATAAAACCAGCTACTATAGAAAATATTAACCCACCAGAAAACAAACCAAGCATAAACGGAATGTTTTTCCCTAGTTTAGGATTAATAAAAGGGTTAGAAACTCTTGAAATATGTTTAATAAAAATCACAAAAAAGATTGTGAAGAGTATTAAAAAAGTCCAATTATAATTTGTCGTAAATAACATAAAACATATAATACTTATAGACATTAAAACAATACCTACGATATCTAATGTATTTTTTGTTGATTTACCAGGTACCATTACTTTAATAAGAAAAGGTATAGTTACTATTGTAATCATAGGAAGTATAAGTAGGTAAGACCAATGAATATAATGTGCTATTATTCCCCCTATTGAAGGACCTAACCCTTCACCTAAAGCTACAATTGATCCTATAAAACCAAAGGCTTTGCCTTGTTTTTTTCTTGTAATATTTCTAGCTACAACCACCATAACCAGTGAAGGGAATGCAGCAGATCCTACTCCTTGTACTAACCTACCAAAAATCAAAATAAAAAAGTGATTGTGACCAATAAAAGCAATCAATGAACCAAGACAGCTCAAACTAATACCAATAATTAACAATTTTTTTATATTTATATAATCAGATAATTTTCCATATACTGCTGTTCCTATCGAAAAAGTTAACATATATGCAGTGTTTACCCAGTTTGTAATTCCAGGAGTAGTATTAAAATGATTTGCAATATCAGGTAAAGAAACATTTAAAACCATTTCATTTAATACACTAAAAAATGAAAGAATACAAAGCCAAAATAAAACGCTATAAAACAAACCTTTAAATTTTTTATATAAACTAAACAATTTTACCTCTTTACTTGAGGTGACTAAAGTTTATAGGGGTAAATTATTCTTTCACCTCATATAAATTCCCCAAATTTTTAAATAGACACTTCATAAAAAAATCCTCCTAAATTAGAATAGTTTAAATATATCATTTTTGTTCAGTAATGTTAATATGTACACTATTTCCAAAATTTAAATTCATGTTGCCAAAAATCGATTTGTTTTTGCAATTGTTTTTCGTTCGCTTTTAAAGTCGATTTCATTAAGTCCGTTAAATCGACTGGCGAAATTTCTTTTATCAAATTCTTATATTTTGTTCTAGAATTTCTGTGAAGCTTTCCCCATTCTTCTTCATCACTCAATAACATAAAAACTATTGCTCTATCCGCAGTGCGTTGGATAGTTTTCCAATCTGGTTGCAAGATATGTAAATCACTAAAGCAATCATTCCAGTAATCCACCATATCTCTTTTAAGTTCGATTTCTACACGCCATAAATGTTCAGACATAACTTCAGCATCTGCATTATCTTTACGTTCTTGCTTTTTATTATAAATTCTAATAAATCTATTACTATCTCTCACGCCAAAATATTTTGTTTCTGGCTTACCATTACGACCATAAAAAATAGTTTTCTTAACTGCTTTATCAGACATTGCATAGTAGTCACTCAAATCATCTTCAAAATCAAAGGCTAAATCTAATCTTGTAAAACCGTCATCTTCCATGTAGCTTATTATATTTTGTTTTAACCAAATCATTTCATCTCGTGTAAGTTTGTTTGGATTAAATTCAATACGCATATTACGTCTATCCCAACTATCTGCTTTCACTTTGTCATATTCAATATAAACTTTTTCTTGAAGTGCTTTAGCTTTAAACTTTGTTTGAAGAATATCCCAAAGTCTTATTTGGGGCTCTACACTCATAAATTTAGAAAGGGCTTGAGCGTTGTCTCGGTTGAGATTTCCAACGATCGTCATTGCATCAAAACTTAATTTTGGATCAGATATGCACACAGTATGTGCGTCCAACCGGCTATTAGAGTATCCGGTTAAGGAGTAATTTTGCACTTCCCCTGATGTAGCTTGTTTTGAATAGATTTCTTGTTCTTTTTTACTCATAAAAAATCGACTCCTTAATTTTGTTTAAGAAGTCGCTCACCCAAATATATATCTTGAAGAATAAACTTAAATCGTTTAATATCTAGATATACAAATT
>NZ_JAJNJE010000018.1:0-4488 GCF_022386035.1 Mammaliicoccus sp. O-M54
AAGCGTCGTATATTCTAGCCACTTCGTTCTGAATATACCGGCTTGCTGGGATTAATCCCAGACCCTTTATGTTTTTGCTAACGCAAAAAATGAGTGGCAAAATGCTAGCCACTCATAGTTCAAAACCAAATTCAAAATCAAAACAAAAGCAACCAAAAATGTGGTTGCTAATAAAATTAATTCTCATAATTATTACGAATAAAATTCTCAATATTTTTTTCGTAATTTGGATAGTTATAATTTCCTAAACAACTTACTTTATTTGAATAATATTTAAATAATTCACAACAAAGCTTAAAAGATTGGTATGTCTTTCTATATCCATTCATCTCAAAAGTAGCTAAAAGCATATTGAATTCTTTATCAGTTAAATATTTGTTTATAAACTTATAATTCTTTCCTAAACTAAAATCAAAACCCCTATTAAAGCCAATATACCAAGAAATCATTCTTAATAATTCAGGACGTAAAATATTATTGAAATGATCTAAAGCAAATAATATTTCTCTTCTAAAAACACCCTTTGCTACATACGTTGAGACACTCCAAAACTCATTACAGCAATCATAAAATTCTCGTTCTGTTGGTTTTTTTAACCAATAATTTGAGTCATCTGGAACAATTTCTTGAGTTACTAAATTATCTTTATCAACTAAAATTTTTACAAGACCATCAGAATCACTAAAATAACGATTTAAATCTTTTAAATTAATTAATGTAATATCCATTTTTATGCCATCTTTAAAATACATTATATAACTGTAACCATAATCTAAATCAGGTGGGAATAATTCCATATCTTCTGGTTTCTGTATAAACAATAATTCTCCAAATAAACTTAACCAACTTTCTTCATGTGTGAAATACTCAATATCTGATACGAAAAAAGCAAAATCATAATCTTGAAACTTATCTTTTTTTATATTTTCATTAGTTCTTGAACCCTCGAGAGCAATAATTTTTACATTGCTTCGTTGATAAGCAAATTCAGAAACTAAATTTAAAATTTCTTTTTCAGTCCTCATTGTTTTTTCACTCCCAAAATCTAAATTCACGCTGCCAAAATTCAATCTGCTTTTGCAATTGTTTTTCATTCTCTTTTAAAGTCAATTTCATTAAGTCCGTTAAATCAATTTCTGAAATACTTTTTAACATTTCTCTGTATTTATTTTTTGTACGTCTTTCTAATTTACCCCATGTACTTTCTTCATGAATTAGCATATAAATCATTGCTTGGTCTTTTACTTTTTCTAAACTAGACCAATCTGGTTTCAAAATATGTAAATCATTAAAACAATCGTTCCAATAATCAACCATATCTCTTTTTAATTCAATTTCTACACGCCATAAGTGTTCAGACATAACTTCAATGTCTGCATTATCCTTACGTTCTTGTTTTTTATTATAAATTCTAATAAATCTATCACTGTCACGAACACCAAAATATTTTGTTTCTGGTTTACCGTTACGACCATAAAAAATAGTTTTCTTAACTGATTTATCAGTCATCGCATAATAATCGCTCAAATCGTCTTCAAAATCAAAAGCCAAATCTAATCTTGTAAAACCATCATCTTCCATGTAGTCAATGATGTTTTGTTTTAACCAAAGCATTTCTTCATGCGTAAGTTTATTAGGATTAAATTCAACACGCATATTACGTCTATCCCACGCATCTGCTTTTACTTTATCATATTCGATGTAAACTTTTTCTTGTAGAGCCTTAGCTTTAAATTTGGTTTGTAATATATCCCAAAGTCTAATTTGTGGCGCAATACTCATAAATTCAGACAGTTTGTGAGCATTGTTCTTATTAAGATTCCCAACAATTGTCATAGCATCAAAGTGTAATTTTGGTTCGGGGGTGTACATAATATGTCGGTTTAACCGGCTATTAGAGTATCCGGTTTTAGAAAAATTTGAGTTTTCCTTTTCCAAACTTTGTTTTGCCTGAATTTCTTCTGCTTTTTTACTCATAAAAAATCGACTCCTTATTTTGTTTAAGAAGTCGCTCACCCGAATATATATCTTGAAGAATAAACCAATATCGTTTAATATCTAGATATACAAAAATTAAGAAAAAAACACCAACTGTTTTTCTTTAAGGTAAGTCGCATTCACAAACTTTGGTCAGGGAGTGAGCGACTTCTTTTTTTGTTTTTTTATTTGCATATTAATATAACACTAACAAAAGGCTTGGTCTATTCAGACTAAGTCTTTTTTTATTAGGCTGAATATTTTTTAGAATATTTATATTGCTGATAAGTGTTATAAAGTATTAACGCCTGCACTACTACTTGAGCAATTGATATTGCTAAATTAATCTTTTTCTTCTTACTCATTTTCTTCAACCCCCTTTGTTGCTTTATTCCAATTGCTTTATTTACATTGAGCCTCTGTACCCTTAACAAACCCAAAACTTGTCGAATGGTCGGGCTAATAGCTCACGCTATGCCGACATTCGTCTGCAAGTTTAGTTAAGGGTACTTCTCAATATAAATAAATTTTCTCGGCATAAAAGCCTGATCATACTTTGTTTAATCATGGAATCTTGCTCTTATCCACTCATACAACCAAATAAATAGCCCTATAGCGAGTATATAAGGTAAACCATAAGCAATGTACCATAAAACTGAAATAAAGCCCTCAGAAGCCTTTATTTTGCTTGCTATGGCATTCTGTAATACATCTACATGTAAAAAGCCCATAAAATCTCTGCCAATCGTCATAATCAAAGCAAAAAGCATAAACACTAATAACATTGCACCAATACCAGTAAATAATTGCTTTTGTCTTTTTTGATAATGTTCATGTGATTGTTTAACTTCACGCAACATCGAATGAATTTCTTCTCGAACTCCATAAACATCTTTTCGAACCTCTATCTCAATATCTTCTGCATTCACTCGATTTAAATTCTTTTGTAACAAACGAACAAAATCATTATGGACTTTTTTACCTCTACCTTGAAAGTCCTCCGTCGTCTTTTTCAAACTCGACTTGATTGCCTGCAATTCCTTTTCTCTCAAGTCCTGTTGTTCTTTCATCTCTGATATATATTTTATTACTAGCTTGTTTTGTTTCTTCAGTTCTTGCAATTCTTCGTTTTCTAAGGTCTTCTGAATTTTCTGCGACTGCGTCCCAGTCAACTTCGAACGTGTCTGCATATTCATCGTATTCTCGTTCTTCTTCTCGTTCTCGTCTGAATTTCTCGATTGCAAAGCCATTTTCAATCACTCCTTTGTCATAAGAATCGCCCAACTTATTCCCACGTACTTTTTTATCTTCTTCAATGTGTCTATACGTTACGTTGTTTTTCGTTACTCTCGTGATTTCAACACCTTTTTCTTTTAGCAAAGTATTAAATTCTTCAAAGTCTACTGCGTTATCCTTTGTTTCTTCAACTGCCATTCTTATATCATTTTTCCATGACCTTTTATCTTTATCTATCATGTTCTGTTCTGCCAACGTATATCTGATTTCTGATGACTTTTCTGGCACAGATAAACCACGTTCTTCACATAACTGATCATTCGCCTTTTTTATAAAATCACGTTGTTCTTTGTTTGACTGATACTTGTTGCCTGTTTCTAAATTTACTGAATTAATAATAATGTGATTGTGATAATGGTCTTTGTCTGTATGTGTATAAACTGCAACTTGATAATCTGGTGCAATTTTTTTAGCTAATTCTAAACCTATCTCATTACACTCTTTAGCTGTTACTTCGCCAGGCTTAAAAGATTGAATGACTGTATGTGCTTGAACACCATTCTCTTTGCCATATAACGCCCTAGTTTGCTTAAAATATGATTTAGCATAATCAACATCACAATTTAAGCCGCTTTTTTCTTCTGCACGTTCTTCTGCGTAATTAATGGCACGACTTGCCGACTTCGTATTGCCTAATTTAGTTGTTGCCATATCTTATGCAACTCCTTTTTCACATCATCAAATTGCTTTTCTAAATCATGATATTTCTCTTCTGGTAAATGTGTAGCCTTATCTTTATTTTGATTAAACCACTTAGCAATCTGATTCACATTACTACCCAAATGACTTAAATCTTTGGCAATCGATTGTCGCGTTTCTTTGTCTAATTTTGGCGACACTAATCGACTGCCTTGTGCCTTTTTCTTAACGAAATTAGGCACTGTCATATTCAAAGTTTCTGCCGACTGTTTCAACTTTGAATATTCCTGTTCACTCACTCTGAAACTAATTTGTTTTGGCTCTTTGCGGTTGGGTTTACGGTTTCCCCCAACAGACAAATCGCTAGCCAAATTATCTTTATGTTCGTTCACAAGTCCCACCACCTTTCTGACGAAAAATATTCCTTTTCATAAATATAGCTTATAATATAATCTATATTTTCTCAAGTAATATAGTGGTTTGGCAAGCGTCGTATATTCTAGCCACTTCGTTCTGAATATACCGGCTTGCTGGGATTAATCCCAGACCCTTTATGTTTTTGCTAACGCAAAAAAT
>NZ_JAJNJE010000019.1:0-3211 GCF_022386035.1 Mammaliicoccus sp. O-M54
CTCTCGCGGAACGTAAGCCCAACTACCATCGGCGCTAAAGAGCTTAACTTCTGTGTTCGGCATGGGAACAGGTGTGACCTCTTTGCTATCGTCACCAGACAAATAGTAATAACTTATGATGAATGTATTGTACATTCAAAACTAGATAGTAAGTAGATTTTACGGCTAAAACCGATTTAAAATTTGATTAAGTCTTCGATCGATTAGTATTCGTCAGCTACACACATTACTGCGCTTACACCCCGAACCTATTAACCTCATCATCTTTGAGGGATCTTATAACCGAAGTTGGGAAATCTCATCTTGAGGGGGGCTTCATGCTTAGATGCTTTCAGCACTTATCCCGTCCATACATAGCTACCCAGCTATGCCGCTGGCGCGACAACTGGTACACCAGAGGTATGTCCATCCCGGTCCTCTCGTACTAAGGACAGCTCCTCTCAAATTTCCTACGCCCACGACGGATAGGGACCGAACTGTCTCACGACGTTCTGAACCCAGCTCGCGTACCGCTTTAATGGGCGAACAGCCCAACCCTTGGGACCGACTACAGCCCCAGGATGCGATGAGCCGACATCGAGGTGCCAAACCTCCCCGTCGATGTGAACTCTTGGGGGAGATAAGCCTGTTATCCCCGGGGTAGCTTTTATCCGTTGAGCGATGGCCCTTCCATGCGGAACCACCGGATCACTAAGTCCGTCTTTCGACCCTGCTCGACTTGTAGGTCTCGCAGTCAAGCTCCCTTGTGCCTTTACACTCTGCGAATGATTTCCAACCATTCTGAGGGAACCTTTGAGCGCCTCCGTTACTCTTTAGGAGGCGACCGCCCCAGTCAAACTGCCCGCCTGACACTGTCTCCCACCATGATCAAATGGTGCGGGTTAGAAAGTCAACACAGCCAGGGTAGTATCCCACCAGCGCCTCCACGTAAGCTAGCGCTCACGTTTCAAAGGCTCCTACCTATCCTGTACAAGCTGTGCCAAATTTCAATATCAGGCTACAGTAAAGCTCCACGGGGTCTTTCCGTCCTGTCGCGGGTAACCTGCATCTTCACAGGTACTATGATTTCACCGAGTCTCTCGTTGAGACAGTGCCCAAATCGTTACGCCTTTCGTGCGGGTCGGAACTTACCCGACAAGGAATTTCGCTACCTTAGGACCGTTATAGTTACGGCCGCCGTTTACTGGGGCTTCGATTCGTAGCTTCGCAGAAGCTAACCACTCCTCTTAACCTTCCAGCACCGGGCAGGCGTCAGCCCCTATACATCACCTTACGGTTTAGCAGAGACCTGTGTTTTTGATAAACAGTCGCTTGGGCCTATTCACTGCGGCTCTTCAAGGCTTGCACCCTAAAAAGCACCCCTTCTCCCGAAGTTACGGGGTCATTTTGCCGAGTTCCTTAACGAGAGTTCGCTCGCTCACCTTAGAATTCTCATCTTGACTACCTGTGTCGGTTTGCGGTACGGGCACCTATTTTCTAACTAGAGGCTTTTCTTGGCAGTGTGAAATCAACGACTCGTCGGATTCATGATCCAACTCCCCATCACAACTCAACCTTACGAGTGCCGGATTTGCCTAACACTCAGTCTTATTGCTTGGACGTGCACTCCAACAGCACGCTTCGCCTATCCTACTGCGTCCCCCCATCGTTCAAACAATCATAGGTGGTACAGGAATATCTACCTGTTATCCATCGCCTACGCCTATCGGCCTCGGCTTAGGTCCCGACTAACCCAGAGCGGACGAGCCTTCCTCTGGAAACCTTAGTCAATCGGTGGATGGGATTCTCACCCATCTTTCGCTACTCACACCGGCATTCTCACTTCTAAACATTCCACATGTCCTTACGATCATGCTTCGACACGTTTAGAACGCTCTCCTACCATTATCCTTACGGATAATCCACAGCTTCGGTAATATGTTTAGCCCCGGTACATTTTCGGCGCAGTGTCACTCGACTAGTGAGCTATTACGCACTCTTTAAATGATGGCTGCTTCTAAGCCAACATCCTAGTTGTCTGGGCAACGCCACATCCTTTTCCACTTAACATATATTTTGGGACCTTAGCTGGTGGTCTGGGCTGTTTCCCTTTCGACTACGGACCTTATCACCCATAGTCTGACTCCCAAGTTAAATTATTTGGCATTCGGAGTTTGTCTGAATTCGGTAACCCGAGAGGGGCCCCTCGTCCAAACAGTGCTCTACCTCCAATAATCATCACTTGAGGCTAGCCCTAAAGCTATTTCGGAGAGAACCAGCTATCTCCAAGTTCGATTGGAATTTCTCCGCTACCCACACCTCATCCGCTCACTTTTCAACGTAAGTCGGTTCGGTCCTCCATTCAGTGTTACCTGAACTTCAACCTGGACATGGGTAGATCACTTGGTTTCGGGTCTACGACCAGATACTCATTCGCCCTATTCAGACTCGCTTTCGCTACGGCTCCACATTTACTGCTTAACCTTGCATCAAATCGTAACTCGCCGGTTCATTCTACAAAAGGCACGCCATCACCCATTAACGGGCTCTGACTATTTGTAAGCACACGGTTTCAGGTTCTATTTCACTCCCCTTCCGGGGTGCTTTTCACCTTTCCCTCACGGTACTGGTTCACTATCGGTCACTAGAGAGTATTTAGCCTTGGGAGATGGTCCTCCCAGATTCCGACGGAATTTCACGTGTTCCGCCGTACTCAGGATCCACTCAGGAGAGAAATGACTTTCGACTACAGGACCTTTACCTTCTATGGTTGGCTTTTCCAAAACCATTCGTCTAATCATTTCCTTTGTAACTCCGTATAGAGTGTCCTACAACCCCAATAGGCAAGCCTATTGGTTTGGGCTCTTCCCGTTTCGCTCGCCGCTACTCAGGGAATCGAGTTTTCTTTCTCTTCCTCCGGGTACTAAGATGTTTCAGTTCTCCGGGTGTGCCTTCTCACATACTATGTATTCATATGCGGATAACATGACATAACTCATGCTGGGTTTCCCCATTCGGAAATCTCTGGATCAAAGCGTACTTACAGCTCCCCAAAGCATATCGTCGTTAGTAACGTCCTTCTTCGGCTTCTAGTGCCAAGGCATCCACCGTGCGCCCTTAATAACTTAATCTATATTTCCTTATACATAATGTTTAAGAAAATAACTGTTATTAATCTGTGATGTCGTCTATAAAGACGACGCGCGATTATTAAGCTTGTTGAATTTCGTTA
>NZ_JAJNJE010000020.1:0-3191 GCF_022386035.1 Mammaliicoccus sp. O-M54
AAGCAGACAATGATGCTTACGAACCAACTACAGACGGTGTAACGAAAGATCATGGCACACCAACGACAACAGACGATGTAACAGGTTCAGTCACAATCCCAGACTATCCAACGGATAAAGAACAACCAACAATTACGGTGGATGACGAAACACAATTACCAGATGGCAACACACCAGGCACAACAGAAGTAGATGTGACAGTGACATATCCAGATGGAACAGAAGATCACATAAAAGTACCTGTAACAGTAGGAGAACAAGCAGACAATGATGCTTATGAACCAACAACAGACGGTGTAACAAAAGACAATGGCACACCAACGACAACAGACGATGTAACAGGTTCAGTGACAATCCCAGATTATCCAGCGGATAAAGAACAACCAACAATTACGGTGGATGACGAAACACAATTACCAGACGGAAATACACCAGGTACAACAGAAGTAGATGTAACGGTGACATACCCAGATGGTACACAAGATCACATAAAAGTACCTGTAACAGTAGGAAATGTAAATGACTTACCAGCGCCAACAATTAATCCAATTGATAATGATGATACTGTCATTTCAGGTTCAAATGGTACACCTGGAAATACTATAGTAATTACTTTCCCAGATGGCAGTACTTCAGAAACTGAGATTGATGATAATGGTAATTGGTCTGTAGATATTCCAACTGATGTAGACTTAAATAAAGACGATGAAATTACAGGTATTGAAAAAGATAATAATGGCAATGAATCAGACCCATCTGTTGTAGTTGTTGTCGATACAGACTCTGATAGCGATGCAGATGCAGACAGCGACGCAGACACGGACAGTGATTCAGACTCTGATAGTGATGCAGACGCAGATAGCGATGCAGACGCGGACAGTGATTCAGATTCTGATAGTGATGCAGACGCAGACAGTGACGCAGATGCAGATAGTGATTCAGATTCAGATTCAGACAGCGACGCAGACGCGGACAGTGATTCAGACTCTGTTAGTGACGCAGATGCAGATAGCGACTCAGATTCAGACAGCGATTCAGACGCAGGCATGTCATCAAATGATTCAAACAATAATGGTGGTAATGGTGTTGCTAATCAATTGAATGAAAATAATCAAGATCATAAAGCAAGCCATAACAAACAATTACCTGATACAGGTGAAGAATCAGAAGTTAATACAACTTTAATTGGTGGTTTAATAGCAGGATTGGGTTCATTATTCTTATTCGGTCGTCGTAGAAAAGAAGATAAATAATAATTTAAAAAATAAAGTGGCTAGAACTTTATGTTTAGTCACTTTATTTTTCAATGCATATTAGGAGGAATAAATATGAAAAACAACAAGAAGCACGGTAGTAAAAAGATAGATTTTATACCAAATAGGTATAATAAATACTCAATTAGAAAGTTTACAGTAGGCACTGCTTCGATTTTAGTTGGTTCGGCTTTATTATTTGGAATTGGTAATGAAGCAAAAGCAGATGAACAAAATAGTAATGAAAGTAATCAAGTTGTAAATAGTCAATCTGAAGAATTAAGTGTTAATGAAGAATCTAACAATAGTAGTGACAAACCAGTTGCTGAAGATAATATAAATCAATCTGAAAATAATGAAGAAGCAACACCAGCAAGTGAAGAAACAGAAGAAGCAACACCAGCAAGTGAAGAAACAGAAGAAGCAACACCAGCAAGTGAAGAAACAGAAGAAGCAACACCGGCAAGTGAAGAAACAGAAGAAGCAACACCGGCAAGTGAAGAAACAGAAGAAGCAACGCCAGGAAGTGAAGAAACAGTTAAGCCAGAGACTTCTGCAAATAGTAACGAATCTAGTGAAAATAATGAGAGTGGAGCTTCTTCTTTAAAAGAGAATGAAGATAAAGAAGAATATTCTTTCGCAGCTATTTCTGAGGATGATGTTAATGATCAAATAAAAGTTGGTGAGTTTAACTTTGATAATAAAACTTTATATCCAAATAATTCTGGATACTCAAATATGAGCGCCAAATTTAGTGTTGATGGTCCTGTAAAAGAAGGGGATTATTTCACATTTGTTATTCCAAATAATTTAACGATTGACGGAGATATTGATTATTCAAAAACGGATAACTCTATGAAATTAGTGGATATTAAAAATGCTAATGGAGATATTGTTGCAAAAGGTGAATACAATGTCATTTCTAAAAATGGTAGATATATCTTTACTGACTACGTAAATGGAAAAGAAAATATTAATGGATTTTTTGAATTACCAATTTGGACAGACAGAAAAAATTCTCCTTATTCAGGTAATTATGATGTTCAGTTTGATATAGCTAATCAAAAATTTGATTCAAATATAGATATTGAATATGGAGATCCATCGATGGGGCTTCCAGGTCAAGATGGAGCAAATGTTTCCTCATTCATTACAAAAGTAGATATAGCTTCTGGGGAACGAACTTATAAACAAACTATATATGTAAACTCTAAAAATAATAATTTAAGAGACACTACTGTGACTTTACAGGGGTACCATAATGATCCAAATACAAGTAGTACAATTCTGAATAAAGATGTTACTAAGTTTAAAGTATATAAATTAGCTGATGGTGCACAAGTAACTGACAGCTATTACGTTGATCCTAATAGTCCTAATTATATTGATATTACAGATGATGTATTACCATATGTTTATGATAACGGCGACAACACAATTACTTTCAATTTTGGTGATATTAATGAAACATTTGTAATTACAATCGATGGTGAATATGACGATAGTGGCGAAAATGTTAAGACTCGTGTTATAGAAACAAATAGTGACATTTATGGTGGAAGCAAAAAGTCTTATTATTGGGATAATGAAAATATAGTTCGCTCTGGTGACGGTGGAGCAGATGGAGATGACTCTGACTCAGACGCCGACGCCGATGCAGACAGCGATTCCGACGCAGATAGCGACTCAGATGCAGACAGTGATGCAGACGCAGATAGTGATTCGGACGCAGATAGTGATTCGGACGCAGATAGTGATTCGGACGCAGATAGTGACGCAGACGCAGACAGTGATGCAGACGCAGACAGTGATGCAGACGCAGACAGTGATGCAGATGCAGATAGTGATTCCGACGCAGATAGTGATTCCGAGGCAGAGAGTGACGCAGAGGCTGAGAGAGAGGCAGAGGCAGAGAGAGAAGCAGAAGCGGAGTGGGAG
>NZ_JAJNJE010000021.1:0-2864 GCF_022386035.1 Mammaliicoccus sp. O-M54
AAATAAAAAAATCGACGAAGGTCGATTATGGTTTTTACACGCGTTCTTTTAGAACGTATAAGTGCGCCCTTACGGGATTTAACTAGATTATAACGATGAAAAATAGACCTGTAAAGCAATAACTATTGTGATAAAGTTTGTTAAAAAAGGAGGTATTAATTTGATATTTATATATATAATATTTTCGGCTATTTTACTTTATTACGCTTTAAAATATGGAATTAGAAATGGTTTTGTTGACCTTGAAGCGAATAAAGAAGGCTTAGTTTACTATAAAAAAAGCGCTAGTTTACTTGAAGAGATAGGAAATATTTATAGTAGAGTTTCTATATCTAAATCTAAAGAAGCGAAAGCTATCTATAATGAGGCTTTTGACATATTGCTTTCTGAAAAAAAGCCGAAAATTATATTTAAAGAATTAACTGATAAGAAAGAAGAAATTTTTAAATTAAGTATAGATGATTAACTAGCTTTAAATGACGCATTTATGCCGAGAAAATTTATTGATCGTTGAGAAGAACCCTTAACTAAACTTGTAGACGAATGTCGGCATAGCGTGAGCTATTAAGCCGACCATTCGACAAGTTTTGGGATTGTTAAGGGTTCCGAGGCTCAAAGTCAATAAAGCAATTGGAATAAAGCAACTTCGAATGTGACAAAAATGTTCGTTTTACCGGTCTTTTTCTTTGTTAGTATTTATATTAATAAAGCTTAAGGAGGTAAATATTATGATTTTAGATATTTTAGGTTATGTATTTGGAATAGGTTTTATTGTGTTTGGAATTTTTGCTTTGGTTCTTTGGGGAAATGAAATTTATAAAATTATAAGTAAAAGCAATAAAAAAGTTAGTTATAAGAAAAGTGTTTATTGTGCTGGAGTTGCTATTATATGTGCTTTAGTTTTGATTATTACAGTCAATGTTTTTTAGGTTTTTGAAACGAGTTGAAAACGAGTTTCTTCTTGTCTTGATAATAAGGGTAACTATTACAGAGTGGAATAGTTACCCTTAAAGCATTGGTATATCTGGTTTAAAGTACAAAAAAAGTTGCTTTTTCATACCTAGTAATGTAGTGTTTTAAGTGACCAAACAAAAAACTTTACATGAAAGGAGAAAAAGCAACTTTTTTATATACATAGTTTGTGAAAAACTAAGTTGTTTTTTAAGTGTTATAACATGGATAAGTATACTGAGAAAAAACGTAGAAATCAAGTGTTCCAAAATTTTATTGAACGACACGTGGGGGAAAATCAAATGGCATTGGTAAAGGAATGTAATACCTTTTTGTCTTTTGTGACTGATAAGTCGTTAGAAAAACAGAAATTATATAAAGCCAATTCGTGTAAGAATCGCTTTTGTCCTGTTTGTGCTTGGCGTAAAGCAAGAAAAGATGCTTTAAGTCTATCTTTAATGATGCAGCATGTTAAACAGGCACATGAAAAAGAATTTATATTTTTAACGTTAACGACGCCTAATGTATCTAAAAATGAATTAGAAAATGAGATTAAGCATTATAATCAATCATTTAGACGATTAAGTAATCGAACAAAATTTAAAAAGGTTGTTAAGGGTTATGTAAGAAAATTAGAAATTACATACAACAAAGAACGGGACGATTATAACCCTCATTTTCATGTGTTGATTGCGGTTAATAAATCATATTTTACTGATAAAAATTATTATATTAATCAAAAAGAATGGTTAAATTTGTGGCGAGATGTAACGGGTATTGAAGAGATTACACAAGTTCATGTTCAAAGAGTTAAAGCCAATAATAATAAAGAACTTTATGAAATGGCTAAATATTCGGGGAAAGATAGTGATTATTTAAGTAATCAAAAAGTATTTGATGCTTATTATCAATCTTTGAAAGGTAAACAAGTTTTAGTGTATTCAGGTTTATTTAAAGAAGCCAGAAAGTTATTAAAAAATGGCGAATTAGATTATCTAAAAGAGATTGATCCGACTGAATATATTTATCAAATTTTTTATATTTGGAAACAAAAAGAATATTTAGCTAGTGAACTGCATGATTTAACAGAACAAGAAAAAAGAGAGTTAAATCATCAAATGATTGATGAAATTGAGGAAGAATAATGCTTATAAATTGTGATAAATTTTTTGTGGAAGAGTTACAAAAAAACGGTTATGAAATTGACTATAAAAAAATTGTAGATATATATAAGACTTCAAGAAATTCTGATGGATTTAAAAAAAGACAATTAAAAAAAGAGAAAAAAGCAACTGAAATACAAAAACATATAGAAAAATATTACTAAACGTTAGCTAAAAAGCTAGCGTTTTTTTATTTTTTAACCCCTGGGGGAACTATAGCGTTTAACCAGCATGGTTACCCATTTTTTATGCCAATTTTTAAATTTGCATGTAGATGGGCAGTGTCTAAAAAATAGCCACTGGTTTTGCTCAAATTTTAATTGGTGTAATTAAAATATATTTATTTGGCTCATATTTGCGTTTTAAGAGCCGATATACGTTTTTAGGTATAAAACTATATGATTTACCCCTAATTCTTTAAAATGCCCCCTTAAAATTCAAAATAAGGGCATAAAAAATAAAAGCTACCCCAAAATTGAGATAGCTTTTTTCTTTCGTACGGTCTGTTTATTTTTCTTTCGACGCCGTATCGTCGATGGAATTCAAAAAAGTTATGGGCTATAAATCTACATCACTTTTTCAAGAATGTAGTAGCAATATTCAAGACAAATTAATTTTTATAACTGCTCGGAATATCTCAAGCCGTTTCTTTAATTTTGAAATAAAAAAATCGACGAAGGTCGATTATGGTTTTTACACGCGTTCTTTTAGAACGTATAAGTGCGCCCTTACGGGATTTAACTAGATTAT
>NZ_JAJNJE010000022.1:0-2295 GCF_022386035.1 Mammaliicoccus sp. O-M54
AATCTCATAATATACAAAGTGGTGAAACAAGCACTATTCAGTTACCGCAAACAGATCTTATCAAATTTATTTTTGAAGAAGGATTTATAGCAGTTAGACCATCAGGAACAGAACCAAAAATGAAACTGTATTTCTCATTGGATGTAGAGAAATTAGATGATGTGATTGAGGAATTTGAAAGAAAATTTAATTTAAAATAAGCATTATAGTGAAAAGCAACCTTTCAAGAAAAACGGAAGGTTGCTTTTTTGTGCACGATTATATTTGGTGAAAGTTATAACCGGATATTTTATGCTATTAAAGTATTTCGAAAGTTAAATTAGTAAAATTACAATTCATTGTTATTTTATTTGAAATGAAGAAACAATGACAAAATTTAAATGTTTTTATTTTTATTTTTACTAAACATGATATAATCGTTGTATGAAAATTGTTCTTTTTTCAATACTTTTGGATCATGCAAAAAACAAAGGAACAAAGAAAATTAGTTGTTATTTGAAAGTAGGATTGACCACATATGCCACATTGGTCAATATCAATTTATATATTCATATTTAACTTTATATAATAACTATTTTCACAACATAAAAATGAAATGAGATGATTAATCATGATTTATACTGTTACATCTACATTACCTGAAATGCATGCAGGGAGAACCAAAGCATTACTACGTAGAATTGCTTTATACAATAACGAGCTAAATGTAAAACAAACAATCTTAACTACTAATTATAATCCGAATTATGAGTGTGTTTATTCAACGTTTATTAGAAAGAATACTTTAAATGAAGATACTCATATTGTGAATATATATGATTGGTTATCAAATTTTAAATTACATAATTTAAATAATGTTGAAGTTGATATTTCAGTGCATCAACCAGTTAGAGTAAAAAATTATTATGCTGTACCCAATTATGATAAAAATTGCGTAAGGTATTATGACAATGACAATGATAGGTATATCCTATACCGTCAATATTATCCTAATTCTGAAATTGTTAAGTTTGAGGATTATTTTGTTACAGGTACAAAGCATAAAACAGAAAGATGGGAGTACAATATAAATGGTATACTCCATAAGATTACCAATTATAGTCCTAAATTTAACAAAAAATTAGCGGAAAACTTTTATGACTTAGAAGGTAACATTTATTGTAAGAAATATTATGAAGATAATGAAGCTAATAAATTAGAATATATTTATACATATAAGGATGGAATTCTTAATAGTATTTACAAAACAGAAAAAGATTTATTTAAGTATTTCTTTAATTGTTTATTTAAAAAAGGGGATATAGTTTTTAATGATGCAAGACTTTTAGATCGCCCTTTATTGGATTGTAAGGTGGACATAAAACCAATACTAGTCTTTCATAATGCTCATAAAGTGGATGGAGAAATTAAAAATTCTTATAAATATGCATTGAATAATTCTGATAAAGTAACTAAATACTATTTACTTACTCATTCTCAACAAAGAGATATTCAAGAAGAATTTAATATAGAAAATGAAAAATTTACAGTTATTCCACATTTTATTGAGAAATCAAATGAAATTGCTGAAAAGAAAGACCAATTCGTTTATTTAGGTAGATTTAATGAACAAAAACAGATGCCTCATCTTATTAAAGGTTTTAAGAAATTTAATCAGCATGGGTTTGATACTAAACTTGTTTTATATGGTGGCACAGATATTAAAGAGAAAGATGAAATTAAAAAACTTGTTAAAGAAAATGAACTTGAAAATTATGTAGAAATACATGATTTTACTAGTAATCCTGGTTTAGCATTCAGGGAGTCCTTAGCATCGTTATTGACAAGTAAATTTGAAGGGTTTGCATTAACAGTTATGGAAAGTATCAATGAAAATTGTCCAACTATTTCTTATGATATTAAATATGGTCCAAGCGAAATAATTGTTGATGGTGAAAATGGTTATTTAATTGAGGCAAATAATATTGATGCATTTGCTGATGCAATGGTGAAAATTAAACAAAATCCATTAAATAATGTTGAAAATAAAAAAGAACTTAGTTATGAAAGTGCAGTAAATAATTTTAAAGAATTAATAAATGAAGTTAAGAAAATTAATATTTAAAATCAAGTTATTCAAGAGAGGAAGAAAAATAATGAAAATAAAAAAAGCAATTATCCCTGCCGCTGGCTTAGGAACAAGATTTTTACCTGCTACAAAAGCGATGCCTAAAGAAATGTTACCAATATTAGATAAACCAACAATTCAATATATTGTAGAAGAAGCGTCACGTGCTGGAATTGAAGATATAATTA
>NZ_JAJNJE010000023.1:0-1824 GCF_022386035.1 Mammaliicoccus sp. O-M54
CAGATTTAATCATGTATTTATGTGCATCGTTTGTTAATTGCGCATGTCTTAGTTTAATAAGTAATAGTCCAATCTCATTACCATTGAAATATCTTGTTGTCCCATCTTCATAACGTTCAACAATACCGATTCTGTCGGCATCTGGATCAGTTGCGATAATAAGTTGAGCCTGTTCTTTCTCAGCTAATTGTTTACTTAAATCAAACGTATCTGCTTCCTCTGGATTGGCTATACGCACTGTTGGAAAATCACCGTTTGGTGTAGATTGTTTTTCTTCAACAACATAGTTTGTATATGACAAATCTTCAAGTACATCTGACAATAAAGGCAGACTTGTGCCATGTAAACTTGTTAAAATTGTTTTTGTTTCAGCCGATTCAAATGAACCAACAAGATTTTTAACCGCTGCTTTATAAGCTTTAGTTGTTTCATCTTTAAATGGTAAGATCAGTTCACGTTCTTGTAATGCTTCAAAGTCGTCTGCTTGTATATTTAATGGGTCTTCTACTGTATCAATATATCGACTTAATTCTAATGAAGGCTCTGTTAATAACTGGCCACCATCTGAACCATATACTTTAATTCCATTATAATTCTTAGGGTTATGGCTTGCCGTAATCATAATACCCGCTGTTGTTTTCAAGTGTCGTACTGCGAATGATAGTTCTGGTGTTGATTTGTATGTTTCTGGCAAGATAACTTCAATACCATTGGTACCTAATACTTTCGCGATTTCTTTCGCAAATTCTTTAGATAAATGACGTGTATCAAAATGAATCACGATTTTAGGCGTATTTGAAATATGCGTTAAATATTTAGCTAAGCCTAGCGCAAACTTTTGAATCGTGAATTTATTCAATCTACCTGGTCCTATACCGAAGGTACTTCTAATACCAGCCGTTCCAAATGATAAGACGTCTGTAAATCCAGCTGCTACTTCTTCTTCTGTTTGAACATTATGAAACTGTTCAACTAAGCTTTCAGATATTCTTTCTTCCCATTGTGCTCTCAAAGTTCTAGCTCCTTTACTTATATATCTAATGTTTGAATATAGCGTTTAATTTCATCACGCATTTCTTCATCTTTCAATGCGTACTCTATCGTCGTCTTCACAAATCCAATTTTTTCTCCGACATCATAGCGTTGTCCTTCAAAATCATACGCATAAACTTTGTCATCTTTATTTAAACGTTCAATCGCATCTGTTAATTGAATTTCTCCGCCACTACCTTCAGTTTGATTCTCAAGATAATCAAAGATTTCAGGAGATAACACGTATCTACCCATAATCGCTAGATTAGATGGTGCAGTTCCTTGTTCTGGTTTCTCCACAAAACGATTCACTTCGTATAAACGATCATCTTGTGAATTCGGGTCAATGATGCCATAACGATGTGTTTCTGATTCAGGTACCGTTTGTACACCAATTACTGATTTACCTGTTGCTTCGTATTGTTCCATTAATTGTTTAATAGCTGGATTATCAGACTCTACAATGTCATCACCTAACAATACTGCGAAAGGTTCATTTCCAATAAATTGCTTCGCTGTGTGAATCGCATGGCCTAATCCTTTTTGTTCTTTTTGTCTGACATAGAAGATGTTCGCTAATTCTGTTGAATATTGAACTTTATCCAGTAATTCAAGTTTCCCTTTTTCATATAAAGTTGTTTCAAGTTCTTTTTGAATATCGAAATGATCTTCAATCGCGCGTTTATGTTTACCAGTTACAATAATTATATCTTCAATTCCAGCACGTGACGCTTCTTCTACAATATATTGAATTGTTGGTTTATCTAATATTGGTAACATTTCTTTAGGCAT
>NZ_JAJNJE010000024.1:0-1602 GCF_022386035.1 Mammaliicoccus sp. O-M54
GGTCATTCCGTAATATCCTTAGAAAGGAGGTGATCCAGCCGCACCTTCCGATACGGCTACCTTGTTACGACTTCACCCCAATCATTTGTCCCACCTTCGACGGCTAGCTCCTAAAAGGTTACTCCACCGGCTTCGGGTGTTACAAACTCTCGTGGTGTGACGGGCGGTGTGTACAAGACCCGGGAACGTATTCACCGTAGCATGCTGATCTACGATTACTAGCGATTCCAGCTTCATGTAGTCGAGTTGCAGACTACAATCCGAACTGAGAATAATTTTATGGGATTTGCTTGGCCTCGCGGATTCGCTGCCCTTTGTATTATCCATTGTAGCACGTGTGTAGCCCAAATCATAAGGGGCATGATGATTTGACGTCATCCCCACCTTCCTCCGGTTTGTCACCGGCAGTCAACCTAGAGTGCCCAACTTAATGATGGCAACTAAGCTTAAGGGTTGCGCTCGTTGCGGGACTTAACCCAACATCTCACGACACGAGCTGACGACAACCATGCACCACCTGTCACTTTGTCCCCCGAAGGGGAAGACTCTATCTCTAGAGCGGTCAAAGGATGTCAAGATTTGGTAAGGTTCTTCGCGTTGCTTCGAATTAAACCACATGCTCCACCGCTTGTGCGGGTCCCCGTCAATTCCTTTGAGTTTCAACCTTGCGGTCGTACTCCCCAGGCGGAGTGCTTAATGCGTTAGCTGCAGCACTAAGGGGCGGAAACCCCCTAACACTTAGCACTCATCGTTTACGGCGTGGACTACCAGGGTATCTAATCCTGTTTGATCCCCACGCTTTCGCACATCAGCGTCAGTTACAGACCAGAGAGCCGCCTTCGCCACTGGTGTTCCTCCATATCTCTGCGCATTTCACCGCTACACATGGAATTCCACTCTCCTCTTCTGCACTCAAGTTTCCCAGTTTCCAATGACCCTCCACGGTTGAGCCGTGGGCTTTCACATCAGACTTAAGAAACCGCCTACGCGCGCTTTACGCCCAATAATTCCGGATAACGCTTGCCACCTACGTATTACCGCGGCTGCTGGCACGTAGTTAGCCGTGGCTTTCTGGTTAGGTACCGTCAAGACTTGTTCAGTTACTAACAAATTTGTTCTTCCCTAACAACAGAGTTTTACGATCCGAAGACCTTCATCACTCACGCGGCGTTGCTCCGTCAGGCTTTCGCCCATTGCGGAAGATTCCCTACTGCTGCCTCCCGTAGGAGTCTGGACCGTGTCTCAGTTCCAGTGTGGCCGATCACCCTCTCAGGTCGGCTACGTATCGTCGCCTTGGTAAGCCGTTACCTTACCAACTAGCTAATACGGCGCGGGTCCATCTATAAGTGACAGCCGAAACCGTCTTTCACTATTGAACCATGCGGTTCAAAATATTATCCGGTATTAGCCCCGGTTTCCCGGAGTTATCCCAGTCTTATAGGTAGGTTACCCACGTGTTACTCACCCGTCCGCCGCTAACATCAGAGAAGCAAGCTTCTCATCTGTTCGCTCGACTTGCATGTATTAGGCACGCCGCCAGCGTTCATCCTGAGCCAGGATCAAACTCTCCATAAAAGAAGTAAGCTTGATAAGCTCATTTTT
>NZ_JAJNJE010000025.1:0-525 GCF_022386035.1 Mammaliicoccus sp. O-M54
CGTAACAGGTGCTTTAAGTGAAAAATTAGCACAATCATTGAACATTGAAGTCATCAATGTATTAACAGGTTTCAAATACATCTCAGAACAATTAAAGCAATTAGAAGAAAAACAATCACAACTAGTCTTAGCTTTCGAAGAAAGCCATGGTTATTTAGTAGAAGACTTCTCAAGAGATAAAGATGCGATACAAACAGCAGCACTATTGATTAAATATAAAGAACAACTGTCACAAGATAATCAGACTTTCAAAGATGTTTTAGACAATATTTATCAAGAACTAGGACAGTATAAAGACAAGACACTCTCACCAACATTTGAAGGTGCAGAAGGACGTAATAAGATTCAACAAATTATGAATGACTTTAAACAGTTAGAAACAATTGAGTTAGACAATTTAACACCATTGTATATAGAAAACTACATCACACAAGAATCTCATAATATACAAAGTGGTGAAACAAGCACTATTCAGTTACCGCAAACAGATCTTATCAAATTTATTTTTGAAGAAGGATTTATAGC
>NZ_JAJNJE010000026.1:0-436 GCF_022386035.1 Mammaliicoccus sp. O-M54
GGACAAATGATTGGGGTGAAGTCGTAACAAGGTAGCCGTATCGGAAGGTGCGGCTGGATCACCTCCTTTCTAAGGATATTACGGAATGACCTTTAGGTCATGGAATAACGAAGACATATTGTATTCAGTTTTGAATGTTCATTACATTCAATTTAAGAATGGGCCTATAGCTCAGCTGGTTAGAGCGCACGCCTGATAAGCGTGAGGTCGATGGTTCGAGTCCATTTAGGCCCACCATTAAAATTTAATTCCCAATTAGGGGGCTTAGCTCAGATGGGAGAGCGCCTGCTTTGCACGCAGGAGGTCAGCGGTTCGATCCCGCTAGTCTCCACCATATTATATTGTACATTGAAAACTAGATAAGTAAGTAAAATAGATTTTACCAAGCAAAAAACCGAGTGAATTTTTAACGAAATTCAACAAGCTTAATAATCGC
>NZ_JAJNJE010000027.1:0-416 GCF_022386035.1 Mammaliicoccus sp. O-M54
TTTCCACTATTATCTTGACCATTCAATGTTATATCTTTGATTGGTGTGTTTACTTCTGTTGTTTGGTCTTCAATAGAATCTACCGTTGGTGCTGTTGTATCTTCTACTGTAATCGTAAATGGTGTTTCTGTTTTGTTTCCTGACTCATCTGTTGAAACAACCGTTACGTCATAGCTACCTATAGTTGTTGGTGTACCTGAAATAATATTTGTCTCTGGATCATATGTCACACCTTCTGGTAGTCCTGATACTTCATGTGTCACTGGTTTTCCACTGTTATCTTTGCCATTCAATTCAATATTTGTAATTTGTGTATTAACTTCTATTGTTTGATCTTCAATTGGATCTACCGTTGGTGGCAATGTATCTTCAACTGTTATTGTGAATGTTGTTTCTGTTTTGTTGCCTGATTCGTC
>NZ_JAJNJE010000028.1:0-377 GCF_022386035.1 Mammaliicoccus sp. O-M54
CACCATGTTTTAGAGCCATTAGCTCAGTTGGTAGAGCATCTGACTTTTAATCAGAGGGTCAGAGGTTCGAATCCTCTATGGCTCACCATTTAAGCGGGTGTGGCGGAATTGGCAGACGCACTAGACTTAGGATCTAGCGCCGCAAGGCGTGGGGGTTCGACTCCCTTCACCCGCATTATTATTAATATGATTTAAGCATTTAATTTTGCAGAAGTAGTTCAGCGGTAGAATACAACCTTGCCAAGGTTGGGGTCGCGGGTTCGAATCCCGTCTTCTGCTCCATTATTTGCCGGGGTGGCGGAACTGGCAGACGCACAGGACTTAAAATCCTGCGGTAAGTGATTACCGTACCGGTTCGATTCCGGTCCTCGGCACCA
>NZ_JAJNJE010000029.1:0-315 GCF_022386035.1 Mammaliicoccus sp. O-M54
TATTAAGCTTGTTGAATTTCGTTAAAAATTCACTCGGTTTTTTGCTTGGTAAAATCTATTTTACTTACTTATCTAGTTTTCAATGTGCAATTTAAAATGGTGGGCCTAAATGGACTCGAACCATCGACCTCACGCTTATCAGGCGTGCGCTCTAACCAGCTGAGCTATAGGCCCATTCTTAAGTTGAATGTTATAAACATTCAAAACTGAATACAATATGTCTCCGTTATTCCATGACCTAATGGTCATTCCGTAATATCCTTAGAAAGGAGGTGATCCAGCCGCACCTTCCGATACGGCTACCTTGTTACGACT
>NZ_JAJNJE010000030.1:0-310 GCF_022386035.1 Mammaliicoccus sp. O-M54
GGACAAATGATTGGGGTGAAGTCGTAACAAGGTAGCCGTATCGGAAGGTGCGGCTGGATCACCTCCTTTCTAAGGATATTACGGAATGACCATTAGGTCATGGAATAACGAAGACATATTGTATTCAGTTTTGAATGTTTATAACATTCAACATTGCACATTGAAAACTAGATAAGTAAGTAAAATAGATTTTACCAAGCAAAAAACCGAGTGAATTTTTAACGAAATTCAACAAGCTTAATAATCGCGCGTCGTCTTTATAGACGACATCACAGATTAATAACAGTTATTTTCTTAAACATTATGTATA
>NZ_JAJNJE010000031.1:0-289 GCF_022386035.1 Mammaliicoccus sp. O-M54
AATGGCTCTAAAACATGGTGCCGGCCAGAGGACTTGAACCCCCAACCTACTGATTACAAGTCAGTTGCTCTACCAGTTGAGCTAGGCCGGCTTTAAATGGTGGAGAATGACGGGTTCGAACCGCCGACCCTCTGCTTGTAAGGCAGATGCTCTCCCAGCTGAGCTAATTCTCCATTTAAAATTATGTAATATTATTACTTGCCCGGCAACGTCCTACTCTCGCGGAACGTAAGCCCAACTACCATCGGCGCTAAAGAGCTTAACTTCTGTGTTCGGCATGGGAACAGGT
>NZ_JAJNJE010000032.1:0-267 GCF_022386035.1 Mammaliicoccus sp. O-M54
TACTTTCAGTACTCAATTATTGGAATTAACGTTGACATATTGTCATTCAGTTTTCAATGTTCATTTTGTCTCACAAGAAACTATTATACACTTGTTATATTCTTGTGTCAACATTTAATTCAATTTATTTTTCAAGAAAATTTCAAGAAAAAAAGACCCAAGGGTCAAAATTGAATTTTGCCCGGCAACGTCCTACTCTCGCGGAACGTAAGCCCAACTACCATCGGCGCTAAAGAGCTTAACTTCTGTGTTCGGCATGGGAACAGG
>NZ_JAJNJE010000033.1:0-255 GCF_022386035.1 Mammaliicoccus sp. O-M54
CAACTGTTATTGTGAATGTTGTTTCTGTTTTGTTGCCTGATTCGTCTGTTGTAACTACTGTTACATCATAGCTACCTACTGTTGTTGGTGTACCTGAAATGGTATTTGTCTCAGGATCATATGTCACACCTTCTGGTAGTCCTGATACTTCATGTGTCACTGGTTTTCCACTATTATCTTGACCATTCAATGTTATATCTTTGATTGGTGTGTTTACTTCTGTTGTTTGGTCTTCAATAGAATCTACCGTTGGTG
>NZ_JAJNJE010000034.1:0-246 GCF_022386035.1 Mammaliicoccus sp. O-M54
ATGCTTATGAACCAACAACAGACGGTGTAACAAAAGACAATGGCACACCAACGACAACAGACGATGTAACAGGTTCAGTGACAATCCCAGACTATCCAGCGGATAAAGAACAACCAACAATTACGGTGGATGACGAAACACAATTACCAGATGGTAACACACCAGGCACAACAGAAGTAGATGTGACAGTGACATATCCAGATGGAACAGAAGATCACATAAAAGTACCTGTAACAGTAGGAGAAC
>NZ_JAJNJE010000035.1:0-227 GCF_022386035.1 Mammaliicoccus sp. O-M54
ATAGCTTAAGTCCTGAATAAAGCCAAGAGATCGTTCAAGTCGTGGCTTAAGTACAGAATAAAGCCAAGAGATGGTCCAAGTCGTGGCTTAAGTCCTGAATAAAGCCAAGAGATAGTCCAAGTCTTGGCTTAAGTAGTGAATAAAGCCAAGAGATCGTTGAAGTCATAGCTTAAGTCCTGAATAAAGCCAAGAGATCGTCAAAGTCTTGGCTTAAGTAGTGAATAAAG
>NZ_JAJNJE010000036.1:0-212 GCF_022386035.1 Mammaliicoccus sp. O-M54
TTTATTCAGCACTTAAGCCAAGACTTGAGCTATCTCTTGGCTTTATTCAGCACTTAAGCCATGACTTCAGCTTTCTCTTGGCTTTATTCAGGCATTAAGCCATGACTTGAGCTATCTCTTGGCTTTATTCAGGACTTAAGCCATGACTTCAGCCATCTCTTGGCTTTATTCACTACTTAAGCCAAGACTTTGACGATCTCTTGGCTTTATTC
>NZ_JAJNJE010000037.1:0-202 GCF_022386035.1 Mammaliicoccus sp. O-M54
TTAAGCCACGACTTGGACCATCTCTTGGCTTTATTCTGTACTTAAGCCACGACTTGAACGATCTCTTGGCTTTATTCAGGACTTAAGCTATGACTTCTGCGATCTCTTGGCTTTATTCAGCACTTAAGCCAAGACTTGAGCTATCTCTTGGCTTTATTCAGCACTTAAGCCATGACTTCAGCTTTCTCTTGGCTTTATTCAG